>NZ_BOMN01000010.1 GCF_016862215.1 Winogradskya humida
CGGGCTGCGGGCTGCGGGCTGCGGGCTGCGGGCTGCGGGCTGCGGGCTGCGGGCTGCGGGCTGCGGGCTGCGGGCTGCGGGCTGCGGGCTGCGGCTAGCGAGGGCCGGCGACAAAGCTGAGCAGCGGAACCGTCATCTCGATCGCGGTGAGCGACCCGTGATAGGCGACCAGCTTCGCGACGGAAGGCGGCTCCCACCCCCCAGCGGTCAGAACGGTGGTCCCTAGGCAGGCGACGACCACATCCCCGATCCGCTCCCGATGCCCCGGCGACACCGCCCCGAACAACCCGGAAGCAACAGCCTCCTCCCGAGTCATGACAAGTCCGTTTTGTCCCAGGACAGCCCGATAAGCCGCGGCAACATCGGCACCAGCGCCAGGAGCGACATGCAGATGCCGCATCCGAGGCTCCCCCGCCACCCCGACAACCCCCGCGGCCAGCACCGGATCAGCAGCAAGATCAAGCCGCCCATCAGCAGGAACGTTCAGCTGCCCGTGATCAGCCGTGACGAACAGCGCGGCCCCGGCGGGCAACCCCGCGACCACCCGCGAGATCAACTCCCCCACCCCCACGGCAGCGGCGATCCACTCCGGCGACCCGACCCCGCTCCCATGCCCGTGATGATCGAGGTCGGGGTGATACCCGTAGACGATCCCGGGCTCCGAGAGAGCGCGCAGCATCCCCTCCGACAACGCCTGCGGATCATCCGCCCCGACGAACGAGGTACCGCGATAGCAGGCGACGGTCAGCCCGCTCCCCCGGAACGACGGCTTGGTGACCAGCGTCGACCGCACCCCGGCGGCCCGCGCGAGCTCGAACCGCGTCGGCATCGGCTGCCACGTGGCCGGGTCGGGGTCCTTGCCCCAGTGGATGTGGTTCAGCACGCTGCCGTCGGGCCTGCGCACGGTGAAGCCGAGGATCCCGTGCTGCCCCGGCGGCGTCCCGGTGCCGAGGGTGGCCAGGCTGACCGGCGTCGTGGACGGAAAACCCGAGGTCAGCGTGCGTCCGGCCCACTGCCCCAGGATCGGCGCGTGCAGCGAGGCTTCCTGCATCTGGTACGCCCCGAGCCCGTCGACAAGCAGCACAGCGACCCGGTCGATCCCCTCAAGATCAAGCCCGAGCACATCGACAGCCCCCGGCACGCCGAGCACCGCGGAGATGCTGGGCAGCAGATCAGCGAGGCTGCCGCTCCCATACGCGGGCCGGACGATCGTGAACGGGTCGGGAAGTGTCATGGGCGCCGGGCGAAGACGTGCAGCTGGGAGGCGATGTCGCGGAACGGGGGCCGGGAGGCGAGGGCGAGCTCCAGCTCCAGCATCACCTGCGGGTCGCCCTCGACGACGGCGGCGGGCAGGAGATCGGCCAGGACCCGGACGCCATGGGTCTCCTCGACCGTGAGCCCCGCCTCGCCGAGCAGCGCCGCGGCACTGCTCGCGTCGTAACGCCGGCGCACGTTGTCGCGCTGCCCGGCCCGCCCGTCCGGGTCGTTGAGCAGCGCGGACGCGGCGGCGAGGTTGCCGTTGAAGGCCCGCCCGAGCACCGCGGCCGCCCGTCCGGCGACGAGCAGGCTGACCGTTCCGCCGGGGCGCAGTGCGGTGTTGATCGCGGCGACCACCTGCGCGGGGTCGTCGACGAACTCGAGGACGGCGTGGCAGAGGATGAGGTCGACGCTGCCCGGCTCGACCAGGCCGGAGAGCGCGTCGCCGTCGCCCTGCACGGCGCGGACCCGGCCGGCCACCCCCGCGTCGGCGGCCCGGCGGGTCAGGGCGGCGAGGGCGTCGGGGCTGGCGTCGACCACGGTGACGGTGTGACCGAGCTCGGCGAGCGGGACGGCGAAGCCGCCGGTGCCGCCGCCCACGTCGAGCACGGTCAGCTCCCGGCCGGCGTGCCGATCGAGCTCTCGGCGCAGCACAGCCCAGACGGCGGCCGTGCGCACGGTGACGGGCGGTCGGGGGGTACGCGTCGATGCGGTGTCCACGTCGGCAGCGTATCGGCCCCGGGCACGCCGGGTATGACGAGCGGGGGTGTGGCGAGCCTGAGCCCGCCACACCCCTCACTCAGTGTTATCTGACCGCGTACGCCCGGATGACGGTCTCCGTGACCGCCCCGCGCACCGAGGCCCGCAGCGACACGAACCCGGCACCGCCCGGGCTGCGCACCACGGCTACCCGGTCGGCACCCGAGCCGCTGACCGGCACGCGCCGCCAGGTCTGCCCGTCGTCGAACGACGCCTCGACGGTGACCGCGCCGACCCGCGCCTTGACCTGCTGGTCGACGTGGACCGGGATGGACAGGGCCCTACCGGCCCGGGCCGTGTTGTGCTCGTCCAGCGCCGGGTTGAACCGGACCGTGGAGAGCGGCAGCCGCACCGGCGCCTCCCCGTCGGTGTGCGCGGACCGGAACGTCCACGTCGCGGCGACGCTCGTGGACAGCGTGTGCGGCGCACTGCGCGTCGCGGTCAGCTCGAGGCGGTAGTCACCGGCGGCGGCCGGCACCGCGAACTCGCCCCACTCGGCGTCGGCCTCGGAGACCAGCGTGCCGTTGCGGTAGAGCGCGAGCTTGGCCGAGTCCAGCGTCGAGAAGCCGGGGCGGCCGGGGCCCTCACCGTGCGTGGGCGGCTGGGCGTAGATGGTGTCGCCGACCCGGGTCACGTAGTCGTACGGGTAGGAGGGCTTGGCCACGCTGGGTGCGAAGACGGCCTTGTTCCATTCCTGACGGTACGTGCGACCGGCCTTGAACGCCGTCGCCGGCTCGAACGAGGCGCTGACGTCCACCGGCCAGTCGTCCTCGGTCGGCGGCGGCAGCTCCTGGTAGAAGTCGCCGGCCCACTGCACACCCTTCTCGGTGTTCACGTATTCGGTGCGCTGGAACGGCAGGTCGAACGGGATGAGCACCGACCAGCCACCGCCGTTGGCGTTCTGGGCGGAGTTGCCCTTGACGCCGTACGCCCCGGTCGCCTCGGTCGCATACTTCGCCTTGATGGTGGCCAGCTCGCGGGTCTTGACCGTCTTGGTCAGCCCGTCGAACATCACGCCGTCCTTGAACCAGGCGAAGTCATACGTGTACGGGCTGTTGCGCACCGACCCCGCGGCGTCGGGCTTCGCGAACCCGGCGTTGATCGAGCTGCTGAATCCCGCCGCCGGCACGCGATCGCCGAGCTGCCCGGTGAACACCGGATAGGTCTCGTCGCCGAGCGCCCCGGCGCCGATCCCGTAGTCGTCGCCCCGCCAGTCGGCGCTCGCGGCGAGCAGCGTGGTGAGCGCCTCGGGCTTCGGCTTGGTGATCGCCACGGGCTTGGCGACCCGGGCGTCGATGCTGACCGTGCCGGGCCCGTCGATGGTCCGCCGCGGGTCCGCGAGCAGGGCGGTGTCCACCTCACCGATGAACGAGTAGATGCCGTAGTCACCCTTGGGCAGCCGCTTCTTGCCGCCCGCGCCGTAGATGTCGTAGAAGGCGAGGGTGTCGAGGTTGAAGAAGACCGCGTAGCCGTTCTCGGCGGGGGTGCCGTCGCGGTTGATCATCTCGTAGCTGACGTCGTAGCTCTCCGGCTCGCGGAACACGCCGACCGGGGCCTCGACCTTGAGCCCGCCGGGACCGGTCGCGGTGAGGTAGCCGCTGTGGAAGCCGTCCGCCACGTCGGCGCTGGTGTCCGCGGTGACCGTGGTCGTCGCGGTGCCACCGGCCGGCACCGTGAGGGTGGTGTCGGCGACGCTGAACACCGCCGCGGGCGCGGAGAGCGCCAGCGTGAGCGTGACCGGGTCGGGCCCGTCGTTGCGGTAGGTCACCGTCTTCGTCTCGGGCTGGTCGTCGTCGTGCGGCCAGAGACCGCCCTGGAAGCTGACAGTGCCCTCCTGGACCGCGACCTGCTGGGTGATCGCGCGGGCCACGTCGACGCGGCCGGCGCCCTGGCCGTACACGTTGACGCCCGCGGTCGGCTTGGCCGCTCCCATGAGGACGGTCTTGCGCTGCTGCGGGCTCCAGCCCGGGTGCTGCTGGGTGAGGATCGCGGCGGCGCCGGCGACGTGCGGCGTCGCCATCGAGGTGCCGGAGAGGCTCGAGTACTGCGGGAGCGCTGCGGGGCCACCGATCTGGTCGTGCGCCGCCCGGGCCGCGACGATCTCGACGCCGGGGGCGGTGATCTCGGGCTTGATGGCGTTGTCGCCGATCCGCGGGCCGCGGCTGGAGAAGTCGGCGAGCTGGTCGTCGCGGTCCACCGCACCGACCGCGAGGGCCGCGTCGGCGGTGGCGGGCGAGCCGACCGTGGCGTCACCGCCGGAGTTGCCGGCCGCGATCACGAACAGCGTGCCGAACTGGGCGGTGAGATCGTTGACCGCGGCTTCGAGGGGGTCGATGCCCTCGGTGTCACCGCCGCCGAGACTCATGTTGATGACCGGCGCCTTGCCCGCGGCCCAGGACATGCCGGCGAGGATGTCGGACTCCTCGCAGAACTGGTCGCCGCAGACCTTGCCGATGACCAGTTTCGCGCCGGGTGCGACACCGCGGTAGCGGCCGCCCGACGCGGCACCGGTGCCCGCGATGGTCGACGCGACGTGGGTGCCGTGGCCGACCGTGTCGTCGGTGTCGGGCGCGGTGGTGAAGTTCTGCGACTCGGCGATCTGCCCGGCGAGGTCGGGGTGGGTGGCGTCGATGCCCGTGTCGAGGATCGCGACCTTCACGCCGGTGCCGTCGAGCCCTGCCTGCCACGCCGCCGGCGCACCGATCTGCGGAACGCTGACGTCGAGGCTGATCTTGCGGGTGCCGTCGAGCCAGATGTGCTCGACACCGGCACTCAGGGCGCGCGCTGACTGCGTACCCGTGGTCAGGGATTTCCAGAGCCCCGCACGGCCCTGCAGGTTGGCACGGACCGCGAGCGCCCCGACCACCGGCAGGTCCCGCGTCACCCGCGCGCCCTCGACGGAAGTCGCCGCCTTTGCTCTGCTGCTACCCAAGCCTGGACTATCAGTCGGCGGAGCCGCATTCTTGCTCTTCGGGTACGCGACCAGCAGCGGAAGCTCGTCGGAATAGCCCCCGGCGATCAGTGACGTGACGTCGAAGAGCCGCTGGTCGACGCGGCCCGCGCGCAGCAGGGGCAGCGCGTCGGCGGGGATCACGGACCGGCCCTGCTTGGTCTTCGTGCTGATGAAGCGCATCCCGGCACGCCCCGGTCCAGGCTGGACGGAGGTGGCGCCGCTCTTGGTGACGGTGACGCGGTCCCCGGTGATCAGGGTGACCGATGTGCCTTGCCCCGCCGCCGGAGAGGCTGCAGGAGAAGCTGCTGGTGACGATGACGCGGGTGCTGCGGAGCTTGGTGCGGCACCCACCAGGGTGCCGGCGGTGACGATGCCCGCTACCAGCGCGGGCAGGGTTGATCGACGCATGCGTCCTCCCCCATGGACCGGGACCGCCCCGGTCACAGGGATAGACGCTTTACGATGAGGAGAGGGTTTCGCGTCGTTCTGCAAGAAACCCGACAGAGACTTAGAAAAGCATCAAAACGCTGGTCGCGCGCTCCATCTCGCATCGATTGCCATAGGTTTTCGACCAGTCAACCTTCTTGCCGTGCCACTGACCCTTGACAGCCGCGGTGATCGGTGCGTACTCCATAGTGCACATGGCCTTGGTGGGCTTGATCTTGCCCGGATCGCCGTGCGCCTTGGCGAGCGCCTTGCAGGCCTTGCCCTTCTTCGGATGCGGCCCACCGGCGGGATCACAGCGCAGGACCACCGCCGCGGCGTAACCCGCGTCGGCCAGATAACTCACCTCAAGCTCGCTCTGCTTGGGCCGCGCGGACGAAACCACAGGCTGCGCGGACGAAGCCGCGGAGTGCGCGATCGCGGGTGACGCCGTGGCGAGCACCAGCACCGCCGACAGCCCGAGTGTGCGGATCATGACCCGTTCCCCCATCTTCAAAAAGGGACATATACGGTCATGTTACCGAAAATCGCGAGACGCCGGGGTCACCGGCGGGGTGAGGGCCTCCAGCCGATCCGCCACCAGGTTGAGCACGCCCTCGGTCTTCTCCAGCAGCCCCCGCACGACCAGCGCCGAACTGGTCCGGGCCACCCGGCGGTAGCGCTGCCACAGCCCCGGCGAGCACGTGACGTTGAGCATGCCGGTCTCGTCTTCCAGGTTGATGAACGTAACCCCGCCCGCCGTCGCCGGGCGCTGCCGGTGGGTGACGATGCCACCGACCCGGATGCGTGTGCCGGCCTCGACCCGGCCCAGCCGGTTGATCGCCAGCGCACCCCGCCGGTCCAGCTCACCGCGGATGAACTGCGCCGGATGCGCGTCCGGGGAGAGCCCGGTCGCCCACACGTCCGCGACCAGCTTGTCCACGTCGCCCATGCCGGGCAGGACCGGTGCGGTGGTGCCCGTGACGGTGCCCGGCAACCGGTCGGGCCGGTCCTGCGCGGCCGCCCCCGCCGCCCACAACGCCTCGCGACGCGATAGACCAAAACCCGCGAAGGCGTCAGCGGTGGCGAGGGCCTCCAGGTGCGTGGCCGAGCAGCCCGTACGCCGGGCAAGATCCGCCATGTCCCGGTATGCGCCGTGCTCGTGCCGCTCCTGCTCGATCGTCTTCGCCAGCTCCTCGCCGAGCGACCGTACGCTGCCCAGCCCCATCCGGACCGCCGGCCCGCCCAACCCCCACGTGTGCGGCGGTTCACGCCCGGCCGAACCCCACCGGGTCGACGGGGTGGACTCCAGGACCGCCGCCGCGCCGCTGAGGTTGATGTCCGGGCGGCGCACCTCCACCCCGTGCCGGCGCGCGTCGTCGACCAGCGACTGCGGCGAGTAGAAACCCATCGGCTGCGCGTTGAGCAGGGCCGCGCAGAACGGTGCCGGGTGGTAGCGCTTGAGCCACGCGCTCGCGTACACGAGGTAGGCGAAACTCATCGCGTGACTCTCCGGGAATCCGTAGTTGGCGAACGCCGAGAGCTTCACGAACAGGTCGTCGGCGAGTTCTCCGACGATGCCGCGTTCCGCCATCCCCTCATACAGTCGCCGCTTTATTCTTTCCATCTTTTCCGCGGACCTTTTTGATCCCATCGCACGGCGCAACTGATCGGCCTCGGACGGGTCGAACCCCGCGACGTCGATGGCGAGCTGCATGAGTTGTTCCTGGAACAGCGGCACGCCCAGGGTTTTCGCGAGCGCGTTGGCCATCAGCGGGTGCGGGACGCTCGGTTCCTCAAGTCCGTTTTTTCGTCTTATATAAGGGTGCACGGATCCACCCTGGATCGGCCCCGGCCGGATCAGCGCCACCTCGACGACCAGATCGTAGAATTTGTCCGGCTTGAGCCGCGGCAAGGTAGCCATCTGCGCCCGGCTCTCGACCTGGAAAACACCGACGGAATCAGCCCGGCACAGCATCTCGTAGACCTCGGGATCGTCCAGCCGCATGGTGCCGATATCAAGATCAGATTCGATCATGTCGTACGCGTAGTGCAGCGCCGACAGCATCCCGAGCCCCAGCAGGTCGAACTTCACCAACTCGATCGCCGCGCAGTCGTCCTTGTCCCACTGCAGCACCGTGCGGCCCGGCATCCGCCCCCACTCCACCGGGCACACCTCGATGATCGGCCGGTCACAGATCACCATGCCGCCCGAGTGGATGCCGAGATGCCGCGGGAAACTCTGCACCTGGTTGGCGAAGTCGACGACGTGCGCGGGGATGTCCTGCACGTCGAGCGTGGCGACGCTGCCCCACCGGTCGATCTGCTTGCTCCACGCGTCCTGCTGCCCCGGCGAGAACCCGAACGCCTTGGCCATGTCCCGCACCGCCGACCGGGGCCGGTACGAGATCACGTTCGCCACCTGCGCGGTGTGCTCCCGCCCGTACTTGCCGTAGACGTGCTGGATCACCTCCTCGCGCCGGTCCGACTCGATGTCCACGTCGATGTCGGGCGGCCCGTCCCGCTCCGGCGCCAGGAACCGCTCGAACAGCAGGTCGTACTCCACGGCGTCCACATTGGTGATGCGCAGCGCGTAACAGACCGCCGAGTTCGCCGCTGAGCCCCGCCCCTGCGCGTAGATCCTGTTGTCCCGGCAGAACTTCATGATGTCGTAGACCACGAGGAAGTAGCCCGGGAAGTCCAGCTCCTCGATCATCCGCAGCTCGTGCTCCAGCTGCGCGTACGCCTTCGGATGCGCCTGCGGTGGCCCGTAACGCTCCTGCGCGCCCCGCATGGTCAGCTCCCGCAGCCAGCTCATCTCGGTGTGCCCCGGCCCGGTCTCGAACGCGGGCAGCCGCGGCGCGACCAGGTTCAGGTCGAACGCCAGGTCCTCGCCGTACATCGCGGCGTTCTCCACCGCACCCGGATACGCCGCGAACCGCCGTTTCATCTCGGCGGCGCTGCGCAGGTGCGCTGTCCCGGCGGCGGGCAGCCACCCGTCCATGTCGTCGAGGCTGCGCCGGGCCCGGACGGCGGCCAGCGCGGTGGCCAGCCGGCGCCGGCCCGGGGTCGCGTAGTGCACGTTGCCGGTCGCGACCACTTCGAGGCCCCGGCTGCCGGCCAGCTCGTAGAGCACGTCGTTGCGGTCGTCGTCGTACGGGTCGCCGTGCGCGGTCAGCTCCACCACGACGTTCCCGCGCCCGAACAGATCCACCAGCCGGTCCAGCTCCCGCGCCGCACCGGTCACACCCTCCGAGGCCAGTGCCCGGGGGACGCTGCCCTTGCGGCAACCGGTCAGGACCAGGACGTGGTCGCGCAGGACCTCCGCTATCTGTTCCAGATCACCGTACGCGGGTTTGCCCTTCTCCTTCCCGTCCAGCTGACCTCGCGAGATCGTCCGGGCCAGGCGCGCGTACCCCTCGGGGCCGTGCGCGAGAGCGAGCAGATGACGGCCCTCGGGATCGGCCTCGCCGTTCTGCGGTTTCGCCAGGTCCAGCGACAACTCCGCGCCGAAGATCGTGGGCAGCCCCAGCTCCCGGGCCGCCTGCGAGAACCGCACCACCCCGTAGAACCCGTCGTGATCGGTCACGGCGAGCGCGGTCAGCCCCAGCCGCGCCGCCTCCTCCGCCAGCTCCTCGGGATGACTCGCGCCGTCGAGAAAACTGAAGTTGGTATGGCAGTGCAGCTCCGCGTACTTGTCCTTCGCGGGCGCGCGGATGAGCGCAGGCGCCTCGTACGGCTCGCGCTTACGACTCCACGCCGGAGAATCCCCGCCGTCCCCGTCCACCGCGAGCGGATCCACCACCCGCAGATGCCGTTTACCGGACAGCGCCCCCTCGAGCTCCCCCCACGACACCCGCGGATTGTGAAAACTCATCGCTCGTCCTCAGTCATAGACCGCCTCGATCGCCCAATGCCCCGCCACGAGCGACAGCAGAAAGGCCCGCCCGTCCGCCACGGCAACCTGGAACCGCGCCCGCCGCCGCGCCTCTCCCGCCGCCCACCACCGCTCATCCACCGGCCACGGCCCCGCCCATCCCACGATCTCCGCCCGCCCGCTCCCCTCCAGCTGCAAAAACCCGGGCGTCCCGGTCAGCTCGAGCCGCGCACTCACCCCCACCAGCGCCCCACCGGCATCCAGCACCACGACCGGCTCCGGCCGCGGAAGAACCAGCGCGGGCGTGGGCACCGGCAGCCGGCCGGGCCACTGCGGCCCCTGCCCAGCTTTGACCGGCACTTCCTCTTCCCGCACTTCACAATCAACGGCTGTGATGGGTACGACGTGAGCGCCCGGCCGAGCCGCCACGCGCTCGTCCCCCCACGGGACAAACCGGATCTGGTCGTCGGCGGACCGTCCCCCGCTCGCCACCGCGGTGAGCACCGCCTCGGGCCCGAGCAGCCCCTGCACCCGGCTCAACGCCCGATGCGCCCGCTCCCGTTCGGCGCCGGCGTCCCCCCACAGCCCCGGCTGCAGTCCGAGATGGACGATCACCCCGTCAGGCACCAGCCGCAGCCGGATCAGCCCCGCGGCCGGTTTCGCCGTCTTGTTGCGGGCTGCCCGGTTCAGCCACCCGTCCAGCTGCCACCGCACCCGTTCCGCGATCGCCGCCGCCGTGAGCAGCCCGTCATGCCGCCAGACCCGCTGCAACTCCAGGCCGTCGGCGGTGACGGCCTCAATGCCCAAACGAGTGCAAGCCATCCCGTACGCCGCCAGCCGGTCATGCAACTTCTCCGCCAGCATCCGCCCCGCGAACGCCGCCACGTCGACCCGTTCCAACGGCTCGTCCTCGTAGAACCCGGTCACCTGCAGATCCGGCGGCGGCTCCCGCACCGCCAGCGGCCGATGATCGAGCCCCGCCGCGAGCCGATGCGCCAGCGCCCCATCAAACCCGAACCGGCTCAACACATCACCCTTGGGCAGCTGAGCAAACCCCCCAAGCGTCCTGATCCCCAACCGCTTCAACAGATCGCCCAACTCGGGCCGCTCCAGCGCCTCAACCGGAATCCCGGCCAAAAACTCCCTGGTCCGCCCAGCCTCAACAATTCTGCTGTCCCGCGCAGCCAGCCCCGCCGCGAACACCCCCTCGGCGATCCCGATCTGGCTCTCCACCCCGCACGCCTGCGCGATCTGCTCGATGATCCGCTCAGCCGCAAGCTCCTCCCCACCGAAGTACCGCGCAGGCCCCCGCGCCACCACGGCACACACCCCCGGCCGCACCACCTCAACCCCCGCAGCAACCTCCTCCACGGCGGCCACCACCGGCTCGAACGCCCGCGCATCCCGCGCCGGATCATCCTCGACAACGGTCAGCTGCGGACACCGGCCCTGCGCCTCCCTACGCCGCAACCCCTTCCGAACCCCCTCCGCCCGAGCCGCCTCCGAACAGGCAACAACCCGATTCCCCCGCAACACAACAACCGCCCCCGCAGCCGAAACCCCCTCCACAATCTCCGCCGCCGCAACCGCCCAATCCGGACACCACACCACCAACGTCCGCACACTCACCCCGGCCCCACCACACTCAACCCCGCCCCCACACCCTTCCCAGGCACACCCGCCGGCTTCGCGACCGCAGGCACAGCCGTTGGCCTCGCGACCGTTGGCACAGCCGTTGGCACAGCCGCCGGCTTCGCGGCCATAGGCACAGCCGTTGGCCTCGCGACCGCCGGCACAGCCGTTGGCTTGGTGGCCGCAGGCACAGCCGTTGGCTTGGTGGCCGCAGGCACAGCCGTTGGGTTCGCGGTTGCGGCAGTGGGCACGCCTACTGCTGCGGGCTTCGCGTGGTTCGGCGGCGGGATTCTCGCCACCCCCGACGCCATAGCCGGCATCCACATGGTCAGCTCCTTGGGCCGCCCAGCAGCCCCCCGCCCCCGAGCCACCACGGTGACCTTCCGCCGCCGCAACCGCCCATGCCCATCCCCGAGCCCCTCCCAGCGCCCCTGGGTGACCTGCAGGGTGACATCGGCACCATCCCAGCTCCCGTACGGCACAAGAACACACCCCCGCTGCCGCGCCCGAGCCGCCAACCTCCCGGCCACCCCCGCGGAAACCCGCCCCGGAGCAGCAAGAACAACAACATCAACCCCATCGATGAGCGCAGCGACCACCGTGGGCCATTCCGGCCCGGGGTTAGGCACAAACGCCAGCCGATCAAGCGCAATCCCGCTCTCCGCCGCAGCCAGCGCCCCCAGCGAGGGAACCCCCACCACGGCACACCACGACCCCGCCTTCGAAGCAGCGGAAAGAAGCGCCAGCAGAAGCGAAGCACCCCCGCTCCCCGAAACCTCCCCCACTCGCCCCCCAGCCACGGCCAGCCCAGCCGCAGCCAGCCCAGCCGCGGTCTGCCCAGCCACGGTCTGCCGCAGAGCCGCCTGCCCGGGAGTTGCCTGCCCCAGAGCTGCCTGCCCGGAAGCCGCCTGCCCAGGAACCACCGGCCCCTGCGCCCCGGCCCACTCCCGCGCCCTGGCCCACTCCCGCTCCCCGGCGCCTCCCACGGCGACAGTGCTCCCCCGCCGGAGCCCCCGCCACGGAAGCAGATTCCCCAGCGCCGGAAGAACGGGAAGAACCCGCTGCGTCCCCCCGTCGTCAACGGCCCCCGCGGGCCGGACAAGCTCGGCAAGCGCCGAAGCCCCACCGACCATCCGCCCGGCCATATCCACCCGCCCTACTGAACAAAACCACCCAATATGACCTTCAGGCGGTAGTCAGCACGCCAGAAAGCAGCCACCCGCACCGCTTCCCACACCTCCCACCGTCGCCGGCGGGCCGGGGGTATCGCCGCGACTAGGCGGCTTCGAGCCGGGGCTGGTACGCCACTCCCAGCGCCGACTGGACCTGCGCCACAAAGTTCTCCGCCGCCATCAGGAGGTCATCCGCCTCCCGCGCGGTCACCACCCGGGGTATCCCCGCCTCGGCAGCCGCGCGCTTGCCGGCCCCCAGCGCGAAATAGGAAGCCCACTCACCGAACTCGGGAGCCACCAGCACCAGCAACGACCACACACTGGTCACCTGGTTACGCCGGGTGGGCGCCGCCGGCCGCGCCCGGGCGGCGAGCACAGCAGCCGCGGCCCGCAGAGCGGCAAGATGAGCCGCCGCATACCGAAGCCCGTCCGGCCGGGTCCGCCCCGCCTCCACCAGCCCCCCGTGAGCGATGGCCAGCAACTGGGCAGGAGTCCGGTTGGGAAGAAGATTCGCCGGAACCGTAGGAGCATCCAGCGCCCCCGCAGTAGGAGCATGCGCCATCCCATAGACCGCCCCTTCACGAGGAGCTCGCCGAGGCGAGGGCACAGAGGAAACCGGAACGGAAAAGACCGGAACGGCGTCCAGCTCAGCAGGCACGGAAGGGGCAGCAACAGGCCGCCCGGCCGCAGAGAGATCAACGGCCATCTGCACAGGCCTGGCGGAATCAACACGCACCTGAGCAAGCCCGGCAGAAGCAGCGGGCACGGATGGAACGGCGGCGCCGGAATCCCTGGCAGCGGACTCCCCGGCAGCGGACTCCCCGGCGGCGGACTCCCAGGTGCCTGCCTCCCAGAGCGCGGGCGCAGCAGGTGACACCGGTGGCGGGTTGCTCCCCATGGCTTTCTCCTCGCGTGTGTCGCATCCGACGTGCTGGTCGAATCGATCCGCTGCGGAGGAAGGCACAGCGGGTGCCGGCCGGGTGTGAAGCTTCCCCACACCACACCCGGCCGGGCTTTCGCCGGCGGGTCCGTCGTCCGCTGCCCGGGGGTCGTGGGCGGCGGACGACGGTCCTGCCTGGTGGACGGGCCCGGGCCCGCGAATGCCCGGGACCTGGCGCGGCGCTTCGCGGGCGCCGTGCCGTGGGAGCGTCGCCGCGAAACTCGGCTCCCGGTCGGTCAGCCCGACCGCTCGATCTGCCCGGCGCCTGCCCCGAGGCGCCCACCCAAGGTGGCCACCGACTGGAACAGCCGTTCGAACGAATCGAACACTCGTTCTAACTCCTCCAGAGAGTAACACCCCCCTCCGACAAAAAAGCAACGTGCGATCCGTCGCACAGATCAACCGGAGGCCAGAGGCGAAGAACAGGGCGAAAACAGGGCGAGAGCAGGGCGAAGTCGATCTAGCCCCGGACAGGACTCATGACCACCCGCAGGGCGATGTCGACCGAGGCCTGCAGCTCTTCGCGACTCGCCCCCGCAGCGGCATGAACGGCATGCCCCTCGCTGAGGGTCATCACAAACCGCGCCAAAGCCCGCGCATCCACCCCGTCCGGAAGATCCCCCTCAGCCGCCGCGCGGGACATCCGCTCCTCGAGCGCAGCCTCGGTCTCGGCGCGCCCCGCAGCCAGCACCTCAGAAATGCGCCCGTTCTCCGGCGAACAGGCCAGCCCACCCTGGATGGAAAGACACCCCGCGGGATGGTCGCCGGCGGTGAGACCGTCAGCACTGGAGCGCAAAAAAGCCTCAATCGCACCGTACGCAGTGGGCTGCGCAAGCGCCGTCCGAGCGTTGGCCACCTTGTCCTCGTGGTAGCGAGCGAAGGCACGCCGGAACAGCTGTTCCTTGCTGCCAAAAGTGGCATAAAGGCTCGGCCGGTTGATGCCCATCGCGCCGGTGAGCGCACTCAGCGACGCACCCTCGTACCCGTGCCGCCAGAAGACCTCCGTGGCCCGGGCAAGAACGGCCTCCTCGTCGAAGGCGCGCGGTCGTCCGACGGCAGGCGTCTCGGTGCTCATGAGCCCAGCCTACCGCTCGGTACAAATCGTGACCCGGCCCACCAACCGATCGATACAAAACCTGTTACGGTGACGTCCAACCGAGCGGTACAAAACAGCAAAGCCGAGCGGTACAAACAGCAAAGCTGAGCGGTACAAAACAGCACGAGCAGCAACGGAGGAGACGCATGACCGTCACACTGATCACCGGCGCCAACAAGGGCATCGGTTTCGAGACCGCCAAACAGCTCCTCGAGCAGGGCCACACCGTCTACATCGGCGCCCGGGACGCCGAGCGCGGCGAGAAGGCAGCGGCGGAACTGGGCGCCCACTCCGTACCCCTCGATGTGACCGACGACGCGTCGGTGAGCAACGCACTGGCAGTTATCGAGTCCGCCGAGGGCCGGCTCGACGTCCTGGTGCACAACGCGGGCATCCTCGCCGACGGACCCGTCGACGGACCGGCGGCCCTGCGGGCGTTCGACACCAACGCGGTGGGCATCGTCCGGGTGACCGAGGCAGCCCTGCCCCTGCTCCGGAAGTCCTCGAACCCCACGGTGGTCACGGTGTCGAGCAGCATGGGATCTTTCTGGGCGGTCACCAACCCCGGACGACCGGAATCCGGCATGCCCCTCGCGCTCTACGCGGCATCCAAGGCAGCAGCCACCATGCTCACCGTTCAGTACGCCAAATCCCAGCCCGGCATCAAGTTCAACGCCGTCGAGCCCGGCACCACCGCCACCGACATGACCGCCGCCTTCGGCATCGGCCGCCCGGCAACGGAGAGCGCCAAGGTCGTCGTACGCCTGGCCACTCTCGACCCAGACGGCCCGACCGGCACCCTGCAGGACGAGCTCGGCACCCTGAACTGGTAAGCGCGAATCAGGGGATCAGATCCGCCAGGAGCGCCTCGATGCGGGCTCTGATCTCGTCGCGGATCGGGCGCACGGACTCGACACCCTTGCCCGCCGGATCGTCGAGTTTCCAGTCCTCGTAACGCTTCCCGGGAAAGTACGGGCACGCGTCGCCGCAGCCCATGGTGACGATGACGTCGGACGACTGCACGGTGTCGTACTCGAGGATCTTCGGGGTCTGATCCGTGATGTCGATGCCGGCCTCGCGCATGACCTCGACGGCCGCGGGGTTGATCCGGTCCGCGGGCTCCGAGCCGGCGGACCGGACCTCGACCCGGTCCCCCGCGAGATGCCGCAGCCACCCGGCGGCCATCTGGGACCGGCCCGCGTTGTGCACGCAGACGAACAGAACGCTGGGCTTGTCAGACATGGTCTCTCCTGGTGGTTTCTCGGAGGGCGAGGCTGGTCGTCATATCCGCTCCATGACGTCCGGCACCGCTGCCGGACCGGCGAAGAACCGGCGGCGCAGGCCGAGGCTGACGTAGACCAGGCCGACCAGCACCGGCACCTCGATGAGCGGGCCCACCACGCCGGCCAGAGCCTGGCCGCTGGTGACACCGAACGTGCCGATGGCCACGGCGATGGCCAGCTCGAAGTTGTTGCCGGCGGCGGTGAACGCGAGGGTGGTGGTGCGTTCGTAGTTCAGGCCGATGGCCCTGCCCAGGGCGTAGGAGCCGCCCCACATGATCGCGAAGTAGACCAGTAGCGGCACCGCGATCAGCACGACGTCCCACGGCTTGTTCGTGATGGCGTCGCCTTGCAGGGCGAACAGGATGACGATGGTGAACAGCAACCCGTACAGGGCGACCGGCCCGATCTTGGGCAGGAAGCGTTCCTCGTACCAGGTGCGGCCCTTGGCTTTCTCACCGAAGCGGCGGGTGAGGAACCCGGCGAGCAGCGGGATACCGAGGAAGATCAGGACGTTGCGGGCGATGTCCCAGCCGGAGACCTGCAGTTCGGCGCCGGACAGGGTGAGCCAGCCGGGTAGGACCGTCAGGTAGAACCAGCCCAGAACACCAAAGGCGACAACCTGAAAGAAAGAGTTCAAGGCGACGAGTACGGCCGCAGCTTCGCGATCGCCGCAGGCGAGGTCGTTCCAGATGATGACCATGGCGATGCACCGGGCCAGCCCGACGATGATCAGCCCGGTGCGGTACTCGGCGTGGTCTGCCAGGAAGATCCAGGCCAGGGCGAACATGACGGCCGGGCCGACCAGCCAGTTGATGATCAGCGACGAGATCAGCAGCCGCTTGTCGCCGGTGACGGTGTCGAGGCGGTCGTAACGGACCTTCGCGAGGACCGGGTACATCATGATGAGCAGGCCCACTGCGATCGGCAGGGAGATCCCGCCGATCTTCACCGCTTCCAGCGCGGTGTCGAGGCCGGGGATGAGCCGTCCCAGCAGCAGGCCGGCGACCATCGCCAGGCCGATCCACACAGGAAGGAACCGGTCGAGGCGCGACAGGCGCCCGACGACCGCCGGCGAGGCATCGCCGGCCGCGGAAGCACTGGTCATGGGTCAGCAGTCCCGGAAGGTGTCGGAGTGGGTACGCGCGTCGGCGGCCAGATCAGCGAGGTGCAGGGCGGCGCCCTGCAGGGATTCCGGCACGAGCCGGTAGTAGGTGAAGCGTCCCCGCGGCTCGGGCACGGCCACGCCGGCCTCGCGCAGCTGCTTGAGGTGCCCGGAAACGTTGGGCTGCTTCGCACCGGTGTCGGCGACCAGCTGCGAGGTGGTCGCCGGGCCGGCGGCGAGGATCCGCACGATCTGCGCCCGCAGCGGGTCGCCCAGCAACCGCACCACATCAGGATTCGCTGATATCAGATCATCCTGATGTATCTTGGCGACCGGCGCCGGTCCAGCCTGCGCCTGCTGGCCCGCGACCGCGGACCGGCTCTGGTCCTGCGGTTGCGCCTGCCCGGTGAGCAGCCCACCGAGCAGGTCCAGCGCTTCCCGCTTGACCCGGTAGTAGGCCCAGGTGCCGCGGCGCTCGACGTCGACCAGTCCGGTTTCGCGCAACACTCGCAGGTGATGCGAGATCGTGGCCCCGGTGACCTCGAACGCGTCGGTCAGATCGCAGACACACACCTCGGTGGTGGAGGCGATCAGCGACAGCAGCCGCAACCGGATCGGGTCACTGAGGGCTTTGAACATCGGCGCCAGCTGGCCCGCGGTCTGCGTGGCCAGGGCTTTCACCTGTAGGGATGGGCAGCATCCCGGACCCGCGAGGTCGACGACCGGAAGAACAGACATGCGTTTAGCTTGACAGTGGTCTAACCGCATTGCAAGGTAGGGAAAGCAGTTCGACCAAAATCTAGGTAAGCATCAGGCGGCAATGATGCCCGGGCCGTCCGCCTCGCCGGGGCGACGGGAGCCCCGACCCGCTCCCGCCTGGCCCGCCTCTCACCGAAGCGCTTGGTTGACCTGCACATTCAGCTTTCGCAGATCCGCAGACCACCATGCGAGGAGATCCGATCGATGAGCGAGAACCCGGACGCCACCACCGCCGAGTGTTGCACCCCGGCGACTGAGGCGATCGACGCCGGCGCCGAATGCTGCGCCGGCACCGATGACGCATCAGCGGGCACTGATGACAACGTGACGACTGTTGCCCGGGCGGACGGATCCCCGATCGAGCACGCCGACCCGTCGCTGCCCGTGGTGGTCGTCGGGGCGGGCCCGGTCGGTCTTGCAGCCGCCGCCCACCTGACCGAACGCGGCATCGGCTTCGTGGTTCTCGAATCCGGCGAGCACCCCGCGGCCGCCGTCCGCCAATGGGGCCACGTCCGCCTGTTCTCCCCCTGGCGGTTCACCATGGACGGCGCCGCGGCCCGGCTGCTCACCTATGCCGGCTGGGTGCGCCCCGACGACGACAAGCTGCCCACCGGCGCTCAGCTCGCCGAGGACTATCTGCAGCCCCTGGCCGACCTCCCCGCGATCAAGCCGCACGTGCGTTACGGCGCCCGCGTCGTCGCGATCACCCGCCTCGGCCTGGACCGCGTCCGGACCGCCGGCCGTGACACCACCCCGTTCCTCGTGCGCCTCGCGAACGGTGAGGACATCCTCGCCGCCGCGGTCATCGACGCCTCCGGCACCTGGGGCACCCCCAACGTGCTCGGCGCCGCCGGCATCCCCGCCCACGGCGAGAGCGACATTTCCGCGTACGTGGAATCGGCGTTGCCGGACGTCCTGGGCCGCGACCGGGACCGGTTCGCGGGCCGCCGCACCCTGGTCGTCGGCGCCGGGCACTCCGCCGCGAACACCCTGCTCGCCCTGACCGACCTCGCCGCACAGGAGCCCGGCACCACCGTCACCTGGGCGATCCGCGCCACCGACCCCACCCGCGCCTACGGCGGTGGCGAAGCTGACGCCCTGCCCGCGCGTGGCGCACTCGGCACCCGGCTACGCGCGCACGTCGACAACGGCACGATCACCCTGCTCACCGGCTTCGGTATCCAGCGCCTGTCCCCGGCCGGGACCAGCGTCGAGGTCTCCGACGGGCACCGCACGGTCACCGCCGACCGCGTCGTGTCCGCGACCGGCTTCCGCCCCGACCACGCGATGGTCAGCGAACTACGCCTGGACCTGGACCCGACCCTGGGCTCCACCCGCCGCCTGGCCCCGCTCATCGACCCGAACGAGCACTCCTGCGGCACCGTCCCGCCGCACGGCGTCGACGAGCTCACCCACCCCGAGCCCGGCTTCTACGCCGTCGGGGTGAAGTCCTACGGCCGAGCCCCGACGTTCCTGCTCGCCACCGGCTACGAGCAGGCCCGCTCCGTGGTCGCCGCCCTCGCCGGTGACTGGACCGCCGCCCGCGACGTCCAGCTCGACCTGCCCGAAACCGGCGTCTGCACCAGCAACCCGGTCGAAGGCGACGACACCATCGCCGCCGGAGGCAGCTGCTGCGGCACCCCGGCCGCCGAACCCGAGCCCGCCGGCCGGGGACAGGCCACCGGAATATCCGGCGGCCCGCTGTCAGCGCCACTGACCCTGGTCACCATCGGCGGCAACGCCCAGGACAACCAGGCCGGCGGCTGCTGCAGCTGACCCGCGGGTGACCTCACCGCCCACGGTGGCCGCCGATCGCGAGGCCGGCGGCCATCACGCCGCGCACCAGCGCCACGCCCGCCGCATCGTCGCCGCCCTCGCGATCACCCAGACCGTCGGCTACGGCACGCTCTACTACGCCTTCGCGGTCTTCCTCACCCCGCTCGCCCGCGACCTGCACACCACGACCACGGCGGTCACCGGCACCTTCACCGTCTCCGTACTGGTATCCGCGGCCCTGGCCGTGCCCGCGGGACGGTGGCTCGACCACCACGGGGGCCGCGCCCTGATGACCGCCGGATCGCTGCTCGGCACCCTGATGCTCGTCGCCTGGTCCCAGGTCGGCACCCTGTGGCAGCTCTACGCCGTGCAGATCGGCATAGGCGCCGCCGCCGCGGCGAGCCTCTACGAGGCCGCGTTCGCCGTCGTCATCGCCTGGCACACTCCCGCCACCCGCTCCGGTGCGCTGCTGGTACTGACCGTGGTCGCCGGGTTCGCCAGTACCATTTTCCTGCCTCTGACCGGCTGGCTCGTCGAGCAGCACGGCTGGCGTACCGCGCTTCTGGCGCTGGCCCTGGTCCAGTTCCTGACCGTGCCGCCGCACCTCCTGGTTGTGCGCGCGGCACCACGAAAACCAGCACCGATCAGCAGGCCGGCCGGGCTCCGGCAGGTTCTGACCGACGGCGGTTTCTGGCTGCTGGCCGTCGGATTCACCGCCCACACCGCCGCCATCGCGGCGCTCACCGTCCACCTGGTCGCTGCCCTCACGGCGTGGGGCCACAGCGCCACCTTCGCCGCGACCGCGGCCGGGCTGCTCGGCGTCCTCTCGGTGACCGGGCGACTCATCACGACCGGCCTGCAACGACGCTTCCGCACCACGACCGTGGTCGCCGTCATCTTCGTTCTCCAAGCAGCCGCCGCGATGTCACTGCCGCTGGCCGGACGCCACACCGGCGCCGCCGTGGCGGGGATCGTCGTCTTCGGGATCGGATTCGGCGTCGCCACCATCGCCAAGCCTGTCCTGATCGCCGCCCGCTACGACACCCGCCGCTACGCCACCATCGCCGGAACCCTCGTGGTCCCGATGACGCTCGCCAAAGCCGCCGCACCCCTCGGCGCCGCCGCCCTGCACGCCACGACCGGCAACTACCTGCTCGTCTTCGGCGCGGCTGCGCTCAGCTGCGCCGTCGCGGCAACCTGCATCGCGGCGGCCCGGACCACGTGATCCCGGATCGTGCGATCCGGACCGGCGTCCCGGTGGCTATGGTGGCGGCCATGATCGCGGGTCCCGGCGCGCTCGCTCGTTACCGCCGGGCCGGTGGCCTCACCGGACCGCTGGCCCGGCTTCTGCTCGCCGGGACCCTGCCCGGTGTTGTTCTCGGCGCCTGCATCCGGGTCTTCGCCATTCCCGGGCCCCGCGTCTTCCGCCTTGTTGTCGCCGTCGTGCTGCTGCCCCTTGGGGTCTGGCTCATCGCTCGCGCAGCTCACCCCGGCACCCGGGACCGGCAACCGTTGTCCCGGCGTACCGTTCTCGGTCTCGGTCTCGCGGTCGGCACCGTCGGCGGAATCTACGGCATCGGCGGCGGTTCGTTGCTCGGCCCGATCCTCGCCGGTCGCGGCACCCCCATGACGATCATCGCCCCGGCGGCTCTGGCGTGCACCTTCCTCACGTCGATCGCCGGTGCACTCACCTACGGCCTGCTCGCGTTCACCACGACCGGTGACATCGCCCCACATTGGACGCTCGGCCTGCTCTGCGGCGCCGGTGGCCTCATCGGCGGCTACCTCGGCGCACGCCTGCAGCCACGTCTCCCCGAACGCACCCTGCGACTCCTGCTCGGCGGCCTGGCCACCGCACTCGCAGTCCTCTACCTGTCCCAGAGCATCGCCTGAGCGGGTCAGCTGTGCGGGTCAGCTGTGCAGGTTGCGGCGCAGGAAGGTGTGCCAGGTCTGTTCGAAGGAATGAGTCAGGGCCGACTTCGCGGCGAACCGGTCCCAGGCGTGAAACGCGCGGGCGTACAGATGCAGGTCGACCGGGACGCCCGCGGCGAGCAACCGGCCGGCGAAGTTGATGCCCTCGTCGCGGAGCAGGTCGAACTGGGCGACAGCGATGAAGGTGTCCGGCAGACCGGCAAGATCGATGGCCCGCCCCGGGGCAGCGTACGGATGGACGTCCTCCCGCCCGCCGAGCACCGCCTCCCAGGCGAGCTGGATGTCCCGGCGCGCGAAAACCACCTCGGCGGCGGGTTCGTGGCTGGACGGTGTGTCGAGCCGGTCGTCGAGCATCGGGTAGAGCAGCGACAACGACCGCGGCTGCCGCCCATCCCGGTCACGCACCATGAGAGCGGTGGCCGCGGCCGGCGCCCCGCCCCCACTGGCACCGGCAAGCCCGATCCGGTCCGGGTCGATCCCGTGGTCAGCAGCGTGAGCAACAAGATATGTGTACGCGAGACAGCCGTCCTCAGCCGCCCCAGGCGCCGCCGTCTCCGGCGCAAGCCGGTAAACCACAGCGGCCAGCACACAATCAACATCAAGAGCCAGCCCCGTGTGGTAGGCGTCATCGTCGCGAGCGCTCTCCCCAAGAACCTGCGCACCGGCATGGAACCACAACAGCCCCGGGCGAACGTGCCCGCCATCAGCGGGCCGATACAGAACAACGTCAAGCTCGGTCCCGTCGCCCCGCGGAATCCGCAGCGTCTCGATCACAACCCGGGGATCAGGTGTGGCCGGGACCGAATACGCGCGGAGCTGCGCGCGCAGCCCTGGGATGTCGGAGAGTTCGAGCAGCGTGCCGTTGGCGGCCTTGGGCAGGGCGGCGAACGCGGCGGCGAGCTCGGGGTCGAGCGCGTCAATAATTCCAGGCATGAGAACGGTCCTTAAAAGAGAGAGTTGAGATCTTCAGAAGAGCAAGAGCCGAGGCCCTCAGGGAAAGGCTGTGCCCGCGGAAAGGCTGTGCCCCCGGGAAAGGCTGTGCCCCCCGAAGAAAGCTGGGGTCCTCAGAAGTGCTGGGGTCCTCAGAAAAGGTTGGGGTCCTCAGATAGAGAGCTGGGGTCCCTAGAAGAGCGAAGGCTGGCCGCTGCCGGCGGTGATGCCGCCGTCGACGGGCAGGATCGTGCCGGTGATGAAGCGGGCGTCGGCGGAGGCCAGGAAGCTGACCGCGGCGGCGACGTCGGCCGGGGTGCTGAAGCCGGCGAGGGCGCGCCGCTGGTTGAAGCGTTCGATCATGTCCGCGTACGTGTCGGCCAGCTCTTCCGGGCCGGTCAGCGACGGGGCGACGGTGTTGACCCGGATGCCGTACTGGCCGAGGTCGAAGGCGAGCCCGCGGGTGAAGTTCACGACCGCGCCCTTGGCCGCGTTGTAGGCGGTGAGCCGGCGGTCGCCACCGAGCCCGGAGGCCGAGGCGATCTGCACGATGCTGCCGCGACTCTCCTTCAGGTACGGCAGCGCCGCCTGCGCACCGAAGAAGCAGCTGTCGACGTCCGTGCTCATGATCAGTCGCCAGTCGGCGAGGGTGGTCTCGGCGAACTCCCTGGCGAGCCCGAGGCCGGCGTTGGACACCAGGACGTCGATGCCGCCGAACCGGGCCGCGCCGGCGTCGATCATCGCCCGCACCTCGTCCTGGCTGGTGACGTCGGTGGCCACGGCGAGCGCGCGGTCGGTGCCGAGCTCGGCAGCGAGGGCGTCCAGCCGGTCCTTACGCCGTGCCGCGAGGACGAGGTTGGCCCCTTCTGCCGCGAACCGGCGGGCGATGCCGTCGCCGATGCCGGAACTCGCTCCGGTGACGACGACCGTCCTGCCGAGGAAACGTTGCTCCATGTAAGCCTTCTTATCGTCAGTGACTGACACAACGTCATGTCAGAAACTGACGGTACAACGAGTCAGTCACTGACGCAATGAAACGTCAGTGACTGACTTTTGTGCTAGGGTCGCTTCGTGCCACGCAACGGTGAAGAGGTGCGGCTACGGCTGCAGGAGGCCGCACTGGAGCTCTATCTGGAGCGCGGTTACGACAAGACGACGACCGGCGACATCGCCGCCCGCGCCGGCGTCACCGAGCGGACGTTCTTCCGCCACTTCACCGACAAGCGCGAGGTCTTCTTCGACGGCCAGGCCGAGCTCCTCGCCCTGCTCACCGCAGCAGTCGCCGCGGTGCCGGCCGGCACCAGACCGCTGCCCACCCTGCGGGCCGCCTTCCACGAGGCCGTGCCCCTGATCGAGCGAAACCTCCCGGTCACCGAGCGCCGCCGCCCGGTCATCATGGCGACGCCGGCGCTACAGGAGCGGGCACTGGCCAAACACGCAGCACTGGTCGGCGCACTCACCGAAGCCCTCCAGGCCCGGGGCACCACCGACCAACTCGCCGCCCTGTGCGCCCAGGTGGGCATGGACACCTACGCAATCGCCGTCCGCCGCTGGGCCGCCGACCGCACGAACGACCTCCACACCCACCTCGACCAGGCCTTCACCGACCTCCGCCTAGCCTCCAACGCCCTCAAGTAGCGGCAGGCGGGCGTGGCCGGGTCTACTGGCGTTGGTGGTATTGGTTGCGGCAGGGCTTCTGGTAAGGGTCGACGTCGGGTGGCGGGATGAAATCCGGGCGACGGTCAGGACCGAACCGGATCCGCCAGCCCGCTCTCGGATCGTGAAGAACCTTATGGTGCCGCACACACAACAACACCAGATTGTCCAGATTCGTGGGCCCGCCATCCGCCCAATGCCAGACGTGATGCGCATCCGCCCACCGCGGCGGCCGATCACACCCCGGAAACCCACAACCACGATCACGCACATGCAGAGCGCGGCGCAAAGCCCCGGTAGCAAGGCGCCGGCGGCGACCAGCGTTGAGGATCTGACCCTGACCGCCCAGAATAATGGGAAGAATCCGGGCGTCACAGGCCAACCGGCGCACCGTCTCGGGCGACACCCGCACCCCAGTATCGGTCGTACCGACACCCCAAGCCCGAGCCAGCGGGTCATAAGCGACTGACACCGACAACTGCGGCGGCTCACCACCGTCGACAGGCAGCTCGGTGCTCCGCAACGCCAGCCGGGAAATCTCGATCAGCGCATCCGCCCGCTGCTGCGCCGGGGTCCGCTTGTCCTCCGGGCCCGGCTCGCACAACGGATGCAAGGCAGCCTGCACCACTGCAGCGTCCTCGAGACCAAGCGCCCCGGACAACCGGACCATGCCATTGACCGGCAACGACATAGTGAAACCACGCCGAGGATGAACACGGGCCTCCTGCCGGGCCAGTGCAGCCGCTGCGGCCTGATCAGCGATCTCCGGAGCGACATGATCAAGGATCCGCTCCCCGACACGACGCAACTGGTAGGCAGGAAACTCCCCCGCCATACCGAGCAGAACAACCTCGGCCTGCTCCACAATCGCGAACGTATCCGCCGCCCCATCGGTGAGAGCGAGATCGTCCGGCAAAGCATCAAGAGTCTCCGCGATCACCGCAGCCTGACGCAGATCAGCACGACCATCAAGAACGGCCTGCCCGATCACAGGACGCTGCAGCACATCAGCATGAGCAACCAACTCCCGAGCCGGCTGCGGATCAACCAGCAGCACCGAACGCAGCCAGCCCTTCGCGGAACGATGCCCCTGCGCCGCAGGAATACCCCGGCTGCAAGCCTGCCGGACCAGCCGGGCCTGCAGCACCGTAGCGACCTGCGCAAGATGATGCGCAGCATGCAGCATGCCAGTCACATCATGGTCGGACAGCGGCCACAACGGAGCAGCGGCGAGCTCCGCCGCCTCCTTGCTCAACTGCTCCAACCGAGCCAACATGAACCTAGAATAGAACACCTGTACGACAAGTTTCAGCCGCGCAGAGCCCCCTGGAGGGACTGGAATCCGACACTGAAAACCGAGGGCCGCGCGAGGCTCAGTCGCAGGTCCAGGTCACGGCGCGGCCGCTGTTCCGGTCGCCCTTCTGGGTGAAGATGTGGATGCTGCCGGTTACGGTCCTGCCGTCGTCGCTGATGCCGAGGGCACCGAGGAGGCCGTCGACCGGGGCCCGGCCGAGGGGACGAGCCACACCGTTGAGGTATACGTACGTCTTCGCGTCGTCGTACAGGCCGATCACGTTTCCCTCGCCGCCCGCCACCTGCGGGGCGCCGAACTGGGCGGGTAGTTCCTCGGACTTTCCGGTGACGACGTTGTAGCGGAAGCCGGTGACGAAGCCCTGGCCGGGGACGGTGTCCGAGCCCACGGCCCAGCCGTTGGCGATCCCGGTCAGGGAACGCTCGTCGCGCCCGACCGGTGCGGGCAACTCCCGGACGCTTCCGTCGGGTAGCCACAGCGCCGCCTTCGTCGATCCGCCACCCTGGAGGTAGCCGATGACGGTGCCGCTCTCGTCCATGCCGTCCGCCCCGCTGGCGTAGTAGCCGTCCGGCAGTGCCAGCTTGGTGGGCTCGGCGTCGGGGCTCTGCCAGACGACCGCCGAGCCGGGTTGCTGCGAGCCTGCGATCCGGCCGTTGTCGGTGATTGCGACAGCGACTCCGTTGCCGCCCTTGAGTGCGGTCAACGACCCGTCCGCGTAGACGTACGGCGTGGTCCGGCCCGTGGCGGAGGTGATGGTGACGACGAAATCGCCCTTGCCGTTCAGCGCGTAGCTCGCGTCCGTGAACGTGGGCAGCGTGACCTCGGAGACCTTCGCGCCGCCCCGCCATACGACCGCTTTCACCTTGCCGCCGCTGCTCTTCTGCTCCTCCAGCACGTACCGGCCGGTGTGGTCAACGGCGTGCACCACGGTGGTCGGTCCCGGCAGGAACGCGCTGCGGCATTCGGCACCGACCGGGGCGGGTGACCGGTCCGGCGCGGGTGCAGAGCCGCTGGGAGAGGGGGCGCTGGGAGAGGACATGGGTACGCCACTCGTGTGCGCCGCGTTCCGCACGGAGACCGCCGTCCCCGCGCCCACCGCCGCCACGGCCACCACCGCCAGGGCCGTGGTGCCCCAGGTGCGGGTCCTGCGGCGCTTGTCGCCGGCCCGGATGATCTCCGTGAGGTCGAGCCGTTGCGCGCCGGCGGGCTCGCCGGCCAGCGGGCCGAGCAGGGCGCGGGCGTCGTCGTTGTTGCTCATCGGGCTCCCTTCAGGGTCATTTCCGGCTGGCGGGTGCCGAGGATCTTGCGGAGGGCGGTGAGGGCGTGGCTGGTCTGCGATTTGACGTTCCCTTCGGAGCAGTCGAGCAGCATGGCGACGTCCGCGACGCTGCGATCGCACAGGAAGCGCAGCACCAGTACGGCCTGCTGGCCGGGGGTGAGCCGGGACAGCGCCGCGCGCAGCACCTGCCGCTCCTCGACGCCGGGCCCGGATTCGGGCAGGTCGGGGGCGGTACTGCCGAACAGCCGCACCTTCCACCAGCCACGCCGCCGCTCGTTGATGAAGGTCCGCACAAGGATCCGCTGCACGTACGCGTCGACGTTGTCCGCGCGCGACACCAGCCGCCACTTCGAGTAGACGGTGGTCAGCGCCTCCTGCACCAGGTCATCGGCCTGGTGGGTGTCCCCGCACAACAGATACGCGGAACGTCGCAACGTCGCCGCCCGCCCGCGGACGTAGGCGGCAAACCCCTCGGGGTCCCCATCACTCATCGGTTCTGCCAGTCATTTGCACTCCCGTCGCATGTCACGAACCACCGACGCGATCCGCCGCGAATCGGTTGTAGCGCACGGGAGAATTCCACAAGACCGGAAGAGCCGGAGACCGGAAAAGCCGGAAACCAGAAGAGCTGGAGGTGTACGCACTCCTCGCCCTCTTTAACGTATATCGCACCCCGGGGCTTGTGGCAAGACCCCCGTCATGCCGCAGAATCGTCGTTCGAAGCCGGAAATCTACGCAAATGGGAGCCTGCCCGTGGTTGATGTGACGACCAGCGCGTTCGATCTGCCCGACAACGCCAAGGCCGACCCGAGGCTGATCACCCGCGACGAGCACCATTTCGCGGCGATCACGGAGAGCATGAGCGAGCGCTTGACCGAGTTGTCCGAGCGGCTCGACGCGGAGCGGAAGGCGCCCGGTGGCACGGGTCAGCAGGCGATGGACCGGGACATGGAGGTTCACCGGCTCACCGCGCGGCTGCGTACCCTCCGGCGTTTCGGTCTTGATCTGTGCCTGGGTCAGATGGTCGCCCAGGAAAACCCACAGCCCGTCTACGTCGGGCGCCTCGGGCTGACCGATAGTGCGGGGCGGCATCTGCTGCTCGACTGGCGTTCCCCCGCGGCCGAGCCGTTCTTCGGGGCGACCCACGCCAACCCGATGGGGCTGGCGAGCCGCCGCCGCTACCGCTGGACCCGCGGCCGGATCACCGACTACTGGGACGAGGTCTTCACCGCCGAAGGTTTCGAGGGGCACGCGGCCGCGCTCGACGACCAGTCCGCGTTCATCGCCAGCCTGGGCAGCAACCGGTCGGCGCGGATGCGGGACGTGCTGGGCACCATCCAGGCCGATCAGGACGCCATCATCCGGGCGGGGTCGAGCGGGGCGCTCGTCGTCGACGGCGGGCCGGGCACGGGGAAAACCGTTGTCGCACTGCACCGTACGGCGTACCTGCTGTATTCCGATCCCAGGCTCGGCCCGCGCAGGGGCGGCGTGCTGTTCGTCGGCCCGCACCAGCCCTACCTGAACTATGTCGCCGACGTGCTGCCCAGTCTCGGCGAGGACGACGTGCAGACCTGCACCCTGCGGGACCTCGTGGCGCAGGGTGCCGCGGCCGCGGAGGAGAAGGATCCGGAGGTGGCCCGGCTGAAGTCGTCCGCGGACATCGTGAAGGCGATCGAGGCGGCCGTCCGGTTCTACGAGGAGCCACCCGCCAAGGGCATGACGGTTTCGACGGACTGGTCCGAGGTACGCCTGACCGCCGCCGACTGGGCCGAGGCGTTCGACACCCCGGCACCCGGAACCGCGCACAACGAGGCCCGCGACCAGGTGTGGGACGAGCTGATCGCGATCCTGATGGACAAGTACGACGGCGACGAGCGGGAGCTGCGCGGCAACGAGGAGCTGCTCGGCGCGTTCAACCGGGCGTGGCCGCTGATCGACGCCGCCGACCTCGTCGCGGATCTGTGGTCGGTGCCCGCCTACCTGCGTAAATGCGCGCCCTGGCTCAGCCCCGAGGACGTACGCACCCTGCAGCGCGCCGACCCCCGGGCCTGGACAGTGCCGGACCTCCCCCTGCTGGACGCCGCCCGGCAACGGCTCGGCGACCCGGAGGTGTCCCGGCGCAGGCGCCGTCAGGACGCGGCCGTCGCCGCCGAACGCGCGCGGATGTCCCGGGTCGTCGACGACCTGCTCGCGGTGGAGGTCGACGGCGAGGACGAGCTGACGATGATGCACGGGATGCTGCGCGGCGGCGACATCCAGGGTTCGATGGTCGACGAGGCCGCACTGCGTACGACCAGCCCGGATCTGCTCGCCGGGCCGTTCGCGCACGTCGTCGTGGACGAGGCGCAGGAGCTGACCGACGCCGAGTGGCAGATGCTGTTGCTGCGCTGCCCGTCGCGCAGCTTCACCATCGTCGGGGACCGCGCCCAGGCCCGGAACGGGTTCACGGAGTCGTGGCGCGAGCGGCTGGAGCGGATCGGGCTGGACCGGGTCGAGCTGGCGACGCTGAGCATCAACTACCGCACGCCCGCGGAGATCATGGCGGAGGCCGAACCGGTCATCCGGGCCGCGCTCCCCGACGCCAACGTGCCGATCTCCATCAGGAACAGTGGGCTTCCCGTCGTACACACATCGGTCTCGGAACTGACCTCGATCCTCGAATCCTGGCTGGCCACACACGCGGAGGGAGTCGCCTGCGTGATCGGCGCCGACGGCGGCGAGGACACCGCCCGGGTCCGGTACCTGACCCCCGAACTGTCGAAGGGGCTCGAGTTCGACCTGGTCATCCTCGTCGATCCGGAGCGGTACGGAGCCGTCGACCGCTACGTCGCGATGACCCGGGCGACGCAACAGCTGATCATCCTTGATCTCAACCAAGGTTGAGGTTCTATCGTGCGCGGATGGATCCGGAGGACCGTCTCACTGTCGGCGAGGTCATGCACCGCACGGGGGTGTCGGCGTCGGCCCTGCGCTTCTACGAGAGCAAGGGGCTGATCACCGCCGAGCGCAACGGTGGCAACCAGCGGCTCTACCGCCGGCACATGCTGCGGCGCATCTCGCTGATCCTGGTCGCCAAGCGGCTCGGCATCCATCTCACCAGCGTCGCCGAGATCTTCGCCACCCTGCCCGCGGACAGCGCGCCGACCCAGGAGGAGTGGCAGCGTGTCTCGCGGGCCTGGAAGGGCGAGCTGGAGGGCCGCCGGCGTTACATCGAGAACCTGGAACACCAGCTCACCAGCTGTATCGGCTGCGGCTGCCTCTCCATGAGGTCGTGCGCGCTGATGAACCCCGAGGACGGTCTCGCCCGCCGCGGTCAGGGCCCGGTCCGGCTGGAAGAAGCAAGCCGCTGTTGATTTTCGAGAGGGCCGCTGTTGACTTCAAGCCCGGTTGAAGTTTTAGCGTCACCCCCGTGGATCACGTCATGGACGACATCGGCGAGCGGCTCAAGGGTGCCTTCCGCAGGTATCCGACGGGTGTGGCGGTCATCAGCGCGGCCTCCCCTGCAGGTCCGGTGGGGCTGACCGCCTCCAGCGTCGCGTCGGTGTCGGTCAGTCCCCCGGCGCTGTCGTTTTCCGTCATGGGCACTCCGTCGGCGCGGAAACTGCTCCAGGCAGCAAGCTTCGTCGTGCACCTGCTGGGTCCGAAACATGCGGCTCTGGCCAGGGATTTTGCTCGTACGGGCGGAGCGCGCTTCACTCCCGAACAAGGCTGGAGCACGTTGCCGTCAGGAGAACCGATCCTGCCCGACGCGCTCGCCGCCATGCGGGTCGCGCCGTTGCAGCTCGTGCCCGTCGGCGACTCGACGATCGTGGTCGCGCAGGTGCTCGACGTGTTCCACGGGCCGGAGGACGGCCGGCTCATCCACCATGCCCGAGAGTTCATCACGTTGCCCTTCACCACGTTGACCCCGGAAAGAACAGGATCCTGATGCGTACGTCACGCTTCTTCCGCCCGCGCACCGTCGTGAGCGCCCACTGCGATCTGCCCTGTGGCGTCTACGACCCGGCGCAGGCCCGCATCGAGGCCGAGTCGGTCAAGGCGATCGCCGAGAAGTACCAGGCCAGCACCGACCCGGAGTTCCGGACCCGGGCGCTGATCATCAAGGAGCAGCGCTCCGAGCTGGTCAAGCATCACCTGTGGGTGCTGTGGACCGACTACTTCAAGGCCCCGCACTTCGAGAAGTACCCTCGGTTGAACGGCCTCTTCAACGAGGCGACCAAGCTGGCCGGCGCCGGCGGCGCCAAGGGCTCCGCGGACCCGGCCGTGGCGGAACAGCTGCTCGGCAAGATCGAGGAGATCTCGAAGATCTTCTGGGAAACCAAGCAGGCGTAACCCTAGGAGTCGTTACATGCAGCGCACCGAGCTCGTCGAAGGCCTGATGGGTCGCTTCCCCCACGTCCCGCGCGAAGCGGTCATCAAAGAGGATCTGCTCCGCGGCGGGCTGGCCTTCGACGACTCGGCGTTGACCGACAACGAGCACGGCGACGTGAAGCCGAAGTCGTACTTCATCTTCTCGTTCGACCACCGGACCCTGCCGGAGCTGGGCACCGCCGCGCTGCGCCGCCCGCCGGAGGAGATCGTGCTCACCGGCGGCTGTCCAACGGCAAGCAGGTCATGGAGGTCTCCCCGACGATCCAGTGGGGCTATCTCATCTACCTGACGGCGTTCCGCGTCTGCCAGTACTTCGGCGCCAAAGAGGAATGCCAGTACTGCGACATCAACCACAACTGGCGCCAGCACAAGGCCGCCGGCCGGCCCTACACCGGCGTCAAGCCCGTCGACGAGATCCTGGAAGCCCTGGAGATCATCGACAAGTACGACACCGCGAAGGCTTCCCAGGCGTACACCCTGACCGGCGGCAGCATCACCTCGCACGTCGGCGGCAAGACCGAGGCCGACTTCTACGGCCAGTACGCCCAGGCGATCGAGGAGCGGTTCCCCGGCCGCTGGATCGGCAAGGTCGTCGCCCAGGCGCTGCCCCGCGCCGACGTGCAACGCTTCCACGACTACGGGATCCGCATCTACCACCCCAATTACGAGGTGTGGGACAAGAAGCTCTTCGAGCTCTACTGCCCGGGCAAGGAAAGGTACGTCGGCCGCGAGGAATGGCACCGCCGCATCCTCGAATCCGCCGAGGTCTTCGGCCCCCGCAACGTCATCCCCAACTTCGTCGCCGGCGTCGAGATGGCCGCCCCGCACGGCTTCACCAGCGTCGACGAGGCGATCGACTCCACCGCCGAGGGCCTGCAGTACTTCATGTCGCGGGGCATCACGCCCCGCTTCACCACCTGGTGCCCGGAGCCGACCACCCCGCTCGGCAAGGCCAACCCGCAGGGCGCGCCGCTCGAATACCACGTCCGGCTGCTGGAGGTCTACCGCGCGACCATGGAGGCGAACGGCCTATCCAGCCCGCCCGGATACGGCCCGGCCGGCCCCGGCAACGCCGTCTTCTCCGTCAGCTCCTTCATGGACAGTCTTACGCCGAGCAGCCTTACGCCGAGCGACTGATTCTTTACTGCGGGCACGTGATGCCACTAGCATCTTTACGATGACTAGTTCCTTGCCGCGCCGGATGTGGATGCTGCTCGAGCCGGTGCACGCCCTGCTCTACTACGCCCCCGAGGCCGGCGCGGAGGCGGCCGCGGCGGGCTACGACCCGGTGGACCGCTGGCAGAGTTACTTCGCGTGGCGGGCGGCGCCGCTCGGGGCGGCCGGGCCGGGGCTGGTCACGGCCTCGTTCTACAGCTTCTCGCCCGCGAAGGTCGCGCGGTATGTGCCCGCCGCCTGGGAGGTCGCGTCTGCTGGCGAGGCGTTGGCGAGCAGGTTGCGGGCAGTGGACAGCTCTCTGCGTACGGTATGGGGTGACGAGATCGGCAGCGCGGCACTGGCGGAAGCCGCGAAGCTGGCCCGCACCGCCGCCGAGGCCTGCGACACCACCGGCCGGGTCCTCGCCGCCGCCAACCAGGACCTGCCCTGGCCCGACGAACCGCATCTCGCCCTCTGGCAGGCGTCCATGGTCCTGCGCGAGCATCGGGGTGACGGCCACGTCGCAGCCCTGCTCACCGCGGGCCTCGACGGCTGCGAGTCGCTGGTGTCGTTCGCGGCGATCGGCGCGGCCCCGGTGACGACGTTCGGCAGCCGGGAGTGGACCCCTGAGGAATGGCAGGCCGCCACCGAACGGCTCACCGCGCGGGGCTGGCTCAACCCGGACGGCACGGCCACCCCGCTCGCCCACGAGACCCGCGCCGAGATCGAGCGGACGACGGACGCCCTGGCCGAGTCACCGTGGGAAGCGCTCGGCCCGGAAGCCACCCGCCGCCTTGTCACTCTCGCCGCCCCACTGACCACCACCATCGTCAAGACCGGCGTCCTCCCCGGCGTCTCCACCCTGGGCATCCGACCGCCGAAAACAGAACGGCTCCCGGCGGCAGAGCGGCTCCCGGCGGCAGAGCGGCCCTCGGCGGCAGAACGGCTCCCGGCGGCGGAGCGGCCCTCGGCGGCGGAGCTGTGACCGCGGATCTGATGGCGGGGTGGGCGCGTGGGTGGGCGGTGTCGCGGAGTGCCCCGACACCGGTGCCGCGGGCGGGCGGCTGGTTCATCCCGACCGGCGTCCCCCGGGAAGCGGCCCGCTACCTGCTGCACGACAGCGCCGACGTGCCCCGGGTCACCGGGACGAAGGCCGAGCCGCACACCTGGATCAAGGTGAGCGCCGCCCCCGACGACGTCATCCCCCACCTGCCCGCGGGCTGGGAGCGGCGCCACTCCGGGCACCTGATGCACCGGCACCTCGACGCCTCGCCTCTCGGATCCTTGCCCCTCGGGCCCCCGACCGACGGCTACTCCGCGCGACTTGACGACAACGGGACCGGCGCCGTCAAGGTCGTCATCCGGGCGGCCGACGGCGAGGTCGCCGCGAAAGCTCAGGCCGGCATCGCCGCCCCGATCGTGGTCTTCGACCGGGTGGAGACGTTCCCCGCCCACCAGCGCCGCGGCCTCGGCCGGGCCGCGATGACCCTGCTCACCGCCCACGTCGCCCCAGCAGCGAGCGCGGGCATCCTCGTCGCCACCGACGAGGGCCGCGCCCTCTACGAAACCCTCGGCTGGATCACCGCTTCCCCCGTAACCGTCATCGAATACGTGCCTTAGGCCAGGTGCAGGTTCGCCCAGGTGCGAGCTGCCGGGGCCGCGCCGGCCCATTCCTCCAGCAGTGAGCGGGCGTCGTCCTGCGTAGCGCCGAGGAAAAGCTGCTGCTCGTTGGCATAGTCACGGCTCTCCTGGCGGATCGAGGACTCGCTGCAGCAGGTGCAGAGGTCGACCCGGCTCGCCAGGATCTCGATGCCGAGGCTGCGCCGGGAGAACGCGACCCGCAGGTCGTGCAGATCGGCCGGCTGGTCGGCGTTCACCAGCACCGACAGGGTGGCGAGCGGCGATTCCTCGGCAAGCACGAGCTCGTCGAAGACCGGGACGGTCAGATCGCCGGTCGTCCGCTCACCGTGGGGGGCGCCGTCGTGCACGACCACCTCACCGAAGCGGCGGGACGGGTCGAACGGCACACTGATCACCCGGGCGCGCGCCGGGCAGAGCCGCAGCGCCCACACCACCTCGCGCTCCCCTGCGCACGTGCGTGACCGCGATCTTTCCCATCTCGTACGCGCGAGGCCAGTCCCGGGCGAACTTGTACGCCAGCGCGGCATCGAACCACGTGGCGGCAGCCGTCTCCCCCGTCAGCGACGGCGCGGCCGTGGCCAGCAGCTCCCCGGCCAGCGGCCAGTCCTCGGCTTCGAAGGCCGTGTAGGCCCGCCCCATTGTTTCCTTGACCGCTGCCGGCATTCCCCGCGAGAGCATGCGCGGGAAAATAGCACCTCAGAAAAGCGTCGTCGGCTCGGGCAGGGTGGGTTCCGGCAGCGGTTCCAGATTGGGTACGCGGGAGCGCACCTCGTCGTGGAAACGCCTAGCCAGCGCGGGGGCGTCGACGTTGTCGGGGGTGTGCATGAACATCGTCGGGGAGCGGCCCTCGCGCAGCCATTGCGCGATGACGGTGACCCAGGGCTGCCAGCCTTCGACCGTACGCTCCACGGAGTCGCGGCCCAGATAACGGACGATCGGATGGTCGGTCAGAGCGACGTCCCGTAACGGCATTCGTGGTTTCTTCGTCCACGCGTCGCGTTCGGCGTCGCTCGTCGGCGGGGTCCGGAAGAACGCCGTGGTGTCGAAGGGGACCCATTCGGCGTGGACCGGGGCGAGGACCTCCTCGAGGGGCCCCGGATCGGCGAAGAAAGTGCGGTCGCGGACCTCTACGGCGTACCGATAACGGTCGGGGAGCCTGCGCAGGAAACGGCCGAGAGTGTCGACGTCAGCGGGAGTGAACGAGCCCGGCAGTTGCACCCAGAGCGCGTGCACCCGCGGGCCGAGCGGCTCGATCGCGTCGAGGAACGCCCGCATCTCGGTTTCGCAATTGGCGAGGCGCAGGGTGTGCGTGACGGTCTTCGGCAGCTTGACCACGAACCGGAAATCGGGGTCCGTCTGCCCCGCCCACGACGCCGCCGTCTCCCGGGACGGCGTCGCGTAGAACGTGGTGTTCCCCTCGACCGCGTTGCACCATTGCGCGTAGGACCGTAACCGTTCCTGCGGCTCCGAGAACTGCCACGCCTTGTGGGTCCACATCGCGCATCCGACATGCAAACGCATGCCTGGAAATTTACAGGTGGCGGTGCAGGAACTCCGCGGCGGCGTCGGCGGCCTGAGTCACGTAGGGCTCGTTGTCGTAGAGGTCGATGTGCTGCCCGGCGTCCAGCCAGCGGATCTCCTTAGGACCCGTGGCCTGCTGATATGCGGCTTCGGCGAGCTCCGGGGAGCAGTAGTCGTCGGTCCGCCCGTGCACGATCAGCAGGGGCGTCGCGGCGAGCAACGGGGCCGCGCCGAGGGCGTCGAAGGTCATCAGCGAATGCAGCGACCCGTACGTCACCCGGTTCTCCCAATGCTTCGCCGCTGACCGGGATGTGCCGTAGTACGCGTACGGTTCGGCGCCTCCCATAGCCGCCGGCCCGCCGTCCGGCGCGACCGCGGGCAGCTCCTCGTCGTACTTTTCGATGAAGGAACGGATCGCCCGCCGGTAACCGTCCGGGTCGCCCGCACTGAACCGGGCCGGGCTGTTGTAGGCGCCCGCGATCCCGGCCACCGCACCGATTCGCGGATCGGTCGCCGCGGCCCGCAACGCATATCCACCGCCGAGACAGACACCGACGATCCCGATCCGGCCGGTGTATTCCCCGAGCAGTCCGACCGCGGCGCGCAGGTCGGCGAGTTTGCCCTGACTGTCCTCGTGAGCACGGCGTCCGCCGCTCTCCCCGAACCCCCGATGGTCAAAGGCCAGAGTCGTCAGTCCCGCTTCGTTCAAACGCTTTGCGTACGTTCCGACGACCTGTTCCTTCACTCCGGTGAACGGGCCGGTGAGGACAACGGCCTTGTCCCCGGCCCGTTGCAGATCGCCGGCCAGGGTGATGCCCTCGGCGGTAAAAGTGACGTCCATGGCGTCGACGCTAGGGCGTTCGCGGGACGACGGACAGAAGGCACTTCGCGGTACCCTTCGGCATGTCGTTGCGGGTTCCGGACGTCCTCGAAGAAAGCTGCTCGACGCGCCAGGCGCTCGAACGGCTCGCGTCGAAATGGCGGGTCCTGCTCCTCTACGCGCTGATGGACGGCCCGCAACGGCCCGCCCAGTTGCGCCGCCGGGTCGCGGGCATCACCCAGAAGGTCCTCACCGAAACCCTGCGCGGCATGGAGAGCGACGGCCTCGTCGAGCGCCGCGTCCTCAAGGAAACACCCCCGCAGCACGTCGAATACTCCCTGACCGAGCTGGGCCGGACCCTGGAGAAGCCGCTCGCCGCGATCTGCGAATGGGCGGCCTCCCCAGCATCGTGAGCCGCGATCAGCCCCGCAGCTTGGTCATCGTCGCGGCGACCACCGGAGGCAGCAGGTCGGCGGCGGCCGGGTCGGGCTCCCCGAAGAGCGTCCCGATGACGATCGTGATGTAGAGATTGCCGTCCCACGCCGCCACGTGCGGTCCGGTCAGCTCGTCGACGTACGAATACGCGCCGGTGCCCAGGCCCGGAATGTCGGTCAGCGTGCTGCTCTTCGCCTCGGCCTTCTTGAACCCGTCGAACATGATGTTGGCGATCGGGTCCGCGTAGACCTCCATCTGGATGATCACGATGTTGTTCTTGTACGCCAGCGTGCACGACGCCATGGTCGACAGCTTCGTCGTGGTGACGTCCTCGCGCTGAATCTTGCGATTTGTCAGCTTCGCATCCATCGTGGCGGTGTCAGCGCCGTCGCACGCCTTCTTCGGCGCCCGGTAAACGGCGGCCACGGCAGGCGCGCTGGACTGCACCACAGCGGGGCTACTCGCTGGGCTGCTCTCAGCTTCCTTCGTCGCGCCACCACAGGCAGCCGCACAGATCAATGTCATGGCCGCGATCGCGACGCTCTTCCTGATATCCCCGTTAAATCGCATCGAAGAAGTCTCATACAAGCCATCAACACTGGTCAGCCCCGGGGTACACCGCCGTGGCCCCGGCCACCCGATCGCAGTAGCCCGCTGCGCATTCTCCATGTGCCCGGGCGCCGGTCCCCCCATGTTCGGGTGATGTCCCGCGGCCGTCGTCGTCACCCTGAGCCTGACCCTGACCACCGCCTTCCCCCGCGACTCAGGCCGGGGCGCAACCGTGCCGCCGTGGCGCTGACTTGTGAACTGTACTGTACCGTTCACATACGGAGGTGGTCATGGAACCGGTGAGGTCCCCGTCGCGTGGCCCGGCCCGCGAGCAGGCGATCCTGAACGCCGCGGTCGAGCTGGTCGCCGAGATCGGTTATGAGCGGGTCACGGTCGACGCGATCGCGGCCCGCGCCCGCGCGTCCAAGGCGACGATGTACCGCAAGTGGCCCGGCAAGGCTGAGCTCGTCGCCGACGCCCTGCGCCGGCACGCCGAGGGTGGTGTCACCGAGCTGCCCGACACCGGCAGCCTGCGAGGTGACCTCGTCGCCGTCGTGAGCGCCATCGCCGCGACGTTCGACGGGTCCGACGGGGGCCCGTCGCTGCTCGCGCTGGTGGAGGCCATCCGCGCCGACCCCGCCCTGCGGGACATCGTGCGCGGCCAGATCGACGAGCGCAGCCGGCAGGACGGGGAGACCATCTGCCGCAGAGCTGTCACCCGCGGCGAAGCTGTCGACGAGGCCCGAGGCCCCACAGTGGTCGGCCTGACGGTCGCCCACCTTTTCCTGCGCACGATGCTCGGCGGCGCACCACCCGCCCCGGACGAGCAGCAGGCCTTCGTCGACCAGATCCTGCTTCCGCTGTTCTCCAAGGAGTAGCCATGTCCGGAACCATCGAACGGTTCACCCTGCACGTCCCCGACGAGGACCTCGCCGACCTGCACCGGCGCCTCGCCGCCGTACGCTGGCCGGCGGGCAGCACCGTCACCGACACCAGCCAGGGCCCGACACAGGACAAGCTGCAGGCGCTCGTCGAGCACTGGCGCGACAAGTACGACTGGCGCGCCTGCGAAGCGGAACTCAACGCGCTCGGTCAGTACCGCACCACGATCGACGGCCTCGACATCGACTTCCTGCACGTCCGCTCCCCCGAGGCCGGCGCGCTACCGCTGATCATGACGCACGGCTGGCCCGGCTCGGTCCTGGAGTTCCGCAAGGTAATCGGCCCGCTCACCGACCCGGCCGCCCACGGCGGCGACCCGCGCGACGCCTTCCACCTGGTCATTCCGACGCTGCCCGGTTTCGGTTTCTCCGCCAAGCCCGCGGAGACCGGCTGGGGCCCCGGCCGGACCGCCGACGCCTGGATCACCCTGATGGACCGCCTCGGCTACGACCGGTGGGGCGCCCAAGGCGGCGACCTGGGCTGCGCGGTCACCGACGAGATCGCCCGCCGCGCCCCCGCGGGCCTGGTCGGGATGCATCTCAACTTCGCGATGTTCGGCCCCACCCCGGACGAGATCGCCGACGCCACACCGGACGAACAGGCCATGCTGGCCGGCGCAAAATACTTCTGGGACAACCTTTCCGGGTACGCGAAACAGCAGTCGACGCGCCCCCAGACGATCGGCTATTCCCTGGCGGACTCCCCCGTCGGGCAGGCCGCCTGGATCTACGCCCTGCTCCAGGACACCTGCGGCACCCCCGGCAACGCCGAGGCCACGTTCACCCTCGACGAGATGCTCGACGACATCATGCTCTACTGGCTGCCCAACTCCGGCGCCTCAACAGCCCGCATGTACTGGGAAATGACCCGTTCGAACTGGTCCGCCCCGGCCACCGTCGACTCCCCGACCACCGTCGCCACCGGCTTCACCATGTCCCCGAAGGAACACGTACGAAAGTCCCGCCGCTGGCTCGAACGCCGCTACACCAGCATCGTCCACTTCGACGAACTTCCCGCCGGCGGCCACTTCACCGCCCTCGAACAACCCGAAGGCTTCACCGCCGCCGTCCGCGCCACCTTCACCCACCTCCGCTGACAAAACGATGAGCGGCCAGCACGGCCGCGAGGTGCCCGCGTTGCGCGTCGATCCAGCCGTCCGGCAGCGCGATCGGGACCACAACGGTCACCATCGAGACGACCTCGTCCTCGACCTCAACGTCGGGGCAGTCACGGCTGCCGTGCCCCGCATGGTCAGCGGGTCGGTGGCGTTCGGTCCTGGGCGGCGAGGCCGAGGTCCTGGCCTATGAGGGGCCGGGTGGTAGCACTGCCGCCGACCACGCCGCCGCCGAGCCGGACGATCTGGGCCGGGGGCTGCTGGGCCGGGGGCTGCTCTGCCGGGGGCTGGGCGGCCGCGTCGAGTTGCTGGAGGCGTTCCAGGTCGGCGGCGGAGATGAGGGCGGCGATGGGTTTGCCGTGGCGGGTGATCACGATGCGCTCGCTGGCGTAGACCGCTCGGTTGATCAGGTCCGCGAAGGCAGCGCGGGCCTGGGTAACCGGAACTTTGTAGTCCATGCCTTGGAAATGTACTGCCCCGCTCAGCCGCCGGCTCCGGACGGCCACGGGGTGTCGTCAGCCTCCCACGTGGATGCCGGGGCGGCGGGCGGGATCGGGTTCGGTGCGGCGGAGGATTTCTCGGACGACCGGGGCGGTGTCGCCCCGGCCGAGGAGGAGGTAGCGGAAGAGGTGGACCAGGGGGCTGCCTTCGGCCCATTCGAAATAGCACTGGGGGCGTACGCCGGCCGCGTCGCGCAGGGCGAGCAGGATCGCGGCGATGGCGTTCGGGGCGGCCGGGCTCTGGGCGCGCAGGACGTGGTAGCCGTCGACGTCGATGCCGTGGACGACGAGGACGTTGCTGAAGCGGGACGGGTCGACGACCTCGATCTCGAGGAAGAGGACGTCGGCGCCGGACGGGACGGGGTTCATGCCGCGCTGTTCGCGTTCCTTGGCGTAATACTCGGCTTCGTCGCCGGCCTGGCGGCGGTTGGTGATGATGTTGAGCTCGCCGTCGTAGGCGATCGAGGCCGCGATGTGGGCGCGGGCGAGCTCGTCGAACTCGATGCGGTCGGCGCGCAGCTCGGTGGTGCGGGTGACGCGGGAGATCAGCGAGACCACGATGATGCCGGCGATGAAGACGCCGGAGATGGCGATGCCGTCGGGCTTTTCGATGATGTTGTCGCCCAGGGCGTACAGAAGGATCAGGGTCAGGGTGGTGAAGCCCGCAGCCGCGCCGCGTTGCCGGCGGCGGAAGGCGGAGATCGCGACGGCGACGGCACCGGAGACCATCATGGCCAGGATGCCGGTCGCATATGCCCCGGCCTGCGCGTTCACGTCGGCGCCGAACGCGATGGTGATGCCGACGCTGATCGCGGTGTAGACGAGCACGACCGGGCGCACCGCGCGGGCCCATTCCGGTGCCATGCCGTAACCGGGCAGGTAGCGGGGCACGATATTGATCAGGCCGGCCATCGCGGAGGCGCCCGCGAACCAGAGGATCAGGACGCTGCTGATGTCGTAGGTCGTGCCGAAGACCTCGCCGAGCTTGTCGTGTGCGAGGTAGGCCAGCGCCCGCCCGTTGGCAGCGCCGCCGGGCTCGAACTGCTCGTGCGGGATCAGCACGGTGGTGACGAAGCTGGTGAGCAGCAGGTAGACGCTCATGATCAGCGCGGCGACGGTGAGCAGCTTGCGGGTGTTGCGGATGCGGGACTCGCGGCGCTCCTCCGCGGTCTTCCCCGTGCTGGCGATCAGCGGCATCATGCTGACGCCGGTCTCGAAGCCGGAGAGGCCGAGCACCAGGGCGGGGAACGCCAGTAACGCCGACGAGACCGTGCCGAACCCGCCCGCGGAGACGCCGTGCAGCCAGGTCGAGAACGCGTCCGGGACGGTGAACACGTCGATCAGCCCGACGACCGTGATCACCGCGTTGAGCCCGAGGAAGACCACCACGAGCGGGATGGCGACCTTCACGGCCTCGCTGAAACCGAGCAGGAACACGAAGCCCAGGATCAGCAGCAGCACGACGGTGATCAGCACCGCGTGCCCGTGCAGGACACCGGGCAGGTAGGGGTTCTCCGACATGTGCACGGTGGCGTCCGCGGCGGACAGCGTGATCGTGATGATCCACGAGGTGGCGACAAAACCGAGCAGCACGAGGACGAACAGCTTGCCGTACCAGAAGGGCAGCAGGTCTTCGAGCATCGCGACCGAGCCCTGGCCGTTGGGGCTCTCCCGGGCGACCCTGCGATACATGGGGAGCATGCCGAGCAGGGTCAGCGCGACGATCAGCAGCGTGGCCAGCGGTGACAGTGCCCCGGCGGCGAGCGCGGCGATGGCCGGCAGGTAGGACAGGGTGGAGAAGTAGTCGACACCGGTCAGCGCCATGACCTTCCACCACGGCTGCTGGTGGCCCTCGGTCTCGGGCGACTCCGGCCCCACGGGCTGGACGCGGTTGGCCAGCAGCCAGCGGGTGACCCGGTGGGCGGGTGCGGGGGCCGGGTCGGGCATCGCCACGGAATGCGGCACTTCGATCTGGGAGCTCATCGGTTGACAGAATGCACCATGGGTACGACACCCGCATCAGCGAGCGAAGGACAGGGCATATGCGCACCATCGTGATCACGGGCGCGAGCTCCGGCGTGGGCCTGGCAGCGGCGAAGCAACTGGCCGCGATGGGTGACCAGATCGTTGCGGTGGGCCGCGATCCCCGCCGGCTGGGCGCGGCGATGGCCGAGATCCGCAAGGCCGCGACCGGCCCCGAGCCCGACGAGGTCAGGGCCGATTTCGAAACCCTCGAGGACGTACGGTTGGTAGCTGAGCACGTGCTCAGCGCGTACGAAAAGATTGACGTCCTGGCGAACAACGCCGGCGGCATGCTGGGGTCCTATCGAGTGACCCCGGACGGCTTCGAAGCGACCGCGCAGAGCAACCACCTGGCGCCCTTCCTGCTCGCCAACCTCCTGCGTGAGCGGCTCAGCGGCGGCCGCATCATCGGCACCTCCTCGGACGCGCACCGCCGCGCCCGCGTCGACCCGGACGACTTCATTGGCGACCCGCAGACCTGGAGCGCGTGGCGGGCCTACGGCGCGGCGAAGGGCGAGAACATCCTGTTCGCGGCGGAGGCGGCGCGCCGTTGGCCGGACATCCTGTCGGTCTCGTTCCACCCGGGCCTGGTCCGCACGAACTTCGGCGCCGACCCCGCAACCCGCCTGGTCTACAAGATCTGGCCGTTCCTGATCACCCCGCAGAAGGCGGGCGCGCTGCTCACCTGGCTGGCGACGGCCCCGGCGAATGAACTGACGACCGGCGCCTACTACGTCGGCCGCAAGGTAACCGAACCACGACAGTGGGTCACCGACCCAGAGCTCGCCGCCCGCCTCTGGACCTCGAGCGCACAGGCGGTCAACTTGTAGGAGACCGCCGCCGAATACCCCCGATAACCATTAATGGCCCCGGGCATTACCTTCTTCACTCACCCCTGCCACCAGCCCTTTTACCTTTGTAAGTTGACGCCCATGCTCCCCCGCGTCAACCCGACCCCACGCTGGTGGTCTGGCGCCGCGGGCCTGGCCGCGGCCTTGAGCCTGCTCATCGTGACGGCTTTGTGGGCGACCAATCTCGGCGACTCCTGGACCGGTGCCGCCGGCCGGCTCGCGGCGCTCTGGTCGGCGGACCTGCTCCTCATCCAGGTCGTCCTCATGGCGCGCATTCCCATGGTCGAACGCGCTTTCGGCCAGGACACCCTCGCCCGCTGGCACCGCTGGACCGGCTTCACGTCATTTCACCTGCTGCTGATCCACATAGTCCTGGCGACCTACTCCTACGCGGCAGGCGGCTCTCTTTTCGCCCAGTTCGCGTCATTCATCGCCGATTACCCCGGAATGCTGCTCGCGCTGGGCGGAACGGTCGCGCTCATCCTGGTGGTCATCACATCAGTACGCACGGCACGTCGCCGCTTGCGCTACGAGTCCTGGCATTTACTGCACCTGTACGCGTACCTGGGCGTGGGTCTCGCCTTACCGCACCAGATCTGGACCGGCACGGACTTCATCGCCAATCCGCTCGCGCGAGCATATTGGTGGAGCCTGTACGCCCTCGCCGCTTCCAGCGTCGTGGTGTTCCGTGTTCTCCGGCCGTTGTGGCGCACTGTGCGGCACCGCCTCGTCGTCGATCACATCGTCCCGGAAGCGCACGGCCTGGTCTCGGTATATCTGCGGGGCCGAGCCCTGGAACGCCTCCCTGTTCGCGCCGGCCAGTTCTTCGTATGGCGCTTCCTGGACGGGCCAGGCTGGACGCGCGGCAATCCGTTCTCCCTCTCAGGGCCGCCGAACGGCAACCAGCTCCGGATCACGGTGAAGCAATTGGGCGACGGCAGCTCCCGGGTCGCCCACCTTCCGCCGGGCACATCGGTGCTGATCGAGGGCCCTTACGGCCGTCTGACCGCGGAGTCCTATCGGGGTGGCCCGGTGACGATGCTGGCCTGCGGGGTGGGCATCACGCCGCTGCTCGCGCTGCTGTGGGATCTCCCCTACGGCCAGGGCCAGGCAACCCTGATCTACCGCGCACGCGAAGCCTCCGAAGTCGCCTTCCTAGACGAAATCGAATGGCTCGCAGCCCAACGCGGCGTCCGCTTGATCCCGCTGATCGGACCCCGCGCCCGCTCCGGCTCGTGGCTCCCTGCGGAATACGCGGACTATTCAGACGCCGAAGCGCTCCGCGTCCTGTCGCCGGACATCACCCGCCACGACCTTTATCTGTGCGGCCCGGACCCCTGGACGGACGCGGTCCGCTCGGCGGCCCGAACAGCCGGCGTCCCCTCCGCCCAGGTCCACCGCGAACGGTTCGGCTGGTAAAGATGCGCCGAATCGTTCTATGGCTACTGTCAACGGTTGCCGTGGTGGTGGCACTGTTCAGCTACCGCACCTCGACCAGCCCGCCGGCTTCTTCTTCCACCCCGGTCGCCGTCGAAGGCAAAACCTTCGACGGCACCCTGGTGACGACCAGATACGGCCCCATCCAGGTACGCATCTCCGTAGCCAACGGCAAAGTCACCGACGTCGCAGCGATGACCACGCCATCGGGCAACCCGCGCACCGAACAAATCAACGCCGCAGCGGTCCCTCGCTTGCGGGAGATGGCCCTGTCAGCCCAGAGCGCCAAAATCGACACGGTCTCCGGCGCGACCTACAGCAGCAAGGGCTACCAGCAGTCACTGCAAGCCGCCCTCGACGCCGCCGCTTTCTGAAGCGCACCCGCATCAAGTAGAGCTACGCCAACGCCTGCGCAAGGTAACGCATCGAGTCCGCTTTCATATCAACCTTGCTGGCTCTTGCGACAGGCCGCAGAGCTCCTCGATTGATTCCGAATAGGACGTGATGTCGCCCTGATTCGGCGCCGCTTGGGCCCAGCGCTCCCAGATGCCGTCAGCGAGGAAGTGCTCCGCCCGATCGGTGCCGAGCCGGTGGTCGAGGTATATGAGCGCGCCGAGTGCCCAGGGTTGAGCGTCGCGTTCTTCTACCAAGGGAAGGTGCTTGTCGAGGTATGCGCCCAAGGTCTCGGCGTCCTGATCCGTGCCGAACGCGGCCAGGGCGAAGGAGTAGCCCGAGCCGGCGCTGACCGTACGACCTTGAAGGAGGAGCCGACCGATGGCGTCGCGGAACTGGGTCCTGCGGTCGACCGCGATCAAATATGCGGACACCAAGCGAGTGCGCCAGTTTGCCATTACGCGGTCCGGTTCGAGCAACGTTCGCAGTTCCGCGTCGGTGATCTGGCGGGCGTCACGCCCCAGGTCGCGTGCGAAGTTTTCCTTCTGGATCCTGGTCGGCATGGTGATGCCGTTCGGCAGATTCATGTAGCGAGGCCCATCGGGGCCGTCTTCGCCAACACTGATGTATCGGGCAGCGGTTGAGGTCACGCAACAACCGTGGCGGTGCCTGCCGTGATGCGCAGAAGCTCGGCGTAGGTGATCGGGAAGACCGCCTGCGGGACGCCGCCGGCTGCCCAGATCTCTTCGTATGAAGCCAGCGCCGTGTCGACCAGGGTGCGGATGGGCTTCGGGTGGCCGAGCGGCGCTACTCCCCCGATCGCCTGGCTCGTGTGGGTGCGGACGAAATCGGGGGTTGCTCGTCCCAGCTTTTCGAGGCCCAGTTCGGCGGCGACCTTCTTCGTGTCGACGCGGTGGGCGCCCGAAGTGAGGATGAGAAGCGGCTCGCCGGCGGCGTTGAAGATGAGGGAGTTGGCGATCTGGCCGACCTCGATGCCCAGGGCTGCGGCGGCTGCGGCTGCGGTGTGGACGCCTTCGCCGAAGAAGGTCATGCGGCTGGTGGAGGCCGGCGGAAGGGCGGCTTTGACCGCGAGGACGTTGGGGTGGTTCTCCATGGTGTCAGTTTGCCAGGAGGGCCTTGGCCAGCAGGTCGACAGCCGAGGTGAGGGCGGCCCGGGGTGCGTCCTGCCAGTTCGAGGTGACGGGCTGCTGCGACGTTGACAGTGGGTAGCGGTCGGCGTAGTCGGGGATCTGGCGGGCGGTTTCTTCGGCCTGGGCGAGCCAGCCGGTCATGCCGCGGTGGTCCATGTGCAGGTAGGACGCGGTGGTTTCGGCGCAGGCGCGGATCGTGGCGTAGAGCATCGTGACCGTGGGGGTTTCGGGGGCCTGCCAGCGGGCGAGGATCCGCAGGAGGCGTTCGAGCCAGTCCTGTTCGCACGGGCCCTGGGTGGCCTGGGACCAGGGGCGGGATGCCAGCCACGGGTGCGCCACGTACACGTCGAAGAGCGCGGCTGACCAGGACTGGAGGTCGGCGGCCAGGGTGGTTGCCGGGTCGGTCCAGACGGGCATGGCACAGGCGTGGTCCTGCATGAGGGCGAGCAGTTCTTCTTTCGTTCCCACGTACGGGTAGAGCGCCATCGGTGTCTTCCCGAAGCGGCCCGCGATCGCGCGTGTGGAGACCGCTGCCAAGCCCGATTCGTCGGCGATCGCGATGCCCGCGTCGAGGAGGTCATCCAGGTCGAGTTGCTGGCGGGGGCCTCGGCGGGGCGTGGGCAATGTCGTGCCGCGGTGGCGCCACAGGCGGCGTACGTGGGCTTCGTGATCCATAGTCCTTACAGTATATAGTGTTTTCATGGACGTATCAGTGCTGGGCAATGGACCTGCCGTTCTACTGCCGGTCAGCATCGCGACGATGGAGGGGAAAGCCGCCGACGACCTGCGGGCCTGGGGCGCTGACCCGAACCTCGGGCACAACCTCGCCACCGGGCTGGTCGACGCCGGCTTTCAGGTGATCGCCGCCGATTACGAGGGACATCTCAGGGACGAGCCCCAGCCGCGTACGCTCGACGCCGCTCAGGTGGCCGCCGATCTGCTCGCGATCGCCGACGTGGCCGGGGTGGAACGGTTCGCGTACTACGGGTATTCGTGGCTCGGGCTGGCCGGCTTGCAGCTCGCGTTGCGCACCGATCGGCTGACCGCGCTGGCCATGGGTGGATTTCCGCCGCTCGGTGGCCCCTATGCGGCGATGCTCGACGTCACGCGCACTGCCTATCAAATGTCCCTCGAGGAAAAGCAGTCGCCGGCGCAGGCAGCCGAGCCGGGTGACTGGGATTCCGCGGATTTCACGCTGACGCCGGATCAGACCCAGCAGTACGTCACGCTCTACGAGTCGTTGCAGGGCTTCGACGAGCGGGCCGCGCTCGACAAGGTCGACATCCCGCGGCTGGTGCTGATCGGGGAGAACGACACGATTCAGTACGGCGAGAAGTGGGACAACGCGCGGGTGTCGATGGCCGACGCCATTCACGAGTTCGGTGCGGAACTGACAGAGCGGGCTTGGGGCGTACACATCATCCCTGAGGCCGACCACATGGGAGCGATGCAGGCGGCGGCCGTTCTGCCGATCCTGGTCCCGTTCCTGGAAAAGCTACGACCCTAGGCTCGCGAGCAGGTTGATCGCCACGGCGAGGATGCCGGTGCCGAACGCGTAGGAGAGCAGCGCGTGGGCGAGCACGAGCCGGCGGATCTCGGTGGAGGTGGAGTTCGTGTCGGAGATCGCGTAGGACATGCCCACGGTGAAGGCCAGATAGGCGAAATCGCTGTAGGACGGCGGCGCGTCCTGGTTGAAATCGATGCCGCCGTCGGTCTCGAAGTAGTAGGACCGCGCGTACTTGAACGCGAAGACGGTGTTGACCAGCGCCCAGGAGAGCACGACCGCGACTACGCTGAGAATCACCATGGCGTTGTTGTCGTTCGCGTTCACGATGGCGCTGATCACCACCGCGAGACCACCGACCGCCGCGGCCAGGATGGCGGAATCCGTGCCACGCGACCCGGTCTCCCGCTCGGCGAGGGCCTTGGTGCCGGCGGCGTCCTGCGGCCAGCTGACCACCCACACCCAGGCGAGCACGGTGGCGGCGCCGACGATCAGGCCGGCCAGCGGCGCCGGACCCGGCGCGCCCAGCAGCGCGGTCAGCACCCCGGCGACGACCCCGGCCAGCAGGGAGATCAGGGCTTTGCCGGCCGACAGGATTCTCATGCCGCCGTTTATACCCCGTTACGGGATCAGCACGATCTTGCCGCGGGTGTGGCGTTTCTCCAGCTCGGTGAAGGCGTCGGCGACCCTGTCGAGCGGATAGGTCGCGGCGACGAGCAATTCGAGGCTGCCATCCGCGACCAGCCCGGCCATCTCCGTGAGGACTTCCTGGGTGGAGGCGAGCATGCTGCCCTCGGCCTTGACGCCGAGCTCCTGCGCGAGGGCGAACGCGATGATCGTCTCGATCCGGTCGCGGGGAATGCCGAGGTCGACGGCGAGGCGTACGTATTGCGGGCCGAACAGGTCGATGAACGCGTCGATCTTCCTGTCCGCGAGCTGCTCCGCAAGGTCGTCGCCGTAGTGCATCGGGGTGACGCCGCGCTCCCGAAGCCACTCGTCGTTGGCAGCCGACGCGATGCCGATGACCTCGACGCCGCGTCGCCGGAGCAGCTGCACGACCAGGGTGCCGACCCCGCCGGCGGCCGCGGAGACTGCGACGGTCTCGCCGGGTTGCGGATCAACTGCCCGCACCGCGGCGTACGCGGTAGCCGCCACGACGTAGAGCCCGCCGGCCTGTTCCCAGCTCAGCTCCCCGGGCTTGATGATCAGCTGACTCACCGGGACGGCGACATGGGTCGCCTGGCTGGACCGCTGCCACGAATACCCGAGCACCTCGTCGCCCTCGCGGAACTCGGTGACCCCCTCACCGAGCGCAACAACGACACCCGCGAGGTCGCTGCCCTGCCCGGACGGGAACGTAGCCGGGTAGCGGTCGCGCATCGCGCCGCTGCGGATGCCGATCTCGCCGGGATTGATGCCCGCGGCGCGGACCTCGACAACGACCTCCCCTTCCGCGGGGACGGGCGTCGGGATGGTCTCGACGTGCAGGACCTCGGGGCCGCCGTAGCGATCGAAGCGGACGGCGCGTGACTGGTTGTTCATGGCTTAGATGTTAAGCGCTAATAACCTAAGCGGCAAGGTACTCTTCGAACGTGGAGCTCCGAGCCTTGTTCGACGACCTGATCCGCTTCGAGACGATCCTCTGGAACACGCTCGACGCCCGCCTGCGCGCCGAGTGCGACACGACCCTGGGCAGCCTGAACATCCTGATGGTGATCGACACCACCCCGGACTGCCGGGTCCAGGAGGTGGCCGGCGCGCTCGCCATCACGGTCGGCGGCGCGAGCCAGTCAGTCGACCGCCTGGAGCGCGCGGGCCTCTGCATCCGCACGCCACACCCGCGCAACCGCCGCTCGTCGATCCTGAGACTGACCGTCGCCGGCGACAAGGTCCTGGCCCGAGCCGGCGCGGTCTTCGACCGTCATCTCGCCACACTGCTCGGCGACCCGCTGTCCGCGGCGCAGCGTGACCAGCTCGGAGCCACCCTCAAGACCCTCCGGGCGTCCATATCAGACTGAGCCCCTTCTCTCCGGAACGTACAAACTGTACATTCTTGGGATGAGGTCATCACCGTACGGTCCGGTGCTGCGCGACCCCCGCATGCGACGCCTCCTCCCCGGCTTCGCGGCGTCCTCCCTCGGCGACGGCATGAGCGCCGTCGCCGTGAGCTGGCTCGCGATCGAGATCGCCCCACCCGACCGGCACGGCATGTGGGTGGCCCTCGCCGTCGCGGCGTACACGCTGCCCGGCGCACTCGGCACGTTCCTGCTGGCATCGGTGTTGCGCGGTCGCAGCGGCGCCCAGCTGGTGACCTGGGACTCGACCCTGCGGGCCGTCGCGCTGGGCGCGATCGCGATCGTCGCGCTGTCCGGGGCACTGAGCATCGGGGTGTACGTCGCCCTGCTGGCCGTGTCGTCGCTGCTGCACTCCTGGGGCTCGGCGGGCACGTACACGCTGATGGCGGAACTACTGCCGGAACGCGACCACGTGCCGGCGAACGCCCTGCTGACAACGCTGAGCCAGGGCGGGGTGCTGATCGGGCCGCTGCTCGCTGCCGCCGTCATCGCGGGGACCGGGGCGTCGACGGTCATCGCCCTCGACGCGGTGAGCTTTGCGGTGCTTGCTCTGTTCTGCGGCTTTGGCATGCCGTGGGCGGCGCGGGCGGATCTCCGGGCTTCCGGCTCGGGATTCCGGGTGATGCTCGCGGACCGGAAGCTGGTCGCCCTGCTCGCGCTGACGTTCTGTTTTTTCGCTCTGTACGGGCCGGTCGAGGTCGGACTACCGGTCTACGTCTCCGATTATCTGCACGCACCGGCGTCGCATCTCGCGTGGTATTTCACGGCATTCGGCGGGGGTGCGGTGATCGGTGGCCTGATCGCGGGATATTTGCGCGCGTGGCCGTTGTGGCCCACCGCTTCGGGGATTGTGATCGGGGTGGGGGCGGCATTTCTGCCCTTGGGACTGGGGGCGCCGGTCGCGGTTTCCGTTGCGGGCCTGGCGGTCGCGGGCATCGTTTACGCGCCTTATGGATCTATCACCATCGTGCTTTTTCAGCGGTCGGCTGATCGGGCCCAGGTTCTGGCAGCCCGCCGGACCGTGATGATTCTCGCGGGACCGGTCGGGGTGGGCACGGGCGGCCTGCTGGTCACGGGCCTCGGCCCCCGCCCCGCGATGCTGGTCACCGCGGTCGGCACGATGACCCTCGGCATCCTGGCCGCTGCCGCCACCGCGGTGACGTTCCGGCAACGCTAGACGGACTTGAGGTTGAGCACGGGAACCGTTTCGAGCACGTAGTCCTCGGTGAGGACCGGCTGGATGTCAACGGCATTGTCGGCGCCGACATAGCGCACGATGGAGACGGTATCGCGCAGCCATTTCTCTGATACCCCGACCTGTGCCGCCAACGCCTGGAGCAACCGCTCCACGACCCCGCTCATGTCCTCAGCCGCCACGGCGTGAGCATACGAGCGACCAACCCGCGGGAGGTGGGGCCGCCGGCCGGCCCCGGGAGTGCGGGGCCGGCCGGCGTGGGCGGGGGCTAGAGGCCCAGGGCGGCGAGGATGGCGTTGAGCAGGAGGGCGAGCTGGCTCAGCGGGAGGTTGAGGCCGCCGTCCAGGAGGCCGACCACGGCGCAGAGCAGGTTGCCGAGGAGGTTGCCGGCGCCCGGGATGGCGGTGATGTCGAGGACGACGGTGTTGAGGTGGACGGCGAGGCCGAGGAGGTTGAGGTTCAGCGGGCCGAGGACCAGGTGCAGGACCGGGCAGACGAGGGCTGCCGCGGCGGCGGACTGGCCCGCGGGGAGCTGGACGGGGATGGTGACGGTGGTGGCTGCCGTGCCCAGGGCCTCGCCAGTTGCGGTGGTGAGGACGCTGTTCAGGGTGCCGATGGCGACCAGTTTGCCGTTCTGGACGGCGAAGCGGGCCGGGGCGAAGGTGCCGGTGACCGTGCCGCCGTCGGCGGTGGTGCCGGTGACGGTCGAGGTCAGGGTGCCGGCGGCGGCCCGGGCGGGTGCCGCGGGTGCGGCAGGCTTGGGAGCGGCTGCGGCGGGAGTGCCGGCAACGGCGACCGTGGTCAGGGCGAGGGTGCCGGCGAGGACGAGTTTGGTGATCATTCCGGTACGCATGCAAAGTCCTTTCATCGACGTATTTCGTCACCGACGTCGATGCCCGCGACCCGAGCCCGGAAACGGCGAAAGGTGCGAGACGGATTCAAATGGCGTGATGTGGACTTTGCACATCCGAAATGGCACAAGGGTGTGCGGTATCGCGCGTCGACCACCGCACCATTCATGGCTAACCGTCATCACCGCGGGCCAAATACCCTGCCCGGCTGCCGACCGCGACAGAGTGCGCCGATAAAGTGGCGCTGTCAAGATAGAGGAACGTGAATGTGTTTCAGTCCGGGGAAATTCCGTCGCGGGGGCCGGCGACGCCGCACCGGGTAGCGTGCAGGGATGAGTTCTGTTCCGCCGCTGGTCACCCTGCACGTGTGGCGGGTGCCCCGACGGGCCGTGGGGCAGGCATTCCTGCGGATGGCGATCGACCCGCAGCGGCTGCGGAGGCTCCCCGGCGTGAGCTTCGCCAAGCTGCTCGGCACGGGGACGGGCACCGGGTTCGGGCCCGGTGACGCCGATCTGACCCGGTTCGCCGCGATTGTCGCGTGGGAGACGGACAGCGGCGATCAGGAGCTCGGCGCCGCGGGGGCGGCGTGGGACAGGGTGGCTGCCGGGCGGGCCCGGGTGACGCTGACCCCGATCATGAGCCGGGGGAAGTGGTCACGGCGGTTGCCTTTCGGCGACGGCGCTCACCGCCCGGGGCGTACTGACGGCATGGTCCTGGCTCTGACCCGGGCCCGGTTGCGACCCTCGAAGGCCCTCACTTTCTGGCGGGCTGTGCCACCGGTTGCCCGGGAGTTGGCGGCGGCGCCCGGGTTGCTGGGCCGGTTCGGCATCGGGGAGGCGCCCGTGGGCTGGCAAGGGACCGTGAGTGTGTGGCGCAGCGCGGCGGACCTGACCGCGTTCGCGTACCGTCAGCCGGAGCATCGCGCTGTGATCGCGCGGACACCGGTCGCCCGGTGGTACGCGGAGGACCTCTTCGCGCGGTTCGCGGTGCGGGACATCAGCGGCGACAAAGCCGTGCTGGGCTGGCGGGAAGGAGAGCAATGAGGCTCGTCCCCTGGCAGCCGGACGACATGCTCCGGCGGCTGGACGACGTGGTGAGCGTGTACGGCGAGGCGATGGGGTACCGCGCCGAGCTGCTGCAGACCCGTCGCGGATACATCGGTGCCCACGTCCGCCGGGCCGGTTTCCGGGCCGTCGCGACGCTGACCACCGAGGGGCAGCTGGCCGGCTTCGGCTACGGCTACGCCTCCGGGGCCGGGCAGTGGTGGCACGACCAGGTGCGTTCGGCGCTGCCCGACACCGACCGGCAACGCTGGCTGGGTGACTGTTTCGAGGTCGTCGAGCTGCACGTACGCCCCACCGCGCAGGGCCACGGCATCGGCGCCCGCCAGTTGCGCGCGCTGCTGTCGATGGCCGACGGCGCCACCGTGCTCCTGTCGACACCCGAGGCCGACGAGCAGAAGTCCCGGGCCTGGCGGCTCTACCGGCGCTTCGGTTTCGAGGACGTCCTGCGCAACTTCTACTTCCCCGGCGACGAGCGCGCCTTCGCGATCCTCGGGCGCGACCTGCCGCTGACCGAGCGCGCCCGGGCCGAGGGCGCGCCGGGCATTGTCGGTATCTAGAACGCTCAGGGACTGGGGCCTGCTCGGCGCGCTGGTCCTGCTGCAGATCTGCTACCCGCTGACCAGTGGCGATGTGCGCGCCGGCTGCACGGTGGCGACCGTTGTGCTGGGCTATGTGCTTTCGGTCGCGCATGCGTTCACCACCCGGGGTGTACGCGCTGCAGGTGCGCTGATCGCGACAGCCACACTCGGCGGCTTCGCGGTCGAGGCGATCGGCGTCGCGACGGGGTTCCCGTTCGGCACGTACGACTACTCGGGCCAGCTCGGTCCCAAACTTCTCGGCGTACCCCTCATCATCCCGCTGGCCTGGACCTGGATGGCCTGGCCGGCCTGGCTCGCGGCCCTGCGCCTGGCCCGCGGCACCCCGGCCCGGATCGTCCTCGCGGCGCTGGGGCTCGCCGCCTGGGATCTGTTCCTGGACCCGCAGATGGTCGCCGAGGGCTACTGGACGTGGCACTCCCCGACCCCCGCGCTGCCGGGCGTGCCGGGGATCCCGATCGGGAACTACGCGGGCTGGCTCGGCTTCGCGCTGCTGCTGATGACGGCGTTGCGGTTCGCCGTGGGAACTTTTGTGCCCGCCGACGGGCGGGACGCTCCGATGCTCGCGCTGTGGTTCTGGACGTACGCTTCGTCGGTGCTCGCCCACGCGGTCTTCCTCGGGCTGCCCTGGTCCGCACTCTGGGGCGGCGTGCTCATGGGCGCCATCGTTCTGCCGCTCGCTGTCCGGTCTGCTCAAGCAGCTTTCCCGACGTGGCTGCCGCGTTCCACGACCCCGCGGCCCGTGTCTTCGACAGACCGGCCCGACTCCGCGACGGACCAGCCTGATTCTCCCCCCAGGCGGCGTCGATGAGGTGGCTCGCGCTGCTGCCCTGGGTCGCGCTGACGGGGCACACGCTTGTCAACGCGCTGTTGCTGCGACGGCCGGTTCGGGGCGCGGCGGTCACGGAGCGCGTTGCCGTGCTGCTGCCGCTGCGTGATGAGGCTGACCGGGTGGCGCCCTGCCTGCAGGCGTTGCTGGATCAGCGGGGTGTCCCCTCGCTGTCGATTTTTGTTCTCGACGACGGGTCGGCGGACGGAACCGCTCAGGTGGTGCGTTCGCTGGCGGGCGACAAAGTGACACTGCTGAGCGGGACCGAGCTGCCGGACGGGTGGCTGGGTAAGCCGAACGCCTGCGCGCAACTGGCCGCCGCGGCATCGGACGCCGATGTGCTCGTGTTCGTCGACGCGGACGTCGTGCTCGCGCCCGACGCGGTGGCCGGCGGCGTCGCGTTGCTGAGGTCCGCGCAGGTCACGCTGCTGTCGCCGTACCCGGGGATCGTCGGGGCCGGGCGGCTCGTGCAGCCGTTGCTGCAATGGTCGTGGCTCACGTTCCTGCCCGTGCGGATCATGGAACGGTCGCCGAGGCCCTCGCTTGCGGCGGCCGGCGGGCAATGGCTGGTCGTCGATCGCGCCGGATACGAGCGGGCCGGTGGACACGAGGCTGTCCGCGACGACGTGCTCGAGGACATCGGGCTTGCGCGAATGGTCAAACGTGCCGGCGGCCGGATCGCACTCGCGGACGGTTCGCGGCTCGCCGAATGTCATATGTACTCCTCGTGGCGGGAGTTGGCCGACGGCTACAGCAAGTCACTGTGGGCGTCGTTCGGCTCGCCGATCGGTGCGGGTGTCGTCGTGGCCCTGTTGCTTGCTCTGTACGCGTTCCCGGCAGTCGCCGTCGTTCCACTGCTGGCAGCCGGGTGGGGCGGGGTTGCTTTGTGGGCGCTCACGGCGTACCTGACAGGTGTGCTGGGAAGGGTGATCGCCGCCGCCGCGACAGGCGGGCGGACCTGGCCCGATCCGCTGGCGCAGCCGATTTCGATCGTGCTTTTCGCCTGGCTGGTGGTGCGTTCGTTCGCGCGCCGCCGCGCCGGGCTCCTGACCTGGCGAGGGCGAGCGGTATGAAACGCAATCCGTGGCGCGATCTGGTGGGGCGGGCGGTATGAGAGTCGTGGTCATCGGGGCCGGGGTCGGTGGGCTGGCGGCGGCGGTGCGGCTGGCGGCGGCCGGGCACAGGGTCGACGTGTACGAACAGGCCGCGACGATCGGTGGGAAGCTCGGGCGTTACGAGCGTGACGGTTTCCGCTTCGACACCGGGCCGAGCCTGCTCACGCTGCCGCAGGTCTTCGCCGACCTGGGCCTGACACTGGAGCTGGAGCCGCTCGATCCGGTGGTCCGGCACGTGTTCCCGGACGGTTCGGTGCTCGACTCGTCGTCGGACCCCGCCGTCTTCGCGGAACGGATCGCGGACGCGTTCGGCGCAGCAGCTGCCCGCGACTGGGCACGCTTCTGGGAACGCGCCGAACGCATCTGGGCAGCGTCCTGGCGCTCGGTCCTGCAACGCGAGGTCTCCCCCGCTTCGCTCGCCCGGCTGTCGTGGCGCGTCGGCGACCTGCTCGCTATCGCACCCGGACGTTCGTTGCGCGCACTCGGCCGTCGCTATCTGCGCGACTGGCGGCTGCGCATGCTGCTCGACCGGTACGCGACCTACACGGGCGCCGATCCCCGCCGTGCTCCGGCCGCGCTGGCCGCCGTCCCCTATGCGGAGCTCGCTTTCGGTGGCTGGTACCTGCCCGGCGGCCTGGGCGTACTGGCGACAGCGCTGCAAGAACGATGCGCGCAGCTGAGCATTGATGTCCACTTGTCATCCCCGGTCCGCACGGTGACGACAACGGCGGGCCGCGCAACCGGTGTGACACTGGCGTCAGGCGCGCACATCGCCGCCGACGCCGTGGTGTCCGATGTGGATGCGGCCGTGCTGTACCGGGACCTGCTGCCCACCCCCCGACGCCTGGCGGGGCTCGCCGACCGCAGCCTCGCAGGTTTTGTCATGCTCCTCGGCGTCGACGGCCACACCCCCCAGCTCGCCCATCACACGGTCTTCTTCCCCCGCAACTACAACGCCGAGTTCAACGCCGTCTTCGGCGACCCCGCCCACGGCCGCCGCGCCCGCCCCGCCTCCCAGCCGACCATCTTCATCACCCGGGCCCCGGACCCCGCGGTCCATCCCGAGGGTGCGGAAGCCTGGTTCGTGCTGGTCAACGCGGCCCGGCACGGCACGGCTGCAGGCGCGGTCGACTGGCTGCGGCCCGGGCTCGCCCCGGCCTACGCCGATCATCTGCTGGAAGTCCTGGCCAGCCGCGGTCTCGACGTCCGCGACCGGGTGCGTTTCCTCGAAACCCGAACCCCGGCCGACCTGGCTGCGGCCACTGCAGCCCCGGGCGGCACCATTTACGGTACGGCCGGAGGTCTCCTCCGCCCCTCCAACCGAGGCCCGGTCGACGGCCTGTACCTCGTCGGCGGCTCAGCCCACCCCGGCGGCGGCCTCCCCATGGTCACCCTCTCCGCGAAAATCGTCGCCGACGCCATCGGTCCCGCCCGGTAGAACGGGCTCGAGACGGTGCGCCGACCGGGAGTGCCGATCGCGGCGGCCCCGTCTGTTCGCCCTTCATTGTCCGGGCGTGAAAATGCGGGCCGGGGTACGGGACGAAAAGGTGCGGCGGTAGCCGGTCGGGGTGGTTCCTGTCGCGAGCCGGAAGTGGTGGCGGAAGTTTGCCGGGGTGCCCAGGCCGCAGGCCTGGCCTATGTGGTCGATGCTGGCGTCGGTCGTCTCGAGCAGTTCGCGGGCGCGGCTGATCCGGGCGGCGGTGAGCCATTTGATCGGGCTGACCCCGAGTTGCGCGGTGAACGTCCGGGCGAACGTGCGCTCGGAGACCGCGGCGTGCGCGGCCAGGTCGGCGACGGTCAATGGGCTGTCGAGGCGGGGCAGGGCCCACTCCAGGGTCGCGCTCAGCTCGGTGCGGTTCGGTGGCGCGGGCGGGTGGGTCACATACTGTGCCTGGCCGCCCTCTCGGTGTGGCGCGGCCACGATTCCGCGGGCGATCGACGTAGCCGTGGCCGCGCCGCAGTCTCGGCGTAGCAGGTGCAGGCAGAGGTCGATGCCGCTGGCCACCCCGGCCGAGGTGATCAGGGAGCCGGTGTCGACGTACAGCGCGGCGGGGTCCACCTCGATGCGCGGATACCGGCGGGCCAGCTCGTCGGTGAGCAGCCAGTGGGTGGTCGCGCGCTTGCCGTCGAGCAGGCCGGTGGAGGCCAGGGCGAACGCGCCCGTGCAGATGGTGGCGATCCGCGCGCCCCGGGAGTGCGCCTCACGGAGCGCGTCCCGCACGTCCGGGGTGGCATCCGGTGGGGTCTCCCGCTCCGAGCCCCCGTAGGCCGGCACGATCACCGTGTCCGCCGTGACCACCTCGTTGAGGCCGTAGGGCGCGGTGAGCGACCAGCCGTAGAGGGTCTCGACCGGCCCGGCGGACTGCCCGCACAGGATGACGTCGTAGCGGCGGTCGTGGAGGCCGAAGGTCTGGAACGGCATGCCGACCTCCATCGGCTGCACACCGTCGAGGGCGAGCACCGCGACGCGATGGCGCCGCCGAGACGAACCGGTCATGGCGGAATCTTATCGATCAGGGGCATTCCTGCTACTCGTCGCGGCGTGGTGGACCGCGAAGGATGAGGGCATGACAGACAAACAGCCCTACCGCATCACCGTGCTCCTTTTCGACGGCGTCGAGGAACTGGACTTCACCGGCCCGTGGGAGACGCTCCGGATCTGGCAGACGGTGGCGACCCGTCCGGTGAGCGTGCGTACGGCCAGCCTCGACGGCGCGCCCGTACGCTGCGCGCTGGGGTTGACGGTCACCCCGGACGGCGGGATCGACGACGAGCCCCGGCCCGATCTCATCGTGCACCCCGGCGGCGCGGGCATCGACACGCTCTACGCCGACCAGCCTCATCTGGCCCGGATGCGGGCCCTCGCCGAGCACGGCACGGTCATGACCTCGGTCTGCAACGGCGCGATGGTCTACGCCGCGGCCGGGCTGCTCGACGGCCGGGCTGCCACCTCCCACTGGCTCGTCCTGGACGAGCTGACCGGGCAGCACCCGGAGGTCGAGGTCGTCCGCGACCGGCGCTGGGTGGACGCCGGCCCGGTGGTGACCAGCGCGGGCATCACCGCCGGCATCGACATGGCACTGCACCTGATCGACCGGCTGGAGAACACCGACACGGCCCGGGCGGTGGCCGGCATCCTCGAGCACCCGTGGGACCCACGGGTGGACCTCGTCGCGGCGACCAGCCCGGAGAACCGTCAGCACACGCTCACCACCATCGTCCCGCTGATGCAGGCGGCCCGCAGGACCGATTGATCGTGCGACCGCCGCGGCCGACCTGTCCGGCTCCCCTGCCGGTGGGGCCCGGTGCTGACAGCCGGTCTTGGTTCGTGACGCCTTCGAGCGGGGTGCGCGGTCTAAAGTGCTCGGATGCTCAAGGATTTCCGTACGTTTGTGGCTGCAACTGCAGTGCCACTCGACCGGGTGCACGGCGGGCTGTTCGAGGATTCGCGCATCGTGGCGGTCGGGGAGAGCTCGCATTGGGTCGGGGAGTATTACGCGGTTCGGCAGCTGCTGACGAGGCTGCTTGTTGAGCAGTGCGGGTTCGAGGTCGTGGCGATGGAGTCCGGGTTCAGTGAGGGCCTCGCTGTTGACGAGTGGGTGCGCGGCGGGGGCGGCGAGCTGGACGAGCTGGTTGAGCGGGGCTTCACGTATCGGATGGGGTTGCTGCCCGAGATGCGCACGCAGCTCGAGTGGATGCGCGCGGCGAACAATCTGCGGTTCCTGGGACTGGACGTTTGTGGTTCGGCTACCTCGAACCTGCCCGCGCTCGAACATGTCCGGGCGCAATTGGAGGACGCCGAACTGCCCGTCATGGACGAACTGATCGGGCTGACGCGACGGTATGCGAGCGAGCACGGGCTGCTCGCGTACACGGCGTACGGAAAAATGGAACAGCGGGAGCGCGACCGGGCGACGGCCCTGCTCACCGATCTGCTGACCCGGCTGGAGATCCGGCGCGCGGATGCGACGACCCGGCACGAGCTGCGGCTTGCGGTTCTGCTCGATCAGCTGTTGCGGGGCAATCATGCGGCGCGCGATCTGGGCATGGCCGAGACGGCGTTGACACAAACGGACGGGAAGACGGTCATCGGAGCGGCGAACAGTCACCTTCAGCGGGTGCCCATGCCGCTGCCCGGACTGAGCGTTCCGACACTGGGTCACCATCTGCGGGATGAGCGTTTTCTGTCCATCGCCGTGACCGCGCTCAAAGGATGGACACCGACGCGGCGCCGGGATCCGGATGCGCCCGGCGGGGTCGCGGTCGTGAACGTCGAGCTGCCCGAGCCGAGGGAGGACAGCGTCGAGGCCGCGTTCGCCGGCGGAGACGTGGCGCAGTTCGTGGACCTCAGGCCCGCGCGGGGAAAGATGAGCGGCCCGGCGTGCGTACGCGTCATGGACAGCTTTCAAGACGTTGACGTGCTCACCGCGTACGACATGATCGTTTGTGTGCCCGAATTATCCCCCTCAGAGCGGGTGGACGCCGACCGGTAGTTCACCCGTGGCGATGTGCTCGAGGATGGTGGTCCGCAGGGCCGAGGCAGCGTGCGGCAGGATCGCGCGGCGGCGGTGGGCGAGGGCGACCGTTCTGCGCATTCCTGGCGAGGCGAGGGGGGTGGCGCGCAGAAGCGGACGGTTGACCAGCACCATGCTCGGCACGAGCGCGACGCCCAGGCCGGCCTCGACGAAGGCCAGCACCGCGTCCATCTCGCCGCCCTCGACGGCGAACCGCGGGGTGAAGCCGGCCCGGCGGCAGGCTTCGAGCGTGACGTCGCGCAGGTCATAACCGGGGCGGAACATCACCAGTGGCGTTTCGCGCAGTTCGTTGAGTTCGACCTGAGCGTTTGTGGTCGGTGGGGGGCCGGCGGCGACAGAAGCGACCACCAGGCTTTCGCGCAGGACCGGCGCCGCGTGCAGCGACGGGTCGACGCCCTGCTCGGGGTGGACGATCAGGGCGAGGTCGAGGTCGCGGGCGAGCAGGTGGGCGATCATGTCCTGGGAGCTGCCCTCGTTGACGAGGAGTTCGACGTCGGGGTGTTCGGCGCGGAAGCGGCGCAGGACGGGTGGGACCAGCGAGGAGCAGAGGCTCGGGGTGGCTCCGACTCGCACGCGGCCGCGGCGGAGGCCGATGATCTCCTTAACCGCGTCCTGGGCGGCGTCGGCATCGGCGATCATCCTGCGGGCGTGCGGCAGGAGCGTTTCGCCCGCGGCCGTCAAAGCCACCGCATTCCGGACCCGTTCGAAGAGCGGCGCGCCGAGCGTACTTTCCAGGCTGTGAATTTGCTTACTCAGCGTGGGCTGCGAGACGCCCAGAATGTCAGCCGCTTGGGTGAAATGCCGGGTTTCTTCTACCGCCAAGAAGTACCGAAGCTGCTGAAGCTGCATCACCATAGCCTACGTCTATGATTACCTACCCGATCATGCATTAGACGAATCGCCCCAGCGTTTCTACCGTCCAAGGTGTGGCGGTAGATACCAGTACAACCCCGAAGGCGAAAGCCGGACCGGCGACAACGGTGCCGAAGGTCCAGGGCAAGCGGCGACCCCGTGGGGTGCGGTCCTCGATCGCATTGAAGATCCTCATGGCGGTCACCGGCCTGCTGCTGGTCGGATTCCTGTACGTGCACATGATCGGCAACCTGAAGATCTTCTTCGGCGCCGAGACGTTCGATCACTACGCGCACTGGCTGCGCACGATCGGCACCCCGCTCCTGCCCCAGGACTGGTACCTGTGGATCCAGCGGGCGGTGCTGACCTTCGCCGTGATCGGGCACATCACCGCGGCCGTCATCCTGGCCCGCCGTGCCAGCAAGGCCCGGCCCGTGAAGTACTCGCACCGGCCGAAGGTGCAGGGCAGCTATGCGGCGCGCACGATGCGCTGGGGCGGCGTGATCGTCCTGCTCTTCATCATCTACCACATCCTCGACCTCACGACCGGCACGCTGAACCCCAACGGCAAGCCCGGCGAGGTGTACGCGAACGTGGCCGCCGACTTCGCGCCGAGCCGCTGGTACGTGACGCTCTTCTACACGCTCTCCATCGTGGCCGTGGGCTTCCACCTGCGGCACGGGCTGTGGAGCGCCGCCCGCACCCTGGGCCAGCAGCGCCCGCACGGCGAGAAGATCGCCCGGGCCGTGGCGCTGGTGCTCTCCGTCGTCCTGGTCGTCGGCTACCTGTCGGTGCCGTTCGCCGTGCTCATCGGATTGGTGGACTGACATGACCCTCTGGAACGAAGGCGACGCGATCGCCGACGAGGCCGCGCCGGACGGGCCCATCGAGACCCGCTGGGAGCGCCGCAAGTTCTCGGCCAAGCTGGTCAACCCGGCCAACCGACGCAAGATCAGCGTCATCGTGATCGGCACCGGCCTGGCCGGCGGGTCGGCGGCGGCGACCCTCGCCGAGGCCGGTTACAAGGTCCGCTCGTACTGCTACCAGGACAGCCCGCGCCGCGCGCACTCGATCGCCGCGCAGGGTGGCATCAACGCCGCGAAGAACTACCGCAACGACGGCGACTCCACCTACCGGCTGTTCTACGACACGGTCAAGGGCGGCGACTTCCGCGCCCGCGAGTCGAACGTCTACCGCCTGGCCGAGGTCAGCGCGAACATCATCGACCAGTGCGTCGCGCAGGGCGTCCCGTTCGCCCGCGAGTACGGCGGCCTGCTCGACAACCGCTCGTTCGGCGGCACGCAGGTGTCGCGCACGTTCTACGCCCGCGGGCAGACGGGTCAGCAGCTGCTGCTCGGCGCGTACCAGGCGATGGAACGCCAGATCGGGCTCGGCAACATCGAGATGTTCACCCGCCACGAGATGCTCGAGCTGGTCATCGTGGACGGCAAGGCGCGGGGCGTCGTCGTACGCGACCTGGTCACCGGCGAGATCTCCACCGACCTGGCCGACGCCGTCGTGCTCGCCTCGGGTGGCTACGGCAACGTGTTCTTCCTGTCCACCAACGCCAAGGGCTGCAACGTCACGGCGAGCTGGCGGGCGCACCGCAAGGGCGCGTTGTTCGCGAACCCCTGCTACACGCAGATCCACCCGACGTGCATCCCCGAGTCCGGTTCGCACCAGAGCAAGCTCACGCTGATGAGCGAGTCGCTGCGTAACGACGGGCGGGTCTGGGTTCCTAAGGTCGGCAATGACAAACGCACTCCGGGCGACATCCCCGAGGACGAGCGCGACTACTACCTCGAGCGGATCTACCCGTCGTTCGGCAACCTGGTCCCGCGGGACATCGCGTCGCGCGCGGCGAAGAACGTCTGCGACGAGGGTCGCGGTGTCGGGCCCGGTGGGCTCGGCGTCTACCTCGACTTCGCCGACGCGATCGAGCGGCTCGGCCAGCCCGCCGTCGAGGCCAAGTACGGCAACCTCTTCGAGATGTACCAGCGGATCACCGGCGATGACCCGTACGAGACCCCGATGCGCATCTATCCCGCCGTGCACTACACGATGGGCGGCCTCTGGGTCGACTACGACCTGCAGTCGACGATCCCCGGCCTGTTCGTCGTCGGTGAGGCCAACTTCTCCGACCACGGCGCGAACCGGCTCGGTGCCTCGGCGCTGATGCAGGGGCTGGCGGACGGCTACTTCGTGCTGCCGTACACGCTCGCCAACTATCTCGCGTCCAGCTCTCACGACACGATCCCGGCGGACCACGAGCAGGTCGTCGCGGCCCGCCGCCAGGTCGAGGAGCGGCTCGAGAAGCTGCTCAGCATCAACGGCGACCGTACCGTCGACTCGTTCCACCGCGAACTAGGCCACATCATGTGGGAGTACTGCGGCATGGAGCGTACGGAGGAGGGCCTGACCAAGGCCATCGAGCTCATCCGCGGCCTGCGCGAGGAGTTCTGGACCCGGGTGAAGGTCCCGGGCACCGGCGAGCAGCTCAACCAGAACCTGGAGAAGGCCGGCCGCGTCGCCGACTTCTTCGAGCTGGGCGAGCTCATGTGCATCGACGCGCTGCACCGCGGCGAGTCGGCGGGCGGCCATTTCCGGGCCGAGAGCCAGACCCCCGACGGCGAGGCGCTGCGCCACGACGACGAGTTCAGCTACGTGGGCGCGTGGGAATTCACCGGCACCGGCCAGGCGCCGACGCTGCACAAGGAGCAGCTCGAATTCGAATACGTCCACCCGAGCACGCGGAGCTACAAGTAATGGACATCCAGGTACGCGTGTGGCGCCAGGCCGGCCCTTCCGACAAGGGCAAGATGGTGACCTATGACGTGAAGGACATCTCGCCCGACGCCAGTTTCCTCGAGATGCTGGACGTCCTCAACGAGAACCTGATCCTCAGCGGCGACGAACCGGTCGCGTTCGACCACGACTGCCGCGAAGGCATCTGCGGCGCCTGCGGCATGATGATCAACGGCGTGGCCCACGGCCCGGAAAAGGCCACCACCACCTGCCAGCTCCACATGCGCCACTTCAACGACGGCGACACGATCGATGTCGAGCCGTGGCGCGCGGCTCCGTTCCCGGTGATCAAGGACCTCGTGGTCAACCGCGGTGCCTTCGACCGCATCATCCAGGCCGGCGGCTACATCACGGCCCCGACGGGTACGGCCCCCGAGGCGCACTCCACCCCGGTCCCCAAGCCCGACGCGGACCTCGCCTTCGAAGCGGCCACCTGCATCGGCTGCGGCGCCTGCGTCGCGGCCTGCCCCAACGGCTCCTCGATGCTGTTCACCGCGGCGAAGGTCGCCCACCTCGGCCTCATGCCGCAGGGCCAGCCCGAGCGCGCGACCCGCGTCATCGACATGCTGGAGGCCCAGGACGACGCCGGCTTCGGCGGCTGCACCAACATGGGCGAGTGCACCACGGTCTGCCCCAAGGGCATCCCTCTCACCCTGATCGGCCGCCTCAACGCCGACTACCGCAAGAGCGTCCGCGGCAACTGATCGTTTCTCCAGCAAGCGGCGGCCCAGACCTTTCCGGGCCGCCGCTTCCTGCTTTGCCGGTACGCCCCGGCGACGAGGGTGACGGCAACGCCGCGAACCTTGGTGGGGATAACCCCCCGGACGATCTTGGTGCTGGCCGGGGGCGGAAGTCTGGGGTCAGCAGGGTCGATCGGGCGGGTGCGGAGATCGAGACTGGTGGTTGTTCGGCACCGCTCGGGTGCCGCGTTCCCCCAAGGAAATGCCATGACCGTGAAACGCCGCTGGGCTCCCCTGACTCTTGCGTTGCCGGCGGTCCTCGCCTGCGGCCTGGCCGCATGCAGCGAGACCCCGGAGGCTGCTCTCCCCGCGCCTGCCGCTTCGAGCGTGCCCGTTACGTCCAGTGCGCCGGGGGATCCGACGGTGCGCATGGTCAGCCGGGACGGGCGGCGGCTGGCGTTTCATGTGACGCCGGGGAAGTTGCCCGCGATCGTGCTGGATGCCGGCGGTGGCGAGGACTCCTCCTATTGGAAGGGGTTGGTGCCGCAGATCTCGCAGGCGACCGGGTCCGAGGTCATCACCTACGACCGGGCCGGGATGGGTGACAGTGACGAGGTGCCGGGGGCGTGGGATCCGGTTCGGGCGGCCGGTGATCTCAAGGCGGGGCTGACCCAGCTCGGGGTGACGGATGACGTTGTTCTGGTGTCGCATTCGCAGGCCGGGGAGGTGGCGACGTATTTCGTGCGGGAGAACCCGGGGTGGGTGGACGGGGCGGTGCTCGTGGATGCGAACCTGCCGCCGTTCTTCACCGATGCGGAGGTCGACCGGATCGTGGCGGTCAACGGGCCGCAGATCGAGGCGTTGAAGCAGCAGCCGTCGACCAGGGAGAACAGGCAGCTGATCGCTACGGCGGAGAACTTCGGGCCGGTGCACAAGGCGTACCACAAGATGTCGTGGCCTGCGGATGTGCCGAAGACCGTCATCGTGTCGGAGAAGACGCCTTTTGACGGGTCTCCGGAGGATGCGCAGCGGTGGCGTGCTGCGGCCGCGACGTTTGCTGAGCCCGGCAAAGCGGTCACCGCTGAGAGGAGTTCGCATGACGTGCCGCTGGACCGGCCGGAGCTGGTGCTCGACGAGATCAAGCAGATGGCCGCCCGCTGAGGGCCAGCGCGGTGAGGCGGGAGGCCGCCGCGCTGAGCAGCCGGTCGCGGGATGTGCCGACGCTGACGCGCATGCTCAGGTCGACGTCCTGGAGGGTGATCCAATGCAGCCGCTCATCGGCCTCGGCGAGGTATTGCGGCAGGAAGCCCACGCCGAGGCCGTTCGCCACCAGCGCCGCGAAATCGTTGGTGTCAGAGGTTTCCAGCTGGACATCGCGGTGCAGGCCCCGGCGGCGGAACTCGATGTCGAGCAGGGTGCGGCTCGCGAAGCCCTCGCGGTAGTCGACAAACCGCAGGGGCGCCGTGTCGGCGAGCAGGATGCGGCGGCGGCCCGCCAGCGGGTGGCCCACCGGCACGGCGAGGCCGAGCGGCGAGCTGGCGAGCTCGTCGATCTGCAGGCCCGGGTAGTCGTCGGGGGTGGCCGAGAGGAATGCCAGGTCGATGTCGCCGCGGCGGAGTTGCTCGGCCAGGCCCGCCGTGCCGGTCGCGGCGGGTGCGAGGTGCATCGTGACGTCGGGGTGGTCGTGGCTGAACCGGCCGAGCAGTTCGGGGATGTCGAAGAGCGTGACGTTGGTCATGTAGCCGATGCGGATGGCGCCGGAGAGGCCACCACTGACCGCCTCGACGGCGTCGCGGGCGGCCCGGAAGGCGTCGAGGATCAGGGTGGCGTGCGGCAGGAGGGCCTGGCCGGCCGCGGTCGGGACGACGCGGCGGGTGGTGCGGTCGAAAAGGCGCTCACCCAGGTCGGATTCGAGGGCGGCGACGGTGGCGGAGACCGCGGACTGCACGAGGTGCAGGTGTGCGGCGGCACGGGTGAAGCTGCCCTCGCGGGCCACCGTGGCGAAGACCTCCAGTTGCCTGTTATCCATATATTAATCTCCTCCCGCGATCAATCGCATCATAGATCAGCGTTGGACTCGATGGATCAAGGCTCGCAGACTGGAGCACATGACAACGCTGCAAGCCGCACCCCGCCCGGCCGTCGAGACGAAAGGCGGGATCGGTCACGGCACCGGGTTCTGGATCGCCGCGGCCGCGTTCCTGGTGGTCATGGCGTACAGCACGGTGCCGACCCCGCTGTGGTCGCTCTACCAGCGACGGGACGGTTTCTCGACGTTCGCTGTCACGGTCGCCTTCGCCGCGTACGCCGTGGGCGTCGTGATCAGCCTCTTCCTCGCCGGTCACCTGGGCGACTCGCTGGGCCGCCGCCGGATCCTGCTGCCCGCCATCGGCCTCGAGGTCGTGTCCGCGATCCTGTTCATCGTCTGGCCGGAACTGCCCGGCCTGATCGTGGCGCGGGTGATCTCGGGGCTCGGCATCGGCATGCTCACGGCGACCGTGACGGCGCACATCCTCGACCTGCACCTCAAGTCGCGGCCCGGAGCGAGCCCCGCACGCGGCCAGATCGTGTCGGGCGCGGCAAACCTCGGCGGCTTCGGGATCGGCGCGCTCATCTCCGGGGTGCTCGCGCGGTGGGTGAGCGGGCCGCTCGTCACGCCGTACGAAGTCTTCCTCGTGCTGTTGATCCTCGCTTTCGCCGGCATCGCGCTGATCCCCGAGACCGCGACCCGCCCGCAGGTCCGCCCCGCCTACCGGCCGCAGCGCGTCAGGGTCCCGCGGGACGCCCGCGCCCGCTTCTTCCTGGCCGGCGGTACGGCGTTCGCGGCCTTCTCGGTGCTCGGCCTGTTCACCTCGCTCGCGCCGGTCTTCGTCTCCGGCCAGCTCCACATCACGTCACGTGCCACGGCCGGGTTCGTCGTCTTCCTCACGTTCGCCGCGGCCGCGTTGTCCCAGATCGCCGTGCGGTCGCTGAGCGTGCGCACCCAGGTCATCCTCGGCACGGTCCTGCTGGTCGCCGGGATCGCCACGCTGGCGACGGTCGTGGTAAGCGTCGGCAGCATCTACTTCTTCGTGCTGGGCGGCATCATCAGCGGCGCGGGTGCGGGCACGCTCTTCAAGGCGGCGCTCGCGGTGGCCGCGACGCTCGCCCCGGCGGAGAACCGCGGCGAGGTGCTCGCGGGTATCTTCCTGATCGGCTACATCGGCCTGACCGTCCCGGTGGTCGGCATCGGCGTAGCCACCCTCTCGGTCAGCCTCGCGGCCGCCCTGGTCGGCTTTGCCGTCATCATCATCGCGATCGCCCTGATCGCAGCGCTCCCGCTGATCGCCGCGCTGGGCCGAAATGCTGCCTGACCTTCTCTCCGTACGCCGTCCACAGCGCATCGCCGTGGACGGCGTCGACGGTGTGGGCAAGACGACGTACGCCACCCGGCTCGCCGCCGACCTCAACGCCGCCGGCCGCCCCGCCGTGCAGATCAGCGTCGACGGCTTCCACCACCCGAGGGCGATCAGGCACCGCCGGGGCAGGGACTCCCCGGAAGGCTTCTGGCTCGACTCGTACGACTACCCGGCGCTGATCACTAACGTCCTCGACCCCTTCGGCCCCGGCGGCGACCGGCGTTACCGGCCGGCGGTGCACGATGTGCGTACCGATCAGGTTCTGGATCTGCCCTGGCAGCAGGCCGCACCGGACACGATCCTGGTGATGGACGGCCTGTTCCTGCACCGCGACGAGCTGCGGGGCTACTGGGATTTTTCGGTCTTCCTCTCCGCGCCGTTCGAGGTGACCGTGCCGCGGATGGCGGCGCGCGACGGCTCGCACCCGGACCCGGACCATCCCTCGCAGGCCCGATATGTCGAGGGGCAGCGGCTCTACTTCGCGGCCTGCCGCCCGTGGGAGCGCGCGTCCGTGGTGGTCGACGCGACCTGAGCGACGAACACGAATTCGCGGCCGGGCCGGTCCGGGGCCTCCCGCACGTCCAGCACATCGAAACCGTCGGCCGTCAGGCTCGCCTCGATCTCGGCGCGGTCGCGGAACCGCAGGGTCGAGTCGGAGGTGAGGACGGCGCCGTCGGACGCGAAGCGGAAGGTGTAGCGGAACGACACGTACGGCGGGGTCACGTCGAGCAACTCGAAGCGGCGCTCCACGCCGTCGCGGGTCTCGGTGCGGGCGACCCACTCCTCCCAGGCGCGGCGTTCGGGGCGGCGGGTCTCGAAGACGAAGCGGCCGCCCGGACGTAGCGCGCCCCGGATACCTCGTAGGGTCGCGGCCCAGTCGGCGGCGGTCAGAAAGACCTGCGCGACGTTTCCGGTCATGATCGCCAGGTCCGCCCCGATCGCCGGCACCGACGCCGCGTCGCCGTGGATCCACGTGACCCGCTCGCCACCGGCCCTCGACCTGGCGATCTCCAGGGAAGCCGCCGCCGGGTCAATTCCCGTCACCGTACGCCCACCGCCCGCCAGCAGCACCGCCAGATTTCCCGTCCCGCACCCGACATCGAGCACGCTCTTCGCGCCGAACTCGTCGGCGATGGCGAGGTAGTGCGGCAGGTCGCCGCGCTCGCCGTCGAACGCGTCATAAACGGCGGCCAGTCGCGGCTCCACGAAAATGGGGTCAGGCACGCGGTCCGCCGGCCGCGTCCTCAGGCATGCGGGCCGCCGGCCGCGTCCTCAGGCACGCGGGCCGCCGATGCCCGCGTAGATGAATGAGGTCAGCGTCTCGATCGCCTCGTCGTCACTGAGGGCGCGGCCCAGGTCCGACCCCACGCCCCCCTGCCACATCGACGCGAAGCCGGAGAGCAGGGCTGTATATGCGGCGGCCAGCACGAGCGGATCACCCGGCAGCACGAACCCGGCGTCGCGGGCGCGGATCAGGTGGTCGGCCATGTGGTGCAGGTCCGGTTCGGACAGTTCACGGGAGCGGCGGGCGAACTCCGGGTCGACGATCGCGGCCTGCTGCAACGCGTCCATCACGACCCGGTGATCACGATAGAAGTTCCAGTACGACGCGACGTGCCAGCGCACGGCGTCCCGGTCGCTGAAGTCGTGGCTGTGCCCCTCGGTGAGCGTCGACGCGTCACCCTGGGCGAGCAGGTCGCTGAGCAGCGACTCGAGCAGCGCTTCCTTGTTGGCGAAGTGCGTGTAGAACGAGCCCGCTGCCCGGCCCGCCTCCGCGGTGATGTCGGTGATCTTCGTGTTCAGGTAGCCGAGCCGCGCGAACACCCGTACCGCTGCGGCCTTGAGCTCCGCCCCGGTCTGCGCGGCCTGCTGCCGCCGCACCCCTGCCGCCGTCATTTCCGCCCTCTTCCGCTTCTCCACCCTTGACGCAGATTATCAGTCCGCTCTACGGTGAACCCAGATTCAGTGAATACTAATTCACCGAAACCGAAGGGGATCACCATGGACGTACTCATCGCAGGAGCCGGACCGACCGGCCTGACGCTCGCCATCGAGCTGCAGCGCCGCGGGGTGACGCACCGCATCGTCGAGGCAGCGCCGGAGCCGTTCCAGGGCTCGCGGGGCAAGGGTCTCCAGCCGCGGACCCTGGAGGTGCTCGACGACCTCGGCGTGCTCGACCGCTTCCTGGCCGGCGGCGCCGACTACCCGATGCTGCGCATCCACCGCCCCGACGGCCAGGAACTCGACTGGTCGATGGCCGAACGACGCGATCCGACCCCGGACGTGCCGCATCCGAACTCGTGGATGGTCCCGCAGTGGCGCACCGGCGAACTGCTCGCCGCCCGCCTCGAGGAACTTGGCGGAAAAATCGAGTACGGCGTCGGCGTCACAGCGCTCGACGGCACCACCGCCACCCTGAGCACGGGCGAGACTGTGACCGCACGGTACGTCGTCGGCGCGGACGGTGGCCGGAGCACCATCCGGCGCGCGATCGGCGTCGGCTTCGAGGGAGAGACGTTCGAGACTCAGACCATGCTGATCGCCGACGTACGTCTGACCGGTCTCAGCCGCGACGTCTGGCACATGTGGCCGGGGCCCGATGGGCGTACCCCACTGCTCGGCCTGTGCCCTTTGCCCGGCACGGACCTGTGGCAACTCACCGCCCCGGCCGAGCAGTCACCCGAGAAGATCGTCGCGGAAGTGGCACCGCAGGTGACGCTGACCGACGTCGGCTGGACGTCGCAGTTCCGCGCCAACATGCGCATGGTCGACCACTACCGCGTGGGCAACGTCTTCCTCGCCGGCGATGCCGCGCACGTGCACTCCCCCGCCGGCGGCCAGGGCCTCAACACCGGCATCCAGGACGCCTACAACCTCGGCTGGAAACTCGCCACCGGCAACGACGCCCTGCTCGACACGTACGAGTCGGAACGGTTGCCCGTCGCCGCCGCGGTCCTCGGCATCAGCACCAGGCTGCACAACAAGCAGGGCAAAGAGGCCGCCGAGCAAGCCATGCGCCGCGACGACCCCGCGCTGCGACAGCTGTCCCTGAACTACCGTGGCGGCCCCCTGGCGATTGACCACCGCCCGTCGCCGGGAGCTGTGCAGGCCGGCGACCGCGCGCCGGACGCTCCCCTCGGCGAGGGCGTGCACATCTTCGATCTGCTCCGCGGGCCACATTGGACGCTGCTGGCCTTCGACGCACCGGCCCCCGCCATGCCGCCGGGCGTGCACGTGGTGCAGGTGGAGGACCCCGACGGTCACGCCCACCTCTCCTACGACATCCAAGAACCCACCCTCATCCTCGTACGCCCGGACAACTACATCGCCGCCGTCACGTCCAACCCCGCCGACCTCCTGGGGTTCCCCTTCCTGAGCTGACACCTCCCCTGCGTCAGGGGCTGGCGGCTCTGGGCCGGCGCGCTCTGGGCCGGCGCGCTCTGGGACGGGCGTTGGTGGGGTCTGAGGTGTGCGCGCTCTGCACAGCCGTTGGCGGCAGGCCGCGGGCCTCTATTGCTGGAGAACTGGACGCCGTGTTCTGGCAGCGCTCGCGGCGGCGGCCAGGCAGCAGGTTGCGGCGAGGGCCAGGGCCGGGCGGGCGCCGAGGTGGACGGCGGCCGAGCCGAGCGGGTTGAGCACGGCGATCGGCCCGAACATGACCGTGTTGGCGGTGGCGGAGACCCGCCCGAGCAGGTGATCCGGAGTGTGGGTCTGCACCGCCGTCACCGCCGCGATCAGCGTCCACGGCAGACCGATCCCCCCGACGACCGCACCCACCACCAGCGCCGGCCACCACGGCAGACACTTCACCAGCAGGCTCGCCGTGAACAGCACCGCCCCCGCCGCCGCGGTGAACACCACGCCACGCCACGCGATCATCCGCCCCGCGACAAGGCCGGCGACGATCGAGCCGGCACCCTGGGCGCTGAGCAGCACCCCGAGGAACGTGCTCGGCAGGACGAGATCGTCGACCACCACGGCGTACTGCGGCGCTGTGGCAAATGCCGACATCCCGATCGCCACCGCAGCCACGCCGACAGTCGTCCTCGCGACGCCCGCAACCACTCCGAAGCCAGGCCATTTTCCGGACTTTTCCGGTTTCTCGGTTCTGGTCAGCCGCAGCATTCCGTAGAGAACGGCCCCGATCAGCGGCAACACGGCGCTGAGCAGGGCAACGGACGGGCCGCCGTGCCACGCGTACAGTCCGGCGCCGGCGGCCGGAGAGATCAGCTTCATGCCCTCCTGCGCACTGGCCCGCCACCCGTTGACGTCGCCCAGCTCATCGCGGGACAGGGCGGACGGCAGCACGGCGGACTCGCCCGCGTCGAGCAGCACATAGCTGAGCCCGTACACAAAGGAGACAAAATAGATAAGTCCCGGATCGGCGACGACGACCAAGATCAGAAGCGACCCAGCGAGCACAAGATTGGTGCCGATGAGCAGCAACCGCCGCGGCACCCGATCAACCACCCCGCCCAGCCACGGCCCGGCCAGCGTCGGCGCGTAGACACAGAGCCCCGCCAGCCCCGCCAGACTCGGCGACCCGGTCAGATCCAGAATCCAGATCCCCGCCACCAGCGACATCGCGCTGCTCCCGAACCCGGCCAGCACGGAGATCGCCACAAACAACACGGCATTGCGCCTATGACCTTGAGCCTCCATGACTCAGATCCTGAAGACCATCCTCGGGTACGCGCAACGCACACCACTCCCGTCAACCATCCGTTGACAAGGCCCCTCTCACCTTGCGAACGGCGATCCCCACATACCCCGGGACCCTGACCCCGCGCAGGTCGTCGACAGCCTGAACAGCAAGCGCGAACAGCCCACCCGGAGCCGCGTCCAGCGCGGTCTCCACAGTCACCCGCACCAGCTCCGCCCGCGCGAACCTCGAACCCCAACGCCGATCCGCCGCGATGCTCCGGTGCAGCTCAGTGATGGCGGCACGAAGAACCACGATGCTGTGCGCGTACCTAAAGTCATGATCGTCCCGACGCCCCCGAGCCGCGGCAACCAGCCGCTGCCGCCGCTGCTCCGCGGCCTGCCGACTCCCCAACCCGAGCGCCCCCGCCACCTGCCCCCAGGTCGCCCCACCCTGCCGGGCCCGGTCGATCAGCTCCAGCTCCCGCTCCTCCAACCGAGCCCGAGCCGGCCCGATCTCCGCGAGATCCTCCAGATCACCCACCCGTCAACAGTACGTTGACATAGCCCTCATGCGTCATCACGTGGGCAGGCCGAATCGGCCAACGCCACCTGGACCCTGCTCGTCGACCAGCACTTCGCTTTCGGCGACGCGGACCCCGAACCTCGACTGGGAAATCTCCTACGAAGCGGAACTGGACAACTTCCCGCTGACATCGCCCGCCTTCCCCTACGACCTCGACACCCTGGTCCCCACCAAAGACCCGCCGGCCTGGCTCCACGCCCCCGCGGCAGCGATCCAGCGCCTGACGAACTGGCACCCCGCCCAGATCACCCTCCTTCGTGGACCTCGCCCGCTCCAGGCTGGGGCGGGCAACAGAATGTGATTGCCTAAGGTCCGAGTCGTGGATGAAGCAGACTTCTGGCAGTTCCTGGAACGGTCCGGCGAGGCCGAAACGAACCCGGCACGAAGGACCGCGTGGCTGGCCGGACGCCGACTGGCCCCACTGGGAAGACCTCGCCACCGTAGCCGCCAACGTCCACGACCACGCCACTGGCGAGGAGGACAGCATCGCCGACGCCCTCGACCGGCGCCTCCCCCGGCTCATCCGACTGTTCCCCCGCCATCGCGATTTCAGGCCCTCACGAGGCTTTCGGTCAGGCGTCCACTGCGGCGATCGCCCACTCGTCGCCCCCAGGTACCGGCCGGAAGCCGATGCCGAGAAGAGCCGAATGACGCTGGGTGGTCACGACCAATGACGCACCTGCATCGGCCGCGTCATGGACCGCACCGCGGGCCAAGGCAGTGAGAACAGCGGAGGGTACGCCGTCCTCGACCTCGACTGCTCCAAGCCGCGCGACCAACGGCCGGGACGCATCCCACGACAGGCGTGCCTGACCCAGAAACCGGGTGTGCTCGTCGTTCGTCACCGCGCAGGTCCACGAGATGAGCAGCCCATCGGCCCGCGACCTCAGCCGCCCTTTGAGTTCCGCCCAGGACCACGGCACCTCACGGGGGTCCACCGGCTTGAGATAGAACTCCGACCTGTCCGGCTGCCACGGCACCGGGTGCACCAACTCGACATAGCCGTCACGCGGGACACGCTCCGCCCGGTACACGATCCCGGTCCCCAGCTCCTCACCGAGCAGACCGACCAGGTCCGAAACAAACTCGTCCAGCGAATCGATCGGCAGACCGGTCCACGGGCTCTCCGGCGGATCCTCAGGCAGCGGGATACGTACGCCGAAGGAAGTGGGATTGCTTTTCCAGCGAAACGTGATGACCAGGTGACTGCCGTCAGAAACGACGTCCAGACCATGGAAGTCCTCCGCGACGGCGACTTGCCGCATGACTCTTTCCCGCGCGACGCGTACTACCGCCTCGACGGGCAACGGTGCGATCACCTGGCAATGATCGCCCGCAGATCGGCACGCCGTGCCCGGTTGCCGTCAATCTCCGCGGCCCGCTGGCGCGTACGAGTGCGAGGCTTGCAACCCTCGGCTCAGATATCTGGAACGGACGGTGCCGGTGAGCAGACCCGTGAGCACTGCGGCGAATCCACCGCTCTCAAAACGTTCAAAGTAGGGCCCTCGTTCGCGGAGCACCACGGGATGGTCAGCGGGCGCAACGCCGGGCTTGACATGCCAGAAGAGGAAGTCCCCGTTGGGCGTTCCGCCCCAGGAGATCAGGTCGTCGCCGGGCTGGAACCAGTCAGGAACGTCGTCCCCCTCCCACCGGGACGAGTCACCCAGCGGCCAAGGCCGTCCCCCGAAGACGTCGTCGTCACCACCACCGAACCAGATCCTGCACGTCTCCTGCGCCGTCTCGTTATGGTCCAGCAGGTCAGTCCAGCCGATGGCCGCATCCGGGGCGCAGACAAGCAGATGGTCATCGACGGCACCCGGCCCGTACGCGTCAACAAAGCGCTTGTAGTCCCCCGGAAGCTCAGCCCCCATCACCGTCTCAACGGCACCCCAGTCCGACGACCGCCAACGCGCCGCATCCGACGCCGGCAGCCCCAGCAACTCCACCAACCCGGCAAGATCATCCACGCACCGATCGTGCCTGCGCCCCCATGAATCTGGCAACAGGCGCATGCTCCTGAGCCCAGCGGTGGTCACCGATCCCACCGCGGCCTGACCAGCCACAACAGCAAGCGACCCTGGCGAAACGCGTCCGGAATGCGGCGACTGGAGCGTCATGGGCCGGTCGGGCTCTGGGACAACTGAGGTTCGTTCCGGGCAGTGGAGGTGCGGGCGGGGATGAGGGCGGTGAGGACCATGGCGGCGAGGACGAAGGCCGCGGCGACCAGGTAGGCGCGGGTGTAGCCGTCTCGCAGGGATTGCAGGGCTTCGGTGCCTGTGGCGAGGTGGGCTGAGGTGGTGTGGGCTGCTACGACGGCCAGGACGGACAGGCCGAGGGCGGCGCCGGCCTGTTGGGCTGTGTTGGCCAGGCCAGAGATGAGGCCGGTGTCTTCGGGGGCTGCGCCATCCATCACCAGCATGATGATCGCCGGGATCACCACGCCGATGCCCAGGCCCATGATGATCAGGGCGGGGAGGACTTCGAGGGCGTAGTGGGCGTCGGTGGGCATCCGGGTGAGCAGGAGCAGGCCGGCTGCCAGGAGGGCGAGGCCGGCGAGCAGGACCGGGCGGGTGCCGAACCGGGCCGTCACGCGGGGAGCGACGAACAATGACATCAGGCCGATGACGATCGGGGTGGGGACGAACGCCAGGCCGGTGGCGATGGCGTCGTATCCGAGGACGCGCTGCAGGAACAGGGCGTTGATGAATTGGAAGCCCATGCCCGTGGCGAAGATCAGGATCATGGCAGCGCTGGTGATCAGCAGGCGGGGGCTGCGCAGGATGCGGGTGGGCACGAGGGGGCGCGTGGCCCGGCTCTGCCGCAGCAGGAAGCCGAGGACCAGCAGGACCGCGAGGACGCCGAACACGAGGTTGCCGTCCACGATGGAGTAGACGCCCGCGGAGAGGCCGACCGTGATCAGAGCGGCGCCAGGAATGTCGGCGCCGGCCCGCAGGCCGAGGCCTTGCTCACGGGGGATCACCCGCAGGGCCAGGAGCAGGGCGGCGAGACCGATCGGAAGGTTGACCAGGAAGATCCAGGGCCAGCCGACGGCGTCCGTGAGCAGGCCGCCCGCGACGAAGCCGATCGCCGCGCCGGAGGCCTGGGTGAAGCTGTAGACACCGATCGCCCGGGCCTGCGGGGCCGGCTCCGGGTAGAGGCGGACGATCAGGCCGAAGATGACCGCCGAGGCGAGGGCGCCGCCGAGGCCCTGAACGAAGCGACCCGCCACGAGCAGCCCGGCGGTCGGGGCGAGGCCGCAGAGCAAGCTCGCCGCGGTGAACGTGATCAGCCCGGTGAGGAAGACCGCACGGGCGCCGATGAGGTCGCCGAGCCGGCCGGCCAGCAGCAGCAGGCCGGCGAATCCGATCAGGTAGCCATTGACGATCCAGGCCACTCCGGTGGGCGAGAAGCCGAGGTCGGACTGGATGACGGGGACGGCAACGGCCACGATCGTGCTGTCCAGAACGATCATGAGTGCGGCTGCGCACAGGACAGCCAGCGCGGCGGGACGGCTCGCAGAAGGGTGCGAGGAATCATTCATGCATCCGACCGTAGCAGATGATCCGGATGCGGATGATTCCGTGGTAACTTATTTCAGGGATTGCCGAGCACGGCGCACCGGTTTCGCAGAGGGGGATCCATGACCACCGTCGACCAGATTCGCCAGCGCCGACACGAAGGCGTCGCGCACAGCAGGCGGAAGAGCGTCCAGCGCCTCGCCATGGACGATGTCGACGATCCGCTGCCCCCGCTCAGCCGCTTTACGGCCATCCTCGGTGACCGAGATGATCCTGGCCCGGCGGTCGGCGGCAGACGGGCGGCGCTCGGCGAAGCCCCTGCGTTCCAGCTCGTCGACGGTGCTGACCATCGTCGTCTTGTCGAGGTCGGCCAGCGCGGCGATCTCGATCTGGGTGCGCTCCCGCTCGAGGGCGTGCATCAAGACGCATTGCATCCGCTGGGTCAGCCCGACTTCGGCGAGCGCGCCGGCGAGACGGTTCGACATGGTGTGCCCGGCGGAGTTGAGCATTCCGGTGAGGTCACGGACGGTGCGTTCGACCATGCATTCATGCTAACGCGGGATCATCCACAAGCGGATGTTCCGGGGAGGGACGACCGGCGGGCCCCCGTGTGCACCCGCCGGCCGCCCGGATCAGAAGAGAACCGACCCAGGGAAGTACCGACCCCGGAAGAACTGGCCCAGGAGAAACCAGCTCGAGGAAGAACAAACTCAGGAAGAACCGGCTCGAGGACGAACCAGTCCGAGGACGAACCGGCCCAAGGACGGCCAGTTCAGAGAGAGAACCGGCTCAGAGCGAAGCAGCGGAGACCCAGGTGGGCGCTGTGGGCGTCCAGTTGAGGGGCATGCGGGCCTCGGCGGGCGTGCGGTCCCCCTTGCGCTGGTTGCAGCGGCCGCACGCGGCGACGGTGTTGAGCCAGGTGTTGAGGCCGCCCCGGGAGCGCGGCAGGACGTGGTCGATGGTCGAGGCAGCGCCGCCGCAGTAGGCGCAGCGCCGGCTGTCGCGGTTCAGGACCCCGGCACGGGACCAGCCCGGGCCGCGGCTCTGGCGCCAGCGCGTGACGACATAGCTGACCAGGCGCACCACGGTCGGTATCGGGAAGACACCTATGTGCGCGTCCGGGTGGGCCTCTTCGACCACCGCGACCTGGCGGAAGAGCATGCGAATGGCGTGCCGGACGCTGACCCGGTGCAGCGGCCCGAAGTCGGCGTTGAGAACAAGGACCACACTCATCGCGGGTCACCTCCCTGCGGTCTCAGCCCATGCGGCCGCCCACGGAGAGGCAGCGAGAGCTAGGGCATCAGAACTCCTTGTCGGGCCCGGCGATCCGGGCCACTCGTTGCAGAAAAGGTAGGACGATCGCGAAAAGGAGACAACGCAATTAATCGATCAGCGCACGCCTGACCGACATCCACCAGCCGACGCGGGCCAAGCAACGCGGGCCAAGCAACGCGGGCCAAGCAACGCGGGCCAGGCGCGGGCCAAGCGCGGCCAAGCGCGGCCAAGCGCGGCCAAGCGCGGGCCAAGCGACGCGGCATCGAAGGATGTGGCCGTGTGCCAAACCGACACAGGTCAGGCCGACACAGGTCAGGCCGACACAGGTCAGGACCGACACAGGTCAGGACCGACGTGGCCGTGCGGTATGGCCCCGCCCGGGACGCTGGGCCCGGGTCAAGCCCGGTCTCGGGGTATCGATACTGGCGGTGCCGGCGCCGATACGCACCAGGTCGGCACGGGTCAGGACCGACGTGGCCGTGCACCAAGGCCGGCACGCGCCAAGTAGACATGGGCCCAGTCGACGGCACACGCCAGGCCGACGCGGCTAGGACGGCGCGGACAGGACGACACTGCGAGGGCAACGTATGCCCGTCAGCCACCAACCGGGGCCGGCTTTACGAAGCGGCCGTCGCGGGCTGGGGATCGCGGCCCAGCAGGGAGGGCAGCGTGTGCCAGAACAGCGCGCGCCAGAAGAGCACGGGCCTGGCACGGCACGGCACGACACGACACAGGCCTGAGACGACAACAGGCCTGAGACGACAACAGGCCTGGCACGGCACGGGCCTGGGACGACAACGGGCCTGGGACGACAACGGGCCTGGGACGACAACGGGCCTGGGACGACAACGGGCCTGGGACGACAACGGGCCTGGGACTACAACGGGCCTTGGACTACAACGGGCCTGAGACGACAACGGGCCTGGGACGGCGTGGGTCTAATCCGTTAGGGCGGATCGGACGGCGAGGGCGAGTTGGACGAATCCGATCAGGCCGAGGACCAGCCAGACGATGACGGCGGCGGTGACGACCAGGGAGGACCAGGGGAAGAGGACGGCGGCGATGATGAGGCCGCTGATTGCGACGGAGACTCGGGTGGGGCGTTCGCCTACGGTGACGGCGCCGATCTCGGTCATGCCGGTGGCGGCGGCGCGGGCTCGTAGGTATTCGTGGAGCCAGCTCACGGCGAGGCCGGCGACGACCAGCCAGCCGGGGGCTCCGGCGGCCCAGAAGGCGGCCAGCCAGGCCAGCTCCCCGAGCCGGTCGGCCACCGAGTCGTAGACGTAGCCGATGCGGGAGACGCGACCGGTCACCACGGCAACCGCGCCGTCGAAGGCGTCGGCGAAAGCGGCCAGGAGGACCAGTAGTGCCCCGGCCCAGAGTGGAACAAAGGGGACGGCGAGGCACAGCAGAAGGCCGGCGGTGGTGACTGTGGACGGGCCGATGCCGAGGCGGGCGAGGAGGGTGCCGGCGCGCCAGGCCAGGCGGATCCAGCCGCGGACTACCGGGGAGGCCTCGCGCGGGTCGAAGCCGCCGTGCAGGGCCGACCAGGCCGTGACGTAAGCGTCCCAGGTCAAAGTGAGCCGTCAGGCGGCGATGGCGGGGGTGGCGGCGAGGTTCTGCCAGACCTCGCGCGTCGCCGTGGAGCGGTTCATGGTGATGAAGTGGATGCCGGGGACGCCCTCGTCGAGGAGGCGCTGGCACATCTCGCTGCAGAGGTCGATGCCGAGCTGGCGGACTGCGGTGTCGTCGTCCTGGACGCGCTCGAAGCGGGCGAGGAGCTCGGGTGGGAACGGGGCGCCGGAGAGCTGGGCCGAGCGGGCGATCGTTGCCATGCGCAGGACGGGCATGACGCCGGGGACGATGGGGGTGTCGCAGCCGGCTGCGGCGACCCGGTCGCGCAGGCGCAGGTATTCGTCCGCTTGGAAGAACATCTGGGTGATGGCGAAGTCGGCGCCGGCGCGGCACTTGCGGATGAAGTTGCGCGTATCGCCCTCGATGTCGGCGGAGCGCGGGTGCTTGTAGGGGAACGCGGCGACGCCGACGCTGAAGTCGCCGGCCTCGCGCAGGAGGCGGACGAGGTCTTCGGCGTAGAGGACGCCGTCGGGGTGGCGGACCCATTCGCCGTTGGGGTCGCCGGGCGGGTCGCCGCGGACGGCGAGGACGTTGCGGACGCCTGCTCCGGCGAGGCGGCCGATGACGTTGCGCAGCTCGGCGACCGAGTGGTTGACCGCGGTGAGGTGGGCCATGGGCAGCAGGGTGGTCTCCGTGGCGACCCGTTCGGTGACCGAGACGGTGGTGTCGCGGGAGCTGCCGCCGGCGCCGTAGGTGATGGAGACGAAGTCGGGGCGCAGGGGCTCGAGCTCGCGGATCGTCTTCCAGAGCAGCTGCTCGGCCTCGCGGTTCTTGGGCGGCATGAACTCGAACGAGAACGTCGGCCGGTCCCGCTTGATCAGCGAGCCGATCGCGGGGATTGCCGGGAGACGAGAGGGAAGTCCGAGAGCCACACGACGATCGTACCGGCTCGCCCGCTAGGTTGGGGCCCGTGACCTCCCCGCTGGACCGGGCCGGCCTGCGGCCCCGCGTCGATCAGGCTCTTTCCGTCTTCCTCGCCGGGCAGCGTGCCCGGCTGCTGAGCATCGACGATGCGCTCGCCGACGTGGCTGACGCGCTCGAGGCGTTCGTGCTGCGCGGTGGTAAACGGCTGCGGCCGGCGTTCGCCTACTGGGGCTTCCGGGGCGCGGGCGGCGCCGACTCGGAGCAGGTCGTGACGGCGGTGGCGGCGCTGGAGTGGGTGCAGGCGGCCGCGCTGATCCATGACGACCTGATGGACCGGTCCGACACCCGCCGCGGGGAGCCGTCGGTGCACCGCAGATTCGCCGGCAAGCACAAGGCGGCGGGCTGGCACGGTGACGGTGATCACTTCGGCGACAATGCCGCCGTACTCCTCGGAGATCTGGCTCTGGTCTGGTCCGACGAGATGCTGCACGGCTCGGGTGCGGGGCTGGCGGCGCTGGCCCGGGCGCGGACGGTTTTCGACGAGATGCGCACCGAGGTGACGGTCGGGCAGTACCTCGACGTGCTGACGCCGGTGACCCGGGACACGTCGCTGGAGCGGGCCGCGAAGGTTGCCCGTTACAAGGCGGCCAAATACACGATCGAACGGCCGCTGCTGCTCGGCGCGGCCCTCGCGGGGGCATCGGACGAGGTCAGAAGCGTCTACTCCGGGTACGGGCTCCCGCTCGGCGAGGCGTTCCAGTTCCGCGACGACGTGCTGGGTGTCTTCGGCGATCCGGGGCAGACCGGTAAACCCGCCGGCGACGACCTGCGCGAGGGCAAGCGTACGTATCTGATCGCGGCGGCGTACGAAAAGGCGGGCGCGACCGACCGCGCCGAGCTGGACCGGGGTCTGGGCGATCCTGAGCTGGACGAACCGGCCGTGCAGCGGCTGCGGGACATCATCGTGGAGACCGGCGCGCTGGACCGCACGGAGGCGCACATCAAGGCGCTCTACGAGGCGGCGCTGACGGCGCTGGAGAAGGGCGACGTCGCGGACGAGGCCCGCACGGTGCTCGAGGAGCTGGCCGACGCGGCTACCCGTCGAGCCGTCTGAACCTGCCGAGCCACACCCAGACGGAGAGCGTCAGCAGCACCATCGCGAACCCGAAGAAGAGGTCCTCGACCGGCGCGTAGACGATTCGCAGGCCGAGGATGGCGGCCGGGTCGTAGATCACGATCCGGCGCCCGGTGAGGATGCCGTTGCTGAGCAGCTGGAAGAAGATGATGATCGGGTAGGTGGCCCAGAACACCACCCGCAGGATCAGCCTGGTACGCAGGACGAACAGGTCCACCAGCACCGCCCCGAGCACGCCGAGCAGCGCCGCCGCCGTGTAGCTCATTTCTTCAGCACCTTGCGGACCGCCTCGAACCCCAGCACCGCGCAGATCGGCACCACGAGGAAGAACAGCACCTCGTCCAGCGGCAGCCCGCCGGGGAAGACGATCCCGGTCGTCTGCGCGGGGTCGAAGGTCCAGTGCCCCGCCGCGATCGCCGCGAGATCCCAGAGCACGAAGACCACGAGCACCGGCACCAGCGTGAGCAGCAGCCGCCGCCACCGGCGCAGCACTGCGACCTTGAGGAACGGCTCCAGCCACAGGGCGCCGATCAGACAGCCGGCGAGCACCGCAACGTACGTGAGGTGCCGCATCGGCGGATCAGAACCCGAGCGCCTGCGCGCGCCGTTTGACCTCGCGCGCCCAGTCGCCGCCGAGCGCTTTCGCGGCGTTGCCACCCAGGCTCTCGTCGGGCTCGTAGAGCCACTTGATCGCTTCTTCGTCGTTGTACCCGGCGTCACGCAGCAACGTGAGGATGCCGGGGAGGTGCTTGAGCGCAATGTCGTTGGCGACCAGCTCAGCGGGCACCAGGCGGACGCCGTCGCGACGAACCGCGAGCAACTGCCCGTCGCGGATCATCTGGTGCACCTTGCTGATCGACACCCCGAGCTGCTCAGCGATATCAGGCAGGTTGGCCCACTCGGTGGGGCCGGCAGAAGTCTGGCCGGCAGTTACGGATTCGGTCACCTGACCAGCGTGCCATGCCCGGCTCCTCATCCCAAAAACGCGGAGCCTTCACGAAGAAGGAGAGATGTCGCGATGACCCTGTGGCGGAGCACCCGCAACGAAGTGGCCGGCGCGTGGCGCTCACTGCAGTACGACCTGGGCGTGCCCGGCCGGCACCGCCGTCCCCCGCCGCCGCGGCGCTTCGTCACGGCCACCGCGCTGGGCACGCTGGCCGTGGCCGGTGCCGCGGGCAGCTACCTGGCGGTGGCCAACGGGACCGGCGCGCTGGCCGGTGACGAGGCGGGCGCTGAGCCGTACCCGCTGGCGGTGGCCCCGGGCGATCCCCGGGAGGGGCTGGGCCGCGTGCCCATCCCCCAGCCCGCCGCCGTGCAGACCCAGATCCTGGTGCTGCCGACAGCGACCACACCACCACCCGCAGCAACGGCGCAGCCCACATCGGAGCCGGCCCCGGTGCCGTGCGACTGCCAGACCGAGACCCAGCCCCCGCTGCAGACCCCGCCGGTACCGACACCGACGGCGCCGACCCCCAGCGAGAGCCCCAGCGAGGGCGGCTGGGAGGAGCCGGCCGAGCCCGAACCGAGCCCGTCCCTGGACCCCGGACCGAGCGCCGAGCCGACCCCGGGGATCACCCCGCCGCCCATCCCCGCGCCGACGATGCCCGCGCCGACCCCCACCGATTCGACAGATACGACAAATCCGTTTTTGCCGCGCTGATCCGGCTTATGGCGAGAAGACGGCCCGCGACGCTCCGGCGCCGCGGGCCGATTTCTTCCAAATGCGCAGGTGAGCACGTTGTGCTGTACCCGTTCGGTCTCAGGTGTCACATCCTGGTCCACCGCACTGGAAAGGCCACATACACTTCACGCCGATGGACACGACTGTCGCCGACACGTTGATCGGCACGACGATTGACGGGCGCTACCGGATCACCGGTCGCGTGGCCCGTGGTGGCATGGCGACCGTATACACCGCCGTGGACGACCGGCTCGAGCGCACTGTCGCATTGAAGATCATCCACCCGTCGCAGGCGACGAACGTGCACTTCGTCGACCGGTTCACCGACGAGGCCAAGACGATCGCCCGGCTGACCCACCCCAACGTGGTCGCCGTCTACGACCAGGGCCGCCACCAGGGCCTGCCCTACCTGATCATGGAGTACGTCCAGGGCCGCACCCTGCGCGACCTGCTCACCCAGCGCCGCCGGGTCAACCCGGTCGAGGCACTGGCCATCCTGGAGCAGATGCTCGCCGCGATCGCCGCCGCGCACCGCGCCGGCCTGGTGCACCGCGACGTCAAGCCCGAGAACGTCCTGGTGGCCGAGGCGCCCAGCGGCGGCATCGCCAACCTGGTCGACAGCGTGGTCAAGGTGGCCGACTTCGGCCTGGCCCGCGCCGTCGAGGCCAGCTCCTCCGACGACTCCGGGCAGCTCATGGCCACCGTCGCCTACGTGGCGCCGGAGCTGGTCACCGACGGGCGCTCGGACGCCCGCTCCGACGTCTATTCCGCCGGCATCGTGCTGTTCGAGATGCTCACCGGCCGGGTCCCCTACGACGGCGGCGAGCCGGTCGAGATCGCCTGGCGGCACGTGGACAACGACGTGCCCCCGCCGTCCAGCATCGTCAAGGGCCTGCCGAAGGCCCTCGACGACCTGGTCGCCCGCGCCACCCGCCGCGACCCCGGCGCCCGCCCCACCGATGCCGGCGCGCTGCTGGCCGAGGTGCAGGTGGTCCGTGACGACCTGGGCGCGGCCAACGTCGAGACCGCGCTGCTGCGCCAGGTCCCCGCCCGCCCGCCGGCCGCCGACGCGACCACGATCGTCCCGGCGATCACCTCCACGTTCCCCTCAAGTGGTGGACCCGCAGGCCCCAACCGCCCCGGCTGGGCGCGCCTGCCCGACCAGGGCCCGCGCACCTACGGCGGTGGCAGCGGTGGTCAGCGCCGCCGCGGCGCTCAGGCAGATGACCACGCCCACCACCCGAACGACCGCCGACGCCTGATCATCCTCGCCGCGGTGGCCGTGGTCGTCCTGCTCGTCGCGGGCACCACCTACTACCTGACGCTAGGCCGCTACACCAACGCGCCCCAGCTGGTCAATTCCACCCAGCAGATCGCGGAGCAGGAGGGCAGGACCCGCGGCTTCGAGGTGCGCTTCGACGCGGGCCGCTACGACGAGAGCGTCCCCAAGGGCGTGGTCATCTCCCAGGACCCGCCCGCCGGCAAGAAGGTGGCCAAGGACGGCACGCTGACGCTGACCCTGTCACTCGGCCCCGAGCGCGTCACGGTGCCCGACCTGGTCAACCAGGAGAAGGCCGCGGCGAAGGGCCTGCTCGAGCAGAACCACCTCGTCTACAAGGAAGGCACCGCCCAGTACAGCGACGACGTCGCCGAGGGTGTGGTCATCTCCAGCGACCCCAAGGCCGACGAGTCGCTCAAACCCGGCGAGACCGTCACCGTCATCCTGAGCAAGGGCGAGGCACCGATCAGCGTCCCGAACGTCGTCGGTCAGAACATCAACGACGCCCGCGGTCAGCTCCAGGGCCTCGGCCTGCAGGTCGTCGAGCAGCTCAAGGAGAGCGACCAGCCGGCCGGCACGATCCTCGGCCAGACCCCCAAGGCCGGTGTCGGCGTGGAGAAGGACGCCGAGATCAAGCTCGAGGTGAGCCAGGGCCCGCCGCTGATCAGCGTCCCGGACCTCAGCAACCAGCCGTGCCAGCAGGCCCAGCAGACGCTGCAGGGCATGAACCTGCGCGCCAAGATCCAGTTCAACCCGAACGGCCTGGTCCGCCAGCAGAGCCCCGGCGGCGGCACCCAGGTCCCGGCCCAGACCGAGGTAACGCTGAATTGTCTGTGACCCGCCCCGTCGGATCCCACACCAAGACCTCCGGCGGCCTGGCCAAGGCGGCGCTCCCCTACGCCGACGCGGCCGGCTCGGAGGCTGTGCAGGTCTACGTCTCCAACTCCCGCGGCTGGGCGCTTCCTCCCGGCGACCCCAAGCAGGACACGCTGTTCCGCGACGGGTGCGGGGAACGCGGGCTCCCGGCGTACATCCATGCTTCACTGCTGGTGAATCTGGGTTCTCCGACCGAGCTGACCGTCGAACGCTCGGTGGACACGCTCACCCACGCCCTGCGCCGCGGCAAGGCCATCGGCGCGTCCGCGGTGGTCTACCACGCGGGCAGCTCGGTCGACCCGGCCCACGACGACAAGGCCTTCCACCAGCTCCACGAGGCCCTGCTCCCCCTCCTCGACCTGGCCGCCGCCGAGGACCTCCCGAAACTCCTGGTCGAACCGAGCGCGGGCGGCGGCCGCAGCCTGGCCTCCAAGGTCGAGGACCTGGGCCCCTACCTCCAGGCCGTGGAAAATCACCCCTGGATGGGCGTCTGCTTCGACACCTGCCACGCCTGGGCCGCAGGCCACGACCTCGCCACCCCCGGCGGCATGACGGCCACCCTGGATTCCCTGATCGCCACGATCGGCCCCGGCCGCCTGCAGCTCATCCACGCCAACGACTCCAAGGACGCCTGCGGCTCCACCCGCGACCGCCACGAGACAATCGGCGCGGGCACGATCGGCACCGCACCCTTCGCGGAACTCATGGCCCACCCCGCCACCGCCGGCATCCCGATCATCGTCGAAACGCCGAGCAAGGAACACGAAGGCCACGCCGCGGATATCGCGCTCTTGAAGAGCCTGCGCCCGTAAAGCCGGAAGATCAAAGCCCGGAAGATCAAGGGTCAAAGGCTGATGTCGCACCTAGCTGCGTGGTGCTGACCGCAACTCCCGTCGAGGCCGGGCGCGGGGAGCCAGTCGCCCAGCGGCTCCTGAACGGCTCCCCGCCCCCTTCATTCTGCGTGCGTGGTCACCCCGGCCTGCCCGATCAAAGGCCAACCCTCACAGCGGGGGATCGAAGTAGTGCACCTCTTCCCGGACGATCTCGCCGCCGGTCACCGTGTAGAGGCTGATCTTCGCGGTGGTGGCGCGGCGGCCGGTCGGGAGGTGGGTCTGGTCGAACACGAACCGGACCGCGAACTGGTGTTCGTCGCCGATCAGCGGGCCCTGCACCGCAACGTCGTGGATCCGCAGATCGCGGGTCAGCCGCTCGCCGTTCGCCATGATCTCGGCGAGCCCGTGCAGTTCCGTGCCCTCGATCGGCGCCACCCGGACCAGGCCGGGAGCGGCCAGCTGATAGGCAAGATCCATCCTTCCGGCCCGGAAGGCGCGCACGAACCGCTCGGCGACCGCCGCCGTGGACGACGGGCGGAAGTCGGCGGCGTGGTCCTGGGCCCACTGGGCGAACGAACGCGCCGACCCGCCCGTGAGCTCGGCGACGGTCCGTGTCACGGGTTCGGGGGTGTCGACGAGGGAGGCCCAGTAGTCGAGGGCGCCGTCGGCGAACGCGGGGTCGGCCCATTGGAGCATCTCTGCGCGGGCCTCGTCGCGGGATGCTTCCTCGATGCGGACCGGCGCCCCCGCGGCCGCTCCGATGAGGTGGATCTGCTCGCGCTGGGTGATGGCGGCGGGGCCGGTCAGCGCGTACGACGTACCCTCATGACCTGGCTCTGTCAGCGCTCGGACCGCGACCGCGGCGATGTCCCGCTCGTGGATCAGTGATCGCGCCGCCTCGGGATAGGGGATCCGGACCGGCCGCCCCGCCGCGATCGCCGCGGCCCACGCGAGCGTGTTGGTGGCGAACCCGCTCGCCCGCAGGAACGTCCACGACGCCCCGCTGCGCCGGACGGCGTCCTCGACCTGCCCCCACACCCCGTTCTGCACCGCCGGCCTGTCATCGCGGACGCTCATCGCGGACACGTACACCACCCGCCGCCCCTGCTCCGAGCCCAGGATCGCAGCGACGTCCTCGATCCCGTCGGCGCTCATGAACGGCCAGACCAGGAAGACGGCCTCGGTCCCGTCAACCGCCGCCCGCAACGCGTCGAGATCACGCACGTCGGCGCGGACGGCCGTGACACCCTCCGGAAGGCCCACCGGGTTGCGGGCCAGTGCCCGCACCGAGACACCCCGCTCCCCCAGCATCGTCACCACGTGCGCACCGATGTTCCCGGTCGCGCCGATCACCAGGGCCTGCTTGATGTCGCTCATCCGTCCATGCTGGAACCTCAACCGCACCTGAGGTCAAGCACCGTAAACTGCGGGCCATGAACGGCACCCGCAGCGAGCTGCTCGGCCATCTGACCAGGGCTGTCGAGGGCGTCACGGTCCCGCACCCGGTGCGCGTGGCCATCGACGGAGCACCCGCCGTGGGCAAGACCACGCTGGCCGACGAGCTCGCCGCCATCCTGCGCGCGCGGGGCCGCGAGGTCATCCGCGCCTGCGTCGACGACTTCCTGCGTCCGCAATCGGAACGCTACCGGCGCGGCAAATTCTCGGCCGAGGCCAACTATCACGACAGTTTCGACTTCGACGCGCTGTTCAGGGTGCTGCTCGATCCGCTGGGGCCGGGTGGCGACCGCAAGGTCCAGCAGGCAGTCCGGGACCGCCTCACGGACGCCGAGCTGACCCCGCCGGTCATCGCCGCCTCCGCCGACGCCGTGCTGCTCTTCGACGGCGTGTTCCTCATGCGCCCCGAGCTGGTCGACCGGTGGGACCTGCTCATCCTCGTGACCGCGTCGTTCGAGGAGACGCTTTCACGCGCCCGGATCCGGGACCGGACGGTGTACGGCTCCGTCACCGAGGTCGAGCAGCGGTTCCGCGAGCGCTACGGTCCTTCGCAGGAGCTGTATCGGGCGACGGTCCACCCGGCCGGCCACGCCGACATCGTCGTGCACAACGACGACCCGCAGCGGCCGGCCTGGGACGGTCAGGACGCCCCGGCGAGCTCGTAGTCGAAGACGTACGTGTGGTCGCCACCGGTGTTGTCGATCTGGAACGTGCCACTGAGCCCGAGCAGTTCGTCGGTGCCCGAGTCCGGCACGACCTGGACGACGAGCGTGCCCGACCCGCGGTCCATCAGGCCGGAGTGCTGCAGGACGAAGCTGCCCCGCCGCCCGTGCAGCGTCCCGGTGATCCGGTCGATCGCGACGTACCCCGCGGAGCCGTCGACCGGTGTGCCGACCGAGAGCATCTGGGCGTGGCCCGTTCCGGTCAGGTCGCCTGCGATGGTCTTCTCGACGAGCATCCGGCCGAGCACCGGGTCGCCGGAGTCGAGCGGCTCGAACGTGGTGGTGAACGTGCCGGTGGCGCGCTGGCCCATGTGGAACTCCCCGTGAAGCGTTCAGAAAAGCAGGTCGAGCTGGGCGTCGAGGGCCGTCAGCGCCTGTTCGGCGGTGTACTGGCCACCCAGAACGTACATGCCGAGGCCTTCCATGAGGGCCAGCACGCCGACGGCAGCGTCCGGGTCCGGCAGCAGGCTCGCGATGAAACCGAGCATCTGCGCGGTGTCGTCGCTCTTCACACCAGCAGGCCGCACCGCTGTGTACGCGAGGAATGCCAGCGCCACCAGCCCGTCAGCGCGGGACTGCTCGTCGAGGGGCAGGATCGTGACGAGCAGCGTCCGCAGCATCACGCGCGGCTGCGGGTCGGGGCCCAGCGCGGACAGCGCGGCCGTGACCCGGGTCTGGTTGCGGTCGCGCACGACGTCCAGCGCGAAGACCATCATCTCGTCCTTGGTACGGAAGTAGTGCTGCACCATCCCCACCGAAACCCCGGCCGCGGCGGCAACGTGCCGGACGCTGACGGCCTCCAGCCCCTGCGCCGCGGCGACCCGCATGAGCGCGTCGGCGATGAGCGTGCGCCGTTCCCGGACGTCGACCTGCTTAGGCATACGACCTGGCCTCCTTACGCATTCCATCGGCGTCGTCGGCATAGACGCGCACCTCGTCGACCGGTTCCGTGCGGCCCTTGGGCACCTCGAAGGACATCGGCGCGCAGAGCCGGATGTCGATGCTGGTCTGGCTGCCGACCACGACGTGCAGCACACGCCGCCCGTCCTCCTCTTCGACCTGCACCGACCTGGAGCTCGGCATGGAACGGTAGCGCTTGCTCACGCACTCGACGTTTTCCCACGGCACGGTGAAGTCAAGACCCGATCCCATGCGTACGCGAATGCCCGCGCGACCCACCACATGCGGATTCTGACTGAGCCCCGCCGCGAACCCGATCATCCACAGCACCCCCCACACACTCAGCACCAGCATGATCCACCGAGCCGGCTCCCACGGCACCACCTTGCGCACGATCAGGTCGAAGATCGGCGTCTCCACCACCGACAGCCCGATGAACACCCCAAGGATCGGCTTCACCACCCCCAGATACCCGAACGCCGTGTCCCCCTCAGCAAGCACGAGCGGCCTGCGCCGCAGCCAGCGGTAGAGGCTGCGCCACATGAGGCCCTCGGTCCGGAGCAGTCCCATCGCTTTAAAATACGATCGTATTGCAAAACCCGCAACGGTAGCCCCCTGCGAAGTTGGCACACCGCCTGGATAGTCATAGCGCAAGATGACTACTAACATCTTGCCTAGTGAGTACGGCGCCGCCGATCGTCGGCAGCCCTGTCTAACTGGGGAGTATGGGATGCTCGTTGAGCTCGTTCGTCCAGCCGTAAGAGGTGATCACATGCCGAAGGCCAACGACGTGGCCGCGGTGATCAGCTCCCGATTGGGCCGCCCCTGGCTCGACGCGATGACCCTGCAGAAGTTCCTGTACTACGTGCAGGCCTGGCACCTGGCCATCAAGGGCAAGCCGCTCTTCGAGGGACACTTCGAGGCCTGGCCCGAGGGCCCGGTCCTCCCCGAGGTCCTCCACGCCCGCCAGCCCCGAGTGGCCCGCCGCCCAGTCCGCCGCGAAGCCGCCCAGATCGACCTCGACGACGAAATCGTCAGCCTCATCGAGCTGGTGATCCGCACCTACGGCTCCCTCGGTGACGACGAACTGACCGCCCTCACCCGGGTCGAGATGCCCTGGCGCGAAGCCCGCGGCAACCTCCCCGAGTACGCCCGGAGCACCGCTCTGATCAGCGAAGAATCGATGGCCGATTTCTTCCGCAAGCACCGCAAAATCCAGGGCCATACGGCAGACGAAATGAGGGTAGTCGGGATTTACGCTCAGGCTTCCTACAACCCGGAGCCCGTGGATGTCGACGCTATCCTCGCATCACTCGGCCCTGAGTTCGATGACCCGGGTGACGACCGGTGGCCCAGCGCCAACCTCGATTTCAACGGCGACTTATACAGTCCAGAAGACAGAGAAGAGGACCGTCGCCCGACTGATGCCGGAGCCTGACCGTTGAATACTTACGGTGAGAATATCCGGAATGTGATTGTGTTCGACTGCAACATCTACCTCGATGCGGCACGGCTTTTCGACGAGCCCTTTGCCTGGAGCAAAGTCCAAGCTGTTCTAGCGGACCTCGCGCATGGAAAATTTCCTCATCCGCGCAATCCCGCCCTCGACTCCCTGCAAGCCATTGACTATGCGCGTTTTGGAAATTTCGGCGCCAACGAACTCGAGGTCTGGACCTCCACTCACATCGACAAGACCGTTCGTAGCATGGCAGCACAAGCCGCGATCCCCGACCAACCCGGCGACTTTTCCGGCCTCGGATGGAGCAGCCCAGCGGCGGAGGGAATCGTCCACAACCTCATTCATGAACTGGTCTTCGAATCTGGTGGTGGAATCGTTGAAGGGTACCGTCCCGACGGAAACCCACCGCTCGACCATGAGGACGGAATGATCTACGGGGCGTGTCGGGTTCTGGCCGGCGACGACCCGTTGGCAAACGTTTATTGCGTCACGCGCGATCGCGGATTCCTAGCAGCCTACGAGAAGGGCATGCTAGATGGTCATAGCCGCGTAATGACGCCTGGAAAGTTTACGGAGTCAGGCATGAAGGCATTGAGGATAAATGCGCTCAAAAGGATTCCCAAGCCGCGCGGTTAGCTGAGGAGGCTGCGGAGGACGGTGATGGTCTGGTCGATGTCGTCGTCGGTGAGGTCGAGGTGGGTGACCAGGCGGGCGGTGCGGGGCAGCATTGCCGAGATGAGCACGCCGTGTTCCTTGGCCGCCGCGGCCAGGGAGGGTGCGTCGAGGCGGGATTTGCTCAGGTCCAGCGGGACGAGGTTCGTCCGGACGGCGCCCACTTCGACGACGCCGAACGGTTCCAGGGCCTCGGCGAGGCGGCGGGCTCGGGTGTGGTCCTGGGAGAGGCGTTTGACGTGGTGGTCGAGGGCGTAGCGGCCGGCGGCGGCGAGGATGCCGGCCTGGCGCATGCCTCCGCCGAGGCGTTTGCGGATGATCCGGGCCTGGGCGATGCGGTCGCGGGAGCCCACGACCAGCGAGCCGACCGGGGCGCCGAGGCCCTTGGAGAGGCAGACCGAGAGGGTGTCGAAGAGCTGCCCGTAGGTGAACAGCGGCACGCCGTCGGCGACGTGGGCGTGCCAGATGCGGGCGCCGTCGCAGTGCAGGGCGAGGTCCGCGAAGGTCGCCTCGCGCAGGCGGTGCAGGGCCGCGAGCGGGATCACGCCGCCGCCGCCCAGGTTGTGGGTCTGCTCGACGGCGATCGCCCTGGTCGGGACCGACGGGTAGCCGGGCGGGCGGATCATGGCGAGGATCGCGTCGGTGTCCAGCGCCGCGCCCCAGGACGGCCAGGTGCGGGTGGAGATGCCGCCGAGTGCGGCGGCTGCGCCCAGCTCGTACGTGACGACGTGTGCGTCCGAACCGGCCAGGAGTTCGCCGCCGGGCGGGACCACGAGCTGCAGGGCGATCTGGTTTGCCATCGTGCCGGAGGGGCAGAACAGCGCCGCCTCGTGCCCGAAGAGCTCCGCGACGTGGGCTTCGAGGGCGTTGACCGTGGGATCGTCACCGAAGACGTCGTCGCCCACCTCGGCGGAGGCCATCGCCTCGCGCATCCCGGGGGTGGGCTTGGTGACGGTGTCGGAACGCAGGTCAGCCACGGAGCATCTCCGCTACGAGGAAGGCGAGTTCGAGGCTCTGCTGGGTGTTGAGACGCGGGTCGCAGGCGGTCTCGTAGCGGCCAGGGAGGTCGAGGTCCTCGATGCCCTGCGCGCCGCCGAGGCACTCGGTGACGTCCTCGCCGGTGAGCTCGATGTGGATGCCGCCCGGGTGGGTGCCGAGCCCGCGGTGCACCTCGAAGTAGCCGAGGACCTCGTCGACGATGCGGTCGAAGTGGCGGGTCTTGTAGCCGTTGGACGACTCGTGGGTGTTGCCGTGCATCGGGTCGCACTGCCACACGACCTTGGCGCCGGCGGCGGTGACCTTCTCGACGATGGCCGGCAGCGCGTCGCGTACCTTCCCATTGCCCATCCTGCTGATGAGGGTGAGCCGGCCGGGGATGTTGTCCGGGTTGAGCTTCTCGCACAGCTCGATCGCGGTCTCCGGGGAGGTGCCGGGGCCGAGCTTGACGCCGATCGGGTTGGCGATGCGGCTGATGAAGTCGATGTGCGCGTGGTCGAGCTGGCGGGTGCGCTCGCCGATCCAGAGGAAGTGGCCGGAGAGCCCGTACGCCTTGCCGTCCGACACCCGGGTCAGCGCGCGGTCGTACTCCAGCGCCAGCGCCTCGTGCGAGCAGTACAGGCTGACCGTACGCAGCGCCTCGTCATCGGTCATCCCGCACGCGCGGATGAAGTCGAGGGCCCGGTCGATCTCGCGGGCGATGGCCTCGTAACGCTCCCCCGCGGGCGAGGTGCGCACGAAGTCCTTGTTCCACGTGTGCAGACCGGAAAGATCGGCAAGACCACCCGCCAGGTACGCGCGGAGCATGTTCATCGCGGCCGCACTGTTCGCGTACGCCCGGATCATGCGCTGCGGGTCCGCCACCCGCGCGGCCTCGTTGGGCTCAAGAGAATTGATCAGATCGCCACGGTACGCGGGGAGCCCCAGCGAGTCCTTCGCCGACGACCGTGGCTTCGTGTACTGACCGGCGACCCGGGCGACCTTGACCACCGGCATCGACGCGCCGTACGTGAGCACGACCGCCATCTGCAGCAGTGTCCGCGCGTTGGCGAGCAGGTGGCTCTCGGTGTTGTCGGCGAACGTCTCGGCACAGTCGCCGCCCTGCAGCAGGAACGCCCGGCCCTCGCACACCTCGGCGAGCCGGTGCCGCAGCTGGTCGACCTCGTACGGCGCCACGATCGACGGCACGACGTCGAGCACCTTGCAGACCTCGGCGACCTCGCCCATGTCCTCCCACGGCGGCATCTGCACCCGGGCCAGCTCGCGCCAGCGGTCCAGGCCGAGCGCCGAGTCCTCGGCGGAGTCGGTGGACGGGCGGGAGGTCTGCAGTGCCGTTGCGCCGAGACCGGGATGACTGAGCTGATGCCACTCACGCTGCATGACAGGAAGCCTATCCAGAGTCACGAAAGGGGCGCCGGGAGGATCCCCGGCGCCCCGATCTGTGGGACGCAAAACGAAGTTACATTTTGTTTTCCGCCGCGGGAAAACTCAGATCAGCCGAGGCCGTTCTTGATGGCCGTGATCAGTTCGCCGTTGCTGGTGTCACCGGAGAACTCCCAGAAGAAGGCGCCGCCGAGACCCTGGTTCTTGGCGTACGTCATCTTCGTGCCGATCGTGGCGGGGGTGTCGTAACCCCACCAGTTGTTGCCGCACTTGGCGTACGCGGTGCCGCCGACGGTGCCGGTGGCCGGGCAGCTGTTCTTGAGGACCTTGTAGTCCTCGATGCCCGCCTCGTACGTGCCGGGCGCCGCGCCGGTCGCGCTGCCACCCGGTGCGGTCTGCGTGACGCCGGTCCAGCCGCGGCCGTAGAAGCCGATGCCGAGCAGCATCTTGCTGGCCGGTACGCCCTTGCTCTTCAGCTTCTGGATCGCCGCGTCGGACCAGAACCCCTGGGTCGGGATGCCGTCGTACGACGTGAGCGGCGAGTGCGGAGCCGTCGGGCCCTGTGCGGCGAAGGCGCCGTAGTAGTCGTACGTCATCGGGAAGACCAGGTTCAGCTTCGAGATGCCCGACGCGTAGTCAGCGGCGTCCAGCTTGCCGCCGTTGGAGCCGTCGGCCGAGATCGCCGAGGTGACCAGGAAGCTCGAGCCGAACTTGTTGCGCAGCGCGGTGATGACGTTGTTGTACGAGGCCGGTCCGCTCGCGTCGCAGGACAGGCCACAGGCGTTCGGGTACTCCCAGTCGACGTCGATGCCGTCGAACACGTCCGACCAGCGGGAGTCCTTGACCAGGTTGTAGCAGGAGTCGGCGAACGCGGTCGGGTTCGCGGCGGCCTGGGTGAAGCCACCGGACCAGGTCCAGCCGCCGAACGACCAGATCACCTTGAGGTTCGGGTACTGCTTCTTGAGCTTGCGCAGCTGGTTGAACGAGCCGCGCAGCGCGCCGGTGTCCCAGGTGTCGGCGACGCCGTCCACGCTCTCGGCGGCGGTGTACGCGCGGTCGTAGTCGGCGTACGCGTCACCGATCGAGCACTGCCCGTTCGAGGTGTTGCCGAACGCGTACAGGATGTGGGTGAGCTTGCTGGCCGAGCCGCTCGTCACGAGGTTCTTGACGTGGTAGTTGCGGCCGTAGACGCCCCACTCCGCGAAGTAACCGACGACGTTCTTGCCACCGGTGCCGGGGGGCGTGGTGGTCGGCGGGGTCGTGGTCGGCGGCGTGGTGGTGGGGGGTGTCGTGGTCGGCGGGGTCGTCGTCGGCGGGGCGGTGGTCGGCGGGGTCGTGCCGCCACCGTCACAGGCACCCTGGTCGGCCCAGACGTCCCATTGACCGCTGTGGGTCGCCGGGCTCTCGTTCTGGGTCCACCACTTGGCGTTGTAGTTGTGACCGGACTGCGACGCCGACATGCCACCGGTGTAGACCGCCGTGGCGCTCCACGGGGACGCACACGCGGCGGCGGCGGACGCCTGGACCACGGGCAGCGACGCGGTGGTGACCGCGACGATCGCCCCGGCCCACAGGACGCGGCGGAGGGATTTCTTCACGCAGGCTCCTCAACGGGGGAAAGAGGACCAATACAGGGGGGGATAGTTAGGAAACTTTCCAAAGGGAAGTTGTGGAGACCGTAGTCACATCAATGAAGGTGAGTCAAGAAAGTCACGCCGGTTTACCCAGGGTTGTAACTTGTCCAGAGTCGGCGCCACGGCGTGCACTCAACTACGCACAGCGCGTAGTCTGCCGTCATGACCATCTACGACGTCGACATCGACACCCTTACCGGCGGTTCCGCCGACCTGGCGCGCTACCGCGACAACGTCGTCCTGGTGGTCAATGTGGCCTCCAAATGTGGCCTGACCCCCCAGTACGAAGGCCTGGAAGCGCTCTACGGCAAGTACGCCGACCGCGGCCTCGTCGTCCTCGGTGTCCCGTGCAACCAGTTCGCCGGTCAGGAACCGGGAACGGCCGCCGAGATCGAGGAGTTCTGCCAGGTCAACTATGGCGTCACTTTCCCCATCACGGCGAAGGCCGACGTCAACGGTCCCGGACGGCACCCGCTCTACCGTGAACTCATCGGCGACGGCGAGGACATCCAGTGGAACTTCGAGAAGTTCATCGTCGCGCCGGGCGGCGCCGTGCAGGCACGGTTCAGCCCCCGGACCGAGCCGCAGGACGAACAGGTCGTCGCCACCATCGAGAAGCTGCTGCCACGCTGAGCCGACGGCGATGAGCATCCATGTGATCGGCGTCGACGCGTACGCCCTCGGCTGGGTGGGCGTCGAGCTGCGCGACGGGCAGTTCGGGCGGGCGATGCTCGCGTCCACCCTCTACGAGATCGTCGCCGGCAGCTCCGGCGCCGCCGTCATCGGCGTCGACATCCCACTCGGCATGCTCCCCGACCGCTGGCGGGCCGCCGACTCCCTCGCCGCCGATCAGCTCGGCCCGCGGCGCAGCAGCGTCTTCCGGGTGCCGCCCCGCGCGGTCTGGCAGGAGGCCGACTTCACCGCGGCCAACCGGGTCTGCCGCGAACTCACCGGCGCCGGCCTCAGCCGCCAGTCCTGGGCGCTGCGCCCGAAACTCCTCGAGGCCAACGCCATCTGGGAACGCCACCCCGGCCTGCTCTTCGAGGCCCACCCCGAGGTGTCGTTCCGGGAGATGTCCGGCGAGCCCCTCGCGTACGCGAAAAAGACCTGGACCGGCCAGGCCCGCCGCCGCGAACTCCTCGCCAAGCACGGCATCGTCCTGCCCGACCACCTCGGCCCCGCCGGCCAGGCCCCACCCGACGACATCCTCGACGCCGCAGCGGTCGCCTGGAGCGCCCACCGCATGGCCACGGGCACCGCCCACAGCCACCCCAGCCCCCCGGAGGAGAACGAGGGCGCCGCCATCGCCATCTGGTACTAACTGAGCCTGTCCGCGGCGAAAGCTGAGCCTGTCCGCGGCGAAAGACCAGGCAGAATCAGGCGCTCTGGGCGGCGATCTCGCGGGCTCTGTCGCGGGCGGCTTCGAGGGCGGCGAGCAGTGCTGCTCGTACGCCGTGGTTCTCTAGCTCGCGGATCGCGGAGATGGTGGTGCCGGCCGGGCTGGTGACGGCTTCGCGGAGTTTGACCGGGTGTTCGCCGGAGTCGCGGAGCATGACCGCTGAGCCGATGGCCGTCTGCACGATCAGCTCGTGGGCGACCTGGCGGGGCAGGCCGAGCAGGATGCCCGCGTCGATCATCGCCTCGACGAGCAGGTAGAAGTACGCGGGACCCGAGCCGGACAGTGCCGTGACCGCGTCCTGTTGCGACTCGGGGACCCGGATCGTCGAGCCGAGCGGCTTGAACATCTCCTCGGCGATCGCCAGGTGCTCGCCCGTCGCGTGCGGGCCGGCGGAGATGGCGGTCATGGCCTCGTCGACCAGTGCCGGGGTGTTCGTCATGACCCGGATCACCGGGGTGCCCTCGGGCAGCCGGGCCGCGAAGAAGCTCGTGGGCAGGCCCGCGCAGAGCGAGACGATCAGCTTGTCGGCCGGGACCTTCGCGCGGATCTCGTCGAGCAGCGTGCCGGCGTCCTGCGGCTTGACCGCGATCGCCAGGATGTCCGCCTCGTTGACCGCGGTGATGTTGTCGACCGAGCGGACGCCGTAGCGCTCCGCCAGCTCCGCGCCGCGTTCCGGGCGGCGGGCCGTCACGAGGATCTGGCCGGCCGGGCGGCCCGCGCGCAGCAGTCCGGAGACGACCAGTTCACCGATCTTGCCGGTGCCGATGACGGCGACGACGGACATGCGCACTCCCGGTTCTAGACAAACGTCAGGGTGGGTTCATCACCCACCCTGACGTTAATCGTCTCAGCTGCCGAAGAAGACTTCAGCCTCTTCATAACGCTCGAGGGGTACGGTCTTGAGCTCGGCCGTTCCGTCGGCCAGCGGGACGCGCACGATGTCGGTCCCCCGCAGCGCCATCATCTTGCCGAAGTCGCCCTCGTTGACGGCGTCGATGGCCTGCAGCCCGAACCGGGTGGCCAGGACACGGTCGAACGCCGTGGGGGTGCCGCCGCGCTGGATGTGACCGAGGACGACCGTGCGGGCCTCCTTGCCGGTCTTCTCCTCGAGGGTCTCGGCGAGCCACTGGCCGATGCCGCCGAGGCGGACGTGGCCGAACGCGTCGAGCTCCTTGTTCTGGGTGACCATCTGGCCCTCCAGGGGCTCGGCACCCTCGGCGACGACCACGATCGGGGCGTACTCGACCTGGAAGCGCTTGGTGACGTACGTGGCGACCTGCTCCACGTCGAATTTACGCTCGGGCAGCAGGATGACGTTGGCGCCGCCGGCGAGCCCGGCGTGCAGCGCGATCCAGCCGGCGTGGCGGCCCATGACCTCGACGACCAGGGTGCGGTGGTGCGACTCGGCGGTGGTGTGCAGCCGGTCGATGGCCTCCATCGCGATGTTGACCGCGGTGTCGAAGCCGAATGTGTAGTCGGTGGCGTTGAGATCGTTGTCGATCGTCTTCGGCACGCCGACGACCTTCACGCCGAGATCGGTGAGCTGGGTGGCGACGCCGAGGGTGTCCTCGCCGCCGATCGCGACCAGCGCGTCGACGCCCTGCTCGGCGAGGTTCGCCTTGATCCGCTCGACACCACCGTCGATCTTGAACGGGTTGGTGCGGGACGAGCCGAGGATGGTGCCGCCCCGCGGCAGGATCCCCCGGACCTCGGCGATACCGAGCGGCTTCGTCAGACCCTCCAGGGGGCCCTTCCAGCCGTCGCGGAACCCGACGAACTCGTGTCCGTAGGTGGCTACGCCCTTGCGGACCACCGCCCGGATCACCGCGTTCAGTCCGGGGCAGTCGCCGCCGCCGGTGAGCACGCCGATACGCATATTTGCTCGTCCTCCCTGTCGGGTTTCGCTGCGCACTGTAGTCGTCCCACAGCGGACGGACCAGCTCGCCTCGCTACAACACGACGGTTTCGTTCTCCCCCGCGTCCGGCGTCTTTCCCGTTACAGCGGCCTTCACGGCCCCGAGCAGCGTGACCACCTTGGAGCTGCGCGCGGCCTCCCAGTACTCGGCCGTCTCGGCGTTCACCTTGACCAGGGTGAGGGTGGGCGTCTCTAGCCCCTCCGGGAACCACGCCTTGAGCATCGGGTTCCACAGCTGCTCCGCCTTGGCCCGGTCGTCGACCTGCACGGCGGTGCCGGAAACCGAGGTCCATGAGTGCTGCTTGTCATCGCTGAACGAGACGTTCACCTGCGGGTTGACCTTGATCTGGGCGACCAGGTCGGCGTCGGAGTAGGTGAAGAACCAGAGGTCGCCGTCGAACTCGACCTCCTGCAGCCCCATCGGGCGGCTCACGTGCCGGCCGTCCACCGTCATCGTGGTCAGCATCCCGATCCGCGCGGCCTTGACCAGCTCCTTGAGCGTCTCGCGCTTCTCCTGCTCGGTCTTCTGCTCAGCCATGGCAGTTCCTTTCGTCGGTGGTTCCCCTTCGACTTCCCGGGAAACCACCGACGAAACAGCCTTCAGCGATCAGCCATGCCCGCCCGGCGGCGGAGCGCTCCCACGTCGGTGACGACTATGCGACGGCCCTCGGTGCGCAGCCAGCCCCGGGTGGCGAACGAGCCGATGGCCTGGTTGACGCTCTGCCGGGAACCGCCGGCCATCTCCGCGAGCTGGCTCTGGTTCAGCTCGATGGTGATCATCGGCGCCTGGCTGTCACCCGCGAGCCGCACGAGGGTCTTGGCGACCCGGCCCGGCAGATCGAGGAAGACGTGGTCGGCGTTCTGCTCGGTGAGGCGGCGGATGAGACCGCCGACCGAGCGCATCACCGCGTCGAGAATGCGCGGGTTGGAGTGCACGAGGTCCATGAAGGCCACCCGGGACAGCGCCAATGCCTGACAGTCCTCGATCGCCTCGGCGCTCGCCGATCGGGTGGAAGCGTCCAGGAGGGACACTTCGCCCAGAACGTCGGGCGGGCGGACGACGGTGAGGACCGCACGTTCACCCGTCGGTGCGGTGCGGAAGACCGCGATGGCACCGCGGCGCAGCACGATGAGGGAATCCCCGGGGTCATGCTCCACGAACAGAATCTGGCCCTTGCGGTAGGTGCGGGGCACCGCCGCGGCGATGACACGTTGGCGCACGTCAGGCTCCAGCCCAGCGAACATTTCCACACCTGTCAGCGCGTCACCCGGCTCCGGCAGCCGATGATCCACGGTCAGTCCTTCCCCCGGTCGGGACCACCGTCGACACTGCTGTCCGGCGTCGGCCCCTCGACGCGAACGATCACTCTTAGCATGAAGAGCGTCATCAACGCCATTTGATACCTCCCGCGCATGCCGTTCGATCATTTCGCGGATGTTGCTTTCTGTAAACCCTCCAATCGCCCCCTGTGACTGTCGCCCACGGTGTCCGTTGTCGTCACCCTCAGTACCGAGATAATCGCCGCCGTGCCGGATGACGACCTCCTTCGATCGACGCTGCGCGACCAGTGGCACCTGCTGCCCGCCGAGATCTCGGCGCTGCCCGGAGGCCTGCTCTCGTACGGCTGGGACGTGACCGCGGGCGGCGAACGCTTTGTGGCCCGTCTCGCCGCCCCTGCCGCACGCCAGCCGGTCGAGGCCGGTCTCGCCGCGGCCGAGCATCTGCGGACCACAGGCATAGAAGCCGGACAACCTGTCCGTACGCTCGGCGGCGCGCTCACCGCCGAGACGCGCTGCGGGCCCATGGCGGTGCTGCGCCGCGCCCCCGGCCGTACGCTCGACGGCCGCGACCCCATCGACCAGCAGTTCTGGGGTGACCGGCTCGGCGCCGTGCACCGCGCCCTGCAACGCTTCCACCACCCGGGGCTGGCCCGCTGGAACCAGCTCGACCCCGACGCCCCTCACCTGGCCGTCGAGCCGTGGCTGCGGGCGGCGGTGACCGGGGCGATCACCGCGATGACCCGGCTCACCGTCACCGACCGGCTCACCTACGGCGTCCTGCACGGCGACCCGGCGCCGGAGATCTTCCTGGTCGACCCCGCCACGGGCCGGGCGGGGCTGCTCGACTGCGGCGCCAGCGGCACCGGCCCGCTGCTCTACGACGTGGCAGCCGCCGTCGTCTACGCGGGCGGCGAGGAGACCTCCGCGGAACTGCTCGACGGATACCTCGCCGCCGCCCCGGTCACCGAGGACGAACTGCACGCCGCACTGCCGGTGATGCTGCGCTTCCGGTGGGCCGTGCAGGCGGACTGGGCGGCCCGGCGCGGCGACCCCGACGCGCTGCGCCACGCCCGGGAGGCCCTGAGCGAACATCCTTCGGAGGAGTAGGCAAGGATGGTCCGCGATGGTTTACCGCTATTTCTACGACTGCGAGTTCATCGAGGACGGCCTGACGGTCGACCTGGTGTCCATCGGCATGGTCGACGAGTTCGGGCGCGAGTTCTACGCCGTTTCCACCCAGTTCGACGAGTCGAAGGCGATCCCCTGGGTCCGCCGCAACGTGCTCGACAAACTGCCGTCCCCCGCCGACCCGGCATGGCGCTCACGGGAACGCATCCGTGACGACCTGCACGCGTTCCTCACGGAGCCGGTCAAGGGCCGCGACGAGCAGATCGAGCTCTGGGCCTGGTATGCGGCGTACGACCACGTCGCCCTCGCCCAGCTCTGGGGTGCCATGCCGGCGCTGCCCCGCGAGATCCCCCGCTTCACCAAGGACCTGCGCCAGCTCTGGGACGACAAGGGCAAACCACCCCTGCCGACCGCCCAGGGCCGCCACGACGCCCTGGTCGACGCGAAGCACAACCTGGCCCGCTGGAAGGCTATGGGCGGCTGACCCTTGTGGACACCCGTCGCTACCCTGCCCCCATGGCACGGGACCGGCGGGTGCACCATCAGAACGACCTGCAGGCCCGAGCCCTCCTGGTGCTCACCGTCGCCTGCGAGGTCTTCCTGGCCTGGTTCTCCCCCTTCCCCGGCAGCGTCGGTTTCGCCCCGGTGGTGGTCTTCGTCTACCTGATGGGGCCGTGCACGAGCATCGTGGTCACCCCGGACAAGCTCGTCGTCCGCAATACTTTCCACAGCTGGCACGTCGCTCGCAGCTTGATCACGTACCCGGATGCGAACTCCTGGTCGAAGGACGAACTGACCGTGCGGGGCCGGCGGCCGATCAGCATCTCCGCCTTCGAGCCGTCCGGGCTCAGCTTCGGGATGGCTGCCCTGGCAGGCGGCCCGCGGTGGCTCATCGACACGCTCAGCGAGATCGGCCCGCGCCCCGACGACGGGCTCGTCACCAGGCGGATCCGGTGGGTCAACGTCGTCCTGGCCTTGGCGATCGCCGGCACCTGGGCATGGGCCTACTACCGCTGGTAAACCGGATGCAGTGACGGCGGCGCGGGACCTACGGTGTCGGGATGTCCGCTGACGCCGCCCAGGCTGCCGAGATCCTGACCCAGCTCGCCGTCCCCGTCCGGCTGCGGGTCTTCGCCGACCTCGTCCGCCGGGGCACGGAAGGCGCCACGATGGCCGAGCTGGCGTACCCCCTCGATCTGTCGATCCCCGAGGTCGGCGACGCCTGCGCACGCCTGGTGGCGGCCGGGATCGTCACGGGCACGGGTAACGGCGTCTACCGAGCCCATCCGGGCCAGCTGCGCGACGCAGCCGCCGCCGTCGATGCGCTGCAGCCGATCAGTGCGCTGCTCACGGCGTACCCCAAGCTTCGATCTTGTTTTTCGCACGGTCGCGTGACCAGTCTCCCGCCGACGCTGAGCGACCGCTACTCGCTGATGGGTGAGCTACTGGCCCGCTACCTGGCCCTCGACGAGCTCTGCGACGAGGACACCGTCAACCGCCGGCTCGCCGTGGTGACCGACGACGTCGCCGGCGCCCGCCGCCTGCTGGTCGAGTCGGGCTGGCTGGAACGCGACCGCGCCGGCACCACGTACGGTCCCGGGCGGCCCCTGCCCGTCGCCTAGGGTCTGAGCGCGACCATCAGGTCCATGCGGCCCTCCTGGACGACCGTGCCGTGCTGGTTGGTCAGGGTGAACCAGCGGTCGAGGATGCCGCTGGTGCCCTTGCTGGTGAGCCGGGTGGCGCGGATCTCGACCTGGCAGGTGAGGGTGTCGCCGATCAGGACCGGGGCGAGGAAGCGCCAGTCCGTGACGCCGAGCAGGGCGATCGAGCTGCCCTCGAAGACCCCGAGCCGGCTCGCCAGGCCGAGGGCGAAGGATGCCCCGAGCATGCCGTGCGCGATCCGCTGCCCGAACCGCCCACCAGCCCCGAACTCCGCGTCGGTGTGCACCGGGTTGGTGTCCCACGTCAGGTTCGCGAAGGCGGTCACGTCGGCCTCGGTGATCGTGCGGCCCTGCGTACGGAAGATCTGACCGGGCTGGAAGTCCTCGAACCACATCGTCGTCACTGACCCACCTTCTCAGGGCCGATCTTGGCGAGGTCGTAGCCGTCGGGGTAGGTGCGGCCGGGGACGCCCTTCTCCAGCCAGGTGTGGGTGCGTGGCCGGGCGGCGTGGCGCAGCCAGAGGTTGCGGGTGGTGAGGGTCGTGCTCAGGAGCGTGCGGGCCCACCACGGGGGTTCCGCGATGCCGGTGGCCTCCCGGAGCGGGCGGTCGAGGAGGGCGGCGGTGAGGCGGGGGTCGAGCGGGAGGAGACCCCGGGTCGCGGTCATCAGCTGTTCCGCTGCCGGGGTGTACGCGAAGTGCTCCGCCTCGTACGCGTCATAGAACTGTTCGAAGCTCTCCCAGGTCGCCGGGATGCCCGTGATGTTCATGCGGCGCCCGAGCGTGGAGTAGAAGGTCAGCATCGCGGTGCGTTCGTGGCAGCAGAGCTCGCGCCAGCCGTGGGCGTCGATCCAGCGGGCGGGCGAGAGGACGAAGGTGCCGAGGACGTAGAGGTAGTCGTCGTTGCTGATCGCGAAGCGGCGGTGGAGCTGGTTGAGCCGGCGGGTGGCCGTCCGGCCCTCGGGGCTGTCCAGGCCGTGGGCGATCAGCGTGTACATCAGGATGCCGGTGTCGTCGGTGCGGCGCTCGGTGCGCTGGGTGGTCTCTCCCGTCGAGAGCAGCAGCCCGGCGATCGACGGGACCGCGAACGTACGCCAGAACGCCAGCACCAGCCCCAGGCGCATGTCGAGGGGGAACTCGTACGCCGCGGTCGTGCGGTAGATCCGGTGGGCATCGGCGACCGGGTCGAGCTCGCGGAGCTCGGCGAGGCGGTCGTAGCGGGAGCGGGTCATGGGGCGGGGTTCTTGAGGCTGGCGGCGTAGACGTCGACGTATTCGCGGCCGGAGAGGGTCATGAGCTCGTACATGATCTCGTCGGTGACCGCTCGTTCGACGAAACGGTCGCCGGTGGCGGGGGTGCCGGCGATCTCGTAGCGGGAGAAGTCCAGGGGGCGGCCGATGCGCATCCGGACGCGCTTGATCGCCGGGATGAGAGTGCCGGTCGGCTGGATCTCGTCGGTGTTGAGCAGGGCGACCGGGACGACGACCGCGCCGCTCTCCAGGGCCAGCCGGGCCACGCCCGTCTTGCCGCGGTAGAGCCGGCCGTCCGGGGAACGGGTGCCCTCCGGGTAGATGCCGGCGACGTTTCCCGAGTTGAGGACGCGCAGCTGGGTGTCGAGGGCCGCCCGGGCGGCCTTGCCACCGGAACGGTCGACCGGGATCGTCCCGGTGCCGACGAAGAACTGGCGCATGAGCCAGCCTTTGACCCCCTTCCCGGTGAAGTACTCCGCTTTGGCGACGAACGTCACCCTGCGTTTCAGCACCAGGGGTGTGAAGATCGAATCGGAGAAGGACAGGTGATTACAGGCGATAATCACCGGACCTGTCTCCGGAATATGGTCCAGACCCCGCACATCGGGGCGGAAGAGGCATTTCAGGACAGGTCCTAGAAACACGTACTTCAGTAGCCAGTAGAACACCGGTGTCCTTTCCCACGCACCCGGGCCGGGGGCAGGAAAAGAGTACGAAGCGGGAGCGGCACGCCACAACGCACTCCCGCAAGCGGCACCTGGCGTGTCACCATTCAAGGCACGCGCGCGAGGAGCGCGGGGGCGAGGAGTGTAAAAGGGTGTCTGCGGGTGGCGCCCGTCGAGGGCGGCGGGACAACGGGCTCGACGCGGCCGACTATGCGGCTGCGGGCGACGTGGATCCACGCGTGGGCGAGCACCTGCTCGACGTGCTGGCGGCCGGTGGCATAGCCGCCTACCTGCAACCTTCCGCCGACCTCAATCCGGTCCTGCGGGCCACGACGCTGCCGGCCCGCCCGACGGACCGGCTCTTCGTCGACCGCGAGCACCTCGACACCGCCAAGGAGCACCTGCAGAAGCTGACCGGCGGTCTCGGCCCCACACCGGTCCCGGCCAAGACGGAGGCCCCGGCCCCGGCCGCGCAGAGCCCGGCCGCCCAGAGCTCGGCTGCCCAGAGCGACGTCGACGCCGAGTGGGCCAAGATCGTCGCGGGCTTCCACACCGCCGTCGACCCGCTCGCCGAGCCGTGGCCCAAGGCCGAAGGGCTCGACCCCAACAGCAACCCGCAGCCGGGCCCGGTGACGCTGCCCACGGACGATCCGGTCCAGCACAACCGGCGCCGCACCGACCGCCCGGAGCCCGCCGGCCCCGCCGACGAGCCCTCGATGCTCGACGGGCTCGACACGTTCGGCGCCGGGCTGCCGGACGACGAGGACGAGGACCGGTATGTGCCGCCGCCCCCGCCGCCGCTGCCGCACATCTCGAAATACGCGGTCGCCGGCGTGCTCGGCGTGGTGCTGGGCTTCGTGCTCTTCCTCTTCCCCTGGCTGCTGCCGATCCAGCGCAACTTCGTGACCCTGATCGGCTTCACCGCGATCGTGGCCGGCGCGGTGACACTGGTCTGGCGGCTACGCTCGGGCGACGATGACGACGACTTCGACGACGGTGCCGTCGTCTGAGAAGCCGGGCCGTGGTCTGAGAAGCCGGGCTGCGGTCTGAAGAAGTCGGTCTAGAAACATAGACCTGTACCTCTGGGTAGCCATCCGATAACCTCTCGTGAATGCGCCAGAGCTCGCTCGTGGTCGTGTCCAACCGCCTCCCGATCGACGACAGTGTCGCTCCCGACGGCGCGTGCGAATGGCGGCGCAGCCCCGGCGGGCTGGCCGGCGCCCTGCACGCGATCCTCGACCGGACCCCGGCCACCTGGGTCGGCTGGGGCGGGAAGGTCGGGGACGCGCCCGCCCTGCCCGACATCGGCAGCCTGCGGATGCGACCGATGGGGCTGACGAGCGAGGAGCACCGCGGCTACTACGAGGGGTTCGCCAACTCGACGCTGTGGCCGCTCTACCACGATGCCGTCCTGCCACCCGTGTTCGACCGGGGCTGGTGGGAGACGTACAAGGCGGTGAACCAGCGCTTCGCCCACGCGGCGGCCGAGGCGGTCGAGCCCGGCGGCACGGTCTGGGTGCAGGACTACCACCTGCAACTGGTGCCCCAGATGATCCGGGAGCTGCGGCCCGACGTACTCATCGGCTTCTTCCTGCATGTGCCCTTTCCGCCGCCGGAGCTGTTCATGCAGCTGCCGCGACGGCTCGACCTGCTGCGCGGGATGCTCGGCGCGGACCTGGTCGGGTTCCAGCGCCCGCAGGCCGCGCACAACATCGCGCAGCTCGCGGTGAAGCTGCTCGGCGCGCGGGTCACCGGCGACGACCAGATCACCCTCGACGGGCGGGCCATCCGCACCGGCGCGTTCCCGATGTCGATCGACGTCGCCGAGATGCAGGCGCTCGCCGCTCGCCGAGACGTCCGGGAGCGGGCCGCGCAGCTCCGCTCCGACCTGGGCCGGCCGCGGCGGGTGCTGCTCAGCGTCGACCGGCTCGACTACATCAAGGGGATCGAGCACCGGCTGACCGCGTACAGCGAGCTGCTGCGCGACGGCCGGGTCAAGGTCCGCGACACCGTGATGGTGCAGGTCGCGGTCCCGAGCCGGGAGCGCGTGGACAGCTACCGGGCGCTGCGGCACCGCATCGAGGGCGAGGTCGGGCGGATCAACGGCGAGCACGGCCGGGTCGGCGAACCCGCCATCCACTACCTGATCCAGCCGTTCGACCGCGCCGAGCTGGCCGCGCTCTACCAGACCGCGGACGTCATGGTGGTCACCCCGCTGCGGGACGGGATGAACCTGGTGGCCAAGGAGTACGTCGCCGCGCGGGCCGACGCCTCGGGCGCGCTCGTGCTCAGCGAGTTCGCCGGGGCGGCCGACGAGCTCGAGGACGCGTTCCTGGTCAATCCGCACGACGTCGACGGGCTCAAGGAGACGCTGCTGCGCGCCATGGAGGCCGACCCGGCAGACCTGGAACGCCGGATGACCGCCATGCGCACGCATCTCGTCGGCCACGACATCGTCGCGTGGGCCCGCGCCTACCTCACGACGCTGGACCGCACCGGCCGGGTAGCCGCGGGGCTGAGAAAATAACGGCTGCGCCTAGGCGAGCAGCTCCTTCTCCAGCCAGTCGATGATGGCGTCGATCGGCTCCTGCCACTCGGTGTCGAGCATCAGGTCGTGGCCCATCCCCGGGAACAGCAGCGGCGCGCCGCCGAAGCGGGCCGCCGTACGGTCCAGGGCCTTGCGGGTGACGATCTTGTCGTCGGGGCTGCCCACCACCAGCACCGGAGGCGAGCCCACCGGGGCTGCCGGGCGGGAGGCGGTCAGCACCGAGCGGTAGACGGCCGTCGGCTCGCGGGTGAGTTTCCGTTCGTACGTGCAGCCGGGGCTGTAGAGCTGCTTACGGCTCAGCCCGAGACCGCCGCCGAAGAACGCGGGCAGGGTGCCGAACGGATTGGTACGCAGGGCCGCGCCGAGCGCCGGCCAGCCGTCCAGCACCGGGGCGGCAAGGACCGCCGCCTTCGCGGGGTAGCGGGCGAGGGCATGCGAGACGACGAGTGCGCCGACCCCGTGACCGATGAGGACGGTCTGCCGCGGGAGACCGGCGGCGACCTGGACGACGTCATGCACGTACGCCCGTAACGATCCGGCGGCGCGAGGGCTCAGGGCGTACGCGGAGAATCCCCGGGAGGCCGCGTGGCCGAGCCAGTGCTCGCGGAAGGCCCACGCACCGTGACCGAGGCCCGGCACAAAGAGCAGCGGCGGGTTCTTCTCGTCGGGATGGGGTAGCGCGCTCAGCACCTCGCGGCGCACCGGCGGGACCGGCGCGGTCCAGTCCTCGAACCGCAACAGCTGCGAACTCATGACGCGGGCTCCATGTGCTTGAGCAGGTCCTCGACCGCACGCAGGTAGTCGGTGTGACCGACCTCGAACCAGTGCCGCGACGACGGCACCACCTGCAGCCGGCTCCAGCTGCGCACCGGCCGCACCGACTCCTTCTGCTGCACCGCGGCGGCCTTCGCCGGGTCGTCGATACGCAGCCGCAGCCAGCGGGCTACGGCGACGCTCTGCCAGTGGGCCAGCGGGAGGAGCCCGGCGTCGGGCTGCAGCAACCCGATCACGGCGAGCGTCGGGTGCCGCCGGGCGAACGCGTGCAGGTGCAGATCGGGACGGCCGTCCTCGTCGACGTCGAGCAGCTCCGGAGCCAGGAACTCGAAGCGCGGCAGGTAGCCGGTCGCGGTGATGACCAGGTCGGGCTCGATGCGCTTGCCGTCGCTGAGCTCCACCGTGGAACCCTCCATGCTCGCGACGTCGCCCACGGCGGTGATCCGGCCGTGGCCCAGGTAGTAGGCGAGCTGGCTGTTGACGACCGGGTGGCTCTCGTACGGGCGGTGGTCGGGTGCGGGGAGTCCGTAACGGGTCAGATCGCCGGCTGTCAGCCGTACCATCCATCGGTAGAGCTTCTGCCTGAAGCGCAGGGGAAGTCGCGGCGGGAGCATCTGATCGGCCGGGCGGCCGAAGAGGTATTTCGGGGCGAACCAGTAGCCGCGGCGGGTCGAGTGCCACACCTTCTCGGCCTGCTGGGCGGCCTCGACCGCGATGTCGCAGCCCGTGTTGCCACCGCCGATCACCAGGACCTTGCGGCCCCGCAACTGCGCGGGATCCTTGTACGCCGAAGCGTGCATCACCCGCCCCCGGAACTCCGACGTGTCGACGGTGAACGGCTTCGGTGCCCAGTTGTGCCCGTTCGCGGCGATGACGGCCGCATAGCGCTGCACCCGCTCGGCACCGCCGCCGACGCTGCGCGTGGTCACGTCCCACCGGCCGTCACCGGCCGGGGTCACCGAGACGACCTCGGTGCCGAACCAGATGTCGTCCCGCAGGCCGAAGTGCTCGCTGTAGCGCTCGAGATAGCCGAGCAGCTGGCTGTGATGGGGGTAGTCGGGCCAGTCGTCGGGCATCGGGAAGTCGGGAAACTCCGTCAACGGCCGCGAGGAGACGAGATGCGCGGTGGAGTAGACCGGGCTGCGGTCGTGACGCCAGTTCCAGGCACCGCCGACCGAGGTCTCACGCTCGTAGCAGTCGACGGAGAATCCCTGCTCACGCAGGCTTTTGAGGGTGGCGAGGCCGCTGGCCCCGGCACCGATCACACAGACCGCGTCATGACGGTCGGCGATGTCCGGGGTGTCTTGCACCCGGGAATCCTCGCAGACGTGACGCTTACTCGGAAGGTAGGAAAAGTTCCGCTAGAACGGGAAGATGATCACTGGCTTTCCGGGCCGCGTCGTTGTCCACGACCTCGTAGCGCGTGACCTCGACACCGGGCGAGACGAACAGCGCGTCGAGCTCCATCCGGGGCAGCGTCGCCGGGAAGGTGAGCACCCTGCTCCCGCCCTCCTGGAACCCGTCGGCGACCGTGCGCCAGGCACCCCCTCCGGGCCCCTCGTTCAGGTCGCAGCCCGCCACGAGCGTCCCCTCGATGCCGCCGAGCGCCTCTTTCCAGAGGGCGGCCTGCGCCGGGCGCTCCGCGGGGTCGGTCGCCAGGTGCGACCCGGAGATCGTGAACTGGGCGCCCTTCACCGAACATCGCGCGAACGCCGCCCCGCGCAGATGCCGCCCGGGCGTCAGCGGATAGCGCAGGCACCACGTCCCGTGCACGCGCACCCGCATGCTGACCAGCAGCAGGTTGCCGAGGGCGGGCAAGCCACCCTCGGCCACGACCATGCCGAAATCGTCCGCCAGCGCGGCGCACTTGTGCCGCCACCGGAACCGCCGCGGCGCCTCCTGCACGATGACGACGTCCGGGGCGAGATCGCGGACCAGGCCGGTCAGCGCCGCCCGATCGTCACGCAGGCCGTGCACGTTGTAGCTGAGCACCCGCAGCGGAACCCCGGACACGTCGTCCCCCTCAGATCCGGCGGGCCAGGTCGGCCGCGCCGAGCACACCCGCGGTGTTACCGGTCTCCGCGGCCCGGATCTCCGCGACCGGGAACCGCCCGCGGTTGGTGAGCTCCTTGCGGTAGGTCGCCTCGACCGGCCCCATCAGCAGGTCCCCCGCGTCGATGACCCCGCCGCCGAGCACGAACACCTGCGGGTCGAAGGCTTGCGCCAGGTCGGTCAGCGCCACCCCGAGCCAGTAGCCGATCTGCGCGAACGCGTCCCGCGCCACCCCGTCCCCGGACCGCGCGGCCTCGGTGATCTGCCGCCCGGTGATCTCCAACGGGTCCCCGCCGGCCAGTTCCAGCAGCAACGCCGCCCGATCCGGCTCCTGCCGCGCCCCCGCCCGCGCGAACCGCACCAGCGCCTTACCGCTCGCGTACTGCTCGAGACACCCGAGCCGCCCGCAGCCGCACGGATGCCCGTTGTTGACCGACTGGATATGCCCCAGCTCCCCGGCGATCCCGTTCGCCCCGCGCCACAGCCCCCCGTTGATCACGATGCCGCCACCGATCCCCGTCCCCACGGTGATCATCACCATGGAGTCATCGGCCTGCCGCCCCGCCCCGAACCGGAACTCCGCCCACGCGGCCACGTTCGCATCGTTCTCCAGCACGGTCGGCAACCCGACCGCCTTCGCCACGATGTCCCGCACCGGCTCGTCCCGCCACGCCAGGTTGGGCGCGAACAGCACCGTCGACCCCGCCGCGTCGATCCAGGCAGCCGCGCCGATACCGACCGCGTTCGCCTCGGGATACTGCGCCGCCAGCTCGGTCGCCACGGCAACGATCGTGTCCCTCGTGCCGGCCGGATCGTCCGCCGGGGTCTCCCGCCGCGTCTGAGCGACAACGGTCCCCTTCTCGTCGACCACCCCGCCGGCCACCTTCGTGCCACCGACGTCGATCCCGATGGTCAGCGCCACGCTGCCCGTCCCCTCATGTTCGTGTCACTCCGCCCCCGCTGGGTCCCAACCCGGACTGATCAGTCGGCGGAGCTGTCGCTTGTGTCGCTCGGTGCCGCCACATCATGATCTACGCCGACGCTTCCCGCCACGCCGGTTTCAGGCGGTGAGTCATCATTTGCGTAGTTCGCGACCGCCGCAGCCCAGGGGTCCGTGGGGCGCGTCACGCCCTTTTCCCATTTTTCAGTACGCGTTTCGGCGCCCACAACCGCACCAGGCCCTGACCCGCTTCGAGCGGCCGCGGCCTCTTCGTCGTTGTCCGGCTCGGCGGGGCGCGCTGCGGCTCCGCGCAAAGACTCCCCCGAATCAGGCCGCACCCCTGCAACCTCAGCCACAGGCCCCTCCGGGGCCTCAGCAATCTCAGCCACGGTATTTTCCGGGTCCGCTACGACCTCAGCCGCGGGGGCCTCCCGCTTCGCCACCGTCTCGACCGCACGCGCCTGCCGCGCATCAACGGCCTCGACCGCAGCCGCCTGCCGCTCCTCCGCTATTGCAGCCCCCTGCTGCGCGTCAGCGGCCTTGGCTGCGGCGGCGCGCCGGGCCTTCTCGGCTCGGTCCGCGGCGGCCTGGCGGGCCTGCTCGACCTTCTCGGCGGCCGCTTGGCGGGCCTGCTCTGCTTTTGCCGCGGCCTCTCGGCGGGCGGCGCGGCCGTCCTCGCGGGTCGCTGCCGCCCACGGGTCGGAGCTTTCCTCGATCGTGGGCTCATCCAGCTCTTCAGACTTTTCCGTCATCACGGATTTTTCTGTTTTAACGGGCGCACGTGTCGCAGCGGACCACGACTGATCGGGAGTCGGCTCGGGCCGCGCCGCCCCCCGGGTCACCGTCGAGCCGGCACCCGTCGAGCCGGTCGCCGCCGAGCTCCTTGCCGCGGTGCCGCTCGTCGTCGAGCCCCTTGCCGCAGTGCCGGTCGCCGCCGAACCCCTTGCCGCAGTGCCGGTCGCCGTGGGGCGGGAGCGGGTGGCTTCGCTGGCGGCCATGGAGGCGGCGCGCAGCACGCTGGCCACTCCCGTGGCGATGTCGCCGACGCCCGATGCCAGGTGGGCGGCGGCGCTCTTCTCGTCCTTCTTACCGAGGACCGAGCCGACAACACCGCCGAGCAGCCCACCCAGAGCGCCCAGCCCACCACCCGACCCGGACGAGCCCCCTGCGGCCTGTGACGCCCTGGCCAGCACCGTGGCGACGAGGCGCTCGGCCTCTTCGCGTGCCGATCCCGTGGTCCCTGTCATCGTGTGCCCCCTGTGCCCGCAAGCGGAAGAACCGTTACGCCTTGGCGAGACTCTCGACGCGGCGCTTGAGCTCCTTCAGGGCCGTGTCCATGATCATTTTCTCGGCCTTGCGTTTGAACATGCCCAGCATCCCGACGGTGAGCTCCACCTCAAGGGTGTACGTGACGGTCGTGTTTCCGCCACCGTCCTCGACGAGGTCATACGAGCCGTTCAACACTTTTTGCATCTTCGAGGGCGCGGCGAGGTGCCACTCGACCCGGGACGCATCATCCGAATACGCATATTCGAGCTGATAGTCGTCGGCGAGGGGGCCGGCGTCGAGCACGAAGCGCACCAGCGCGGCGTACCCGTCCTCGTATTCCTCGACGACCTCGGCGAGTTTCACCGCATCCGCCCACTCCGGATATCGGGGAAAATCGCAGATCACCGCGGCTACCTCGGCGAGAGGCGCCTGCACCAGGATCGACTGAGTCGAGCTGTCCGCCATGGCTGGCAGGCTACCGTGCGGCGGCCCGCCCACCGGCAACCCCCGGCCGCACCGCTGGGCCGGATCGGGGCGCTACGGCTACCATCCGTCACGTGCCCGCCTCAGCCAGCGTTCCTGTGCGCATCCATCCGCTCGTGGTTGCCGCGCGTCTCGTCATGCTCGCTCTCGTGGCGGCGCTCACCCTGATCGCCACGCGGGAGCCGTCCGAGCTGCGGTGGATCGCGTTGCTGCTGGTCGCGGCCCTGCCCTCGTTCTTCGCGCCGGACCACCGGATCGCCGCGCCGCTGGGCCGGCTGGCCGAGGTCGCCGTCACCGGGCTGGCCGCCGGGTCCGTCGCCGCCGCCGCGAACAGCCTCGGCACCGTCGACGCCGGGTTCGGGGCCGAGGCAGTGCTCCCCTACCTGGCTGTTCCCCTGCTCACGGCGGCACTGCGGCGGCGGCCCACCGAGGGTGCCGCGCTGCTGGGCGTCGCGGCGGTCGCGATGGTCATCGGCGGGGTGATCGTCGAGGAGGGCACCGCGGTCATCACCCAGCCGGGTTATCTCGCCGCGGGCGGGCAGTGGCTGGTGCTCGGCGCGATCGTTACATTCGCCGCCGACACGATGCGCCAGCTGATGACGCCGACGGAGGTCACGCCGCAGCCGTACGCGGAAGCGACTCGGCTGTTGACCCAGCTGCGGAGCGTTGCCCGGTCACTGCCCGGTGCGACGCTCGACCCGGGTGGCATCTCCGAGCACCTGCTGGAGGAGTTGCGTACGGTGGCCCCCGCCGAACGGACCGCGGTGCTCTCGGCCAGTGGCGGCGGGCGGCTCGTGGTGCTGGCCCAGTCGGGCGCCGAGCGGGTCGACTGGGAGGTCACGCTCGATAACGACTCCGCGATCGCCGACGCGTGGGCGACGCAGCAGGCGCAGACGGCTTCGCGGTCCCAGGCCCGCACGCCCGTCGGCGGGGACACGTCTTCGCTGGTCGTACCGCTGGTCGCGGGTGTGCGTACGATCGGGCTGGTGATCCTGGAAGCTGACGTCTCCAGCGCGTACCCGTCAGCGGTGATCTCAAGGGTGACCGAGGTGACCGGCCCTGCCGCCCTCCGGCTGGAAGCCGCCCTGCTCTTCGACGAGGTGCGCTCGCTCGCGACCAATGAGGAGCGTCAGCGACTCGCCCGCGAGATCCACGACGGGGTCGCGCAGGAGCTCGTCATGGTCGGCTACGGCATCGACAACGCGCAGGCCACCCTCCCCGAGGGCGCCGAAGAGACCGCCGAGGAGCTGCGCACGCTGCGCGGCGAGGTCACCCGGGTCATCACCGAGCTGCGGCTGAGCCTGTTCGAGCTGCGTTCCGAGGTGGACCGCAACGGCGGGCTGGCGGCGGCGATCGCTGAGTACGCGCGGACCCTCGGCACCTCCGCCGGGCTACGTGTGCACTTCACGTTCGACGAGTCCACCGCCCGGCTGCCCGCGGCGACCGAGGCGGAGCTCCTGCGCATCGCCCAGGAGGCGATCACCAACGCCCGCAAGCACGCCGGCGCGTCCAACCTGTGGGTCACGTGCACCGTCGACCCTCCGTACGCGGAGATCGAGGTCTCGGACGACGGGAAGGGATTCGCCGACGACCGCCCGGACGGACGCTACGGCCTTGCGATCATGGCCGAGAGAGCGGAACGTATCCGGGGCCGTCTGGAGATCCGGCCGCGACACCCCAGCGGGACAACCGTTGCGGTAGTGCTTGGAACCTCCGCCCGGCGCGATAGCGTGCGGGATAGCGTTTCCGCACCAGAAGGGGAGTAACCCGAGCATGTCGACCAGTCCGATGCCGACGACCCGCACCAAGGTGCTTCTCGTCGACGATCACGACCTGATCCGTAAGGGGCTGCGGCACGCGTTCGAGCGGGACCGGCAGTTCGAGGTGGTCGGCGAGGCTGCCACCGCCGCCGAGGCCGTCCGCCAGGCCGGTGCGCTCCAGCCCGACGTGGTCATCATGGACCTGCGCCTGCCCGACGGCAGTGGCCTCGAAGCCACCCGCGCGCTGCGCAAGAACAACGCCAACATGGGCATCGTGGTGCTCACGATGTACGCCGGCGATGACCAGCTGTTCGGTGCTCTCGAGGCCGGGGCCAGCGCATTCGTGCCCAAGACCGCCCCCGCCGACGAGGTCGTGGCGGCCGCCCGGCACGCCGCCTCGGCACCCAGCGCCTTCACCGCGGCCGACCTGGCCGAGGCCATGAAGCGCCGCCTGGCACCCTCGGGCCCCCAGCTCTCCCCGCGCGAGGGCCAGGTCCTGCGCCTGCTCGCCGACGGCATGAGCGTGGCCGGAATCGCCAAGCAACTGTTCGTGTCGGAGTCCACCGCCAAGACCCACATCTCGAAGCTCTACGAGAAGCTGGGCGCCGCCAACCGCGCCCAGGCGCTGATGACGGCGCTGCGTCTCGGCCTCCTCGAGGCTCCCGACGCACCCAAGTTCTGACCGCTCACCCCACCGCCCGCACCGCCCCCATCCCGGGGGACGGATGCGGGCGGTGGCGTTTGTGAAACCCTCCGTCAGCACACAGGACGGACATTTTCGGCGCGTCCCGACTTTAGCTGCCACTTCGCCGGTGCCGGGCCGCGCCGGCCTGAAGCTGAGGCACCATCGGATAAAGACTCGACTGCACCTGCCACGACGGCGTCTCCTCCGGCTTCGGCGCCACCGCCCGCTCAAAAGCGTGCAACATGTCGCGCATCGCCTGATGCAACCTAGGATCGGCGATGAGCCCGTCCGCCCCGACCGCCTCCTTACCCATCGGCAGCCGGATGATCGCCGACCGCAGCACCCGCGCATTCCCATGCCCCAGCACCGTCTCCAACGTCGAGAGTGCACCGTGGTCATCACCCGGGTTCGCCACGGAAACCCAGGCCACGGGCTTGTCCCACAGCTCGGCACCCTCCACGAGCCAGTCCAGCAGATTCTTCAGACTCCCCGGCAGCGAACCCGCAATCTCCGGCGTACTGAACACAATCCCCTGCGCCGTCCCGGCCACATGCCGCAGCAAGGTCACTGCATCATGCTGCTCCCCCGGCGCGTACGCGGGAAGCCCCCGCAGCCCGTCGTAAAGCCCCGCGGTCACAGTCCCGGGCGCGACCATCGCCGCCGTCCGCAGCGCGGCAGTGTGGAGGGAGGCCTCGCGGGTGCTCCCCGAGATCAGCAGGATGCGAGTCATGCCCGCGACTTTAAAGCTCAGCGCCCGCCATCCCGTGGAACCCGCACCCCGCTTCTTTAATCCCCAGCCCACACGGCGAGGCGAGGCGGGCAAGCGGGGTCAGGCGGCGCGGGTGGCAAGACGGGCGGGCGAGGTCAGGCCGCGCAGGTGGTAGGGCGGGCGAGGTCAGGCAGCGCGGGCGGTGAGGCGGACGAGGTCAAGCGGCGCAGGTGGTGAGGCGGACGAGGTCAGGCGGCGCGGGTGGTGAGGCGGCGGAAGGCCAGGTAGGCCTCGCAGCCGAGGCAGAGGCCGAACGCCGCGTTGAGGAACGCTGCGAGCAAGCCGAACGCCGCGAAGATCAGGCCCAGCGTCGTCGCGCCGGACAGGTAGCCGATGGATGCGACCGCGAGGAAGACGAAGCCGACCACCTGCGCGAACCGGACCGGCGCCGCGTCCTCGCGCTCCGTCGTCGGGCCGAGGCGCGGCGCGACCAGGTAGCGGTAGATCAGCGCGTAGGGCCCGCTGCGCGGGTAGGCGGCTGTGATCGCGAAAACGAGGGTCTGGGCGAGCGCGAGCCAGCCCGAGCCGGTCGCCAGGACGACGATGAGGACGACGGTGGTCAGTGCCGCGGCGAACCGTGGGCCGCGGGGGTCGAGCTGCATCTCAGGACTCTCGCATAACCCGGCGGCCCTGGTGCGGTGAGTCGCATCACCACGGTCGGGGTGAAGAATCCCCAGCTCAGACGGCCCAGGCTCCCCGCACGGGGCCATCGTCCGGAGCGGAGAGTTGCGCCATCATGCCGGTCGCCTCCTAGGAACACGATCGGCACTGGCATTGTGGCGGCAGGCTATCTAGCAACGCTAGAAATGACCATACTGTCGCCAGGTGACCTGCGGAAGGGTGACGTTCAGCGGGGCGGCAGCACGTTTCCGAGGGCGGCGATCAGCTGCGGTTTTGAGGGCACACCCGTGGCGCGTTTCGTAACCCGTCCTTCGCCGTCGAGCACCAGCAGCGTCGGAGTGCGCCAGATGCCGAGTGCCCGCACGGCTTCCAGATGACTCTCGGCGTCGACCTCGACGTGGCGCACGCCCGGCAGCAACTCTGCGACCTCAGCGCTCACCCGCCGCACAGCCCGGCACGGCGAACAGAACGCCGTCGAGAACTGCAGCAGCGTCGCATCGGCCGGCCCCACCCCGAGCGCGGCCAGCAACCCGGCGTCGATCCGCTCGCCGTCCCCACCCATCGAACCCCCATCGCCAGCCCCACCCGAAGCGGCCCCACCCGAACCAGACCCAACCGAACCAGACCCAGCCGAACCAGACCCAGCCGAACCAGACCCAGCCGAGTCGGAGCGCAGCCGGCCGTCGTTGTGGCGGCGCCACAGCCCGGCGGCAACGCCGAGGAGCAGCACCGCCACCACCACGATCAGCCCGGTCACATCCACCCGCCAACAATCCCACGCCCTGCCCCTCACCGCCCTGTGAGCTGCACCGCGCCCCACAGGTACAGGTTCAGGCGGACTGATAAGCCTCGGCCTGCAACGAGAACATCTGCGCGTACGTGCCCCCGGCAGCCATCAGCTCAGCATGGTCACCCTGCTCGATCACCGAGCCATGGTCGAGCACGTAGATCCGGTCAGCCTCCCGCACACTGGCCATCCGATGCGTGATCAGCACAACCGTCCGCCCCGCGGCCAACTCCCGCAGCTTGGTGTAGACATCATGCTCAGCCCGCGCATCGAGATTCGCCGTAGGTTCGTCGCAGATGAGCAGCGGGGCGTCGCGATAGAAAGCCCGGCTGACCGCAAGCCGCTGCCACTGCCCACCCGACAGGTCAGCGCCGTCGGTGAAGTGCCGCGACAGCAGCGTTTCGTACTGCCGGGGCAACTCCATGACGAAGTCGTGCGCGTCACCAGCCTGCGCGGCGCGGACGACTTCGGGCATTCGGGCGCGGCGTTCGTACCGTCCGATGGAGATGGTGGCTCGGGCCGGGAGGGGCCATCGGGTTGGTTCCTGCATGACGACGGCGACGCGGCGGCGGATTGATTCCGGGTCGATGGTGGCGAGGTCGCGGCCGTCCCAGCGGACCAGGCCGGACTGCGGGCGGTAGAGGCCTGCGAGCACGCTGGCCAGCGTCGATTTGCCCGATCCGTTCTCGCCGACGAGGGCGACGATCTCGCCTCGGCGCAGTTTCATGGTGATGTCACGGACGGCGGGGCGTTCGGCGTCGGGGTAGCTGAACGTGACGTTGTCGAGGCGGATCTCGGTGAAGCTCTCCGGGGCGTCGCGGCCGGTGACCGGTTCGGTGCGGGCCAGTGACAGGTCGCAGAAGCCCTGGAAGTCCGAGAAGTACAGGCCCTGCTCGAAGACCCGGTTGGCGCTGTAGGCGAGTTCGGTCAGCTTGCCGATGCCCATGCCGATCGCGTACGCGGCCGCACCGCCCGCCGCCAGCTCCATCCGCCCGGTCCAGAGCAGCCAGAGCAGCAGCAGGTACGTGAGCCCGGTGACGATGCCGCTGAGCGTGTTCCCGATCAGCGCGGTCCGGACCTGCCGCGTCGACAGCAGAACCTCCTCCCGCGTGGCCGCCGCGAGCAGCCGTTCGATCTCCGCGAGCAGATATTTGCGTACGGTGAACGCCCGAACCTCCGCCGCCGGTTCGCGAGCGGCGAGCAGTTCCGCGAGCATCCGCTGCCGCCGCCACACCGCGATGTACCGCAGCCGCTGGCGGTAGCCGAGCCGCGCCGAGCGCACCGCCGACCAGGCGATCGGCACGACGGCGAGCACCAGCAACGGCAGCAGCAGCGGGTGCAGGACGGCGAGCACACCCGCGGCGGCGACCAGCCCGATCAGGTTGGTGCCGAACTCGATGGCCCGGTCGACGAGGTTCTGGGCGGCGAATATCCCCCGGTCCCGGGCGCGTTCCATGGCGTCGCGCCAGCTCGGGTCGTCGAACGTGGCCAGGTCGACGCCGGTGGTCAGGTCGAGCAACCGCATCTCCGCGGCCTGGTAGACCTGCGGCGACAGCCTTCCGTTCGCCGCTGCGGCCGCGGAGGTCAGCGCTCCGCGTACGACCATCGCGCCCACAAGCAGCAACAGCGACGGAATCGCAGCCCGGACCCTGTCCGGTGTCGGCACCTCGCGCAGCAGCCCGTCGAAGACGCCGACGACGCTGATCAGCCCGACGGCGCTGGCGACACCGCCGAGCAGGTGCAGGACGACCACCGACAGCGTGGTTCCGGGGCTCGCCTGCCAGGCCAGCGCCCAGGCCGAACTGAGCAGGCGCGGCAGCCGCCGGAACATCCGCAGGAAACTGGTGTTGGCGGCCTCTTCGGTGCTGGTGAGCCAGTAGGGAAGAGCCAGTTCGTCTTCCGCGTCGTCCTGCTCAAGGGCGTCTTCCATCACGGCTCCCGTCCCATGGGGGTCTGAGCCGTTCCTACCTCTGACTACGAAGCGTGTCTATACATATTCCGGGAGTGATGACGATTTCAGGCCGATGTGGCACGAAGCAGGTCAGTCAGCCGCGCGGCCTTGGTCTCCCAGCGCCACTCCTTCTCGACCCATGCCCGCCCCGCGGCGCCCATCTGCCTGGCACGCCCGGGATCGCCGAGCAGCCCCGCGACCCGGTCGGCGATCGCCGGCACGTCACGCCCGCCGACGACGTAGCCGGTTTCTCCCTCGAGGACGGCGTCGGGCGCTCCCCCGGAATCCCCGGCGACGACAGGCAGGCCGATCGCCGACGCCTCCAGGTAGACGATGCCGAGGCCCTCGACGTCGAGGCCGGCGCTGCGGGTGCGGCACGGCATCGCGTACACGTCGCCCGCGGCGTAATGGGCGGGGAGGTCCGCCCAGGGCACTGTCCCGGTGAAGACCACATCGGATTCGACACCCTGGTCGCGGGCCAGGGCCGTGAGCTTCTTGCGGTACGGCCCCCCGCCCACCACCAGCAACGCCGCACCGGGAACCCGTCGCCGGATCTCGGGCAGCGCCCGGATCAGCATGTCCTGTCCCTTGCGCGGAACCAGCCGCGAGACGCACACGACAACCGGGCGGTCGCTCAGCCCGTGCCGCGCGCGGACCTCGGCGCCGTCCACGCCGGGGTGGTAGACGTCCACGTCGACGCCGGGCGTGAGGCGTTCGAGCTCGGTGCGGCCGTGCAGCGCGCGCTCCAGGCGTACCCGCTGAAATTCGGTTAAAAAGGTGACCACGTCATTGCCGGTGGCGATCCGCTGAAGCAGTTGCCGCGCGCCCGGAAGGGCGGCCCAGCCGATCTCGTGACCATGGGTGAGCGAGACGGCCCGCTCGATGCCGGCGCGTTTGCGCAACCCGTCGGCGAGCAACCCGAGCGGCGCGGCGGCCCCGAACCACACGCTGTCGCAGTCGTGGGCCCGGGCGATCTCCGCGGCCCGCTTGGCGACCGCCGGGGTGGGCAGCAGCACGCCGGTACTCTCGCGGATCACCTCGAACGGCTGCTCCGCGTCGAACTGCCCGGACCCGCGCCAGGTCGAGGCGTAGACGACCATGGACCCGTGCGGCTGGCGTACGGCCAGATTGTGCACGAACTGCTGAATCCCCCCGGGCCGCGGCGGGAAGTCGTTGGTGACCAGCAACGTCCGGCCCATCAGCGCTCTCCCCTGGCATAGGCGCGCGCGGCGGCGATGCGCTCCACGGTGGACGGGTGCGAGGCGGACATCACGTACTCCCAGGCCGGCGGGTCGGGGTCGGAGAGGTTGACCGTGCCGAGCCGGCGCTGCATCGCCTCGAACGTCGCCGGGTCGCCGGTCAGCTCCAGGGCGTGCGCGTCGGCGCGGGACTCGATGCGGCGCGACACCATGGCCTGCACCGGGCCCCCGGCCAGCCCGGCGATCGTGACCAGGGCGATCAGCAGCGCGATGGCCCGCGGATCCCCCATCGAATCGGTGCCGGCCCACCGCAGCAGCCACCCCAGCGAGCCGAGCAGGTAGAGCGCGATCACCGCGGCGGCGGCCCCCAGCGCTCCGATGATCGTTCCGGTGAGCACGTCGCCTCGCTTGGCGTGCCCCAGCTCGTGGGCGGCCACGGAGACCACCTCGTCGGGTGTGGCCTCGGTCAGCATCGTGTCGTAGACCACGATCCGCCGGGTCGGCCCGAACCCCGAGACGTAGGCATTGACCGCCCGGGTCCGCCGCGAGGCGTCGGCAACCAGAACATCCTTGACCGGCACGCCGTCCCGCGCGGCCAACTGCATCAATTCGGTCCGGAGCGGCCCGTCCGCCATCGGCGTGAACTTGTTGAAGATCGGCTCGACGACCACGGGCAGCACGAACGACAGCAGCACGACCACGAGTGCCGCCCCCGCGGCCCCGAACGCCCACCACCATCGTGGCGCCGCCCTCGTCACCGCGAAGAAGCCGAGCAGAGCCAGACCACCGATCACGGCACCCACGGCGTACGACTTCACGAGATCGACAGCCCAGGCCCCCCACGACTGCGTGGAGATGCCGTACTCCACCACCACCCGGTGCCGCCAGGCCGCGAGCGGCAGCGTGACCACCTCGACCACCAGCACGACGATCAGCCCGCCGAGCACGGCCTGCGCGATCCAGTGCCCGCCGAACGGCCGCCCGGCCAGCGTCACGAGCCGCGCCCCGAGCGGTGTCAGCCCGAGCAGGAGCGCCCCGACGAGACCGATCGCCATGGAGCCGTACCCCGCGGGCCGCAGTGCCCCGTGGAACGCCCGCGCACGCGCCAACTGGCCGGCCGGAAACTCCTTGAGCGCGGCGACCTGATCGGCGCGTGGCGCCGGCGGCCGGTGCCAGGGCACCACGACAGCGGCGTACACGACCAGCCCGACCACCAGCACCGCGAGCGTGCCCGCAGCCCACATCCGAGGCGTCACCGGCCCCATCCTAGGGTGGCCCCCTTTCTGATCACGCCACGTGGCCGCGCGGCTGACGGTAGAGGGGCACCGAGACCGGCGGCTCCGGGGTCTCGAGAAGCTCCACGTCGAAGCCGGCCATCTCGAACATCTCGATGGCGCGCAGCTCGCCCGGGGTCAGGTCGCCGATCTCCTCGGGGGTCTCGGCGAGCGTCTTGATCAGGCATCCCTCACATCCGCGCCCCCGTCCGGGGCAGCGGCCGCAGTCGATGAGCATCGCTTCCTCCTCGTGCGGGAGGTGGGCCGGGCCGGGATCCGGGGGAAGTGCGTGTCGCGGAACGGCCACCATCCGTGACAGTCACGCTAAGCAGGGGGTGTGACAAAAATCAGCCGCGGGCGAGCCGGCGCAGCAGTGAATCCGCTCCCATCGGGTACGCACCGTGCCGCCGAACCCCGTCGGCGACCTCCCGATCCGACGAGATGACCACCAGCGGACGCCCGCTCGGCTCGGCCCTGACCAGCTGACGGATCAGCTCGTCGGCGGTGTCGCCCTTGTGCGAGAAGAGCACCCGCACGCCACGTGGAGCCGGCGGCAGCCCGTGGACCCGCTCGGCGCCGTCGAAGACCACCGTGACCTCGTCGCCGGTCTGGGCAGCGATGCCGCCGAGCCCCGTGACCAGGCGTTTGCGCTGCTGCTCGAGTGACATCTCGGCGAAGCCGCGCTTCGTGACGTTGTAGCCGTCCACGATCAGGTGGGCGCGGGGCAGCGCGAGCAGCTGGTCGAGGCGGCCCGGATCATCGGTGTCCTGCGCGCGGGGGCGGGAGCGTTCGAGCGCGCCCGGCCGGTCGGCGGAGACGTCGGCCACAAAATCGGCGGGCAGCTTGTCGGTGGGGCCGATGGACAGTTCGCGGCGCAGACCGTTCGCCGCCTGCCCGATGGTTTCCAGCAGGAGCCAGAGCCGGGCATCGCCCGCGGCCCGGGCATCCTTGGCGCTCTGCTTGCCGGTCGCGGCGAGGGCCTCGGCTTCGGCGAGGCGGGTGCGCAGGCGGCGTACCTCAGCGTCGTGGTCTGCTGCGACCTTGGCCGTGCGGCCCTTCTCGGTGGCCAGCAGGTCACTGGCCCGCTTGCCCGCGGCCTGTGCCTCACGCAGGGCCCGGGAGCTGGAGCGGGCTTCCTCGCGCAACTGACCGAGCTCCTCGCGGACCCGGGCGAGCTCGTCGCGGAGCTTGTCCGCCTCGACCTTCGCGACCGCGCGGTCGTGCTCGGCGCGGGCGGCGCGCTGCTCTGCCTCGTGGACGAGGTTGGCGATGGCGGCACTGTCGGCCTCGGCGCGCACGGACTCGCCGGCGGCCTCGATCAGCTCGCGCCAGCCGTCGGGCCGGGCCAGGTAGGCGAGCGCGGCGACCTCGACCGGGTCGGCGGCGGCCGGGGCCATCCCACCGGCGACGGCCGCGCCCAGGTCACCGGCCTCGGTGACGACGCGGGCGCCGATCCGCTGGCGGAAGAGCGGGTCGGCGGCGAGCTGCGCCGCGAGGGCCTGACCGCCGAGCTTGGCGCGCCGGTTGGGCGCGAACCGGGCGACCCGCCGCAGCGGGAAGGGGATCTCCTCGTTGGGCAGCCCGGGCAGCGCGGCGGCCGTCAAAGTGGTGATCCGCTGCCGCACCTGCTCCGGCAGCGAAGGCTCAAGATCATCCAAGGAGGGGACGTTAAGCGATAATTCGGGCGAATCAGCCACGTCCGCAACCACCGGCGCTGTCTCCTCGGCAGGCCGGTCGTCGTACTCGTGCGGCGCGGACATCTTTTTATTCTCCCACCGTGTGCAGCCTAAAAGCTTGCGGTAGCAAGTGATGTTTTCAGTCCCCGCCCACGGGAATGTCGTACCCCCGCTCTAATCTGCCCGCCGTGGCACAACCGGCATATGTGCAGGGCACTCTGGACACCCTCCTGAGCGCGGACGGCACCGTGGATCCCGCGGCGCTGTCCCTGCGCGACACGACTTTTGTGGTCCTCGACCTGGAGACCACCGGCGGGGCTCCGGACGGCGGCGGGATCACCGAGATCGGCGCGGTCAAGGTCCGCGCCGGGGAGCGGCTGGGCGAGTTCGGCACCCTGGTCAACCCGGGTGAGCGGCTGCCGCCGTTCATCACCGTGCTGACCGGCATCACCGAGGCGATGCTGGCGCCTGCGCCGCCGATCGAGCAGGTGCTGCCCACGCTGCTCGAGTTCCTGCGCGGCGCGGTGCTGGTCGCCCACAACGCGCCCTACGACGTGGGCTTCCTCAAGGCCGCGTGCGCCCGGCACGGCTACGCGTGGCCGCAGTTGCGGGTGGTGGACACCGCCGCGCTGGCCCGGCGTGCGCTGACCCGCGACGAGGTGCCCAACCGCAAGCTGGGCACGCTCGCCCAGTTCTTCGGCGCCACGGTCCAGCCGACGCACCGGGCGCTCGACGACGCGAAGGCGACCGTCGACGTGCTGCACGGGCTGATCGAACGGCTGGGCAGCTTCAAGGTCTACTCGCTGGGCGACGCGATCGAGTTCGGCAAGGCGGTCACCCCGGCCCAGCGGCGCAAACGGCACCTGGCCGACGACCTGCCGCACGCCCCGGGCGTCTACGTGTTCCGGGCCGCCGACGACCGCCCGCTCTACGTGGGCACGTCGGTCGACATCGCGAAACGGGTGCGCAGCTACTTCACGGCGAGCGAGAAACGCGCCCGGATGTCCGAGATGATCAACGCCGCGACCCGGGTGGAGGCCGTCGAGTGCGCGCATTCGCTCGAGGCCGAGGTGCGGGAGCTGCGGTTGATCGCGGCGCACGCCCCGCCGTACAACCGCAGGTCGAAGTATCCGGAACGGGTCGTCTGGCTGAAGCTGACCGCCGAGGCCTACCCGAGGCTCTCGGTCGTCCGGCAGCTCGCCGAGGACGACGCGGCCTACCTGGGCCCGTTCTCCTCGCGCCGGACCGCCGAGCTGGCCGCCGCCGCGGTCTACGACGCCGTCCCGCTGCGCCAGTGCACGCACAAGCTGTCGATCAAGACCAAGACGCCGGCCTGCGCGCTGGCCGAGCTGGGGAAATGCCCGGCGCCCTGCGAGCACCACATCACCCCTGATCAGTACGCCGTGAGCGCCGCAGACCCCTTCCGCACCGCCACGTACGGTGACCCGGAGCCCCTCGTCGAGGCCCTGCTGACCCGGATCGAGTCGCTCTCGCAGCGCCAGCGTTACGAGGAGGCCGCCGTTGTCCGGTCCCGCCTCGTGGCGCTGCTGCGCGCCATCGTCCGCATGCAGAAACTGCGTGCTGTGACGAGCATCGCCGAGCTAGTCGCCGCGCGCCGCAACGACGAGTACGGCTGGGAGATCATCGTCGTCCGCCATGGCCGGTTGGCGGCCGCCGCGACCTCGCCGCCGCGCCTGCATCCCCGCCCGACCCTCGACCTGGCGATGGCGACCGCCGAGACGGTCCTACCCGGACCGGGACCGGTTCCGGCCGCGACGGCGGAGGAGACCGAGCGGATTCTGGCGTGGCTGGACCGGCCCGACACCCGGCTGGTGGAAACTTCCGGCGACTGGGTGTCACCGGCGCGTGGCGCTGCGCGGTTCACTACCCTCCTCACCAGGGCCGAAGCGGCCGGGTCCCGTCGAGAGTCACCCGTTCGCTCATCGGTAACTGACCGTTCGGATGACGCTCGCTCGCTTAGGCTGTAAGGCACGCCGCGAATCCGGAATGGAAGAAGTTCGGGTGCGGCGGGTTACTGTGGTCTTTGCCGATCGGTGAGGGGGTGTCCGAGTGGATGTCGACGCCGGCCACGGCGCCGCATTGGGGCGTGCCCTGCCCATGCCGCTGGCTAAGCGGTTGCGATCCCTCCTGAGCTTTCAGGGCAACGACGACGACCCCGTCACCACTCTGACCCGGACCCATCGGGCAATTCACCCCTCGGCCGACGCCGGCGTCCTGCGCCGCAGCTACGCGGTCGCGGAAAACATGCACCGCGGCCAGTTCCGCAAGAGTGGCGACCCGTACATCAGCCATCCGCTCGCGGTCGCGCAGATTTGCGCCGAGCTGGGCATGGACACGACGACCCTGGTGGCGGCGCTGCTGCACGACACGGTCGAGGACACCAGCTACACGTTGGAGACGCTCAACGGCGACTTCGGCCCCGAGGTGACCCACCTGGTCGACGGCGTGACCAAGTTCGACAAGGCGTTCTACGGCAAGGTCGCCGAGGCCGAGACCATCCGCAAGATGATCGTCGCGGCCGGCAAGGACGTCCGGGTCCTCGTGATCAAGCTCGCCGACCGGCTGCACAACATGCGGACCCTCGGCGCCCGCTCCCCCGCCTCCCGCGCCCGCATCGCCACGGCCACGCTCGACGTGCTCGTCCCGCTCTGCGACCGGCTCGGCATCCAGGCCCTCAAGCGCGACCTCGACGACGTGGTGCTCTACCACCTCGAGCCGGACTCCTTCGCCCGCATCGAGGAGCACGTCAAGAACCGCCCCGGCTGGAACGAATACCTCAACGAGGTCGTCGGCAAGGCCCGCGGAGCGCTGCGCCGCACGAAGGTCTACGGCGACGTGCAGCCCCGGCCCCGGCACTACTACTCCATCTGGAAAGACACCGTCGCCGGCGGCCATCAGGTCCCGTTCGACCTGCCCCGGATCGTCGTCGTGGTCGACGGGCCCGAGACCGACTGTTACGCCGCGCTCGGCGCGATCCACGGCCAGTGGCGCCCGGTGGCCGGCCGCTTCAAGGACTTCATCGCCTCCCCCAAGAACAACCTCTACCGCTCCCTGCACACGACGGTCACCGGCCCGGAAGGCCGCCTGGTCGAGGTGCTCATCCGGACGGTCTCCATGCACCGGTGCGCCGAGTTCGGCGTCGCGACCGGTTACCGCTACCCCAAGTCCGAGGCGGAATCCCCCGGCCAGGACCAGCTGACCTGGCTCAAGCGGGTGCTCGACTGGCAGGAGGACGCCACCGACGCCGGCCAGTTCCTCGCCTCGCTGCGCTGCGACCTCGCCGAGGCCCAGATCACCGTCTTCGCCAAGGGCCAGACGTTCGAGCTCCCCGCCGCGTCCACCCCGGTCGACCTCGCGTACGAGCTGAACCCCGGCAAGGGCGACCAGACGCTCGCCGCGACCATCAACGGCCGGCTGGCCCCCCTCGGTTCCGAGCTCCGCGACGGCGACGTCGTCGAGATCTTCACCGAGAGCGACGGCCCGATCGACCCGGAAGAATCCACCGCCCCGCGCGGCCCCCGCAAGGAATGGCTCGGCTTCGTCAAGTCGACCCAGGCCCAGATGCAGATCAACCGCTACTTCGCCGAGGACAACGCGCCCGGCATCAGCATCCAGGACAAGGTACGCCTCGGGCGCGCGACCATCGGCCTCACGTTGCGCAAGCACGACCGCGGCCTGGCCAGCGAGGTGCCCCTGCGCCGCCTCGCCGAGGAGCTCGGCTACCCCGACCTCGAAACCATGCTCGTGGCGGTCACCGAGCGCAACCTCGAGCCCGACCAGGTCGTCGAACAGCTCATCGCCCTCGTCGACCACCCGGACTGAGCCCCCGATAGCCTTGAGGGCGTGAAAATTCCTCGGCGGATCCGCGGTGCCGCGTACAAGGCTTTCTACCGGATGCCGCACGCGATGCGCCGCCGCGCCGTCCGTCTCATCGTCCCCAAATATCTCGTCGGGGCGGTCTGCATCATCAGCGACGCCGAAGCCGAGGACCCCGGCAGACTCCTCCTGCTGCGCCAGCCCGGCCGCCCCGGCTGGGGCCTCCCCGCGGGCCTGCTGAAGAAAGCCGAGCCCCCGCACGTCGGCGCCGCCCGCGAGCTCCACGAGGAATCCGGCGTCCGCCTCGACCCCGACGACCTCGTCCCCGCGGTCCCCAACGCGATCGTCCACACCAAGGGCTGGGTCGACATGATGTTCATGGGCAAGGTCCCCGCCTCCACCACGGAGCTGATCGTCGACGGCGGCGAAGTCCTCGAAGCAGCCTGGTTCCCCTACGACGACCTCCCCCTGCTCTCGGTGAACACCGCCCGCGTCCTCGCCGTCTACGGCATCGGCCCCCAAGCAACCCGATGACCGGGATCTGCGCCCTCATCCTCGCCGCGGGCGAAGGCCAGCGCCTGCGCCCGTTGACAACCCGGCTCCCCAAGGCCCTGTGCCCGGTGGGAAACATCGCCCTGCTCGACCGCGCCCTCCAGCGCGTCTCCGCCCTGGGCTTCCGCGATCCGTCCACGGTGGCCGTCAACGCCGCCTACCTCGCCGACCAGATCGTGTCCCACGTAGGAACCCGAGCCCACCTCTCCGTCGAACCCGACGGCCCCCTCGGCACCTCCGGCGGCGTCGCCAACCTGCGCGACTGGATCAACGGCCGCGGCGTCCTCGTCGGCAACGCGGACGCCTACCTCGCCGACCCCGACCGTGAGCCCGGCAAGGACATCGCCGCCCTCCTCGACGGCTGGGACGGCACGACGGTCCGCATGCTCACCACCACCCCGGCTCCCACCCGGCGCGGCGAATTCAGCGACGTCTGCTTCGCCGGCTTCTCCCTGCTCCCCTGGCACTACGTCAAGGACCTGAAGCCCACCTTCTCCGACCTGGTCAAGACCGTCTGGCGCCCCGCCGAGACCGCAGGAGCCCTGACCCTCATCCCGTACGCCGGCGCCTACATCGACACCGGCACTCCCCGTGACTACCTCGCCGCCAACCTCCACGCCGCGGCCTCTCCAGCCCCCGGCTCTCTGACCAACGCAGGCTCTCTGACCAACGCAGGCTCTCCGGCCAGCGCAAGCTCTCCGGCCAGCGCAAGCTCTCTGACCGACGCAGGCTCTCCGGCCGGCGCTGGGTCTCTGGTCGGCGTGGGGGCGACCGTCACGGGCAGCGTTGCCGAGTCGGTGATCGGCGCGGGCGCAACGGTGGCCGGGGACGTGACACGCTGCGTGATCTGGCCCGGCGCAACCGTGACGGCGGGCGAAACCCTGACCGGCGTCATCCGCGCGGGCAAAGACCTGACGGTTGCCGCCTGACCCGAACCACCCCCTGATTAGCATGAACCGCGACGCCGACCAGAGGAGCCCCGAGTGAACACCGCAATCGTGCACATCGACTGCGCCACCGACTCGATCCCGGAGGTAGCGGAAGCCCTCGCAGCCCTCCCCGGCGTCAGCGAGGTCTACTCCGTAGCGGGCAACGTCGACCTCATCGCCATCATCCGGGTCCCCCACTTCGACGACATCGCCGAAGTCATCGCCGGCCGCATCTCCAAAACCCCCGGCGTCCTCAACACCGAATCCCACATCGCCTTCCGCGCCTACTCCCGCCACGACCTCGAAGACGCCTTCGCCATCGGCCTCCCCGACGCCGACTGACGCCCCCGGCCCCACCCCTGGACGACTTCGAGGGAGTGTGGTGCTCCGCGCCCTCCCAGACCGGTGGGTCGGGCAGGTCCTCGTGGTGGGCGCAGGGCCCGCGCCATCTCGGCCGCACCACGGCAGGCCGATCCGGAACCAAGCGCGGCCCGTTTCAGTCCAGGCTGACCCACTTCAGCCTGGCCCTGGACCGCTCAAGCCCGGCTCATCGGGTTGAAACGCGAGCGAGTCATGCCGGCCATCGCAGGCCCGGATGGCTGAAACCCTTGACCGAAACCCTTGGCCGCCGGTCAGCCATGCCGCTCGCCCGTTGCGGTGATCGGCTGCCGGGAGCGTCCGCGGCCGGCCCACCCGGCCAGCCACCCGGTCAGATAGCCGAGCAGCCCCGCCGGACTACCGCCCATCAGGAGCAGCACCGGCCAGGACGACGACCCCGGCGCGACCACCCGCCGCCGCGCACCGTCGGCCACGCCGAGCAGCGCCATCACGGCAGCGCTGGCCAGGGCGATCAGCACCACGATCCGCTCTCCCGTGGCGATGGTCGCGGAGTAGGCGTCGCAGGTGATCTCTTCTTCGGGTGTCTGGACGTCGTAGCAGGTCCCGTATCGGAAGAAGCGCTGGACGAGCACGAACAGGACCGAGCCGATGCCGGCGGCGGACAGCACCATTCCCAGCGCAGCCCATCTCGGGATCGTCGTGTCTCGCGCTCCCCCGGGTGTCTGCACGGCTGCGACCGTACTACCCGGTCACCAGCGGGAAGGCCATCAGCGCACGAAAAAGGGAGCCCCGGGCGGGGCTCCCTTTTACCTGATTCTGGATCAGCGGCCGGAGGTGATTTCCTCGCGGGCGCTGGGGCCGGTCACCGACGGGACGGCTGGGGAGACCGGGGCCTCCGGCAGGGTCTCGACGGGGAAGAAGAAGCCCTTGATGGCCGGGGCGAGAGCGCCGACCCGGTTCATCTTCTTCGGGACAACCCAGCCGATGTAGTCGAGCGGGATGGGGTGGCCGTGGTCGTCGACCGGGCCGAGGGGCTGGTGGACCTCTTCGAAGCGGCCGTCCGGGTTGCGCCGGATGATGCCCGTCTCGACGCCGTGGGCCAGGACCTCGCGGTCGTGCTGCTGCAGGCCGAGGCAGACGCGGACCGAGATGTAGTAGGCCAGCGGCGGGAGGACCAGCAGACCGATGCGGCCCGCCCAGGTCATCGCGTTGAGGCTGATGTGGAACTTGTCGGCGATCACGTCGTTGGCACCGGACAGCGTCGCGATGGTGAAGAACGTGAAGGCCATGGCGCCGACACCCGTACGCTCAGGCGCGTCTCGCGGGCGCTGGAGCAGGTGATGGGAGCCCTTGTCCTTGGTGCGCCGGGCTTCGATCGTCGGGTAGAGCATCGGCAGCGTGAACAGCGCGCCGAGGCCGACCACAGCGGGCCAGAACAGCGGCGGCAGCACGTAGCCGTCACCGATCGGGAAGTCGATCTGCCAGGCCGGCATGAGGCGGACAAGGCCGTCCATGAACATGACGTACCAGTCGGGCTGGCTCGCGGAGGAGACCGCCGAGGCGAGGTACGGGCCGAAGAGCCAGATCGGGTTGATCTGGAACAGGCCGGCGAGCAGCGCGATCGTGCCGAAGACGGCCATGAAGAAGCCGCCCTGCTTGAGCGCGTACCGCGGGAACATGCGCTCGCCCACGACGTTGTCGTTGGTCCGCAGCGGGCCGGGCCACTGGGTGTGCTTCTGCGCGAAGACCAGGCCGAGGTGGACGCTGATCAGGGCGAGCAGGCCACCGGGGATGAGCAGCACGTGCGCGATGTAGAAGCGCCCGATGATGAACTCGCCCGGGTACTCGCCGCCGAAGACCGCCGCGGACATCCAGGTGCCGATGACCGGGATGGAGAGCATGATCGCCGAGGCGATCCGCAGGCCCGTGCCGGAGAGGCCGTCGTCGGGGAGCGAGTAGCCGGTGAAGCCGGCGAAGAACCCGAGCAGGAACAGGATGATGCCGATGGTCCAGTTGGCCTCACGCGGCTTGCGGAACGCTCCGGTGAAGAAGATCCGCGCCATGTGGATGACGATCGAGGCCATGAACAGCAGCGCTGCCCAGTGGTGCATCTGGCGCATGAACAGACCACCGCGCACCTCGAACGAGATGTGCAGGGAGGATGCGTACGCCGCCGACATGTCCACGCCGCGCAGGGCGGTGTAGGGGCCGTCGTAGGTGACTTCCTTCATCGACGGGTCGAAGAACAGCGTCAGGAAGACGCCGCTCAGCAGCAGCACGACGAAGGAGAAGAGCGCGATCTCACCGAGCAGGAACGACCAGTGATCAGGGAAAACCTTGTTCAGCAGGCCGCGCAGCGGAGTGGCGACCTTGTAACGGTCGTCCACACCCTTACCGACGTTAGCGGGGACCTGTGCGAGGTCCAGCCTTCGACGTTTCATGGCCGCTCCCAGAAGTCGGGTCCGATTACCTCGGGATAGTCAGACGCTGCCACGAAGAAGCCCTCTTCGTCCACCTCGAGGGGCAGCAGGGGCAGGCGGCGGCTGGCCGGTCCGAAGATCGGGCGCGCGTTATCGGTGATCAGGAACTGCGACTGGTGGCACGGGCAGAGCAGCCGGTTGGTCTGCTGCTCGTACAGGCTGGCCGGGCAGCCGGCGTGCGTGCAGATCTTCGAGTACGCCACGTAGTTGCCCCACATGCCGCCCTTGTTGATCTTGTCCGCCTCGGTCGCCTCGCGGGCGTCCTGGGCGTCCTGGGCACGCAGGTGCACCAGCAGCGTGGGCGAGTCGGCGTACTTGTTGGTCGCACCGCCGGGGATGCCGGGGAAGACGGTGATCTGACCGCCGACACTGACATCGTCGGGCCGCACCGGGCTGCCGTCCTCACGGGTGAGGCGGACCAGCTGGCCGTTGTTGGGCACCGGGTCGAAGCCGGTGTGGTACATGAACGGCTCGGAGTCCTTGTGCGGGTTCTCGATCAGGCCACCGAGCAGCGGCGCGGCCGCGGCCACCCCGAGCGGAGCCAGGCCGAGTGCGATCGCACCCTTCAGCAGCGGCCGGCGCTGCACGCCGAGCTCGTCCACCAGGTAGGCCATCGTCTGGCCGGTGATGAGCCGGTCCTCGTCGCTGGACGGCTTGTTGTGCCGGTCCTGGATCGAGACCTCGTGCGGCAGCAGCTTCTTGGCCCAGGCCAGGATCGCGATGCCGAGCGCGAAGAGCGAGATGCCGAGCGAGATGCCCAGGATCGGCGTGTAGTAGTCGCTCATCGTGTGGCCGAGCTCGAACTCCCACGGCCAGACGATGAAGAACACCACGAACGCCGCAGCGGCGAGACCCGAGATCATGAACAGCAGGGCGATGTTGCGGACGACCCGCTTCTCGGCCTTGGAGTTCGTGCCCTGGAACTGCGACTCGTACGTGACGATCTCGATGTCGTCACGCCGCGCGCCCTCGCGGACGATGTCGAAGCGGGAGAGCTTGGGGTCGTTCACGTCGACCGGCTTGGTGCCGGCCCCGTGCGCCCCGTCCTGCGTAACGGTCATGACTTCCCCGCAATCCACAGCGACGTGAACACCAGGATGGTGATGCCGACCACGAAGATCGCGAGACCCTCGGTCGCCGGACCGTAGCCACCCAGGTTGAAGATACCGCCCGGGTCCTTGTCGTTCTGGATCTGAGTGTTGATGTACGTGATGATCTCGGTCTTCTGCTCCGGCGTCAGCTCGTTGTCGCCGAACACCGGCATGTTCTGCGGGCCGGTGAGCATGGCGCCGTAGATCTGCGAAGGCGTCGCGTCGTGCAGGCTCGGCGCGAACTTTCCGGAGGAGAGCGCGCCACCGGCGCCGACGTTGCCGTGGCACTGGGCGCAGTTGAGCCGGAAGAGCTCACCACCCTTGGCCAGCGCCTCCGGGTTGGTCTTCACGTTGTCCGTGAGGTCACCGGCCGGGATCTGCGGGCCGCCGCCGAGCTCCTGGATGTACTGACCCAGCTGCTTGGTCTGCGTCTCGTCGAAGACCGGGCGCTTCTGCTCGGCCTGGGCTTCCTGGCGCGTCATGGGCATGCGGCCCGTGCCGACCTGGAACTCGACCGAGGCGGAGCCGACGCCGATCAGGCTCGGTCCGCGTCCCTCGACACCCTCAGCGTTGAGGCCGTGGCAGGTGACGCAGCTGTTGTTGAAGAGTGCCTGGCCCTCCTGGGCCGCCGTGGACAACTGTGTGTCGTCCTCGGCGAACGCACCCGGGGCGAAGGCGGTGTAGATGCCGCCGGCGAGGGCGAGCGCGGCGAGCATGCGGGCCGCGGCGCCGAGGCGCCTGCGCGCCCGGCTCGGCGCGGACCGCCGCCGGTTGAACACCCGGAAGCGCCGTCCGGCGGGGGTGTCAGAAGTCATTGGCTGTGTCCCTCTGGGTCTTGACCTTGATACTCACGGACGACGGCGGATCTACTGAAGCCAATAGATCATGGCGAACAGCGCGATCCACACCACATCGACGAAGTGCCAGTAGTACGACACGACGATCGCCGACGTGGCCTGAGCCGGCGTGAACCGGCCCATGGTCGTGCGGATCATGTAGACGATGAAGGCGATGAGACCACCCGTGACGTGAAGGCCGTGGAAGCCCGTCGTCAGGTAGAACATCGAGCCGTAGCCGTCGCCGTTGAGCTTGATGCCGTCATGGACGAGGTTGCGGTACTCGTTCGCCTGGCCGAGCACGAAGATCAGGCCCATGACGAAGGTGATCGTGAACCAGCGCCGCAGCGCGTGCACGTCACCCTTCTCCGCGGCGAACACGCCGAGCTGGCAGGTCACCGACGAGAGCACGAGGATCACCGTGAAGGTCGTCGCGTAGGGGACGTTGAGCTCTTTGGTGTGCTCTTCCCACATGCTGTAGTCCGCCGCGCGGATCGCGAAGTACATGGCGAACAAAGCCGCGAAGAACATGAGCTCACTGGAGAGCCACACGATGGTTCCCACGCTGACCATGTTGGGTCTGGTCAGCGAGTGGATCCGGCTCTTGTCGATGGCTGGGGCCGCTGTCACCGGCTCATTATTGCCCCGCGATCACCTCAACGTGTGGCGGGGGGTCGAATCCGGTACGTGTCGGGTCCCGGTAGAACGCGCAAGCAGCTCATAGGCCTAGCCTCGGGGGGTGCAACACGTCGAAACGGCCACCCTCGTCCTGGTGGCGGAGGATACTGTCCCGCCGCCGTTCAGCCCGGCCGAGATCTTCACGCAGATCCACCTGACCAGCCTGATTGCCCTGTTCCTGCTGGTCGCGGCGGCTCTTTACCTGTACGGCGTGCACCGCCTCAAGCAGCGCGGTGACCACTGGCCGCGGGGCCGGACTGTGGCGTTCGTCGCCGGCGGCCTCGGTTCGATCGCCGCGGTGACTGTGACCGGCATCGAGACGTACGACACCACGCTGCTCAGCGTGCACATGGTCCAGCACATGGTGCTGTCCATGGTGGGCCCGATCTTCCTGGCTCTCGGCGCCCCGGTGACCCTGGCACTGCGGACGCTGCCGAAGCAGAGCCGCAAGGTGGTGCTCGCGATCGTGCACAGCGGCCCCGCCCGGGTGCTGACGTTCCCGCTGGTCGCGTTTGGCATCTTCATCGCGAACCCGTTCGTCCTCTACTTCACGGGCCTCTACCGGCAGACGCTCGAGCACGCGTGGCTGCACGAGTTCATCCACATCCACTTCATCGTCACCGGGTGCCTGTTCTTCTGGCCGCTACTGGGGCTCGACCCGTTGCCGAACAGGTGGCCGTACCCCGCTCGTGCCCTGCTCATGGTCCTGTCGGTGCCGTTCCACACGGTCCTGGGCCTGACGATCATGCAGAGCAAGACCCTGCTCGGCGGCGACTGGTACCCGAACCTGCACCTGAGCTGGGTCACCCCGGAATCCGACCAGGTCACGGCGGGCGGCATCCTCTGGGCCGGAGGCGAACTGGTCAGCGTCACCATGCTCGGCATCCTGGTGCTGCAGTGGATCCGCCAGTCGGAACGCGAGGCCAAACGGATCGACCGCGCCCTGGACCGTCAGGAGGCGGAGGAGGCCGCGGCGGCCGCCGCGGCGTCGGCACCCCCGCCCGGGGACACGGCCGGCAGTGACGCCGGTAACAATGGTGACGCCGAGGACGCGGCGACCAAGATCACAACGGAGGTCGCGTCGGCACGACCGCGGACCGACGCCGAATGACCGGTTCGGTAGCATCAGCGGGCACCTACGAGCTGGGAAAGCCGGGGCAGATCATGAGCGACAGCACCAAGCCCGAGCCGGACACCTACACGGTCCTGCTCTACAGCGACGACGTCGCGGTCCGCGACAAGATCAGGCTCGCGATCGGCGTACGCCCCGCGGCCGACCTGAAGGTCGAGTTCACCGACGCCTCCACCTGGGAGGAGTGCCGTCGCCTGCTCGACGACTACGAGATCGACCTGATGGTCCTCGACGGCGAGGCATCCCCGGCCGGCGGCCTGGGCATCGCCCGCCAGACCAAGGATGAGTACGCCGACCCGCCACCCACCTGCGTCGTGATCGCCCGCGCGGCGGACCGCTGGCTGGCCGCATTCGCCCAGGTCGACGAGACGCTGATCTACCCCCTCGACCCGGTGACCACGGGCCAGACGATCGCCGGCATGCTCCGCGCCCGCCGCGGCGGCGCCGTCGCACTGGGCACCATGGGCACCCTGGGCTGATGATCCCCCCGGGCCGGCCTCAGCGGGGCCGGCCCACCTCATCCCGGCAAGCGACAACGGAGGCCCCCATGGGCGCACGCACCTGGCCCAAACTGCTCAGCGCCCTGCTACGCACGGAGGAGCTCTCGGCGCAGGACACGGGCTGGGCGATGGGCGAGATCATGGCGGGCAACGCCACCCCCGTACAGGTAGCCGGTTTCGCCGTCGCCCTGCGCGCCAAGGGTGAGACACCCGGGGAGCTCTCCGGCCTGGTCGAGGCCATGCTCGCCAACGCGACCGTCGTCGACCTGCCCGAGCAGATCCGCGCGGACGCCGTCGACGTCGTGGGCACCGGCGGCGACCAGGCCCACACCGTGAACATCTCCACGATGGCCGCGATCGTCACGGCGGCAGCCGGCGTCAAGGTCGTCAAGCACGGCAACCGGGCGGCATCGTCCGCGTGCGGCACCGCTGACCTGCTCGAACACTTCGGCATCCCGCTCGACCTGGGCCCCGGCGGCGTGGCCGCCACGGTCGCCGAAGCGGGCATCGCGTTCTGCTTCGCGGCCCGCTACCACCCCGGCATGCGGCACGCGGCGATCACCCGCCGCGAGCTCGGCCACCCCACGTTCTTCAACTTTCTCGGCCCCCTCACCAACCCGGCCCGCCCCCGCAACGCCGCGGTCGGCTGCTTCGACCTGCGCATGGCCCCGGTCATGGCCGAGGTCTTCGCCCGCCGAGGCGACTCCGCCCTGGTCATGCGGGGCGAGGACGGCCTCGACGAGTTCACCACCGCCGCACCCACCCGCGTCTGGCTCGTAAAAAACGGCACGGTGACCGAGTCCGTGGTGGACGCGGTGGACCTGGGCCTGCCCCGCAGCGCCCCCGGCGACCTCCGCGGCGGCGACGCCCCCTTCAACGCCGCAGCCGCCCTCGACATGTTCGCCGGCGCCAAAGGCCCGATCCGCGACGCGGTCCTGCTCAACGCCGCCGCAGCCTTCGCCGCCCACGCGGGCTTCCCCGGCACCTTCGCCGACACCATGCGCGCCGGCATCACCCGCGCCGCCGAAACAGTGGACTCAGGAGCAGCAACAACCCTCCTCAACCGCTGGGTCGAAGCCGCCAGGACCGCCAAGGCCGCCGAACTCCCCTGACCCCCGGCCCCACCCGAGGCCAACCCGGAAAGCCGGCACAACACGCCGACGCACCTCCAACGCTCCTCGCGTCCGTCATGACAACGTTTGAATGACATTCGGGTAATTCCACCTTCCGACGAAGAGGAGCCACCCGTGAAGGAACGCGATTTGCGCTGCGTCCTCTGCGATACGGAACTGCCGTTCTTGACTCCTCCTTGCGAGGATGGGCATGAGGACGAGTGCCCCGAGTTGTTGTGTACTCGGTGTGGTGCAGCGGAGATTCTCGCGCCGTTGGAGATTCGGGTTTGGCTTCGGCCTGGTGGGGGGCGGGTTGCTCCTCTGCAGCGGCGGGCTGCTTGATTGTCGCGGTTGACGGGTGGAGGCCTGGGTGTCTAAGACAGGCTTTAAGGGCTTTTTTATGCCTGTCTTAGACACCCAGGCCTCCACCCTTGCATTGACCTCAGCTACCGCCAGGAGATGATCACCCACCGCTGGCTGCATGGCCGGGCCAGTCGCCCACCTCTAGGCAACGGGTCTGGCTGCCGCGCTGTGCTCACCCCAACCGATCAACTCCCGCAGGCCGGCCCAGGCGGTCGGTCCCGCGACGCACCGCGCCGCCCACTCACGGACTAACCACGGCCCACCAGCATGTGAGCCCCCGCCACCCCCCAGCCCACCACCACGAGGCCACCACCAGCGAACCCGCCACACCCCAGCCCAGCACCACCGAGGCCGCCACCAGCCAACTCGCCGTACCCCAGCCCAGCACCACCGAGGCCGCCACGAGCGAACCCGCTGGTCCCAGCCCAGCACCACCGAGGCCGCCCAGCGAACCCGCCGCTGACCCAGCAAGAACACCAGCCACGGGGTTTCCAGGGACGGCGATGGTCTTGGTATGGCGAGTGCGCTGAAGGCTGCAACCGCCCGCGAAAGCGGCGAGGTACGTCGCGAGACCACCCGCGAAGGCCGGCCTGCGCGAGTTACGGCCCGAGAGTGAGCACAGCGCGGCAGCCAGACCCCTAAGCGCAAAGTGAACGCCTTGCCTACCCATGCAGACAGCGGCGGGCAACCCATCTCATAGCCGCAGCATGTCCCCATGCAAGGTTGGGGCGGGGGTGTTCTAAGACAGGCATAAAAACGCCCTTAAAGCCTGTCTTAGAACACCCCCGCCCCAACCGTCCCACGGTGACAATCCCACTGAGCCCAATGAGAAAGACCCGCCCCCAACCGAAGCAAGGAACGGGTCTATCACAAGGCAAAGAGGATCAGTGCTCGACGGGATGCCGGCTTCCCGAGTAGTACTCGAACAGCAACCCACACGCGGCGAAAACAACCATCAACATCCCGAGGGCGATCAACCACCACATCCAGAACACCAGCCCCAGACCGGCGATGGCCGCGGAGAGCGCAAGACCGAACGGCCAGTAGCTACCCGGGCTGAAGAAGCCGAGTTCCCCCGCCCCTTCGGCGATTTCGCCGTCGTCGCGGTCTTCGGGGCGCAGGTCGATGCGGCGGGCGACGAACCAGAAGAAGCCGCCGCACATGGAGCAGAGCAGGCCGGAGAGGATCAGGGCGACGAGGCCGATCCATTCGATCTGGCCCTGGGCGCCGTGGGTGTAGAAGCCGTAGACGGCCGCCGCGCCGAAGAGGAAGACGGCGACGCCTACGAAGATCTTGTATTCGGTCTTCAACGCGTACTCCTACTTACCCGAGGCCGTGGCACCGGACTGGTTCCACGAGTCGTCGTGGCGGCGGCTGTCGTACGGCTTCGTGGTGATGGCGTAGGACTGGTCGCCGGTGAAGCCGATGGTCGCCATCGCCTGGTGCGTGTCCTGGCCGTCTTCCTTGGCCTTGAGGAACTGGTCGAACTTCTCCGGCGAGACCACGACGAGCTCGAACTGCATGAACGCGTGGTAGGTGCCGCAGAGCTCGGCGCACCGGCCGACGTAGCGGCCTTCCTTGTCGAGGGTGACCTCGAAGGTGTTGCGCACGCTGCCCGGGAAGACGTCCCGCTTGAACAGCATCTCCGGCACCCAGAACGAGTGGATGACGTCCTTGCTGGTCTCTTCGAACCGGATGGTGCGCCCGGTCGGGAGGACGAGGATCGGGATGTCCGAGGTGGTGCCGAGCGTGGAGGCGACCGTGTTGGCGTCTTCTCCGACGCCGTCGCGGTAGTTGAACTGCCAGTTCCACTTGAACGCGACAACCTCGACCGTCTGGTCGGGTTTCGCCGAGAGCTTGTCCACATCGGTCTGGACGATCGCCGTGTAGTAGAAGAGCACCGCGACGATCAGGACCGGGGTGACCGTGTAGAGGACCTCCATCGGCATGTTGAACCGGGTCTGCACGGGCAGCTTGTCGCCACGCTTGCGGTACCGGATGATGCACCAGAAGATCAGGCCCCACACGAAGACGCCGACGACGAGGGCCGCGATGACCGCGGCGATCCACATGTCGTACATCTTGTGGGCCTGCAGGCTGATGCCGTGCTTGGGCCAGCCGAAGCCGCCCATGGCGTCGCCGATCCCGTCCGCGGAACAACCGGACAGCAGGGCCAGCAGTATGGCACCGCCGACACCGAGCCCGGCGAGCCGAACGACGCGCGGCCGTGCGACCGAACTCCTTGAGACCACCTGCTCATGCCTCCCTTGAGCACCGCCCGGTGCGAAGAAACCGGACACCGAACGGCAAGGTGTCACCGACTGTCGCACAGTACTCGACCTGCCGATGCCGCCCGATTGCCGGGGGTCGGATCTTCCCAGCGGTCGTGCTTACCCCGATCCTGTGGACGATACCGTTCCGAGGGTGGAATACAGGGCGGAACAAGCCGGTGCGCCCGCGTACCTGGACGCGGCGAGCGCCGCACCGATGCATCCTGTGGGACGGCAGGCCTTGCTGGCGGCGCTGGAGGACGGCTGGGCGGACCCGGATCGGCTCTATGCCGCGGGCCGGCGGGCGCAGCAGCTGAGGGAGGCGGCTACGGCCACGGTCGCTCAGTGCATAGGGGTACGCCCGGACGAGGTCACCTTCCTCCCCTCGGGCACCACCGCCGCCCATGCCGCCGTCCTGGGCGGACTGGCGGGTCGCGCCCGAGCAGGCAAAACGTTCGTCCACTCGGCGATCGAGCACTCCGCGGTGCTGCACGCCGCCGCCCGGCACGGGGAGGCCCGTGAGGTGGGTGTGGACCGGCTCGGACGCCTCGATCTGCGTGCCTGGGACGAAGCGGTGAGCACACCGGGCACGGCTTTGGCGGCGTTGATCAGCGCGAGCCACGAGGTAGGCACGGTGCAGCCGGTAGAGGAAGCAGCGGCCGTGTGCGCGGAGCACGGCGTGCCGCTGTATGTGGACGCTGCACAGTCCCTCGGGCACTCCCCTGTCCCGTCGGGCTGGTCGCTGCTGACCGCGAGCGCGCGCAAGTGGGGCGGTCCGGCGGGCGTCGGGCTGCTCGTCGTACGCAAAGGTGTGCGCTGGCTCTCTCCGTACCCCGGTGATGATCTTCACAGACCGCACGCGGAAGGGTCTGTCAATCTCCCGGAGATCGTCGCGGCAGCGGCGAGTTTGCGAGCCGTGCTGGCAGAGGAGCAGGCGGAGGCGGCGCGGTTGAGCCCCCTCGTCGAGAAGATCAGAAAAACGGTGGCGGAGACCGTGCCCGACGTGGAGATCGTCGGGGATCCGGACGCACGGCTGCCGCACCTGGTGACGTTCTCGTGCCTCTATGTGGACGGCGAGGCGCTGCTGCACGCCCTCGACCGGCACGGCTTCGCGGTCTCGTCGGGCTCGTCGTGCACGGCGTCGACGCTGCGGCCGAGTCACGTGCTGGAGGCGATGGGCGTGCTCAGCCACGGCAACGTACGCGTGTCCCTGCACCGGGGCACGACCGCGGCCGACGTGGACCGCTTCCTCGCGGTGCTCCCAGGGCTGGTCGAAGCGATCCGGAAGGAGGCGGGAATGTGATCGAGGTGGATTCGCGGGGCCGCCGCTGTCCCCTGCCGATCATCGACCTGGCCAGGGCGATGCCCGGCGTAAAGGTCGGCGAGGTGGTCAGGGTGCTGGCCGACGACCCGGCCGCGGCCAACGACATCCCGGCGTGGTGCCGGATGAAGGGCCAGGAATACCTCGGCTCCCCGGAGGCGGACGCCTACGAGGTGCGGAAGGTCAAATAGTTGAGCACCGGTTTGACCGGCTCCTTGGCGAGGAAGGTGTCGACCACCAGGCGCGGGCCGACGTAGGGCTCGTACTCGGCGCTGACCTTCAGCACGTCCGCCCAGGATCGCGCCCGCCGCCGGTGCTCGTCGTCGTCACCGCAGAAGACCTCGACTACGCGCAGCGGCACGTCGAGGCGGTCGGCGAGGTCGACCCAGAGCTGCCGGGCGCCCTTGACCGGGTTCACCGCGTCGATGATCACGTGATGGCCCAGCAGCAGCTGGGTCTCCGCCAGCGCCGCCACCACCCCGTAAGCGGCGTAGCCGGGACGCGGCTCGGTCACGTCGTAGACCCGCAGGGCGACGTCGACCGTGTCGACCGCGAGAACCGTGGCGGGCATGGCCGCCCCCACCTGCTGCGCGAGCGTGCTCTTTCCCACGCCCGGAAGTCCGGCGAAGACGGCCAGCACCATGGTTCTCGTACTCCTCAGGCCTGGATCAGATGCGGCTGGATCTCCGCGGCGGCCTCGTCACCGTACGAGTCGGCGAGCCGCTTGAGGAACTGGTCCGTGGCGATGGCATATTCCTGGCCGCCGTCGGACTCGAGCACGTTCGCGGCGACGAGCGAGCCCACCTGCGCGGCACGCTCGAGCCCTGCGCCCCAGCTCAGCGCCGCGAAGAAGCCCGCCCGGAAGCCGTCGCCGACACCGGTCGGGTCCTGCGGGACCACGTCACGGGCGACCGGGACGTGGATGCGCTCGATGCCACGGCCCGTGATCTCGGCACCGCCGGCGCCCAGCGTGGTGACCCGGATCTCGACGTGCTCGAGGACCTGGTCGCCGCTGAGGCCGGTCTTGGTCTCGAGCAGCGAGCGCTCGTACTCGTTGGTGAACAGGAACTTGGCGCCCTCGATCAGCGGCAGCACGTCCTTGCCGTCCATCCAGGCGAGCTGCTGCGACGGGTCCGCTGCGAACGCGTACCCACGGTCGCGGCATTCCTGGGAGTGCCGCAGCATGCCGGCCGGGTCGTTGGCACCGATCACGACGAGGTCGAGACCGCCGGCCCGGGTGGCGACCGGGGCGAGCTCGATGTTGCGGGCCTCGGTCATCGCGCCGGCGTAGAACGAGGCGATCTGGTTGAGCTCCGCGTCGGTGGTGCACACGAAGCGCGCCGTGTGGGCGACCTCGCTGACGTGCACCGAGTCGCAGTCGACGCCATGGCGTTCGAGCCAGGAGCGGTAGTCGGCGAAGTCCGCGCCGACGGCGCCGACGAGGATCGGGGTCAGGCCCAGCTGTCCCATGCCGAACGCGATGTTCGCCGCCACGCCGCCGCGCCGCACGACCAGGTCGTCGACGAGGAAGGAGAGCGAGACCTTGTGCAGCTGATCGGCGATGAGCTGCTCCGAGAACTTGCCCGGGAAGTGCATCAGGTGGTCGGTGGCGATCGAGCCGGTTACGGCGATCTTCATGTCGGCCCTCGGGGATCGGGTGCGATTACCCCCGGAGCCTACCGGTCGGCGCACGAGGGCCGCTCGACCCGGCTTGCGGATGAGCGGCCCTCGTGGTGAACAACGCTGGTGGATTTAGTGGAACGAGTCACCACAGGCACAGGAATTCTGCGCGTTGGGGTTGTCGATCGTGAAGCCCTGCGCGTCGATCCGGTCCGCGAAGTCGATCGTGGCACCCGCCAGGTACGGCGAGCTCATCCGGTCGACGACGACCTCGACACCGTCGAAGTCGCTGACGACGTCCCCATCGAGCGAACGCTCGTCGAAGAAGAGCTGGTAGCGCAGGCCGGAGCAGCCACCGGGCTGCACGGCGATACGCAGGCGCAGGTCGTCGCGCCCTTCCTGCTCGATCAGGCCCTTGACCTTGACAGCCGCGACGTCGGTCAAAATGACGCCGGTCGGCGCGGCCGTGGTGGCCTCGGTCGACTCGGTGTGCGCTTCAGTTGTCACGTGCGGTTCTCCCTGCCGGTCCGGTGATGTGCCGTACCGGCCAACGCTAGCTCTCTTGGGGTTTATTCCCCAAGTCACCGGGACCATTGTGTGGCCAGGCGAGATGCGATTTCTCGCAGGCCGCGGGCCGGCTCGGCGAACGCCAGGTCAGATGACCCGAAGTGCTCGACCAAAGCGTACGTCTCGGTCACGCCGGCAGACGCAGCCTCGCGATGCCCGGTCTCGTTACGCCCTGCGACCACAACACAGGGCAGTCCACGGTCACGAGCGGAATTAGCGATACCCGCAGTTACCTTCCCGCGCAACGACTGGTGATCGAAGGACCCCTCCCCCGTGATCACCAGGTCCGCCCGGTCCAGCTCGGCGTCCAGCCCGATCATGCGGGTGACCAGGCCGATCCCGGAAACAACCCGTCCACCGAGGGCGAGCAGCGCGGCCCCGATCCCACCGGCCGCACCCGCGCCCGGCATGAGAGCCAGCCCCTCAACCCCGAATTCTTTTTCGAGTACGCCCGAGAAGTGCTCGAGCGCAGCGTCCAACCGCATGACATCGTCACGCGAGGCACCCTTCTGCGGCCCGAACACGTTGCTGGCCCCGTGCAGCCCGAGCAGCGGATTGTCAACATCCGTGGCGGCCACGAGGCTCACCTGACGCAGCCGCGGCTTGCCTTCGAGCCGTTCCGCCGTGCCGAGCACCACACCGCCGTACGGGAGCGCGTACCCGCCGATGTCGACCGGCCCGGCACCCAGCGCGGCCAGCATCCCCGCGCCGGCGTCGTTGACCGCGGAGCCGCCGAGTCCGACAACGACCTCGGTCGCACCCGCCTCAACGGCCGCGGCGAGCAGGAGGCCCAGCCCGTACGACGTCGTGATCCTGGGGTCGCGCTCGTCCTCGGTCAGAAGATGCAGGCCGCAGGCCTGGGCGCTCTCCACGTAGGCGGTGGCACCGACGAGCAGCACCTCGCCGGTCACCGGGCGCCCGAGCGGGTCGACGGTGGTGACGGGGATCCGCTGCCCGCCCAGCGCGGTGCCGAGCACCTCGATGAAGCCCGGCCCGCCGTCGGAGAGCGGGCGCTGCACGCACTCGTCGGCGGGCGCGGTCCCGTGCCAGCCCTCGGCGACGGCGGCGGCCACCTCGGCAGCGCTCAGCGTCCCGGCGAACTTGTCAGGGCAGATGAGTATTCGCACGAGCACAGAAGGTACAGGTTTCATTCAGCTCCGTCTGGCAACGTTGTGTGCATGGCCACTCTCATGCAGCGACTCCAGACCTTCCTCCGCAGCCCCAAGGGTCAGAAGCTCGTCCAGCAGGGCCGGCAGCAGCTCGCGAAGCCCGAAAACCAGGCCCGGATCCGACAGATCATGACAAAGGCCCGTAAGCGCTGAGGGCTTCGACACACCTCAACGTCTGGCAACCCTGTGGAAACATAGGCACCGTGACGTCGACTTGGACTGAACCCGCGAACACCCCTCTCGCGCTGCTGCTGCTCGGCCAGGGCACCGACCCGGCCAGTGAGCGCGGCGTCGACTGCCCCGGCGACCTGCCCGCGCCGAGCGATCCGGATCTGGTCGCCCGCGCGACCGCTGCCAAGGCGGCGCTCGGCGACCGGGTCTTCGTGCTGGGCCACCACTACCAGCGTGACGAGGTCATCCAGTTCGCCGACGTCACCGGCGACTCCTTCAAACTGGCCCGCGAGGCCGCCGCCCGCCCCGACGCGGAGTTCATCGTCTTCTGCGGCGTGCACTTCATGGCCGAGAGCGCCGACATCCTGACCACCTCGGCGCAGAAGGTCGTCCTGCCCGACCTCGCGGCCGGCTGCTCGATGGCCGACATGGCCGTGCTGGGCCAGGTCGAGACGGCGTGGGACCAGTTCACCGATCTCGGCATCGAGGGCGACATCGTCCCCGTGACCTACATGAACAGCTCGGCCGACATCAAGGGCTTCGTCGGGCGCAACGGCGGCGTGGTCTGCACCTCGTCGAACGCCAAGCGGGCCCTCGACTGGGCCTTCGAGCAGGGCCAGAAGGTGTTCTTCCTGCCCGACCAGCACCTCGGCCGCAACACCGCGGTGCTGGAGATGGGCCTCACGCTCGACGACTGCGTGCTCTACGACCCGCACAAGCCGAACGGCGGTCTCACCGCGGAGCAGCTCCGCGACGCCAAGATGATCCTCTGGCGCGGGCACTGCTCGGTCCACGGCCGCTTCACCGTCGAGAGCGTCCGCGAGGTCCGCGAGCGGGTCCCCGGCGTCAATGTGATCGTGCACCCCGAGTGCCGGCACGAGGTCGTGCGCGCCGCCGACCAGGTCGGCTCGACGGAATACATCATCAAGGCCCTGGAGGCGGCCCCGGCCGGCTCCGCGTGGGCGGTCGGCACCGAGCTCAACCTCGTGCGCCGGATGGCCCTGGAGCACCCCGACAAGCGGATCATGTTCCTGGACCGCGCGGTCTGCTACTGCTCGACGATGAACCGCATCGATCTCCCCCACCTCGTGTGGGCGCTGGAGGAATTGGTCGCGGGTCGCGTGCCCAACCAGATCACCGTCGACCCGGACACCGCGAAGTACGCGCGAGTGGCGCTCGACCAGATGCTCGCACTGCCGTAAATCGTCACCCTGCGTAGCTGCTGATGAGCCCAAAGAAAGCGATCACCTTTTTCTCGGCTTAATCATCAGCTATTCGTGCCCGGATGGGCGATCTGGACGTTTCTGTAACAGTCACTCAGGGCTATGCTGCCCGGGCGGCTGCCGCGGAACCCCCTTCCCTGCGGCGGCACCCTATTCGCTTCGGGCGCGTCGCTGCGCCTGTCTCTGGAGGTTGCGTTGACCGACGACGTCCTGGCCGTGCACGGCGGTACGCCGCTGCAGGGACAGATCCGGGTCCGTGGCGCCAAGAATCTCGTCTCGAAGGCGATGGTGGCCGCCCTGCTGGGCGAGACACCGAGCACGCTGTACGACGTGCCCCGCATCCGCGACGTGGAGGTGGTCCGCGGCCTGCTCGGGCTGCACGGCGTCAAGGTGAGCGACGGCGTCGACGACGGCGAGCTGGTGATGGACCCCACCAACGTCGAGAGCGCCAGCACCGACGAGATCAACGTGCACGCCGGCTCGTCGCGGATCCCGATCCTGTTCTGCGGGCCGCTGCTGCACCGCCTCGGCCACGCGTTCATCCCCGACCTCGGCGGCTGCCACATCGGCCCGCGCCCGATCGACTTCCACATGCAGGCACTGCGGGAGTTCGGCGCGGTCGTCGACAAGACCCCCGAGGGCATGCACCTGACCGCCCCCAACGGGCTGCACGGCACGAAGCTGGAGCTGCCCTACCCGAGCGTCGGCGCCACCGAGCAGGTCCTGCTCACGGCCGTCCGCGCCGAGGGCGTCACCGAGCTGCGCAACGCCGCGATCGAGCCGGAGATCATGGACCTCATCTGCGTGCTGCAGAAGATGGGCGCCATCATCACCGTGCACACCGACCGGGTCATCGAGATCCAGGGCGTCAAGAAGCTGCACGGCTACAAGCACAAGCCGATCCCGGACCGCATCGAGGCCGCCAGCTGGGCCGCGGCCGCGCTGGCCACCCGGGGCGAGATCGAGGTCCTCGGCGCGCAGCAGGCCGACATGATGACGTTCCTCAACGTCTTCACCAACATCGGCGGCGAGTTCGAGATCACCGACGCCCGGGTCACCCGCCCCGGCGTCACCGGCGTCGAGGGCGGCATCAAGTTCTGGCACCCCGGCGGCGAGCTCAACGCCGTGGCGCTCGAGACCGACGTCCACCCCGGCTTCATGACCGACTGGCAGCAGCCGCTCGTCGTCGCGCTGACCCAGGCCCGCGGTCTGTCGATCATGCACGAGACCGTCTACGAGCAGCGTCTGGGCTACACCGAGGCGCTCAACCAGATGGGCGCGACCATCCAGGTCTACCGCGACTGCCTCGGCGGCACCCCCTGCCGCTTCGGCCGCCGCAACTTCAAGCACTCGGCGGTCATCGCCGGCCCGAGCAAGCTGCACGCGGCCGACCTGGTCATCCCCGACCTGCGCGCGGGCTTCAGCCACCTGATCGCGGCACTCGCGGCCGAGGGCACCTCCCGCGTCTACGGCGTCGACCTGATCAACCGCGGCTACGAGGATTTCGAGAACAAACTCTCGGCCCTCGGCGCCCACGTCGAATACGTCTGATAGACCGTTCGGTCACAACCGCGCCGCTGATCCTCCGGGATCGGCGGCGCGGTTTCAGGTTTGTCGCACCCTTTGGCTACGCTGCTGGGGTGTCTTCGCTGTTTCGCCGCAAGTCCTCCGACCTCGTCGCCGACGCCACCGCCACGGTGAGCGATTCCGCGACGGCCACCGAGCCGCGCCCGAAGGGCTACACGCCCTCCAAGAAAGAGCTCGGCGTCGAGACGCCGAAGCGGCAGACCACCCAGCGACGGCAGACCACCGCCGCAGCCCCGGCCAACCGCCGCGAGGCCTACAAGCAGATGCGCGACCGCCAGCGAGTCGAGCGCGCCGAGGCCCAGGCCGGCATGAAAGCGGGCGACGAGCGCTACCTCCTGGCCCGCGACCGAGGCCCCGAGCGAGCCCTCGTCCGCAACATCGTCGACTCCCGCCGCACCGCCGGCACCTGGTTCTTCGGCGGCGCCATCATCGTCTTCATCGGCTCGACGGGCGCCATGCCCGCCTTCATCAACCTCGCGGCCAACCTCCTCTGGGCGATCCTCGCGGTCATCGTCGTCATCGACAGCATCCTGATCAGCCGCAAGGTCAAAAAACTGGTCACCGAGCGAATCCCCAACACCACCCAGCGCCTCGGCTCGCTCTACCTCTACGGCATCATGCGAGCCCTCACCTTCCGCCGCATGCGCGTCCCGAAGCCCGCCGTCGAGCTGGGCGCAAAAATCTGAGTCCCACCTCACGCAAGCGGCGCCTTCCGCACGAACCACAAGATCAAGAACTTGATGTCGTAGCTCGGCGGGTGGTGCAGACCGCAACTCCCGTCGAGGCCGGGCCCGGCCGGCCAGGCGCCTGGCGGCGCCAGAACAGCCACCCGGACCCTTCACCTGCGTAAATAGTCACCTTTAAAGAGTCCGCCCCCGAGCGTCCGGTCACCCACCCGACCGCGACTTCCGCTGACCGGTCTCAGGAACCCGCCCCCCGGCCGGGCCGGTCGCCCACTGGACCGCGACTTCCGCTCATCCGGTCTACAGGAACCCGCCCTCAGCCGGCCGGTCGCCCGCTGGACCGCGGCCTTCGCCCGCCGCCGGGACTACAGGAACCCGCCTCTGGGCGGCCGACCACTACTTGAGCGCGAGTTTCGCTTGCGCGGCCTCAAGAACCCGCGCCTAAGCGGCCGATCACCCACTCGACCGCGACTTGCGCGGCCCCAAAACTCCGCGCCCCAGGCAGCCGGCCACCCACCCGAACGCGATCTCCGCTGACCGCCTCAGGAACCCGCCCCCGGCCGGCCGGTCACCCACTGAGCGCGCCTTCTGCCCGCTCGGTTTTAAGGCTCTGAGCGATCAGTTACCTACTCAACCGCGACCCCGATCTCAGCGGTTGGCGTAAGCCTCGACTGGCTCAATCGCGTTGTTCAGGGCGGTGCGGAGGACGTTTTTGGGGCGTAGGCCGACCAGGGTGGCCGTGACGATGCCGGCGCGGAAGAAGAGCAGGGTCGGCATCGACATGACGCGGTATTGGCGGGTTGTTTCGGGGTTCTCGTCGGAGTCGAGTTTGGCGATCAGCGCGCGGCCCTCGAACTCCGGCGCGAGCTCGGCGAGCGACACCGCCAGCGGCCGGCACGGGCCGCACCACTTCGCCCAGAAGTCGACCAGCACCGGGAGCTGGGCCCCCAGCACCACGTCGGCGAAGGTCTCGTCGGTGACGGTGATCAGCGGATTCTCAGGCATCGGATCTCCCTTTCCTCGATCGCCTGGGCCAGCTGCCCACGCAACTGGTCCCGGACGGCACCCATCTGATCGAGCAGCCCCTCCACCTCGCGCAACCTCCGCCGCAGCACGGCAACGGAGTCCGGGCACACGTGCCCGGCGGAATTCCCCGCGCGCAGGCAGGCGACGAACGGCCGGATGTCGTCCACCCCGAACCCGGCCGCGAGCAGCGCCCGGATCTCGTGAACAACCCGCAGCTCGCCCTCGTCGTAGCGGCGGTAGCCGTTGGCGTCCCGGTCCGCTTCGACGAGGCCGTGCTCCTCGTAGTACCGCAGGGTCCGCGCACTGGTCCCGGCCCGCTCGGCAAGCTCCCCGATCAGCATGTTCACCAAGCTAGGCCTTCACGCCGACGTCAAGGCAAGCCCCCTGAGCCCCCGCTGTTCGATGCCGGCTATTCGATGCCGGCGAGGCGGAGCAGCGCCGCTGAGAGTGCCGCGGCCAGCACGACCACGACGAAGGGCGCGCGACGCCACGCGAGGACTGCTCCGATCGCGACTCCGGCCGGGCGGGCGTACCCGGCGAAGGCGGCCCCTTCCATCAGCGTGGCCGTCGCAGCGAGCGCTGCCAGCAGCGAAGCCGCCGCCATCGGCAGCAGCCGCTGCACCGGTTCGGACAGCTCGAGGCGCTCCCGCAGCAGCACCCCGCTCAGCCGCATCGCGTACGTCCCGACCGCGAGCACCACAATCGCCGCGATGATCATCACGCCTCCCCACCAAGCGAAACCGGAGCCGAGCCCGGAGCCGCAGCCGCAGCCGAGGCCGAGCTGGAAGCTGAGCCCGGAGCCGAGCCCGAAGCCAGGCCCGGATCCGCAGCTGGCGTCGCATCCGAGGCCGCGGCTGGAGCCGGCGTGCGCAGGCCGGAGCGGAAGCGGGGGACGAAGAGCACGAGCAACCCGAGCAGCGCGCACAGCACCGGCATGCCGGCGGGCAGGACCGGCGTCAGCAGAACCGCGAGGGCCGCCCCGGTGAGCGCGACCGCCCGGGTGGATCGGTCCCGTAGCGACGGCAGGATCAGCGCGATGAGCCCGGCGGGGAAGGCAGCGTCCAGGCCGAGCTGCGCCGGGTCGCCGGTGACGCCGCCGAGGAGTACGCCGAGTGCCGTGCCCGCGTTCCAGGAGGTGAAGAGCGTTATGCCGATCAGCCAGTAGGTGCGGCGACGGCGAACGGGGTCGGTTTCGCGCAGGGTGAAGGCGACCACCTCGTCGGTCATGAGGTGGCTGCCGATGAGGCGGTCGCGCAGGCGCGGGCCGATGGTGGCCGAGACCGCGAGGCCGAACGGGAGGTGGCGGGCGTTGAGCAGCAGGCCCGCGACGATCGCCGCGATCGGGTTGCCCGCGGCGAACAGGCCGACGGCGAGGAATTGGGCGCCGCCCGCGAAGACCAGGGTCGACATGGCGAAGGGGAGCCAGAGCGGGAGGGCGTACGCGATGGTGATGGCGCCGAATGATGCTCCCACCGCGATCATGGCAGCGGCGATGGCTGCCGCGTCGCGCAGGAGCGCGGCGTCCGGTGTTCGGTTTGGCGTACGCATGGTTCACAATATTGAACGCAGTAGCGCTCGTTCGTCAAACCGAACGAAACGATCGACGGAGTGAACATGTCGCAGCCCGCACCGCCGCTCGCCGCCATCGCCGCCGCCCTGCGCCAGGAACGCGAGCGGGCCGGGATCTCGCTCGCGGAGCTGGCCCGCCGCGCCGGGCTGGCGAAGTCGACGCTGTCCCAGCTGGAGAACGGCACCGGCAACCCCAGCATCGAAACGCTCTGGTCGCTCGGCGTCGCGCTCGGCATCCCGTTCAGCCGGCTGGTCGAGCCCCCCTCCCCCGCCGTACGCGTGGTCCGCGCCGCTGAGCAGACCCGCCTGCGCGCCGACCGGGCCGACTTCACCGCGAGCCTGCTGACCGCCGGCTCGATCCACGCACGCCGCGACCTCTACGTCATGGAACTGGAACCGGGCCAGCCCCGCGAGGCCGAGGCCCACATCCCGGGCAGCGTCGAGCACGTCGTTGTCGCCGCGGGCCGGCTCAAGGCGGGGCCGGCGGGCGACACCGTGGAGCTCGACCCCGGCGACTACGCCTCCTTCCCGGGCGACCTGCCCCACCACTACGAGGCCCTGACACCCGGGACGTGGGCGGTGCTCGTGATGGAGCACCGCTAGTGTCCGCCGCCTTTGATCGAGGGAGAGTTGCCGTCGCAGTTCGTGCCCTTCCAGGGGTACATAAGCTGGCGCCCATGAGACCAGCGGAAGCACACCGGTCACACGCCCATGGCATCCCTTCCTCATTGGCGTTGATCCGCGCCAGTGGTTTTCACTTCGTGTCCTGCACGGCTGTTCAGGAATGACGGAGGGCCGGGCCGCGGCAGAGACCTCAGCCAGTGAGACGGGAACGGCGCCCTCATCCTCGGTCATACCTGGCGGGCTCCGGCCGGATGTGGAAACCCTCTGGAACTACCACGACTTGCAGCATGAACTGCGCCCGTGTGACGTCGGGCTCGGTCTGGGCAGTCATGATCTCGGGGTTGCGGTCATCGCCGTGCAGTTGTTTCGTCAAGGCATGTTTCCGCGCATCGTCTTCTCGGGCGCCAACGCGCCGACGACCGTGGAGAGATTTCCCCGGGGCGAGGCCGTCCACTACGCCGAGTACGCAGCGGAGAACGAAGTTCCAGAGGGAGCTGTTCTGATCGAGCCCGCCGCGAAGAACACTTCGGAGAACATCACGCTGACTCGTGAGCTCTTACTCAAGAGTGGAATCGAGGTCAGGTCACTGATCCTCATGTCTCGGCCCTACCAGCAGCGTCGCGCCTACGCCACCTGCAGAAAGGTGTGGCCGGAAGTGGAGGTGCTGTGTGCCTCGCTGCCGGTTCCGCTCGACGAATACGTGGCGTCCATCGGCGACGTCAAGAAGGTCATCGACATGCTGGTCGGTGATACGCAACGGATCGAGGAGTATGCACGCGAGGGCTTCGCCATCCCGCAGAATGTACCGCCCGAAGTGAGAGCGGCCTTTCGGCGCCTGGTAGCGGCGGGTTACACGAGCAGGCTGATCCCAGGCGCCCCCGTCTGACCCCTCACCATCGCGGCAGTCGTGTCCCGATGCCCATGCGCTCGCTCAGCTGAATCGCCAGCGACGGCGGGCGTGGTCGGCTGAGAATCTCCCGGACCAGAGTGCGTGACAGCCGGTGGTATCGCACTTGATCCGGCCCGATCCGTTCCGCCGAGAGCAGGGCGGCGAGCGCCTCATCAACTTGATTCCATCTTGAGTGAGCTCGTGCCGTCTCGATCGCATGACGGACCCGCCGTTCGACTGGAAGCGCGGAAGTGTCCAGCCCCGGGCCAATCTCGATTGCGCGTTGCACATCACCGAACTCGTTGGCCACAGCCACCCGATGGATCTTGACGTTCGTCGGACCGAACGCGGTCCACACGAAGTTGCCATCCATACCGAGTCTCATTGCGGACGCGTCCGCCTCGCCAAGATGTAGATCAGCGGAGCCGCGGTCGTCTGATCGTGCCGAGGCCATGGCACAAACAAGGTGGAGGCTCCCGTACACCGAGAGCAACTGAGGCGTAGGTCTGGATAGGCGTGGCTGAAGATATTCGGCAGTTGCCGACGCGAGTCCGACTGCTTGGCGATACTCGCCGATGGATACCAAGGCGTGAGCAGCTGCCCGGCTGAGCGACCCGATGACGATGTTATCATTGCTCGAGTTCGCAGCTGCCAGCCCACGGCTCGCTGCGATCCAGGCGAGGTCGGCCTCGCCGATCTTAGTTAAGAACAGGGTAGCGACCTGATGGGCGTACGCCGCCGAGGCCTGGGCCTGCTTTCCGGCGGTGCCGTCATAGAAGCGCATTGCGGTATGGCAGTCATGCAGGAGGAAGGGGAGCCGGCGCGCGAGCGTTCCGTAACGAGAACGCTGGTAGTCCCGCCACGCCTCCTCGATGTCGTTCGTCAGATCGGTCGGCGACGGCGGGTCTTCCTCTGGCACCGCCAGAATCGCCGGCGTCAGATGGCTGTAGTCATGCAGTGCCGCGCGAAGAGCCGGAATCGTTTCTCGCCCGGAGTCCGGTGACCACTCGAAGAGGTCGGGCTCGCCGATCAAGTCGCCGAGCGACACGTCGAGCGCTTTAGCGATGGCTCGGATGACCGACAAACGGTCAAGGTCGGCACGGTTGGTTTCGACCTTGCGTAGCCACTCTCCGGTCTTGCCTACGAGACCGGCCAGTACCTCCTGGGACATGCCGCGTCGACGACGGTAGAACGCGACGCGCTGCCCGGTGGTCATCTCGTCAGTCATGCCTCGCATGTGATCATCCTGACCGCCCACGCTGGACCAACCCGGTAAAGAAATTCCCGGTCGCCTCGTCGTAGTCAGCCTAGCGTCGGGATCTCAGGATCGGTGTCCTCCCGAAGCTGCGACATTTAGAGGTGATATTTGTGTTGATCGGCGCGCTGTCGGCCGTTCTGCTGACGGGCTTCGCGTTCGGGCTGATGTCCTTCAAGGTCAAGAACCGATGGTGCCCCGCGTGCGGTGGAACCACGAGAGAAATAGCTCTTCAGCAGGCACCAGAACGAATGCAGGCCACAGGAAATTAATCCGTTTTCTCAGCTATCGGCCGCGATTCCGGTACCAAAACCTTTGACCGAACAAAGGCAGCCGCTAATAGGACCTGGTCCGCAGCACCGACTGAAGGGAGTTGGCACGTGTACCAGCTGATCGGTACGAAGTACCTCGGCGAATATTTCGTCTTGCGGCAGGGCAGCGTGAGCGGCGTCAGGCTTTCGGCCAGTAAGTTCCAGGAGCTGCGCGACGCCGGCCCTGACGGACTGTCGCCGCCCTGGTTGGTAGAAATGGCCCAGCAAACCTGGCAGGTCGAACTCGCCGATCAACCAATTGCCGGAAACGTCCTCGTGCGGCCCGACAGCCCTCATGGCTACAGCCGCGCCAGCTACGAACTCAACCTCGGCTGCAACTACGACTGCGAACACTGCTACCTCGGGCTCAAGCGTTTCGAGGGTCTCGATTGGCCTGACCGCGAGCGTCTGCTCCTCACCATGCGCGACGCCGGCGTCGTATGGCTCCAGCTCACCGGCGGAGAACCCCTCGTCGATCGTCACTTTCGTGATGTGTACACGTACGCCTTCGAACTCGGCATGCTTCAGACGATCAGCACCAACGGCAGCCGGCTCTGGCGCGCTGACATCCTCGACCTGCTGGTGACCCGACCCGTCTATAGGTTGACCATCAGCGTGTACGGCGCGACCGCCGACGGCTACGACAAGGTCACCAGGCGGCCAGGATCCTTCCAAAAGTTCACCAAAGGCCTCGCAGCAGCCGTCGAGGCAAAACTACCGATGAATCTCAACCTCGTCGTCACCCAGAGCAACGCCCATGAGCTGGATGGCATGAAGGCGTTGGCAGACAGATACGGGCTGCCCTACCACGTCTACAGCAACATTTCCCCGACCATCTACGGCGGCGCGGAGGTGCTGCGGTCGCAGGATCCCTCCTATTTACGCCGCCGAACGCCGTTCACCGGCTGCAACGCTGGCCACACGTTCTTCCACGCCGATCCGTACGGGAAGGCGTCGATCTGCAAGGTGGGCCGCGACCCGAACGTCCCGCTGCTGGAGGAGGAGGTCGAAGGTCTTCGGCGCCTCGGCGGGATCGCCGACCGCCTCTTGGGCCGCCAAGGTGGCTGTACTGGCTGCACCCTCCAAGGCACCTGCGGCACCTGCATGCCGCTGGTACAGCTCTACCGCAAGGCCAATGCCGACCTGCGGACTTACTGCCAGCACGGCAACTGATCGAAAGGAGCCACCATGGGATCGGTACCCGTCTTCCTCGAGCTTCCCACCCACCCGCAGCCCGACGAGCTCGACCCGGCGGAGGGCATCGCCGTCACGGACATGGAGGATTTCTCCACCGCAAACAAATGCAACTGCGCCGCCAGCGACGACAACCCGTACTGACCGATCGAACCACCCGCCCGTGTCCGGTCTGGCCCAGGCCGGGCACGGGCCAGTCTGGGAAACTCGTCGCCGTCCGGCAACTCGTGATCGCAGGAAGGGCTCATGCAGCGAACCGACTGGGAACAGCTCTCCGAACCGGTCCGAGCAGCGATCGAAGTTCGCACCGGGCCGGTTCGCGCTGCCTCGACCGTGTCAGCGGGGAAGAACTCGGCCATCGCCGCCGTGTTGGAGACAGCCACCGTCTCGGTGTTCATCAAAGGCCTTCGAGTTGATGATCCCCGTGTGGCCGGTCAAGTTCGAGAGTCGGTCGTCAGTCCGTACGTCCGCGAGCTGTCTCCCAAGCTTTTCTGGCGAACAGAGGTCGAGGGTTGGAGTTTGCTCGGCTTTCAGGTAGCGAGCGGCCGGCACGCCAATTACGCGCCAGGTTCGCTGGACATTCCCAAAGTCGTTGACGCGATACGTCGGCTGGCTCAGATCCGGTGTCCCGACCTACCCGAGCTGAAGCGAGCCGAGACCCGCTGGGCAGGCTTCGTTGACACGGCCGACCTGCCCTTACTGCGGGGCGACACGTTGCTGCACACCGACTACGCGCCCGACAACATTCTCATCGATGGCTCCAACGCTAGCTTGATCGATTGGGCATGGCCGACTCTCGGAGCTGCATTCATCGACCCTGGCTGCTTGATCATCCGCTTGATCTTCGCCGGGCACACGCCGGAAGAGGCCGAGCGCTGCGTAGCGCCCACCCAGGCATGGCGAAGCGCTGCCCCGGAGGCTATCGATGTCTGCGCGGCTGCCCTTGCTGGGATGTGGGCCGAGATCGCAGAAACGGAACGCATCTCTTGGAAGCAGCAGATGGCTGAATCAGCCGCCGCTTGGCACGCTTACAGGCGGCAGCCTCAACGGTGCCAATTCGAGGCAGCCGATCGGTAGCCCTCGAAGTAGGTGTTAGCACGGCAGCCGCCATTCATGATCATGAATGAGTTTCGAGGTTGAGACGGCGGGCGTTGTGGGCTCGTCGGGCTCTTGCCTGGTGTCGGCGTGGCCATTTGACCAGCACAAACGATAGGCGATCTTGCAGGTCGGCCGGATCAACCGGGCAGGGCCTCCGCTATCGCCCTCAGCCACCGCAAGGTCTGATGTTGTGTCACAACGCACAGATGATCACGCGGCGCCCGTTCTTGTACCCGCAGGACCCGAAGTCACCTCACGAACGGCGGCTGCCGCACCAGGCCTCAGGCGAAGTAGTGGCCCGAGTCCAGGTCGGCGAGGAGGCCGGGCTGCGTGGGCTCCCAGGTCAGCAGCTTGCGGGTCAGCGCGTTCGTGGCTGGGGTGTCGGCGCCCGCCAGCATTCCGAGGAAGCCGAAGTGGTCCGCTGCCTGCTCAGGGGCGATGCTTTTCACGGGTACGCCGAGATGGCGTCCGACAGACTCAGCGATCTCCCGGAACGGCACGCCCTCGTCGCCGACGGCGTGCAACCGGTGCCCGACCGAGTCCGCTTCCACCGCGAGCCGGAACAACCGGGCGGCGTCCAGCCGGTCCACGGCAGGCCAGCGATTCGCGCCGTCCCCCACGTACGCGGAAAAGCCCTTCTCCCGCGCAGCGGCGATGATCAGCGTGACGAACCCGTGCAGGTCTCCCTCGCCGTGCACGGACGGCGGGCAGCGCACGATCGAGGCGACGCCGGATTCCAGCGCGGCGGTCTCGGCGGCACCGCGCGGCCATTCGGGGCCGGGCAGGTCGTCCTCGGTCACGGCGGTGCCAAGCCGCATCATGGTCGTGCCGGACGTGATGACGAGCCGGCGGGCGGCACCGGCCAGCGCCTGAACGGCATGCAGGTCCAGGGCGACGGCGCCGCCGAAGTTCGCCATGTCGTCGTGCTTGAACGCGGTGTGGATCACGGCGTCCGCGTCGGTGGCCCCGGCGCGCAGGGCGTCGAGGTCCTCGAGGTCGCCGCGGTGGACCTGCACTCCCGCGGCGGTCAGCGCTGCCGCGGACCTGTCGGACCGGGCCAGGCCGGTGACCTCGTGCCCGGCGCCGAGGAGTTCGCTGACGACGGCGGACCCGATGTACCCGCTCGCGCCGGTGACGAATACCCGCATGGTGGGAGCTCCTCAGATAGGGGAAATCGTGTCTCCATCGTGGGAGCAGTCCGGGCGTACCGTCCAAAGCTTGTTTCGTATCGTGCAATACGCTTGAGGCATGACCACAGCTCAGGTGGGTCCGGATCTCGATCTGCGGCTGGTCCGGTATTTCGCGGTGCTTGCCGAGTACGAGCACTTCGGGCACGCCGCGACCGCCCTGCACATCACCCAGCCGTCGCTGAGCCGCCAGATCCGCCAGCTGGAGCAGCAACTCGGCGCGCGGCTGCTGGACCGCACCCCGCAGGGCAGCCAGCTCACCCCCGCCGGTCAGGTCTTCCTGCCCCGTGCCCGCGCACTGCTCAAGGATGCCGCCGACGCCGCCGCGCAGACCCGGGCCGCCGCGACCCCGCACGAGCTGACAGTCGGCTACACCACGAACCTCATCATCACCCCGGCCGTGCGGCACTTCCGGCGCCAGCACCCTGACGCCGAGGTCCGCAGCCTCCACCTGAGCTGGGACGACGGGCACACCGCCCTGCTCGAGCGCCGGGTCGACGCGGTGGTCACCCGGCTGCCGTTCGCCACCGCCGGGCTGGACGTCACGGTCCTCTACGACGAACCCCGCGCGGTGCTGGTCTCCCACGACCACCGGCTCGCCGGCAAGGAATACGTCACGCTCGACGACATCGCCGACGAACCCGTCCCCAAGGTCATCGGCAACCCCACGTGGAACGCGTTCTGGCGCATCGACCCGCGCCCCGACGGCAGCCCGGCACCCGACGGCCCGCTGATGGAACGCATCGAGGACAAGTTCGAGTTCATCGCGGACGGCCGCGCCGTAGCCATCGTCCCCGCCCACATGAGCCACCGCCCCGACCTCACGATGATCCCCCTCGAAGGCGTCGAACCCACCCCCGTCGTCCTCGCCACCCGCGCCGGCGACCGCAGCCGCCTCGTCACGGCCTTCCGCAAGATCGCCCGCGCCCACCTCATCTGCGACCTCGCCGGCCAAGCCCCCACCGGAGCCGGCCAGATCGGAGCCGGGGCCGGGGCCGGTCAGATCGGGGCCGGTCAGGGCGCGGGCGGCTGAGCCGGGGCCGGTCAGACAGTGCGGTAGAGGCGGGCGACCACGTCTTCGATGTCCGGCTCGACGAGCGAGAGGTCGCGCAGGGCGGGCAGCGCGCCGACGACCGCGCCCGCGGACGATGAGGTCAGCTCGAAAACGGCCCGGTGGCCGTCCGCCTCGGTGGAGAGCAGCTCGGCGCCCGGCACCACGAAACCGGGCGGCAGGGGGGCGTCGAGATCCACGACGAGGCGGCGGCGGGAACCGTACCGGTCGTGGAGGGCTTCGATCGTGCCGTCGTGGACCACCCGGCCGTGGTCGATCACCACGAGCCGCCGGCACAGCCGCTCGATGTCGGCCAGGTCGTGCGTGGTCAGCACCAGCGTCAGGTCGCCACCCGCGCCCAGCTCGGCCAGGAACGAACGCACCGCCTGCTTGCTGACGACGTCGAGCCCGATCGTCGGCTCGTCCAGGAAAAGCACCGACGGCCCGTGCAGCAATGCCGCCGTCAGCTCCCCGCGCATCCGCTGCCCCAGCGACAATTGCCGAACCGGAGTGTCCAGGAAATCATCGAGATCCAGCAGCGACCGGCAACGTTTCAGCCGGGCGGCGTGTTCCTGCGGCGGCACCCGGTAAATGTGACGCAGCAGCGAGAACGAATCGCGCAGCGGCAGATCCCACCACAATTGCGAGCGCTGCCCGAACACGACGCCGATCCGTAACGCCAGCCGGGTGCGCTGCGGCACGGGCCGGAGCCCGCACACGCTGACCTCGCCCGCCGACGGGGTCAGCACGCCGGTCAGCATTTTCAGGGTGGTCGATTTCCCGGCGCCGTTCGGCCCGATGTACCCGACCATCTCACCCTGCTCGATGGACAGGTCGATGCCGTCGACGGCGCTGACCGTGCGTTTCTCGCGGCGTAATCGGCCCGCTTTCACGCGTACAGTGAAATCTTTCCGAAGGCCCTTCATCGAAATCAGCGTCATGCTCTGCTCTCCTTTGTCATGCCCTTCTGGCCCTCGCTGTCGCGGCCGTCAGTCGCCAACGCTGCGGCAAGCTCGGTGCAGTCCGTCATGACCCAGTACTCCTATAATGCCTGATCCCAGCCCGCCACATAAAAGCAGCCGCAGCGGCCGCGATCAGGGCGACGAGCGGGGAGAGAAAACCTGCCCAGGCAGGCAGGCCGAGCGGATCGTCACGGCCCAGGAGCGTCACCGCCGGCTGATAGGCGACAAATCCAAATCCCATGGCGTACGCGAAAAGCGCGCGGAACCAGCCCGAATAAACTGGCACCGGATACGCGGTGAAATCGCGCCCGCCGTACGTGAATGCACTTCCGAGGTCGCCGGAATCGATCCACCAGAACGTGACACTGGCGCTGATGACGAAAATCGCGCCGAAGAACACCGCCCCGGCCAGTGGCGCGATGACGATCAGCGCGACCCGGGCCGGCGTCCACGCGATGGCGTTGACGTGCAGCGCGACGGCCAGCACCCCCACGCCGACGACCAGCCGGAGGGCCTTGCGGAGGGGCAGGTCCATGAGCAGCAACTGCGGCAGGGCACCGAGCGGGCGCACCAGGACAGCGTCGAGCAACCCCGTCCGCACGTAGGTCTTGAGCCGGTCCACGTTGCCGACGGTGAAGTCCGCCAGCGCGAACGCCAGCGACGACAGGCTCACGATCAGCAGGCCTTCGGACAGCGAGAAGCCGGCGACCGTACGCGTAGCCTGGAAAAGCACCAGAACAGCCACGACGTCGAGCGCTGTGCCGCCGACGTTGCTGAGCAGATCGACCACGAACGACGTGCGGTACGACGCGAAGGAGCGCCACTGTGCCCTCGCCAGGGAGGTGTACGGGTTAGCCACCCTGGGCCACCAGTCGCTTCTCGGCACGGCGCTGCACATACGCCGCGAGCGCCAGCAGCACCACCGCCCACACCGCCTGCAACGCGACCAGGCCGGCCTGCATCAGCGGCGGATCCCGCTCGACCAGCACGTCGGCCGGCGTCTGCAGCAGCCCGGGGAACGGGGTCGCCACCCAGAACGTGACAGCCAGCCAGTCCGGCAGGAACCGCAGCGGGAAGTACAGGCCCGCGAGAATGCCCGCCGAGAGCGTCCACAGGGTGATCGGGCCACGGGCATCATGCAGCCAGTACGCGGTCGCGTTGACCAGGAAGCGGAGCCCGAGACTGCCGATGACCGCCAGCAGGATCGACACCGCGAGGAGCGGGACGGTGAACCAGCGCTCCGGGGCGTACAAGTCAAAGAAAATCGCACCCACCGCGAGGGGCGGCAGGAAGCGGAAGATCATCGCGTGCGCGGCCCGCCCGAGGTCAGGCGCGAGATAGCCGATAACCGGATGGACCGGACGCAGCAGATCAGCCGTCACATCGCCGGACCGGATCCGATCGGCCAGCTCCGTCCACCCCCACAGCGCCACCACGGTGAGTAATCCCTGCCCCACCCACACGTACGTCGCGAGCTGCTCGGCGTCGTAACCGCCGGGCTTGGCATCGGTAGCACCGGCCGCCACAGCGAGCAGCACGTAACAGCGAAGGAACCCGAAGACGATGTTGGTGAACGATCCGGCTATCGTCGCCTGCCGGTAGGTCGCGAACCTCCGGAAACCCGACCACGACAGCGCACCGAAAGTAGTGACCCATTCCCGGAACGGCCTGCCCGGAGAGATCTCGGGCACCCTGGCGTCAAGGCCGTCCACGCCGTTAATCTCCTTTCACAACCCCACAGCTCCCGCAACTCCCGCCGCGGAGCTGGGCGACCGTACCGGGCGCCCCGCCCCGCCGCGCGCCATTTCCGACAAGGTGGAACTCCCGTGACCGAGCGTAGCCAAACGTCCGGCACCTGCCAGGGTGCCCGATGAACGGCTGGAGCTCGACCGGCAGCGCCTACGGCTGGGACGACGAACCCGCCTGGGTCTACGAAATCACCTGGGAATGGCAACCCGAACCAGGCCAGCGCTACCCCGGCGACCCCGGCCAACGCCGCGCGGTCCACCACCCGGTCTACGACGCGGCCGCAGCTGCCGAGGCCGCAGCCTCGTGGGACGCCGACTTCAAAGCGATCGCCCAGGCCTCTTCGCCGCCTTCTTACGCTGCCCCCTCCTCCGCACCCCCGTACCCGGAGTCACAGTCCTCGGGGCCGCCATACTCCACCTCAGGCATGCCGTACCAGTCCTCCGGCGTGCCTTACTCATCCTCCGGCGTGCCTTACTCGTCCTCGGGCGTGCCTTACTACGGCAACCCGACCTCCGGGGGCCCCGCCCCGGGACAACCGACTTACGGCGCGCCGTACCCCGCTTCGGGAGGGCCCGCGCGACCGGTCTCACCCGGCGCCGGGCGAGCGACTGTCGGGCGGCCTCCGCAGCCTCCGCCTTCCTGGGAGGGGCCGGGCAGCACACCCTCCGGCCCATCGTGGAATCGGCCGGCCCACCTCCCCGACCGCCTTCCCGAACCCGACCGCCGCCCCTACGGCCAGCCTCACCCTGGGCAGGCTCACTCTGGGCAGGCTCACTCTGGGCAGGGTGAGCGGCCGCGCGGCACGCAGCCGTTCGGTGGGCGGCCGCAGGGTGGGCAGCCTCATGGCGCTCAGGGCCAGGACGGGCCGTCTTACGGCGCCTACCCACAGAGCGCTCAGCCTTACGGCGCTCAGGCTCAGGACGGGCAGCCTTATGGCACCCACCCACAGAGCGCTCAGCCTTATGGCACCAGGCCTCAAGATGGCCAGCACTACGGTGTCCAGCCCCAGAGCGCTCAGCCTTACGGTGTCCAGCCCCAGAGCGGGCAGCCCTACGGTGCTCAGCCCCAGAGCGGGCAGCCCTACGGTGCTCAGACTCAGAGCGGTCGACCTCAGGGTGGGCAGCCCTACGGTCCCCGGCCTCAAGCCGGGCAGCCCTACGGTGCTCAGGCCCAGGGCGGTCAGCCCCACAGTGCGCAGACTTACGGTGCCCAACCTCAGAGCGGCCAGGCCTACGGCGGCCAAACCCAGGACCAGCATCACGGCGGCAACCCTCCCGCCCACCCCGGCATGCCCCGGCGCCCCACCCCTTCCCAGCAGCCCACGTCCTACCAGCAGCAACCACCCCACCCGAACCAACCCACCCGCACCACAGACCCCCGCGTTGCCGACCCAGGCGCCACGGATCCACGCGCCGTCGATCCATGGGCCGCGCAGCAATCCGGCGCCCCCATCGGCCCCCGCTCGGGCGCAGGGATCGATCCCCGCTCGGGCGCCGGCGTCGATCCGCGCTCGGGTGCCGGTGTCGATCCCCGCTCGGTCGCGCCCATCGACCCGCGATCCGGCGCCCCGCTCGACCCAAGGTCCGGCGCCCCGGTCGATCCGAGGTCCGGCGCCCCGGTCGATCCGAGGTCCGGCGCTCCGATCGATCCGCGCGTGGCGCGGGCGGGGGACCCGCGTCCGCCGGCCCCCAGCCCGGTCCACCCGGCCGCGCAACCAACCGCGTCCAACCCGCCACGCCAGACGCCACCCCAGCCCGAACCCCGCACCAACGCGCCCTACGGCACCCGCCCGGAGGGCCAGCACCCCAACCCGTACGGCACCCGCCCCGAAACCCGCCCGGCCCCGGCCTACGACACCCGCCCGGAATCCCGCCCGGCCCCGCCGTACACAACGCACCCCACCCAGGCCCCTCACACCACAACGCCGCACGGCCCTCGCCCCGGCGCGACCCACGACGCCGAACCACCAACGGACCCGCGCATCCCCGCGCCCGCGCTACGAGACGTCCCGCCCTCGGACCGCCCCCGCACGCCTCCCCCCACCCAGCAGCCGCCCTTCCAGCAGCCCTCCAACCAGCAGGGCCGCAACCAGCAGGACCCCCTCCAGCAGGACCCCCTCCAGCAGGATCCTCTCCAGCAGGGTCCTCTCCAGCCGGCCGAGCGCCCGGCGCCGTACACCCACCCGAGCCAGCCCCCGCTCCCGCAACCCGCACCGAGCCACAACCAGCAGTCGCAGCAGCAGCCCGGCCAGGCCCAGCCCACGCAACCGGGCCAAGCCCAGCCGTCGCAGTTCCAGCCGGGCCAGAACCAGCCGTGGCAGCCTCAACCCGATCCGGCCCGACCGGCTCAGCCTCAACCAGGTCCGGTCCAGCCGGCTCAGCCGCAGCAGCCCGCCGCATGGGCTCCGCAGCCAGCGCCGCCGGTCGTCCCTGCCGCTGCACCTCAGCCGGTCACACCAGCCGTACCCATCCCGACAACACCTCCGGTTACCCAGGCGGCAACCACGGCACAATTCGCTGCGGCACCACCGGCAACGCCCTCCGCACCGGCCTCGCCTGCGCTACCAGTCGAGGCGGCACCGCCGGCGACGCCTCCTTCGCCGGAGTTGTCGGTGCCCGTGGCGTTCGCGGGTCAGACCGGGCCGGCTCCGCAGGTGACCCCTGTCTCTCCGGGTACGCCCATCGGTTCCGGCACGCCAGATCAGCAGGCTGGGCCGGCGGCAGCGTCGCCGGGAGTGCCTGCCGCGCCCGAAACGGATCGGGCCAGCGCGCTGTTCGGGCCGTTGGGCGGCTTTGACGCGCAGGGCCGGCCGGGCGGGGTGGGCGCTGTTGAGCCTGCGGCGGCCGGGGCTGCGTTTGCGCCGGCGGTTGTTGAGCCGGCCGGTGGGCCGGTTCCGGTAGCTGAGCCTGCCGCAGCGGCCAGTTCGGCACCGGTTTCGCCGGAGGGCGTCGCGGGGGATGCAGGGCAAAGTGTTGAGGAAGAGCGCGGACTCGGCTGGCTCCTCGAGCTGAGCGGCCTGGGAGCCGTCACCACCGAACCCGAGTCGATCCCGGTCTCCCCCGCCCCGGAGGAGCCCGCCCCGAGCGCAGACGTGGATTCCCCGGTCAGCGGCGCAGCGACGCCCGGCAAGACCGACTGGTTCGCCCCGACCACCGAGACCGACCTCATCATCCCGACCATCACCAAGCCCCAGGCCGAGCCCGACGACCAAATCGAGCCTGAAGCCAAGATCCAGCCTGAGAGCCACCCCGAGCACCCCGCTGACATCGACGCTGAGAGCCGCCCCCAGCACGAGGTCGAACAGCCAACTGACTCCGAGCAACCGGCCGCAGTCAGGGTTGAGACCGAGAACCCGGCTGACACCGAGGAACCGGCTGAGGTCAGGTCTGGAGTCGAGCACCAGGCCGAGGCCCGGCGCGAGGACGAGGTTGAGAACGTTCCCCAAACGGGGCATACGGTTGTTGAGGACGAGACCGATGCAGCAAACGTCTTCGAGTCGTTCTCTGTGGACGGGGCCGGGCCGGAGACCGAGTTCGCTGCGGAGCCTGAGGCCGGCTACGAACCAGACGAGGACGGCGCTGAGCCTGAGGGTGGGAGCGAGCCGGGGGATGTCTCGGACACGGAGGCCGCGGATGCGCTCGATGTTGAGTCACCGTCCGCTGCTCAAGACGAGTCTCATGGTGAGGCTGTAACAACGGTTGTCGTGCCGGAGATGCCGGAGACGAACGCTGTGGAGACGGCTGGACCTCAGACTCCGATTGTCGCTGAGGACGAAACCCTGATCGCGGATGAGCCGCGGACACAGGCTCGGGTCGAGCTGCAGACATCGACTGCGGACGAGCAGGAGTTGTCGGTCTCGGCCGCGCGGGAAACCCAGGCCGTGGACGAGCCCGAACTGCCCGTCGAGGTCGAGGCGCCGGCACTGGCCCAGGCTCAGGAACCGGTTCAGGCAGAAGAGCCGGTCCAGGCAGCAGAACCGGTCCAGGCTCAAGAGGCGGTCCAGGCTCAAGAGGCGGTCCAGGCTCAAGAGGCGGTCCAGGCAGAGGGTCCCGCCCAGGTCGGGGGGCTGGATCAGGACCGTTCGGAGCTGTCGGTTGCGGCCGAATCGCAGGTCGTGGTGCATGCTCCGGTCGGGGACAGGGGCGCGGCGCAGGGGTCCGATGGGATCGAGGCAGAGGGCGAGCCTCCGGTGATGGCCGGGGTCGCTGTGGGTCGGCCCGTCGTTACGGCAGCTTCGTTGGCCGAGCCGATGCCGGAGGACACTACGGTCCCGGCTGAGCTGGACATGCCGGCCGCCGAGGTTGCGCCTCCGAGCAACGATGAGTCACACCCCGAGCAGGCCGTTACCGAGCCAGAGCAAGCCAAGTCAGAGCAAGCCGAGCCAAAGCAGGCCGGGCAAGAACAGGCCGGGCAAGAACAGGCCGAGCAGGAACAGGCCGATCGAGAGCAAGCCCGATCAGAACAGGCCGGGCCAGAACAAGCTGAGCCGGAACAGGCCGGGACCGACCTGCCGAGCGGGAACACGGCCGCAGAGGCGAGGGTCCAGGCCGCGCCCGAGGTTGAAGAAGCTGCGGAGAGGCCCAGGACCGCGATAGAAACTCCCGCAGTAACCGCGATCCGCGCGCCGAGCGTCCAGCTGCCGACCATTTCGGTGGCGCCGCCGCCCATCAGAACAGTCGAGCCTGTCAGGCGGTTGGTGGATCCGGAGGCTGTGCTTTCGGCGTACCCGTGGATTGTTGATCCGGTTACTTTGCGGGAGACGGCCGGGGAGCTTGAGCAGCTGATGGCTGTTATGGATCGGTTGACCGACAAGCTGGAGTATGCCGAGCGGGACGGGATTCGGGCCCGGTTGCTCAGTTTGCGGGCCGTCGTGGGGCGGGTGCTCGGGGAGTATGGGCGGGCGCTGGCTGATGGGAATGAGGCTTTGCGGCATGCTGAGGCGACCGGGGAGCTCAAGCTGATCGCGACGGTTCGGGCTCGGCTTGCTCATGTGCATCATTGGCGGGGGGACTTCGCGGAGGCCGATCGGCTTTATGAGGAGGCTAATTCCGTCGAGTTGCCTGATCGGTTGCGGGCGGAGATGCATGTCAGCGCCGGGAAGTCCTGTTATGAGCAGGGACGGTATCTCGAAGCCTGTAACCATTTTGAGTTGGCGCTGGAATTGCGGCGGGTGGAGGATCCGGAGCTCGTTTCGCGTACTGAGTCGGCGCTTGACTCTGTTATGGCTCGCGTGCAGGAAAGCGGCTGGGGGCCCTATCAGCGCTCGCGTGAGGAGATTCTCGAGCAGACCCGGCCGCCGCAGCCGGCTTCCGATTATGAGACCGGTTATTTCGGGTACGCCGACGGTAATGGTGACGTTGTTGTCGAGGAGCGTTATGCCGAGGCGCAGCCGTTCCATGAGGGTGCCGCGTGGGTTCGTCAGCCCGGTGCCGATGTGTGGGAGCTGATTGACGAGAGCGGCAATTTGCTGATCGACGACGCTTCCGGATATCGGCAGGTGGGGCGGTTCTCGGATGGGCTGGCCTGGGTTTCGCGGGATGTGAACGGCGGATGGTTCGCGATCGACTGGCACAACCGGGTGATCGTTCCGGGTGGGTTCGAGGACGCAAAGCCGTTCAGGCACGGCATCGCTCCGGTACGCCGTGAGGGCTGGGGTGCGCTCGACCGGCACGGGCATGTCGTGGTGCAGCCGAAGTACCAGGGTTTCGTGACAGTGCTCACCGGGGGCGGCGCCGTGGACGGGTTCACCGAGGAGGGCCTGGCGATCGTGGACGCCGGGGACAAGCTCGGGGTGGTCGACAGGACGGGGCAGGTGCTGGTGACGCCGCGGCACGTGAAGCTGCTGATCCATCCGGCCGGGTTCGTGATCGGGAACGCCGCGGGGCGGTGGGGTGCGCTGGACCGTCAGGGCGATCCGATCGTCGATGTCGCGTACGACAATCCTCTTGAGGTTGCCCGTGAGATCGAACGCCTCAGCCCGGAGAACAGGCCGGTGCTGTAGGGCGCGGGTAGGTTCGGCCGTATGGAATATCGTCACCTCGGCCGCTCCGGCTTGATGATCAGCGAGATCGCGTACGGCAACTGGATCACCCACGGGTCGCAGGTGGAGGAGGATGCCGCGACCGCGTGCGTGCGGGCCGCGCTCGATGTGGGCATCACCACGTTCGACACCGCGGATGCGTACGCGGGGACCCGTGCCGAAGAGGTCCTCGGCCGCGCGCTGAAGGGTGAGCGCCGCGAGGGTCTGGAGATCTTCACGAAGGTTTTCTGGCCGACCGGTCCGGGCCCGAACGACCGCAGCCTGTCCCGCAAGCACGTGATGGAGTCGATCACCGGTTCGCTGCGCCGGCTCCAGCTCGACTACGTGGACGTCTACCAGGCGCACCGCTACGACTACTCGACCCCGCTCGAGGAGACGATGCAGGCGTTCGCGGACATCGTGCACTCGGGCAAGGCGCTCTACGTGGGCGTTTCCGAGTGGACGGCGACGGAGATCCGGGCGGGCTGGGAGCTGGCCCAGGACCTGAAGATCCAGCTCGTGTCGAACCAGCCGCAGTACTCGATGCTGTGGCGGGTCATCGAGGCCGAGGTCGTGCCGCTCAGCGAGGAGGTCGGCGTCGGCCAGGTCGTGTTCTCGCCGATCGCGCAAGGCGTACTGAGTGGCAAGTATGAGCCGGGCAAGCAGCCGCCGGCGGGGTCGCGGGCCACCGATGACAAGTCCGGCGCCGAGTTCATCAAGCGTTACATGAGCGACGACGTGCTGACGACGGTCCAGCGACTGCGTCCGCTCGCGGACCAGGCAGGGCTGAGCATGGCCCAGCTGGCCGTGGCGTGGGTCCTGCAGAACACGAACGTCTCGGCCGCGATCATCGGCGCTTCACGCCCCGAGCAGGTCAAGGACAATGCCAAGGCCGCGGGTGTACGCCTGGAGCCCGACCTCATGAAGGCCATCGAGGAAGCCGTCGGTGGCATCGCCGAGCGCGACCCGTCCAAAACGGTGAGCCCCGCCAAGCGTCCCTGACACCCGTTCATAACCTGGACGCGAGCATATCTTCGCGTCCGATATATTACTCACCATGTCTGATCCACTTCGGGAACCGACGTTCCTGATCCTCACCGCCCTCGTCGATGAGCCCCTGCACGGTTACGGGCTCATCGCCGAGGTGGACCGCCTCTCCGAGGGGCGCGTCTCGCTGCGGCCCGGCACCCTCTACGGCGCCCTCGACCGCCTCACCGATGACGGGTTCGTGGCCCGCGACCGCGAGGAGGTGGTCGACGGGCGCCTGCGCCGCTACTACCGGCTCACCCCCGGCGGCGAGGGCGCCCTCCGTGCCGAAACCGAACGCATGCGCCGGCACGTCGAAACGGCAACCCTGCGACTTCAGGGGCGTACGGCGTGAGCGACCCCTACTACCGCCTGCTGTTCGCCTATCCGCGGCGTTACCGTCGCGAGCGCGGCCGGGAACTCGTCGACATGTACCGCGAGCTTTCCGGTGACCGCCGCCGCCCGACCGTGTCCGAGGCCGCCGACCTGATCGTGGGTGGCATCCGGGAACGCGTGCGAGCCGTGGGACTGGGTGGCCTGTCCCGCGCGGTGCCGGCCGCGTCCGTGTTCACGCTCGCCGCGCTGACCGGGCTGTCGGTCTACTACCTGCTCGTCTTCGAGCTCCACCCGGCCGGCGGGGAGTCGTTCGGCCCGTTCGCGAGCATCTACGTCTGCGCGTACCTGGGCTGGCTGGTCACCGCGGTCACCGCCGCCGTCGTTCCAGGCCGCCTCGCCCGCACGTCGGCCGCCGTGACCCTTGCCCTGCTCGCCGGTGCGATCGCCCTGCGCTTCGTCGGGGGCCCGTGGAACACCCTCCACCTGTACATGGGGCTGCCGCTGGCGGTGCTCGGCGTGATCACCCTGGCGCTGCCCGCCGCCACGTCGTGGACGGCCCGGATGGCCCCGCTCGCCGTCGCTGCGGCCACCGTCTTCACCGTTGTCGTCCGGCCGCCGCTCGGCTCGGATGGTCCGGCCATGATGGGAACCCTGTGGGAACCCGGCGCCGGCACCTACGGCATGTGCTGCTCCTACGAGGTGCCGTCTTCCTACCCGCTGCACCTGGCAGCCATCGCACTGCTCATCGCGGGTGTGACCGCGGCGCTGTTCCACGCGTGGCGCGGCAGCTCCCGCGGCGCCTGGACGCTGCTGGTGCTGGCCACACCGATCGCGGCCCTGGCCACGATGTGGCTCTCCGAGGTGGAACCGTTCCGATCGGTCTCCTCCCGCTTCACCGGCTGGAACGAGATCACCGTGTGCATCGCCGGCATCCTCGGCATCCTGCTCGCCGCCGTCGGTCTGCCCGCCGCGGTTGTCCTCCTCACGGCCGCCCGCCGGATCACATCGGCTATTTCGTCGTTCAGGAAAGCTCGCTCCAGAAGCGCATGAAGTAGAGGCCGAGCTGGCCCAGGTCGTCGGGGATCCCGATGAGACCGGCGAGCCAGTTCACCGCGGTGAAGAACCAGACGTTGATGCGGGACTGCCAGAGCAGGACGAAGAGCAGCAGGAAACCGTACGGAGCGAAGAGGTTGTAGGCACGCTGATAGGGCGCGCTGAGCCAGGGCTGGACGATGTTGCCGCCGTCCAGCCCCGGGACCGGGAGGAAGTTGAGCAGGCTCGCCGTCACCTGCAGGAAGGCAAGGGCTGCCAGGGCGACCCAGAACGCCGCGTGCGGGCTGGTCGTGCCGTCGGCGTAGATCGCGATGCCGTCGCCGCCACCGAGGGCGAACGGGATCGCGAGCAGCAGGGCGAAGACCACATTGGTGAGTGGCCCGGCCGCGCTGATCAGGGAATCCTTGACCTTGCTGTTGATGTGGGCGTGGTCGACCCAGACCGCGCCGCCGGGCAGGCCGATGCCGCCGAGGATCACCGCGATCAGCGGCAGCACGATCGACAGGACCGGGTGGGTGTATTTCAGCGGGTTGAGACGCAGGTAGCCGCGCTCGGCGACGCCCAGGTCGCCGGAGAAATACGCGACGATGGCGTGGGCGTACTCATGGAGACAGAGCGAGAACACCCACCCGGACACGACGAACAGGAAGACGTCGACGCGGACGTTGCCGAACCCGGTCCAGGTCATCCAGGCGCTGACCGCGACGACGGCCAGGATGCCGACGAAGACCGGACTCGGAACGAAGGCGCTGCGCGGGGTCCCGCGACTGAGTTGGAAGCTGCTCACTCTGCCGGCAGCAGACTCATCTTGTAGTCGACCCGGTCATCCTCGACCAGGGTGACCTGGGCGACCCCGGCGGCGGCCAGCTCGCGCCAGGCCTGCCCGATCCAGGACTCTGCGTCGGCCTGGCTGCTGAACGTCTCGGCCGGGCCCGTGACAGGCTGCCCGTCGACGCCCTCGTACCGCCAACTCCACGGCATGCGGTCGCCCTCCTCGATGTCTGAACGTGCGTGAGGTCCACCCTACGGGGTGTCTACGACACCGTCTGTCCGGGCGCGCCAGCCCTGTGGACAACCCCGCGGGCCCGGGCAGTTATCCACAAGCGCGCCGGGTCGGCCCGCACGGGGCAGGACGACGGATCTAAGGTACGGGGCATGTCTGGTGACGGGTGGAGTTCGGTCCTGGTGCTCGGCGGGATCCGATCGGGCAAGTCCGCGTTCGCCGAGGCGCTGGTCGCGGGGGCCGCCTCGGTGCGTTACATCGCTACGGCGGTGGGTGGTGAGGACGATCCCGAGTGGCGTGGCCGCATCGAGGCGCATCAGCGCCGCCGCCCGCAGTCATGGACGACGGAGGAGACCGGCGCCGACCCGGCCCGGCTGACGGCCGTGCTGACCGAGGCGAAACCGGACGACACGCTGCTCGTCGACGACCTCGGCGGATGGGTGGCCTCGCTGCTCGACCCGGCCCTGCAGCCCAACGACGACGTGGCGACCGTCACCGCGCTGGCCGAGGCGGTTCGCGCGTGCGCGGCGCGCGTGGTCGTGGTCAGCCCGGAGGTCGGTCTGTCGCTGGTGCCGCAGACGCCGCTGGGTCGCGCCTTCGCCGACGCTCTCGGCACCGCCAACCAGGCCCTCGCCGACGCCTGCGACCGGGTCGTCCTGGTCGTCGCGGGCCGCCCCGCCTGGTTGAAGACCGGCGCCGACCAGCCCGGCATCATCACCGACGTCCAGGCCGACAACGCGACAGCGACCGAGCCCGCACGAGCCGGCGCAGCACCGGCCACAGCGGGCCCGGCCGCACCAGCCTCAGCGGTCCCAGCCGCACCGGGCCCAGCCGCACCGGCCACAGCCGGCGCAGCCGCAGCTCAGGTGACCGCCGCGACGGCGGCACAGCCGCTCACGGCCGTCAGCACGGCGACGACCGCCACGGTGGTGCAGGCCCAGCCCTCAGCCGACGACGAGGGCGGCGAGATCCCGGTCATCCAGGCCGGCATGGACCTCCCCCTGCCCGACAGCGACGCGGGCCCCGACGCCCGTGACCGCCTCGCCCGCCTCGACCTTCCGGGCGCGGGTGTGGGCGTGCTGGTCGAGGCCATCGAGTTCGCCGCGGCCACCCAGGGCACGGCCATCCCCCGCCCCTGGGGCCCGGTGCGCGTCCTGCTCATCGACGGCCGCCACACCGGTGGCGGTGCCGCAGGGGCCGATCCCGCCGAGTCGGATCGCCGCGCGGCGCAGGCCGAGGCCGGTGAGGGAGCCCTCGCGCGACTCGCCGCGAGTGCCGACGCGGACATCGCCGTGGTTCGCGTGGCGGAGTCCGGGGCCATGGAGGACGGCCCGGTGCTGGACGAGGACGCGGTCGACGCGGCCCTGCGCCAGGGCTGGCGGCTCGCCGAGGCGGCGGTCGTCGACGGCCGCGAGGCTCTCATCATCGCCTCCTGCGGCGCCGGCACGGACGCCGCAGCCGCAGCCGTCCTCGCCGCGACGACGGGTGCCGAGCCGGTGGCCGTGCTCCCCCGGGTGCTGGCGCCCGGCGGCTTCTACGACGACGAGGCGTGGATGAAGCGCTGCGCCGCGGTCCGGGACGCGATGCACCGGATCCGGCAGGAGCCCCGCGGCGCGAAGGACATCCTGGCCCAGCTGGGCGGCGCCGACCTGGCCGTGGCGACGGGCGCCCTGCTCGGCGCCGCCTCCCACCGGATCCCGGTCCTGGTGGACGGCCCGCTCGGCATCGCAGCCGGCCTGGTGGCCCGCGACCTCGCCGCGCAGAGCCGCCACTGGTGCCTGCTCGCCGACGCGGGCACACACCAACTGGTCCGCCAGGGCGCGGACGTGCTCGGCCTGACCCCGGTTCTGGAGCTCGGCCTCGACCTCGGCGAGGGCGCCAACGCACTGGCCGCCCTCCCACTGCTGCGCACGTCGATCGCCCTCGCCGCGGCACTGCCCGTGCACCCCGCACTGCTCGACGCCGCCCCGGAATACGACGACGACACCACCGACGCCGAGGACGACGCCGAGTTCATCGAGCCCGAACCGGACGGCCCCGGCCCCGCCAGTGCCTGACAGTGCCCGGGCGGCGGTCACGGCGCTGCCCGGTCCGACCCGACGGGTGACCAACACGCTGCCAGACTCGGGCGGCGGCTCAGCACGGGCGGCGGGCATGACGCAGATCGACTCAGCCCGAGCCGCGAGCACGACGCTGCCTGACCGGGCCCAGGCGACGAGCATGACGCTGCCTGACTGGACCCGGGCGGCGACCACCGGGCTGCCAGACTTGGCACGGGCGGCGGCTCAGCACGGGCGGCGGGCGTGACGCAGATCGACTTGGCGCGAGCGGCGAGCACGACGCTGACGGCTCAGCACGGGCGGCGGGCATGATGCTGCTCGACTCGGTCCGGCTGGCGGTGACGACGCTGACGGTGCTGCCGGTTCGGGCGGGCCGGATCGATCGGCGGACGGCGGCCGGGGCGATGAGCCTCGCGCCTCTGATCGGCGCCCTGCTCGGACTGGTGCTGGGCGGTCTGCACGCGCTCCTGCCGCAGACCCTGCTGGGCGCCGCGCTGACCGTCACCGCGGGCGTCCTGCTGACCAGGGGCCTGCACCTCGACGGTCTGGCCGACTCGGTGGACGCCCTGGGCTCCTACCAAAAAGGCCCCAAAGCCCTAGAAATCATGAAAAAAGCCGACATCGGCCCATTCGGCGTGGCGGCAATCGTCCTGATCCTGCTCCTGCAAGCAGCCGCACTCACCGGTCAGCCGGACCTCGCGCGCTCGCTCACCGGGCATTCGGTCAACATCTGGGCAATCGTGACAGCCTGGGCAACCGGCCGCCTCGGCATCAGCATCGCCTGCCGCAAAGGCGTCCCGGCAGCCCGCCCCGAAGGCCTGGGCGCCCTGGCAGCAGGCACAGTCCCCTACCCGGTCATAGCCAGCGCGGCACTCCTGATCGCCGCGCTGGCCACAGCAGCGGTCCCCGGCATCCCCTGGGCGGGCCCAGCAGTCGTAGCAGCGGTCATAGCCGCGACATTCCTGCTGCTCAGACACGCGACCACACGCTTCGGCGGCATCACCGGCGACGTCCTGGGCGCAACGACAGAACTGGCGACGACCGCAACGATCGTCGCCCTAGCCCTGGCGTCCTGACAAAACGCGAATCAGCGAACCGAGGTCTGCACGAACGGCGGCTTCACGACCTTGGCCTCGATCCGCCGGCCCCGCACGTCGATCTCGACGAGATCCCCGTCAGCGACCCCGGCCGCGCTGTCCAGCAGCGCCAGCGCGATCCCGACCTTCTTCGTGGGCGAGAACGTGCCGCTCGTGGTTTCGCCGATCAGCGTGCTCCCCGCGTACACCTGCATGTGACCCCGCGGGATGCCGCGACCGGTCAACTCAAGGCCTCGCAGTGACCGCCCGGGCCCTGCGGCCTTCTCTGCGACCAGCGCGTCGCGGCCCCAGAATGCCGGCTTCGACCACCCGACAGCCCACCCGGACCGCGCCTGGACCGGCGTGATGTCCAGCGACAGCTCCTGCCCGTGCAGCGGGTAGCCCATCTCCGTGCGCAAGGTGTCCCGCGCGCCGAGCCCGCACGGCCGGACCCCGGCAGCGACCAGCGCGTCCCAGACCTGTACGGCGTCGTTCCACGGTACGACCAGCTCGTACCCGGTCTCCCCCGTGTACCCCGTCCGGCACACGATCAGCGACACGCCGTCCAGCGTTGTCGTCGAGAAGGACATGTAGTCGTGCTCGACCGGCAACCCGAGTGCCTTGACCGTCGCGGGCGAATCGGGGCCCTGCACGGCGAGCACGGCCCAGTCGCGGTGCTCGTCGGTGACGGTGATGCCGGCGGGGGCGGCTGCGGCGAGGCGGCGGACGACCTCGGCGGTGTTCGCGGCGTTCGGGATCAGGAAAACTTCGTCAGGAGAAATCAGGTAGGCGATGAGGTCGTCGACCACGCCGCCGGACGCGTCGTCGCAGCAGAGGGTGTACTGCGCTTTGCCGGGCTCGATCCGGGCCAGATCGTTGGTCAGGCAGGCGTTGACGAAGTCCGCCGCGCCCGGGCCGGAAACGCGGGCTTTGCCCAGGTGGGAGACATCGAAGACACCCACGGCGTCGCGGACGGCGGCGTGCTCGCGCAGGACTCCGCCGCCTGCGTACTCCAGGGGCATGTCCCACCCTCCGAAGGAGGCGAACTTGGCTCCGAGGGCGGTGTGGCGCTCGTGCAGCGGCGAGCGAAGCAGGTCGTCGGACATGAGTGGCAACTTACCCGTGACCTTGCATGTGGTTAGCATCGGCGGGACACCACCGCCGTCCGGCGCGACCCGCACCGGACGGACCACGCCGCCGGGACGTCCCACGAGTCAGCCCCGGCCCAGCGATCGCGGAGAGCCTCGAGTGACCCACCCCGCCCCCTCATTGAGCCTGGCCGACGGCGACCCCGCCGAGCTGGCCGTCGACGCCCTGGTCATCGGGTTGCACAGCCAGCCCGACGAGGGCGGCACGCTGCTGCCCGCGGCCGGTGCCGAAAGCATCGCCGCCGCCTTCGACGGCAAGCTGACCGCGACCCTGGCCCTTCTCGGCGCCACCGGCGCCCCCGGCGAGGTGACGAAGCTCGCCACACTGGGCACCGTCGCCGCGCCGCTGATCGTCGCCGTCGGCCTCGGCGACGAACCTTCCGGTTCCGCACCGGCCACCGAGACGCTGCGCCGGGGAACGGGTGCCGCCGTCCGCGCACTCGCCGGCAGCGAGACCGTGGCCCTGGCGCTTCCCGTCCCCGACGACGCGGACGCGCCCGGCGTGCTGCGCGCGATCCTGGAGGGCGCGCTGCTCGGCGGTTACCGGTTCGCCGGTTACAAGACCAAGCCGCAGCCGAACCGCCGCGAGCCGGTGAAGTCCCTGCAGGTCACCGTCGCCGACGCGAAGGACGACGCCGCGCTCGCCGAGGTGACCCGCGCCGAGGCCGTCGCCAAGGCGGTCCGGCTGACCCGCGACTGGGTCAACATGGCCCCCAACGAGCTGCGCCCGCCGAGCTTCGCCGACGCCGTCGCGGCTGCCGCGCAAGGCACCGGCCTCGAGGTGGAGGTCCTCGACTTCGACCAGCTCAAGGCGGGTGGCTATGGCGGCATCGTGGCCGTCGGCCAGGGCTCCGAAGCGCCGCCGCGACTGGTCAAGCTCTCCTACACGCCGCAGGGCGTCGAGAACCCCAAGCGTGTCGCACTGGTCGGCAAGGGCATCACCTTCGACACCGGCGGCATCAGCATCAAGCCGTCCGCCGGCATGTGGGAGATGAAGTCCGACATGGCCGGCGCCGCCGCGGTGGGCGCCACCCTGCTCGCGGTCGCAGCGCTCAAGCCGGACGTCGCGGTCAGCGGCTACCTGGCGATCGCCGAGAACATGCCGTCGGGCACCGCCTACCGCCCGGGCGACGTCATCACGATGTTCAACGGCAAGCGCGTCGAGGTCCTCAACACCGACGCCGAGGGCCGCATGGTCCTGGCCGACGGCATCGCGCGCGCCATCGCCGACGGCACGGACTACCTCTTCGAGACGTCCACGCTGACCGGTGGCCAGATCATCTCCCTCGGCAAGCGCATCGCCGGCATCATGGGCGACCCTGACACCTGCGAGCGGGTCAAGGTCGCGGGCGACAAGGTCGGCGAGCCGGCCTGGCCGATGCCGCTGCCCGACGACGTCCGCAAGGGCATGGACTCGGACATCGCCGACATCAGCCAGACCAACGCGAACATGGACCGCGCCGGCCACATGCTCCAGGGCGGCGTCTTCCTCCGCGAGTTCGTCACCGAGGGCCTCCCCTGGGCCCACATCGACATCGCGGGCCCGAGCTACCACACCGGCGAGCCCACCGGCTACTGGACGAAGGGCGGCACGGGCGTCCCGGTCCGCACGCTCCTCGCCCTGATCGACGACATCGCGGCCAACGGCTGACAAGCTCTGCGAAAGGCGCCGCCCGGTTCTGTGCCGGGCGGCGCTTTTTTATCAGTACGCCCAGCCCCCAGCACCGAGTTCGCCACAGCGACGTAGCTGCCGTACCCGGCCTCATCACGCCGCTTCCGGGCTCACATCTGTGGTCCCGCCAAGATCCAGACCACAGACCGCCAAGTGGACGCTGCCCCGCCACCCCCGCACACGGTGAAATGATCTGGTGAGCGACTACCGCCTGAGCGAAGACCCGACCGACCTCGACCTGCCCCGCATCATCGGCTGGCTCACCACCGACGCCTACTGGGCCAAGGGCCGCACCCCCGAAACAATCGAACGCGCCTTCGCCAACTCCACCCCCGTCGGCCTCTACACCCCCACCGGCGAACAGGTAGCCGTAGCCCGAATCATCTCCGACAAGGCCACCTTCACCTGGCTCTGCGACGTCTACGTCGCCCCCACCCACCGAGGCCGGGGCCTGGGAACCACCATCGCCACCTGGTCCACCACCTGGGCCGACCGCCACGGCATCAAACGCGTCGTCCTTGCCACCCTGGACGCCCACACCGTCTACGCCAAAGCCGGCTTCACCCCCATGGCCCACCCCGAACGCTGGATGGAAATCGACACCCGCCCCCCATTCGCCTAGGGCGCATCTGATCCATCAGATGCGCCCTGGCGCTCAGGCGACCGGGACCATGGGGAGGCGGGCTGCCGGGGGCAGGGGCGTGGCGTCCGGGGTGACGCGCAGGCCTTCGAGGGTGACGGCGGCGAAGCGGCGGGCGGCCACGACGGCGCTGGCCGGGCCGGCTGAGCGGATGCCTCCGGCGGCCATCAGCACGAGGACCAGGTCGTCGAGCACGAACTCCCGCCGCAGCATGCCCACGTCCTTCGCCCGCCGGGCCAGCGTCGAGAAGGCCAGCAGCGCCCGTTCCCGGCCGGCGGCGAAGTCGATCGCGCGGGGGTAGGCCGCCATGAACGCGGCGGTGAAACCGCGGTCCTTGGCGTGCAGTTCGCACAGCTGCTCGATCACCGCGCGAAAGCCGTGCCACGGGTCCGGGTCGTCCAGTCCCCGCTCGACGATCGTCAGGCAGAGCGACATCTGGTCCGCGAAGGCCGCGGTGACCAGTGACTCCTTGGTCGGGAACCGCCGGTAGAGGGTGGCGGGACCGACACCGGCCCGGCGGGCGATCTCGCGCAGCGGCACCTCGAGGCCCTCGGTCGCGAACGCCGCGCGGGCGACCTCCAGGATCCGGTCGCGATTGTCGCGGGCGTCGGAGCGCAGGGCGGGCGCCGGAGCGGAACCCACGGCGGAGCGCACGGCGGGCGCCTGCGTGGAACCCGCGGCGGAGCGAGGCAATGTGTCGGTCACGGCTCTCACTTTAGCCAAGCGGACGGGGGCGTCCCGTTAGCGTCGGCCGGCATGAGAGCACTGCAATTCTCCGAGTACGGCCCCTCAAGCGTCCTGCGCGTCGCCGAGGTCCCCGAGCCGCATGCAGGGCCGGGGCAGGTCCGCGTCGCCGTCCGCGCGTCAGGGGTGACGCCTGCCGACTGGTATGTCCGGTCCGGGCGGTTCAAGGACTGGATCCCGCTGCCGTTGCCCCATGTGCCCGGTGCCGACGCCGCCGGGGTGGTCGATGAGGTCGGCCCGGGCGTGACCGGGGTGACCGTGGGTGACGAGGTGCTGGGGATGACCGATCTGGCGCGGATGGGTGGGGCGAACGCCGAGTTCGCGGTGCTGGCGTTGTGGGTGCCGAAGCCGCCAAACCTGACCTGGCAGGAGGCCGGCGGGCTGGCCGCGAACGCGGAGACCGCCGCCCGCACCCTGGACCTGCTCGGCGTCACGGCCGGCACCACGCTGCTGATCGAGGGCGCGGCCGGGGGTGTGGGCAGCATTGCCGTGCAGCTTGCGGTGGCGCGGGGCGCGAAGGTCATCGGTACGGCCGGCGAGCGCAATCACGCGTTCCTGACCGGGCTCGGGGCGACGCCGGCCACCTACGGGCCGGGCCTCAAGGAGCGCGTCGCCACACCCGTGGACGCCGTGCTGGACTGTGCGGGGTCCGGTTCGCTGTCGGAGCTCGTCGAGCTGGCCGGTGATCCACGCAAGGTGGTCAGCATCGCGGATCTGACCGCGGACGCTCACGGCGTACACATGTCGCGGTCTGCCGGACCCGGGGCGGACCCGCAGGCTGACGACGGCCTGGCCGAAGTTGTTGATCTTGCTGCGCAAGGGCGGCTCAGCGTGCCGATCGCCGCGGTCTTCCCGTTGGAGCAGGCGGCCGCGGCGCACGAGCTGAGCGAGACCGGGCACACCCGCGGCAAGATCGTCCTGACGCTGTAAAAGACTCAGGCAGGGCGGCGCTTCTGGCGGGCGTTGTAGTCGCGCATCCGTTGCGGATAGCCCATCAGCCGGATGTCGTAGATCGGCATCGCGAGCTGGTGGGCGAAGCGGCGCGCGTTCTCCGGGGAGTCGATGCGGCGGCGGGTCCACTCGCCGTCATGGGCGATCAGCAGGATCGTCGTCTCCGTGACCGTGGTCCGTGGTTCGATGAAAGCCTCGACACCACGGCGGGAACGGACGAATTCCGTCAGGTATTCCAGATCTTCGCGGTTCGCGAGGCGGCCGCTCGTGCGGGACGGCTCCCGGCGCCGTCGGAACCAGGCCACGAACACTCCTCCGGGTCGGCTGACTACGTGCGGTCAGCTGCCGTAGAAGAGTACGGGAATCCACGTGTCTTGCGGCACCTGACTGCATCGATTGAAACGTGCAGTGACAAGATGGGTTGGACAGCTGTGACCGTTTCCACCATGTGACCCATGTGGCAACGGAAGATCTCGCGACAGGGCGATCTGGGAGTATGACGTGAGCCAGCCTGGCGGAACTTTCGACATCGTGATCCTCGGCGCCGGCAGCGGTGGTTATGCCGCCGCCCTCCGCGCGGCCGAGTTGAACCTCACCGTGGCGCTGATCGACAAGGCGGAGCTGGGCGGCACCTGCCTGCACCGCGGTTGTGTCCCCACAAAGGCGCTGCTGCACGCCGCGGAGATCGCCGACCAGACCCGCGAGAGCGAGCAGTTCGGCGTCAAGGCCGATCTGGTCGGCATCGACATGGCCGGCGTCAACGCGTACAAGGACGGCGTCGTCGCCCGGCTCTACAAGGGCCTGCAGGGCCTGCTCAAGAACGACAAGATCACGGTGGTGCCGGGCGCCGGCAAGCTGGTCGCCAAGGACACCGTCGAGGTCGACGGCAAGCGTTACACCGGCCGCAACGTCATCCTCGCGACCGGCTCCTACTCACGCTCGCTGCCCGGCCTCGAGGTCGACGGCAAGCGGGTGCTGGCCAGTGAGCACGCCCTCAAGCTCGACCGCGTGCCCAGCTCCGCGATCGTGCTGGGCGGCGGCGTCATCGGCGTCGAGTTCGCCAGCGTGTGGAAGTCGTTCGGCGCCGACGTGACGATCCTGGAGGCGCTGCCCCGGCTCGTGGCCGCCGAGGACGAGGAGATCTCGAAGGCGGTCGAGCGCGCGTTCCGCAAGCGCAAGATCAACTTCAAGGTCGGCAAGCCGTTCGAGAAGGTCGAGCACACCGAGAACGGCGTGCGCGCGACCCTCGCCGGCGGCGAGACCGTCGAGGCCGAGATCCTGCTGGTCGCCGTGGGCCGTGGCCCGACGACCGCCAACCTCGGCTACGAGGAGCAGGGCGTCACGCTGGACCGCGGCTTCGTGATCACCAACGAGCGGCTGCACACCGGCGTCGGCAACATCTACGCCGTGGGCGACATCGTCCCCGGCCTGCAGCTCGCCCACCGCGGCTTCGCCCAGGGCATCTTCATCGCCGAGGAGATCGCCGGGCTCCACCCCGCCGTGATCGACGAGGCCGGCATCCCCCGCGTCACCTACTCCGACCCCGAGGTCGCCTCGGTCGGCATCACCGAGGCCAAGGCCAAGGAGCAGTACGGCGCGGACAAGATCTCGACGTACAACTACAACCTGGGTGGCAACGGCAAGAGCCAGATCCTCAAGACCCAGGGCTTCGTCAAGCTGGTCCGGGTCAACGACGGACCGGTCGTCGGGGTGCACATGGTCGGCGCCCGCATCGGCGAGCTCGTCGGCGAGGCCCAGCTCATCTACAACTGGGAAGCCTTCCCGGAAGAGGTCGCGCAGCTCGTGCACGCGCACCCGACGCAGAACGAGGCCCTCGGCGAGGCCTTCCTCGCGCTCGCGGGCAAGCCCCTGCACTCCCACAGCTGATCACGATCCGTTAGCAAAGCGGTTAAGGAGTTCTGAGACATGCCGGTATCGGTCACCATGCCGCGGCTGGGTGAGAGCGTCACCGAGGGCACCGTCACTCGCTGGCTCAAGCAGGAGGGCGAGCGCGTCGAGGCGGACGAGCCGCTGCTCGAGGTCTCCACCGACAAGGTCGACACCGAGATCCCCTCGCCGGCCGCCGGTGTCCTCTCCCGCATCGTCGTGGGCGAGGACGAGACGGCCGACGTCGGCAGCGAGCTCGCGGTCATCGCGGGCGACGGCGAGGACGCGGGTTCCGCGGCCCCGGCGCCCGCCGCCGAGGCCCCCGCCGCTGCGGCGGAGCCCGAGCCGGAGCCGGAGCCCGCCGCACCGACCACGCCGTCGACCGAGAAGCCGGTCGAGGACGAGGCTCCCGCGCCGCAGGCCGCCGCCTCGACGGGCGGCAGCGGCGAGGGCACCGCCGTCAAGATGCCCGCCCTCGGCGAGAGCGTCACCGAGGGCACCGTCACCCGCTGGCTCAAGGCGGTCGGCGACACCATCGAGGTCGACGAGCCGCTGCTCGAGGTCTCCACGGACAAGGTCGACACCGAGATCCCGTCGCCGGTCGCCGGCACTGTCCTCGAGATCAAGGTCCAGGAGGACGAGACCGCCGACGTCGGCGCCGACCTCGCGATCATCGGCAGCGCCGACAGCGCCCCGGCCGCGCCCGCTCAGGAGGCGCCGAAGCCCGCCCCCGCGCAGGAGGCCCCCAAGGCCGAAGCACCCAAGGCCGAGGCCCCGAAGCAGGCCCCCGCGCCGCAGCAGGCTCCGCAGCCGAAGATCGAGACGCAGCAGGCCCCGTCCTGGGAGCCCGGCGGGTCGTACGCCGACCCGTCCGCCGAGGCCGAGACGGCCAAGGACCCGTCGGCCGCCGAGCGCAACGCCGAGCCGGCCCCGGCCCAGGCCGCCGCGCCCGCCGCCGAGACGGTCCGCAGCAACGGCGCCGGCGACGCCGGTTACGTGACCCCGCTGGTCCGCAAGCTCGCCGCCGAGAAGGGCGTCGACCTGTCGGCGCTGACCGGCACCGGCGTCGGCGGCCGGATCCGCAAGCAGGACGTCATCGAGGCAGCCGACAAGGCCGCCGCGGCGAAGGCGGCGGCCGCCGCTCCCGCCCCGGCAGCCACGCCGGCCGCACCGCAGCAGACGAAGCCGGCCGCCAAGCCGGAGCCGAGCCCGCTGCGGGGCCGCACCGAGAAGCTGACCCGCATCCGCGCGACGATCGCCCGTCGCATGGTCGAGTCGCTGCACGTCTCGGCGCAGCTCACCACGGTCGTCGAGGTCGACGTCACGAAGATCGCCCAGCTGCGGCAGCGCGCCAAGGCCGACTTCCTGGCCAAGAACGGTGTGAAGCTCTCGTTCATGCCGTTCTTCGCTCTCGCCGCGGTCGAGGCGCTGCGCCAGCACCCGGTGGTCAACTCGTCCATCGACCAGGAGGCCGGCACGGTCACCTACCACGACGGCGAGCACCTGAGCATCGCGGTGGACACCCCGAAGGGCCTGATCGTCCCGGTCATCAAGGACGCCGGGGACCTCAACCTCGCGGGGCTGGCCAAGCGGATCGCGGATGTCGCGGAGCGCACCCGCACCAACAAGATCAGCCCGGACGAGCTGTCCGGTGGCACGTTCACGCTGACCAACACGGGCAGCCGGGGTGCGCTCTTCGACACCCCGATCATCAACCAGCCGCAGGTCGGCATCCTCGGCACCGGCGCGGTCGTCAAGCGCGCCGTGGTCGTCGACGACCCCAACCTGGGCGAGCTGATCGTGCCGCGCTCGATGATCTACCTGGCGCTCAGCTACGACCACCGGATCGTGGACGGCGCCGACGCCGCCCGCTTCCTGGTCACGCTGAAGGAGCGTCTCGAGGGTGGCCAGTTCGAGGGTGACCTCGGACTCAGCTCCTGACGTAAAAGCACTGCTTGGGGAAGAAGGGGCGCGCAAGCGCCCCTTCTTCTGTTTTGCGGCACACCAAAGACGGGAATGATGGTGACCATGCGGATCCTCATGGCCGGCGCGTCCGGGTTCCTCGGCACCCATCTCGCCGAGCGGCTGCGTTCCAGCGGTCACGACATCGTCCGGCTCGTCCGGCGCCCCGCGAGCGGGCCCGACGAGGTGACCTGGCAGCCCTCGACCGGCCAGGTCGACCCCGCCTGCCTGGTCGCCGCCGACGCGGTGATCAACCTGGGCGGCGCCGGGGTCGGCGACAAGCGCTGGACGGCGAGCTACAAGAGCCTGATCCGCAGCAGCCGCGTCGACAGCACGGGCACGCTCGCCCACGCCATCCGCAAGCTCCCCGCCGAGGACCGGCCGAAGGTTCTGCTGCAGTCGTCGGCCGTCGGCTGGTACGGCGACACCGGCGACCGCGAGGTCACCGAGGAGGCCCCGGCGGGCAGTGGCTTCCTCTCCGACGTGTGCCGGGTCTGGGAGGCTGCCGCCCGGCCCGCCGAGGACGCGGGCGTCCGGGTGGCCCTCATGCGCACCGGGCTCCCGCTCGACCAGCACGGCGGCCTGCTGAAGCCGCAGATGCCGCTCTTCAAGCTCGGCGGCGGCGCCAAGCTCGGCAGCGGCAAGCAGTGGGTGCCGTGGATCGCGCTGACCGACTGGCTCGACGCGGTGGAGTTCCTGCTCGAGCGGGACGACGTCAGTGGCCCGGTCAACCTCGTCGGGCCCGCGCCGGCGACGAACGCCGAGTTCACCCGCACGCTGGGTAAGGTGCTGCACCGGCCGGCGCTGCTCCAGGTGCCCGGGATCGCGCTGCACGTCGCGCTCGGCGGGTTCGCCGACGAGGCGCTACGCAGCCAGCGGGTGCTGCCGGGGGTGCTCGAACGGGCCGGGTTCGCGTACTCATATCCCACCCTGGAGGCGGCATTGCGTGCCGCCGTGGGGGAAGAAACGCCTGCCGTCGCCTGAGTTCACGGGAAGGCTTGCTAACGTCCGGCGGGTGTCCGTCGTAGAGACAGCCCCGTCCGAGTCCGCCGAGCCGCCGGCCGTGTCCGGTGGTGCCCGCGCCCGTGCCCGCCTGCGGTCGTGGCGCCCCAACCTGATCATGGGCGTGGCGTCGCTGGTGCTGGCCGCGTACATGACGAATGGACTGTGGCGTGACCCCGCGACCAGCGCGATCGCGGAGAACAAGGGTGACCAGGCGTTCTTCGAATGGATCCTGGGGTACGGGGTCTACACGCTGAGCCACGGCGCCGACCCGTTCTACACGTGGATGATGAACGCGCCGCTGGGGGTCAACCTGGCGGCGAACACGTCGATCACCGTCTACACGGTCCTGTTCTCGCCGTTGACGTTCCTCGCCGGCCCTCAGGTCAGCTTTGTGGCGATCCTCACGCTGAACCTAGCGGGCTCCGCGTTCGCCTGGTGGCTGTTCCTGCGCCGCTACCTGGTCAGGAACCCCGCGGCGGCGGCGCTGGGCGGCATCTTCTGCGGCTTCGCGCCCGGCTTCGTCTCGCATGCCAACGGCCACCTCAACTGGACGGCGGGCTGGGTCGCGCCGGTGGTGCTCTGGTGGGTGCTCAAGCTGCGTGAGCCGGGGCGCTGGATCAGGAACGGCGTGGTCCTGGGCATCCTCATCGCGGTCGGCTTCTCCATCGCCGCCGAGGGTCTCTTCTTCACCGCCCTCGCCAGCGGGATCTTCCTGGCCGTCTGGTCACTGCTCCCGGCCACCCGGCACGAGGCGCGGGCCGCCCTGCCGACCGTGCTCGCCGGGCTGGTGACCGCCGCGGTGATCGCGCTCGGCCTGCTGATGTATCCGCTCTACATGCACTTCGACGGGCCACGGACCTTCACGGGTACGGGCTTCAACCAGTTCTACTACTCCGAGGGCCTCGCCGCGTACTTCGAATATCCGACCCGGTCCATCGCGGGCTCGCTCGGGTGGGGCAACGACCTCGCCCCGAACGCGACCGAGGAGACGTCGTACTTCGGGGCGCCCCTGATGGTCCTGATCGTGGTGGCCTTCGTGACGCTGTGGCGGCGCGCGGAGGCGGGCCGGCGGTCCACCCTGGCCGCGCTGATCACGGTCGGCGTGGTCTTCTTCGTCCTCTCGCTCGGGCCCGAGCTGAAGATCTTCAAGCCGCTGACCGGCATCTGGCTGCCGTACCAGGCCCTGATGCACCTGCCGCTGTTCGACTCCGCCCTGCCCGCCCGGCTCGCGCTGGTGGTCGTCGGCGTGTTCGGCATCGTGCTCGCGCTCACCGCCGACCGGCTGCTGAGCGAGCCGCTGCCCTCCGTGACCTCGCACACCGTGTGGGCGGCCGGCTATGCCCTCGCGCTGCTCCCCCTCTTCCCGCTGCCCATCGTGACCGAGCACCGCGCCCCCGAGCCGGCGTTCATCGCCGACGGCATCTGGCGTGACTACGTGAGCGACAACGGGGTGCTGTCCACGCTGCCGTTCGCGACCACGGACATGGCGGACGGGCAGCGCTGGCAGGCGTACACCATGGCAAGGGCCGGTAAGCAGTTCCGCATCCCGGACGGTTACTTCCTCGGTCCGGGCGGCCCGGACGGCACCGGTCAGATCGGTGCGTCGGCCCGCAACACCGACTGGCTGTTCTTCCGCGCGGCCTTCTACGGCTACATGCAGCCGATCGACGACTTCGACCGCGAACGCGCCCGCGAGGATTTCAAGTACTGGAACATCGAGGCCGTCTTCCTGGCCGACGACATCACCGGTTCGCACTCGCAGCTGTACCGCTCGGCGGTGGAGATCACCGCGACTGACCTGCTCGGTCAGCCGGAGCGGGTCGGGGGTGTGCTGCTGTGGCGGATCCGGCCGGGTGTGGATCCCCAATAAGAAGAAAAAGTGAACTTGTTCCGCCGTGCCCGAACCGGCAGGTGAATCTTGCCTGGCACTGCTAACTTCTGCCGGTGGCCGTAGCACCCACCCTCTCCGAAGTCTCCGACGACGACACCGCAGACACCGAAAAGGCGGATTCCGAACAGCCTCAGCGCCGTCGCCGGGCATGGCCCCTGCACATCATCGCCGCCCTGGCCTTCCTGGGCATGGGCTACTGGATCACGTCGGGGATCTGGGCCGATCCCGACCGCCGCTCGGTGCTCTACAACGAGGGTGACCACAGCTTCTTCGAGTGGGTGCTCGGTTACGGCGTGCAGATCGTGGCGCACGGCGCCGACCCGTTCTGGACCGGCCTGATGAACGCGCCGATCGGGGTCAACCTGGCGGCCAACACGTCCATCACGGTCTACGCGGTGGTGTTCGCCCCGCTGACCTATCTGGCCGGCCCCCAGGTCACCTATGTGACGATCCTCATGCTCAACCTGGCCGGTGCGGGCATCGCCTGGTACGCGTTCCTGCTCCGCTTCGCCGTCAAGCACAAGGCAGCCGCGTTCATCGGCGCCGCGTTCTGCGGCTTCGCCCCCGGCTGGATCTCCCACGCCAACGGCCACCTCAACTGGACGGCCGCCTGGCTCCCGCCCGTGCTGCTCTGGTGGATGCTGCGGCTGCGCACACCCCGGCGCTGGCTGCTCAACGGGATCGTGCTCGGCCTGCTGATGGCCGCCGGCTTCTCCATCGCCCCGGAGATGCTCTTCGACCTCGTCCTCGCGGTCGTGATCTTCGTGCTCGTGTGGTCGCTGTCGCGCGACACCATGCCCCAGGTGCTCCGGGCAGCCCCCAGGGCGCTGCTCTCCCTCGTGATCGGTGCGGTCGTGGCGGGGGCGCTGCTCGCGTACCCGCTCTACATGCACTTCGCCGGTCCCGGCTCGTTCAAGGGCACCGGCTTCAACCAGAAGCGCTACGTCGAGGACGCCGCCGCCGGGCTGTTCTACCCCTTCCGATCGCTGGCCGGCTTCTTCGGCATCCAGCGTGGCGACCTCGCGTCCAACCAGACCGAGGGCGCTTCGTTCTGGGGCTGGCCGCTGCTCGCGCTGATGGTCATCGCCACGGTCCTGCTCTGGTGGCGGGCCGGGCGCTCCCGCAAATCGACGATGCGGGCGCTGACCGTCGTCGGGCTGCTCTTCATGGTGCTGTCGTTCGGACCGCGGCTGCACTGGTTCGCGAAGGAATACCACGACATCCCCCTGCTCTACGCCGTCGTCCGCGACTGGCCCATCTTCGACTCGGCACTGCCCGCCCGGTTCGCCCTCGTGACGACCGGGGTCATCGGCATCACCGTCGCGCTGCTCGCCGATCGCGTCTTCTCCAGCCGTTACCGCTCGTACGCGCGGGTCATCTGGGGGGTCGCGTTCGCGGCGGCGCTCGTGCCGATCATCCCCACTCCCGTGCTGACCAGCGGCCGCGCCACCGAGCCGAAGTTCGTCGCCGACGGCACGTGGAAGAAGTACGTGCCGAGGAACGGCGTCATGTCGGCTCTGCCGTTCTCGTCACCGTCGGCGGCGGATGCTCAGCGGTGGCAGGCGTACACGATGTCCCGTCGTGGTGAGCAGTACCGCATCCCCGCCGGGTATTTCCTCGGCCCCGGCGGCCTCGCCGGCACGGGCCGGGCGGGCGCGCCGTCCCGGTGGACCGACCGGATGTTCCTGAAGGCCGCGCTGACCGGTTTCGTCGACGACATCGACAACTACGACCGCTCGCGGGTACGCGAGGACATGGCCTACTGGGGAGTCGAAGCCGTCTTCATCCCCGACAAGCTCACGGGCACCGCGGGACCGCTGTTCCGCCAGTCACTGATCCGCACCACCACCGACCTGTTCGGGCCCGGCCAGCGCGTCGAGGACGTCCTCGTATGGCGGATCCGCCCGGGCATCGACCCGCAGTCGATCCCGGGCGAGGGTCGCGACGGGCAGGCCTGATCGGGGGCGCTTCGCGCGGGGATACGCTGGGGGCGTGACGACTTCCACGCTTCAGGTCCTGCGTCCGGGCCTGGTCGATTATCGCGAGGCCTGGGACGAGCAGCGCCGGCTGCACGACGCCGTGGTCGCGGGCACCCAGCCCGACACGATCCTGCTGCTCGAGCACCCCAGCGTGTTCACCGCCGGCAAGCGCACCGAGCCGCTGGACCGCCCGATGGACGGCACCCCCGTCGTCGACGTCGACCGCGGCGGGAAGATCACCTGGCACGGCCCGGGCCAGGTGGTCGGCTATCCGATCATCAAGCTCGCCGACCCGATCGACGTGGTCGCCTACGTGCGCCGCACCGAGCAGCTGCTCATCGACGTCTGCGCCGAGTTCGGCGTGACCGCCGAGCGCGTCGAGGGACGCAGCGGCGCCTGGGTCCGCGCCGACGACCGCGGCCCGGACCGCAAGGTCGCCGCGATCGGCATCCGCGTCGCCCGCGGGGTCACCCAGCACGGCTTCGCCATCAACGCCGACTGCGACCTGTCGAACTACGACCGCTTCGTCCCCTGCGGCATCCGCGACGCCGGCGTGACCTCGCTCTCGTGGGAGCTGGGCCGGCAGGTCACCGTCGCCGACGTCCTCCCGGTCGTCGAACGACACCTGCCGACCCTGCTGTGAAGCTCTACAACGAGCCGCGTGACAAACGCGTCTTCGTCCCCAAGAAGAGCGGCGGCGTGGCCCTGAACTTCGGCCACCCCGTCGCCTGGTGGATCCTCATCTGCATGACGATCATCCCGATCCTGATCGTCGCCGGCGTGACCATCGCGTATTTCGCGTGAGCCTCAGGGCGTCACTCTGTGCAGGTCGCGCGGGAAGGCGGTCACTTCCCGGACGTTCGCCGCGCCGGTCAGCCGCGCGACGAACCGTTCCAGCCCGATCGCGAAACCACCGTGCGGCGGCATCCCGTACTTGAACCCGTCGAGATATCCGGCCAGCTTCTCCGGCGCGGGGGCCACCGCCAGGTAGTCCTCGTACCGGTGCAGCCGCTGCCCGCCGGTGACCAGCTCGAGCCCCCGGAACAGCAGGTCGAAGCTGTTGCTCCAGCGCGGGTCGGACGGCTGAGGATGGGTGTAGAACGGCCGCTTCGCCATCGGATAGCCGGTGACGAAGACGAACTCCGACCCGTGCTCCCGCACCGCCCACTCCCCCAGCGCCCGCTCATGCGCCGGCGCGAGGTCGGGCTCGTCGGCGGGCGCACCGGCGATCCGCAGCGCCTCCTCGAAGTGCACCGCCGGGATCTCGGACGGCACCGACGGCACCGCGACCCCCGTGCGTGACTCCACCGTCGCGACCATCCCGGCGATCACCGTGGTCAGCACCGCCATCACGTCGCGGTGGTCGGTGATGAACCCGAGCTCCGCGTCGAGCGACGTGTACTGCGCGAGGTGCCGCGCGGTGTCGTGCGGCTCGGCCCGGAACACCGGCCCCACCTCGTAGACCCGTTCGAAGACGCCGACCATCAGTTGCTTGTAGAACTGCGGCGACTGGGCGAGGTAGGCGGGCGACCCGAAGTAGTCCAGCGTGAAGACGTTCGCACCGCACTCGGTCGCCGTACCCACAATCTTGGGGGTGTGGATCTCGACGAACCGCTGCCGCTCGAGCGCCTCCCGGAAACCCGCGGCCGCTGCCGCAGAGACCCGCAGTGCCGTCGCACGCGACGGATGACGAAGAGCAAGGGCCGCATGGTCCAGCTGCGTCGCCATGGTCGCGCCCAGCTCGGGTCGATGCAGTTCAAATGGCTTGTGTACGCCCACAGCGCTGCTCAGAGCCCTGATATGCGGCCCGGTCAGCTCGACCCCTGCCGGAGCTGCGGGGTTCGCGGTGACCTGAGCGGTGACCTCGACGACGGTCTCTTCGGCCAGGGACTCGATCTGCTCGCGGACCGCCGGGTCGGTGATCACGACCTGGCTGAAGCCGGCGGCGTCCCGGACGATCAGGAAGGCAACCGACTTGAGCAGCCGGCGGCGATGGATCCACCCGGCGATCGTGACGGTCTGCTTCTCTTTGCCGGGGAGTTCGGTGGAGAGGATGCGTTGCATGGCGTTTTCCTCCTCGTGGGTCTGCAACGCGGCCCCAGGGAGGTGTGGGCGAGCGGGATCCTCGCGGTGCCACCACACCTTTACGCCGGCTTGTCGGCCGGCGCCTCTTGTCGTGCTCGGCTCGGGAGTGTCTTCGCGCTCTGGCTCCGGGCCACCTTCACAGCGGGCGGTGGCTCTCTCGGCCTTCACCAGGGCGTTACTTGGTTCCGTCAGTGCCTTGGCCAGGAGGTTAACAACGGGACGGGAGTCGTCGCGAGGGATTTATCGGCAGGACGTGAGCGCACTCACACTTCAGCTCACGTGAGCCTCGTCGCCCCTGCTCAAGTTGATCAAGCTTCCGGCGTAACCTCAAGTTGTGACTATTGCTCCCGAGGGCCGCCGCATGCTGCGCATCGAGGCGCGCAACGCCGAAACTCCCATCGAGCGGAAGCCGCCGTGGATCAAGGTCAAGGCCAAGATGGGCCCCGAATACACGCATATGCGCGGGCTCGTCCAGAAGGAAGGCCTGCACACGGTCTGCCAGGAAGCCGGCTGCCCCAACATCTACGAGTGCTGGGAAGACCGTGAGGCCACCTTCCTCATCGGCGGCGACCAGTGCACCCGGCGCTGCGACTTCTGCCAGATCGACACCGGCAAACCGGCCGAGTTCGACGCCGACGAGCCCCGCCGCGTTGGCGAATCCGTCGCCACCATGGGCCTCAAATACGCCACGGTCACCGGCGTGGCCCGCGACGACCTCCCCGACGGCGGCGCCTGGCTCTACGCCGAAACCGTCCGCCAGATCCACAAGCTCCAGCCCGGCTGCGGCGTCGAGCTCCTCATCCCCGACTTCAACGCCGAGCCCGACCAGCTCGCCGAGGTCTTCGGCAGCACCCCCGAGGTCCTGGCCCACAACGTCGAGACGGTCCCGCGCATCTTCAAGCGCATCCGCCCCGGCTTCCGCTACGACCGCTCCCTCAACGTCATCACCCAGGCCCGAGCCGCCGGCCTGGTGACGAAGAGCAACCTCATCCTCGGCATGGGCGAAGAACGCGAAGAGGTCTCCCAGGCCCTCCGCGACCTCCACGCCGCCGGCTGCGAGCTCATCACCATCACCCAGTACCTCCGCCCCACCCCCCGCCACCACCCGGTCGAGCGCTGGGTCAAGCCCGAAGAATTCGTCGAGCTGCGCGACGAAGCCGAGCAGATCGGCTTCGCCGGCGTCATGTCCGGCCCCCTCGTCCGCTCCTCCTACCGCGCCGGCCGCCTCTACCAGCAGGCCCTCGCCGCCCGCGGCTGATTTCCCCACGCCCCTGGTCCCGGCCGGCCACTCGCGCCGGCCGGACCGAGGGACCCGCTCAGCCTCAGGCGACCTGACTCGCGCCGCCGCCTGGCCCGCGCTGGGCGGTCTGACTCGCGCTGGGGGCTGACTCGCGCCGGGCGGTCTGGTTGGCGCTGGGGGTCCAGCTCGATTCAGACCTGCCTCTGTCCGGGATTTCTGGCTCGGCCCGCACCTGGCTCGGGCCGCACCCAGCCCAGGCCCGACCCGGCACGGGCCGCACCCGGCCCAGGCCCGACCCGGCACGGGCCGCACCCGGCCCAGGCCCAACCTGGCTCGGGCCGGATCTTCTAGCTCGCGTTGGGCCTGCCGTGGCGGTCGTTGCCTTCAAGGGCTTCGGCGCGGAGCTGGTGACGGGTGCGCATCAGGATTCGGCCGAGCATGTTCTTGCCGTTTCCGGTCCTGCCTCGACCCCAGTAGTGGTCGGTGGTGGTGTCCTCGACGAGCTCTTCGTTTCCCGTGGACAGCAGAATGTCGCGGATGTCGGCATGCGCGCCGAACTTGGTGGCCACCGCGCGGCGCATGACGTCGTCCTTGACCCGTTCCCAGTCCCTGCGCAGGAGCTTTGCCGGATCACGGCCCAGTTCCGCTGCCCGCAGCGGTGTGCGGGCGCGCCGGACGAGATCAGCGTGACGGGTGCCCTCGAACTTCTGCGCCTGGAAGTAGTGCTCCGAGGTCGGCCACCACAGCCCGTCGAGGTCGAAGCCGTGGTCGGAGAAGTTCGAGAAGCAACCATGAGGGACTTCCTCGGCGCCATAGAAGTAGATCGTCACGGGAACCTCACGGGTGTCACGGAAACCCGTACCGTTCCAGGCCTGCCCCGGCCCCGCAACCGGGTTCCCTGGCCCGGACCCCCGGGAAGAGTTCAGACGGCGAGGACGAGCTTGCCCTGAAGGTGACCGCTCTCCAGCAGCCGATGCGCGTCGGCGACCCGGTCGAACGGGAACGTCTCCTGCACGTGGACCCGCAGCCTGCCCGATTCGACGAGGTCGACAAGACCACGCAGCGCGACCGGATCGGGGTCGACCGCGATCCCGCTGAAGCGCAGGCCGGCGCCTTCGGCCATGGTGATGAGCTGCTGATCGTCCTCGGCGACCGCCGTCACCAGGTGCCCACCCGGGCGCAGCACGCCCAGCGACCGCTCGACGGTGTCACCACCGATCGTGTCGAGCACCACGTCGACGTCGCGGACCGCCTCGGCGAAGTCGACAGTCGTGTAGTCGATCACCTCATCGGCGCCGAGCATCTCGACGAATTCCCGCTTGCGCCCGCCGGCGGTCGTGATCACGTGCGCGCCGAGTGCTTTTGCGATCTGGATGGCGACGTGGCCGACCCCGCCGCCACCGCCGTGGATCAGGACGCGGTCCCCCGCGGTGACGCCGGCGATGTCGACGAGACCCTGCCACGCCGTCAGCCCGACGATGGGTAGCGCGGCGGCTTCGATGTGCGGGAGCGATGCTGGTTTGCGTACCAGATGCAATGCCGGAACTGCCACGACCTCGGCGTAAGCGTTGGCGGCACGGGGGAACAGCGACATTCCGAACACCTCGTCGCCGGGCCTGAAGCGCCAGGTCAGTGCCGTTTCGACCACGCCGCTGATGTCCCAGCCGAGGATGAACGGCGGCTTGCCGAGCAGCGGGAACTCACCGGCGCGCAGGCGTGCCTCCAGCGGGTTCAGCCCGATTGCCCTGACCCGGACGAGGACCTCGGTCGGCAGCGGCCGGGGTGTCGGCGCGTCCATGATGGTGAGCACCTCGGGGCCGCCGAGTGTGTGCTGGGTGATGATCTGCATGGCGTCAGGCTAGATTTCGCGATGGGAACCTCCGGGTACCTTTGGCGCCGTGGAAAGTCCCTTTCTTGCCGACTGCCCGGCCCGGTTGACGGTTGAGCTGATCGCCGACAAGTGGACGGCGGTCGTGCTCTACGGCCTGAGCGACGGCCCGGTGCGCCACGGTGAGCTGGCCGAGCTGATCGGCGGCATCTCCCGCAAGGTTCTCACTCAGACGCTCCGGCGACTGGAGTTGCACGGCCTGGTCAACCGTCATGCGTACGCCGAAGTGCCGCCCCGCGTCGAGTACGAGCTCACCCCACTCGGCGCGACGCTGATCGACCCGATCCACATGCTCACCGAATGGGCGCGGGAGAACGGCGAAGCGGTCCTCGACGCCCTGGACGTCAACGAGCGAAAACCACCGCGAGCAGCAGCATGACCGGAACGCAACAGATCGTCGAGAGCAGAATCGTATCGCGGATGAGAATGAGCCCGGCGTTGAAGCGCTGGGCGTGCAGAAAGACGTTCTGAGCCGTGGGCAGCGCGGCCAGAACCGTAACGGCATAGGTTTCGTCGCGACTCAGGCCGACCGTGACGGCCAGCAGAAATGCGACCAGAGGCATGGCCACGGTCTTGAGCACCACCGCGACGACAGTGGCGAACCGTTCGGGCCCCGGTCCGAGAACACGCGTGCCCGACAGCGACATTCCAAAGGTGATCAGTACGACCGGCACGGCAGCCTGGCCGATGGTGTCGATCGGGTCCGCGATCACGGCGGGCAGCGTTATCCCGGTTACCGAAACCACCATGCCGAGCAACACGGCGACGATCAGCGGATTCCGCAACGGCCCGGCCATCGCGGCCCGCCACGACGCATGCCCCGTCGTCACCACCTCGAGCAATGCCAAAGTAACCGGAGCCAAGAACAAGAGCTGCAACATGACGATGGGTACGACCAGAGTGGCATCGCCAAGCACGTAGGTAGCCACCGGAATACCGATGTAGTTCGCATTCGTGTACCCACTGGCCATCGCCCCGAGAATGGTGGCGCCCCGGTCCAGCCGCCGCACCACAACGGCGAAGAGCCCGAAACAGGCGAACGCGGCCGCGGTAGAGATGATCAGTGGCTCGCTGAACAGCAGATGCAGGTCAGCCGTCGCCACCCCGGTGAAGAGCAGACACGGTGCGAGCACCAGATAGACCAGCCGCCCGAACACGGCTTCCGCGTTCTCGGGAAGCCCCGCCCAGCGCCGGACAGCCCACCCGACGAGCACGATGGCCCCGATGAGCGCGAACCCCGAGAATGCCATGATCATGGGCCCCCGATGATAGGCCATCGCCGATGCATTTCCCGGCTCGTAGCGGGAGGCTGGACGGCATGTGGGTATCAATGGCCAGCACGGCGGCGCGGCCCGGCCGGGTCAACGAGGACTTCACCGGCGCGGTGCCCGACGCTGCGGTCCTGATCGACGGGGCCGGCATCCCGGGCACCGAAGACGTCTGCCGGCACGGCGTGGCCTGGTACGCCACGCGGCTGGGCGGCACCCTGCTCGGGCTGCTGGCACTCGCGCCGGGCCGGGCCCTGCCGGAGGCGCTCGCGGACGCTGTCGAGCGGGTGACCTCCGAGCATCGGGACACCTGCGACGTCACCGACCCCATCAGCCCGTCAGCGTCCGTGGGCATCCTGCGCCTGTCAGCCGGCCTGGCGGAATACCTGGTCCTCGGCGACACGTACGTGATCCTCGATCGGGTGGAAGGCGCCCCGCTCGTGATCACCGACCCGCGCGAGGTGACGATCAGTCGCGCGTACCAGGCAAAGCTTGAGACCGTGCCCGAAGGCAGCGCCGACCATCACCGGATCCTGCGTGCCTTACGCGCCAACCGGAACCAACCTGGCGGGTTCTGGCTGGCCAAGGACGATCCGGGCGCGGCAAGTGAGGCGATCACCGGCAGCTCGCCCGTCGGGAGTCTGCGCAGCGTCGCCCTGCTCAGCAACGGGGCCAGCCGCATCGTGGACCATTTCGGGCTGGCTTCCTGGGCGGAGGTCATGGCCGTCCTGGACGCGACCGGCCCCGCCGAGATCATCTCCCGGGTCCGCCGGGCAGAGGCCCGTGACGGGACGAAGCCGGATGACGCCACCATCACCCACTGCTCCGGCCTCAGGCTCTGAGGATGTCCCGGCCCGGCATCGGCTCGGCGAGTGCTGCCCGCCACGCGGGTGCACCGAACGGGTCCGCGAAGTACTGGGTCTCGTGCGTCACCTGGGACCCGGCGAACTCCATGAGGCTCACCGAGTGGGTGGGCACACCGTCGTACGTGATGATGCATTCGCTGACCCAGAAGGTGCCGCTGCCCGAGATGCGGAGCACGGTGAAGTGCCGGCTGGCCGGGTGCCCGCCGCGTTGCGCGAGAATCGTCGCGCGGCCCCGGAAACGTTCGCCCGACTGGGGATAGTCGAGGATCGCGTCCTCGGCGTAGATGGCGTGCTCCGCCTCGGACTCGCCGAGCTCCGATGCCCGCCAGTGCTCCTCGATCGCCGCTCTGATCCGAGCCTGCGAATCCATCACATCGACCCTTTCGCAGACGGAAGTGTCCCCAGCACGAATGGCACGTCACGCAGGCTCCCACCGTCCAGAAGTCCGGTGGAGAGGAGCGGGGTCCTGCCCCGCTACGACACCACGGCGACCCTTACACTTTCGGGTATGGCAAAGCCCCCGGAGAAGGTGTCGTTTTTCGAACGCCTGAAGCAGATCGGTCAGGTATTCGCATTTACGGCAAAGCAGGACAAGTGGTTCGTGCCACTGCTGGTCGCGGCGGTGCTGCTCCCGCTCGCGGTGGCCGTGCTGCTCCTGCTGCTGGGCCTGGGCTGGATCTACATCCCGATCGGCATCATGGTGGCGCTGCTGGCCGCCCTGATCGTGCTCAACCTCCGGTCGAACGCGGCCATGATGAACGCCGCCGAGGGTCAGCCCGGCGCCGCGGCCTCGATCGTCGAGAACCTGCGCGGTGACTGGCGGGTCCGCCCCGCGGCGAGCTCGACCACCCAGTTCGACATGATCCACATTGTGATCGGGCGCCCCGGCGTGATCCTGCTCGGCGAGGGGCAGCCACAGCGCGTCCGCTCGCTGATGGGCCAGGAGAAGCGCCGCCTCTCCAAGGTCATCGGCAGCGCCCCGATGTACGACTTCCTGATCGGCACCGAAGAGGGTGAGCTCCCGATCCGCAAGCTGCGCACGACGGTGATGCGGCTGCCCCGCAACCTCACGGGCAAGGACGTCAACGCCCTCGACAAGCGTCTCGGCGCGCTGTTCGCCCGCCCGCAGATGCCCAAGGGCGCCATCCCGAAGAACATGCGCCCCTCGAAGGGCATGGGCCGCCAGCAGCGACCCCGCTGAAAAGCGGGTCAGTACCGGGTAGGGCTGTGCCGGAGCAACGGCGTGACGGATGACGGAACCCCGTCGACCGTGGTGCCGGCGAAGGTCAGGTCGCGTGCGAGCGGCGTGTAGTCAGCAGGGAAGTTCAATCGCGGCGCCGACACCTCGTCGAGCGTCGCGATCTGCTGTGCGGTGAGGCGTACGTCAATGGCATCAAGATTGGTCTTGAGCTGGGCGAGGTGACGCGCTCCGATCAGCGTCGATGCGACACCGGGCCGGTTCTGGACCCAGCTCAGCGCGGCCGCGGCCGGAGTGACCGCCGCCTCGGAGGCCACGGCGAGCAGCACGTCGATCACGTCGAAGTCCGCGGGGCTCGGCTCGCCCACGAGTCCGGTTCGTAACGAGTCGGGGCGCGCTCCGGGCGTACGGTCAAATTTGCCTGTCAGGAAGCCGTTGCGGAGCGGACTCCAGGGCATGACGCCCAAACCCAGCTGATCTGCCATCGGCAGATGTTCGCCTTCGACGGTACGTGCGAGAAGTGAGTATTCGACCTGCAGCGCGATCGCCGGGCTCCAACCGCGGAAGGCGGCGATGAGCTGCGCCTCGGTGACCTTCCAGGCGGGCAGGTCGGAGAGGCCGACGTAGCGGATCTTGCCGGCGGTGACAAGATCGTCGAGCGCCCGCATGGTCTCCTCGACGGGCGCGGCGCGGTCCCATTGGTGCAGCCAGTAGACGTCGATGTAGTCCGTGCGGAGCCGGCGCAGCGACTCCTCGGCCTGCTGGACGACCCCCTTACGACCGGCGCCGCCGCCGTTGGGGTCGCCCGGCCAGAGGTTGCCGACGAACTTGGTCCCGATGACGACGCGGTCGCGCAGGCCGGGCCGGGCGGCGAGGTAGTCACCGACGATCGCTTCGGAGTGACCGTTGGTGTAGATGTTCGCGGTGTCGATGAAGTTGCCGCCCCGGCCGAGATATTCGCTGATCATCGCGTCGGCTTCCGCGGGCGAGCAGCCCCACCCGTTGTCCTCGCCGAACGTCATGGCGCCGAGGGTGAAGGGGCTGACCCGCAGACCGGAGCGCCCCAGCGAGATGTAGGAGTCAAGTGGCATGTCTCGATTACAGCCGCGCCACCGCTCCCGGCGTTAGATCGATGCTGCCATCGCCTTGCCCGATCCTGCCAAAGTTGGCAGCATCGAGTCATGGACGAACTTCGCCGGCTGCTGGGGCGCCACGCCGGTCAGACGCTGCTGCCATCGGTGGTGATCAGCACGTCGCAGACCGAGACGGAGCCGATGCCGGTCGTCGCCGACCCGGTGTTCGCGCTGGTGGCGCAGGGCCGCAAGCGGACGGTCGTGGGTGACACCGAGTTCTACTACGGCGCCGGGGAATACCTGGTCGTGTCGGTGGAGCTGCCGGTCGCGGCGCACGTGGTGGAGGCGCCCTACATGGTGTTCGGGCTGCGACTGAAGCCCGCGCTGATCGCCTCGCTGCTGCTCGCCTCGGCACCGGGCCCCACCGCCGAGGGTGGTCCGGCAATTGCCGTCAGCCGGGCTCCCGAAGACCTGACAGATCCTGTTGTACGCCTGGTACGGCTGCTTGATCGCCCCAACGACATCCCCGTCCTCGCCGAGGCGATCGAGCGGGAGATCCACTGGCGGCTGATCACCGGTGAGCAGGGTGCGACGGTGCGCCAGATCGGTCTCGCCGACAGTCGCCTGGCCCAGATCAGCCGGGCGATCGGCTGGATCCGCGGCAACTACGCCGACCTGTTCCGGGTCGAGGACGCCGCCCGGGTCGCCGGGATGAGCGTGACATCGTTCCACCGGCACTTCCGCTCGGTGACGACGCTGACACCGATCCAGTACCAGAAACAGATCCGGCTGCAGGAAGCCCGCAGCCGGTTGCTCGCCGGCACGCACGACGTGGCCACCGTGGGATACGCGGTCGGCTACGAGAGCCCTTCGCAGTTCAGCCGCGAATACCGCCGGATGTTCGGCGCCCCGCCCGGAACCGACGCCGCCCGGTTGCGGTCCCGCCCGTTCATCACGCCGGTAGCAGTCTGACGGTCACCGCCGCGGCTTGCGGGCCCACAACGGTATTCACGATCTTGGCGCCGTACCTGTCGTACTTGAGGTGGTAGGCCTTGTCGATCTCGTCGTGGACACCGGGGGCAGCCTCGCCGAACGCCACGTCGCGCTCGACCCCACCTGCCTGGATGCGCCCGGCGCCGCTCGCCTTCGCCCGGCGGAACCACGGATTGTCCGAGCCATAAGCGGACCGGACATAAAGATCATCACCAAACCGCACCACCCAGATGATGACGTACGCCCGGAGCGTCCCGTCCGTGCGCCGCGACGCGATCCTGAGTTCGTCCGCGTCACCGATCGCGGTCAGCTCCTCGGAGCTCCAAGTCGTCATCTTAAATCCCTTCCCCCGGGACGTTAACCTTCATGCATGAAGCAGACGCAGTGGGTGGTGTTCCTGTCGGTCCAGGGCGACGTCTCCTGGCAGGACAGGCGGGCCTGGGAACGCTGACTGCGCGGCTGGGGCATCGACTGGGACCCCTTCCGCATCGGCGAGGTCCGCATCGACCGCTACCAGGGCCGCACCCCCGACGGCCGCGCCATGTGCTCGTGGCACTGGAGCGTCGCGCAATCCGCCCTCGACCGGCTCGGCATCGGACCCCCTACGCCTCCCCGGTAAGCCCCTCCTCGGCGCCATGACTGCCTGCGCCGGCGAGGCGGCGCAGCTCGTCGGCCGCGTCGGGGCTGCCTGCGGCGGCGAGGCGGCGCAATACGTCCAGGTCTCCTCGCTCGCCGGCCAGCTCGACGAGCGAGGCGATCGCGTCCAGCTCGCCGTCCGCGCCCTTGATCCGCAGACCGGCCAAGTCCGCACTCCCAGCCGTCACCCTCCCAGCCGTCCCCCTCCCAGCCGTCGCGCTCTCAGCCGCAGGACGCTCAGTCATGGGCGATCTCCTCGTCGGGCGTGACCCGCCGGGCGTTCACCGACGGGTTCCGCTGGAGGCTCTCGATCAGCCCGGCCGGGCCGCCCACGCAGCTGTAATCATCGTCCCAGAGCGCCGAGACCAGCCACGACCGGTCCACGGGAAAGAACAGATCGGGCAGCGCACCACCACCGTCGCGCATGTGACCGGTGCGCCAGGTGAGCGCCTCCCCGGGCCCGCCCTGAACCAGAACGTACGGCCACTCCCAGTAGAGCAACACCCGCGGAGCCTCGCCGAAAACGACATCGTGCGCACCGGTCTCGAGAAAACCCAGCCACCACGGCTGCCCGCCGCCATACCGGGTGACCTCGGCAACAACGGCCCGCTCGTGTTCGGTGATCGACACGTCGGCGGGACGCTCGACCGTGGCGTAATCCTCGAAGATCCGCGGGATCGCCGTGGTGACCGTCCGCCCGGGCACGGTCTGCCCGACGAGCCAATCCACGTCCCGGGCGGTGCCGATGACTGCCATGCGATGTCTCCCCGTCGCCTGCTCGTGGGTCCGGCCCGATCGCCGTGCCCGAACACGAAACGGCGGCCACGCCGGCCGGAGCCGGGCGTGACCGCCGTTTTCACAGCGTCAATGGATCAGACGTTGTAGTACATCTCGAACTCGTGCGGGGTCGGACGCAGGCGCACCGGGTCGATCTCGTTGGTGCGCTTGTAGTCGATCCAGGTGGAGATGAGGTCCGGCGTGAAGACGCCGCCCGCGGTGAGGAAGTCGTTGTCCGCCTCGAGCGAGTCGAGGACCGCGTCGAGCGAGCCCGGGACCTGCTTGACGCTGCCCCACTCCTCCGGCGGGAGGTCGTAGAGGTCCTTGTCGATCGGGGCCGGGGGCTCGATCTTGTTCTTGATGCCGTCGAGGCCGGCCATCATCTGCGCGGAGAACGCGAGGTACGGGTTCGACGACGGGTCCGGGACGCGGAACTCGATGCGCTTCGCCTTGGGGTTGCTGCCCGTCACCGGGATGCGGGTGCAGGCGGAGCGGTTGCGCTGCGAGTAGACCAGGTTGACCGGGGCCTCGTAGCCGGGCACCAGGCGCCGGTAGGAGTTGACGGTCGGGTTGGTGAACGCGAGCAGCGACGGCGCGTGGTGCAGCAGGCCGCCGATGTACCAGCGGGCCATGTCCGACAGGCCGGCGTAACCGGTCTCGTCGTAGAACAGCGGCTCGCCGCCCAGCCAGAGGCTCTGGTGGGTGTGCATGCCGGAGCCGTTGTCCCCGAAGAGCGGCTTGGGCATGAACGTCGCGGTCTTGCCGTGCTCCCAGGCGGTGTTCTTGATGATGTACTTGAACATCTGCATCTGGTCGCCGGCGTGCAGCAGCGTCGAGAACTTGTAGTTGATCTCGGCCTGGCCCGCGGTGCCGACCTCGTGGTGCGAGCGCTCGACGATGAAGCCGGAGTCGATCAGCCGGCGCACCATGGCGTCACGCAGGTCGGAGTAGTGGTCGAGCGGCGAGACGGGGAAGTAGCCGCCCTTGTAAGCGGTCTTGTAACCGCGGTTGCCACCCTCTTCGTCCTTGCCGCTGTTCCAGGCGCCCTCGACCGAGTCGATGTAGTAGAAGGCCTGGTTGGCGGAGGTCTCGTGGCGGATCGAGTCGAAGATGTAGAACTCCGCCTCGGCGCCGAAGAAGGCGGTGTCGGCGATGCCGCTGGCCGCCAGGTAGGTCTCGGCCTTCTTGGCCACGTTCCGCGGGTCACGGGAGTAGGCCTCACGCGTGAACGGGTCGTGGATGAAGAAGTTGAGCGCCAGGGTCTTCTGGATCCGGAACGGGTCGATGAAGGCCGTGTTGACGTCCGGCAGGAGCATCATGTCGGACTCGTGGATGGCCTGGAACCCGCGGATCGAGGATCCGTCGAAGGCGAGGCCGTCGGTGATGACACTGTCGTCGAACGATTCCACCGGCATGTTGAAGTGCTGCATCACGCCGGGAAGGTCACAGAAACGTACGTCGACGAACTTGACGTCCTCATCTTTGAGGTATCGCAGGAGTTCCTCGGGATTGGCGAACACACGTCCTCCTGGCACAGATTTCTTCAATTACGCGAGGCGGCGTCGGCCGCCACGGTGGCTAGGCTGGTCTGCGACGCTAGGCCCCGGCGGTTGCCCAGGCGTATCCCTATTGTTTCCGCCGTGTTACGGAGCCTGTGATTCGCGCGCGGCCAACCAGACCCTATCGCCGGTCAGGCTCTTGAGAGACCCAAATCCAAGCGACGGGTACGCCCACAGCATCGCCCACGAGCGCTCCGATTACCCTCATGATCCGTGGCGACACGCAGCAACGGCAACCCCGATCGTGCAACCGACCCGACCAGCATGGAACCGGGCGGCTTCCTCCGCCGCCTCGCCGCGCTCCTGATCGACTGGGCGCTCTGCAATGTGATCGCCAGCTTCTACGCCGATCCCCGCGTGGTCCCCTGGCCCCCGGTGGTCCTGCTGATCATCGTGAACACGTTCTTCATCGGCCTGTTCGGACAGACCCCCGGCATGTTCCTGGCCCGCATGCGCTGCGTCTCGATCTTCGACGGCGGCGCCCTCGGCCTCCCGAAAGCCCTGCTCCGCGCCGTCCTGCTGGCGCTCTTCATCCCCGCCCTGATCATGAACGACAAACAACGCGGCGTACACGACCGCGCGGCCGGCTCGATCGTGGTCCGGATCCCGCCCGCCGGCCGCTGAAAAAGTTATCCACAGGCTGGAAAGTCAGGCGAGCGCCGATCGGCGGCCGGGGAGCAGAATCTGGCGCATGGACATCGGGGTGCTCGGCCAGGTCGAGCTGCGCTCCGGCACGGGCCAGCCCGTGCCGGTCGCGGGAGCGCGGCTGCGGACCCTGCTGATCATGCTCGCGCTCGAGGCGGGCCGCATCATCCCGGCCGCCCGGTTGATCGACGGTGTCTGGGGTGACGACCCGCCGGGCAGTGCCGGCGGCGCCCTGCAGGCCCTGATCGCACGACTGCGCCGGACGGCACCCGGGCTCGCCATCTCGACCGCTCCCACCGGATACCGCCTCGACCTGGATCGCGACCGGGTCGACGCGCACCGCTTCACCCGGCTGGCCGAGCAGGGCCGGGCAGCGCGCGATGCCGCCCTGCTGCGCAGTGCGCTGGGTTTGTGGCGTGGCCCGGTGGAGTTCCCCGAGACCCTCCGCGCCGATCGGGTGCGCCTCGAGCGGTTGCGGCTCGACGCCACTCAGGAGCGGATCGCGATCGAGCTGCGCTCCGGGCGTACCGATATCGTGCCGGAGCTGGAATCCCTGACCGCGACCCATCCGCTGCATGAGGACCTGGCCGCGTTGCTGATGCGGGCGCACGTCTCCGCGGGCAACGCGGGCCGGGCTCTGGAGGTTTTCGAGCGCATCCGTGCGGGGCTCGCCGACAGCCTCGGAGCGGACCCGTCCCCCGCACTCGCCGCGCTGCATCTGGAGACGTTGCGGGGGCAACCGGCCCGGGTGCGCGGCAACCTGCCGGCGCCGGTGAGCAGCTTCGTGGGCCGCGAGGACGACCTCGTTTCGGTGCGAGCGCTGCTCGGCGCGCATCGGCTCGTGACGCTGACCGGTCCGGGCGGCTCGGGCAAGACCCGGCTCGGCGTCGAAGCGGCGGCGACGCTGGCTCCGGGCAATCCCGACGGCGTGTGGCGCGTCGAGCTGGCCCCGCTCACCGATCCCGAGGAAGTCCCGCAAGCGGTGCTCACCGCACTCGGCCTGCGCAGTCAGGTGCGTCTTGCGCTGCCCGCCGAGCCCGCGGATCCCGTCGCCCGGCTCCGGGAGTCGCTGTCGGGCAGGCGCCTCCTGCTCGTGCTCGACAACTGCGAGCACCTGATCGACGCGGCCGCCGCTCTCACCGACGACCTGCTGCGAGCCGCGCCCGGCCTGCGTGTGCTCGCCACCAGCCGCGAGCCGCTCACCATCCCCGGCGAGCAAATCTTCGCCGTCGAGCCGCTCGCGCTGCCACCCGACGAGTCCGCTCCGGATGTGGGCGCCGCTCCGGCCGTGCGGTTGCTGCTGGACCGGGCCGGGCCCGGGTTCGTCCTGGACGCCTCGACCGTCGCGGCGGTCGTCCGGATCTGCCGGGCGCTGGACGGCATGCCGCTCGCCATCGAGCTCGCCGCGGCCCGGCTGCGCACCCTTCCCGCCGCGGTGCTCGCCGAACGGCTCGGCGACCGGTTCCGGCTGCTCACCACCGGCAGCCGCACCGCGCTCCCCCGCCACCAGACCCTGCGCGCGGTTGTCGACTGGAGCTGGGACCTGCTCGGCGAGGACGAGCGGGCGTTGTGGCGGCGCTTCTCGGTCTTCCCCGGCGGCGCTGACGTGACCACCGCCGAGCGGGTGTGCGACTCCGAGGTGACCGTGCTCGGGGCGCTGACCGACAAGTCGTTGCTGGTCCGCGACGGCGACCGCTACCGGATGCTGGAGACGATCCGGGAGTACGGTCGCGAGCGGCTGGCCGAGGCCGGCGAGACCGAGCGGGTGCGGCTGGCCCATGCCCGGCACATGCTGGAGCTCGCGGAGCGCGCCGAGCCGCTGCTCAGGTCGGCGGATCAGCTGGTGTGGCTGCGCCGGCTGTCCGCGGAGCACGACAACATGCATGCCGCCGTGCGCATGGCGATCGAGGCCGGGGATCCCGGGACCGCGACAGCCCTCGTCGCCCGGCTGGGGTGGTATTGGTGGCTGCGCGGGCATCGCACCGAGGGTTACTACCTGAGCCGTGAGGTGATCGCTCTCGACCCGGCGGACGTGCCGGGCGAGGATCTGGCGCTCGCCTATTGCTTCATGGCGCTCAACGGGCTGGAGGGCGCGGCGCCCATCGAAGAGGTGACCGCCTGGTTCCTCGCCGCCGAGCGCTGGGGCGCCGGCCCTGATTCGCGGCATCCGGTGCTCCGACTGCTCCGGCCCCTCGCCGCCATCTACCAAGCGGGCGGCCGGATCAACGAGATCGAGTTGCTCGCCGACGACCCGGACCCGTGGCTGCGCGCGCTGGCCACGATGATCACCGCCCAGCTGCGGCTCAACTTCGGGATGAGCGCCGAGACGGCCCGTGCCGAGATGCGCGAGGCGCTCGACGGCTTCCGCGCCGTCGGCGACCGCTGGGGCATGGGCTTCTCCCTGAGTTTCCTCGGCGACGTGGCGGCCGCCCGCGGCGACTTCACCGCCGCGGTGGCCTGGCAGCGTGAGGCGATCGCCCTGGTCCGCGAGGTCGGCATCCGCGAAGACCTGCCCCAGATGGAGGTCAAGCTCGCCGGCCGCCTCCACCTCGCCGGTGACCCCGCAGCAGCCCGGCACGCCCTCGCCGCGGCACAGCTCACCGCCGCGGAGATCGGCGAGCCCATCACTCTGGCCTCGGTCGAATTCGGCTACGCGACCCTAGCCCGAGCCGAAGGCCACCTAGACGAGGCCCGCACCCGCACCGCCCGCACGATGACCCTGATCGAAAGAGCCACGTTCGCCCCGCAGTTCAAGGCCCTGGTCACGTCCGCCCAGGCCCTGATCGAGGCCGAGGACGGCAACCTCCCCGCCGCCCGCCACCTCCACGAAACCGCCCTCCGAACCGCAGTCGACGCCGTCGACGCCCCCGTGGTGGCCCAGGTCCTCACAGCAATCGGCGACTACGCCCTCCGCTGCAACGACCCCGCCGAAGCAGCCCGCCTCCTCGGCGCCGCCGACAAGATCCGAGGCGCCACCGACCACTCCACCCCCGACCTCCACCGCATCACCACCGCCGCCCGCCAAGCCCTCGGCGACGCGGCCTTCGCCCAGGCCTACGCCACAGGCACCGACGTCACCCTCGCCACCGCCCAACACGCCATCACCACCCTCACCACGGCAAAGGCCGCCGTCGTGACCCGCGCAGACGCGGACAGATCGGAGTGAATGACTAGCCCTTGAGGGTCTCGGTGATCTGGCGGGTGGTGGCGGTGGCTATTCGGGGGTTGGTGTGGGCGTAGGAGACGAAAGCGTTGATGCCGCCGGCCAGGGACCAGCCTCGGCCTCTTGCCCAGGTGGCGTCGTCGATGGCGAGGCGGTTGCGGAAGATCGGGCGGGTTTTCGCTGAGAGGAGGGTGAAGGCGATGGTGAGGTCGGGGGACGGATCGCCGGCGCCGAGGCCGCCGAAGTCGATGACCGCGGTGAGGTGGCCGTTCTCGGTGAGCAGGTTGCCGGTGTGGAAGTCGCCGTGGAACAGGACCGGGGGTCTGGTCCAGGCGGGGGCCGCGAGGGCGGCGTTCCAGACCTCGGTCAGCGCGGCGGCGTCGAATGTGTCGGCCGCGGCGGCGATGTTGGCGCGGCAGGATTTGTCGCGGTCGGACAAGGGGTCGGAAGCCAGGCCGGTGGAGGGCGGGATGGCTTGCAGGGCGAGGAGGAAGTCCGCCAGGGCCAGGGCGGTCTCGGGGGTGTCCAAGGTGGTGGTGGCGACCTCGCCGGGGAGCCAGCGGGTCACGGCCCAGGGCCAGGGGTATCCGAGGTCCGGTGTGCCGACCGCTACCGGGGACGGAATTGTCAGGGGGAGGTGCGGGGCCAGGCGGGGCAGCCAGGTCAGGTCCTTGGTGGCCTGGCCGATCGCGCCGTCGTGGCGGGGCAGCCGGACCGTGAGGGCGGGACCCAGCCGGTGGATCACGTGGTCCGAGCCGGCTGGATCGAGCAGGGTCAGGGGCAGGTCCGCCCATTGCGGAAACTGCGTGTCGACCAGCTTGCGGACCAGAGCGGTGTCGATCGGCGGGCGATAACTCACCCACCCAGCATGAATCAGGCGAGCCCGAGCGGCAGAGATCAGGCGAGCCCGGGCGGCAGAGATCAGGCGGCCCCGGACCCGCCTGAGGGTCAGGCGTGCCGGGGCCGCGCCGGATCAGAAGAGGTGGCCGAGGCGGAGGAAGACGGTTTCGCCGGTGGCGTCGTCGAGGGCGTCGTTGTCCGTGACGGCGTAGGTCTGGCCGTTGCCGGCGATGGCGAGACCTTCGACCTTGTCCTGGGTCCAGCCGTTGTCCGCGCGCAGGGCGGGTAGGAGGTCCTTGACCAGGTTCTTCTTGACGGCTGGGACGCCGGTCCAGGTGGACGGGACGTTGAAGCGGTAAATCTTTTTGATCGCGGCGGCGGGTCCGCGCTGGTTGTCGCGTTCGATCACGGCGAAGGTGTCACGGTCGACGGCGACCAGTTCGGACAGGCCGGTCCAGCCGGTCGGGGCGACATCCAGCGGGTACGCGAGCCACGACCACACCCCGCCCGCATAGCGACCGATGCGCGTGGTGGTCTCCCCCTTGAGCGGCCGCTGGACGGCGACCCACACGGCGTCGCCGGCGACGGCGATTCCTTCGAGCCCGTTCGTGGTGACAGCGGCGGCGACGTCGGCGGGGAGCGGGAGCTCCTGTTGGACGGCGCCGCGCGCGTTCAGGCGTACGAGCAGATTGGGGGTTGAAGCGGAGCCCTCCACCGCGAGCCAGTAACCGTCACGCACGGCAGCGACACCCTCGGCGTCATAACCGACGGCGACGCCGTTTTTGGTCACGGTCAGTGAACCGACGATCGATGCCGGCCGGGTGGTGACGTTCACGGTCAACAGCCGGGTCGGGGTGTACGCGCTGTCCGTCACCGACACGAGCTGCGCCGGGTGGCCGGGTACGGCGGAGAGGCCGGAGAGCGTACCGAACGGGATGGTGCGGGGTGAGGTGATCGACGGGAAGGCCCCCGCCGTGCGCCCGAAGCCGTAGATCTGCACCGTCCCGCGGATGCCGGCGTCCGGGATCTCCTCCTCGCTGGAGACGACGATCAGGTTCCGCGACGGTACGGCGACCACGCCCTCAGGCCCGTTGGTGGTCGGCAGGATCTGCTTGAACCGCGGTGACCTGGGCGAGGACACGTCATAGACCGCGGTGAAGTTGCCGCGCTCGCTGTTGACGAAGACGTACGGGACACCGCCGAACCGCGCGAACGCCACGTTCTCCGGCTCGATGCCCTTGGCGTCGGAGCGCTTGTCCGGGTAGAGCCCGTGCTGGACGGCGAGGTGCTCGAGGGTGTTGCCGGCGTCCCAGACGACCTTGCCGCCGCGGTCGAAGATGCTCCAGCCCCGCGACCCGCCCACGTAGTCGCCCTCGTTGGCGGTCGCGAACAAATCGTCACCGAGCCAGGTGACGCCGTCGGGCTCGCGCCGCGCGGTGATCGACCCGGTGAGTGAGATGGTGTCGTCATCCAGCGTGTCCACGCCGTTGACGGTGACCGTCCCGGCGCTGAAGTGCGCGGTGACCTTGCGCCTGGCCAGCGACACGATCGCCAGGTGGTTGTTCTCCTGGAGGCTGACCACGGCCTCGTCGCGCGAGTTGATGCTGACGTATTCGGGTTCCGGGTCGCTCGGAGCGACCTCGGCGAGGCCGGTCAGGTCGACACGGGAGACGCCCCAGGTGCGGGTGTCGACCACGGAGAGATAGCCGGCGGGTGCCTGCGGGATCTCGCCGTCGTTGACATCTTCATCGCGCTCGTTCTCGATCGCGACGGCGATGTAACGACCGCTCGGCGCGACGGCAACCGAGTCCGGCTGGCCGCCGAGGTCAAGCGACCGCACCACCGCCCGGGTGCGGTCGTCAACAACGACGAGCTTGCCGGACGGGTTCGTGAAGCTCGCGCTGGTGTTGACGCCGGCGAGCAGCAGGTGGCCGAGGTGTGCGACGGAGGTCGGCTCGCCGCCCATGGCCAGGGTGCCGGTGGGCTTCGGCTTGCCCGGGTTCGTGATGTCGAAGAACCCGAGTCGTTCACCCGGGCTGTCGGTATAGACCACGGTGCGGCCGTCCTCGGTCACCGTCGAGATCTCGGCGGCGGCTTCGTCGTCCACACTCGAATTGAGGTACGCCGGAACGGTCGCGAGCCGCCGGAACTGCTGATCGGCCGAGCCGGCAAAAGCAGCCGAGCTCGCAAGCGCAGCTGAGCTCGCAAGAGCAGCCGGGCCGGCGAACGCTGCGGGGACAGCGACCATGGCGAGGGCTGTGGTCAGCCCGAGAGCGAGGGCTTTCCGCGTACGGAAGAAGGGCATGGGATTTGCCTACGGCCCCAGCCGGACGCTCAGGTGGCGGCGGAGGAAACGCCCGGTGTCCGCACCGGAACGATCTTGCGCGGCGGGGCAGTCCCGGCCGGCGCATCGGACGAGGCCCGCGGCAGCAGGAACAGCAGCGCGACGCAGAACAGCACGTACAGATTGGCGCCGACGATGGCGAGCGGCGGCTTCGGGCCGTTCTCGTAGAGGAACGTGACGCGCGTGCAGACCAGCACGTAGAAGACCACTGCTACCCAGAAGACCCGCGGGTTGCCGCGCCGATTCTCATAACACCGGACCAGGACGGGCAGCAGCCACACGCAGTGATGCACCCACGTGACCGGGCTGATCAGGCAACCGAGGATGCCGGTGAGCGCCAGGCCGCCGAGCGCGTCGGTGCCGCGTACCCGCCAGGCCCAGACTCCGATCGCGGCGAGCACGCAGACGATCCACACCGCAGACTCGGCCGAGTCGAGTGGCAGCCGGGCCAGCATCCCGCGCAGCGACTGGTTCGAGACGTACTCCAGGTTGCCCACCCGGTTGGTGTCCCAGAGCGCGGACGTCCAGAACTCACGCGACGCATCCGGCCAGATCGCCGCGGCACCCAGCGTGGCGGCCGCGGCGGTGGCGATCGAGACGCCCGCCGCCCGCCACTGCCGCGTGACCAGCAGGTAGAGGATGAAGACGCCGGGCGTCAGCTTGATCGCGGTGGCGAGTCCGATGCCGATGCCCGCCCAGCGCCGCCCGCGCGCGACCCCGAACAGCACGTCCCCGGCGACGAGCGCGAGCAGCAGCATGTTGACCTGACCGAAGCCGAATGTCTCGCGGACCGGTTCGAAGAGCAGGGCCAGGCAGGACGCGACGGCGAGCGGGTACCAGTCGCGGGTCCGGATGAACCACGACACGACCACGACGGTGACGATCACGGTGGCGGCGGACCCGGCGGCGGCGATGGCCCAGAGCGGGAGGTACGCCATCGGCGCCATGACCAGTCCGGAGAACGGCGGGTACGTGAAGCCGTACACCGTGTCGCCCTTGAGGAAGTCGTAGACCAGCCCGTCGTCGCGGAACCAGTACCGCACCGCCTCCGAGTAGACCTGCGAGTCGAAGTAGAAGTGGAGGATCGCCGACCACACGAGCGACCCCGCGGCCGCGAGCGCGAGAACAACGAGCAGCAGGATCCGGCGGTTCACGCGGTCACCCTACGTGCGAGCCGCCGCCGCACACCGGCGACAGCCAGGACGACCAGCGCGGACGTGACAATGATCGCGCCCGGGATCCGGGTGTAGAGCGCCCAGTTGTACCCCGCCGGCGTGGTCAGGGTCGCCGCGAAGGCGCACAGTCCCAGCACGACGCGGCTCTCTTTCCTGACGGCCGCGAGCACGGCGAGCGGCCAGGTCGCGTACCAGGGATGGAAGACCGGGGCACAGAGCACGGTCGCCGCCAGCGCGAGCCCCGCGCCGCCCAACGCCCCGCCCGCCCGAAATGTCCGCCACCACAACACGACCAGAAAGACCGCCAGCACCCCCACGCCGATCAGCCGAGTCACCGGAACCGCGTCATACCCGGTCAGCGCCTTGATCGTCAGACCCACGGCCGTCGACGGCGACCCCCACGTCACGCTGTCCCCACTACGCAGCAACCCCGCCACCCACCCGATCCCCCGCCCCGAAACCAGCGACAGCAAGGCAGTGGAAACCAGCAACCCCCCGACCACGGTCCCGGCCGTCTGCAAAAACGCCTTTCCTGTGTACGCCCGGAGCGGCGCAGCCACCAGCACAGCAAACGGGACAACCACGATGGCAGTCGCCTTCACCCCCACCGCCAACCCCAGCACCGCCCCCGCCGCAGCGAGCCGCACGAACGCCATCCCGCCAAAACCGGCCGAAGGGCTGAGGCCGGCGGAAGTGGCCGCAGCGGAAAACGGCCCGGCGACGCCCGGTGAAGCGGTCGCCGCGAGGGCGAGCCCGGCGACGATCAACCCGATCATCAAAGCGTCGTTGTGCGCACCCGACACGAGATGGACCAGCACGAGCGGGCACGCGAGCACCACCCACACCGCCCTGGCCGGATCGATGCCGCACCGCCGCGCCAGCACCGGAACCCCGGCGGCGACCAGCGCCAGCCCGGCCAGCGCCACCACCCGCAGCCCCGCGATCACCCCGCCGAGCGAATCCCCGGCGACCCGCACCACCCCGGCCGCGAGCAGCAGGAACAGCGGACCGTACGGCGCCGGCGAGTCGACCCACGACGACGCGACGGACCCGAGCCAGGGACACCCGAACTCCCCCACGCCCGTGGCATAGGGATCGCCACCGGCATGCTGCACATAGCCCTGGCACGCGTACGAGTAGACGTCCGCACTCCCCAGCGGCAGGAACGGCAGCACGGGCAGGAACCACAACCCCACCGTGACGAGGGCCCATCGCACGGAGGGGACGACGCTCCGCCCGTACCACCAGGCGGTGATCAGTAGAGCCGTGCCCACCACCCAGAGGATCGGCAGCAGCACCCCGCGCTGCCCGCTGAGCAGCGTGACCGGATTGATGCTGGGCACCCGCTCGAAGCCGGCCCCGCCGAGCCACGCACTGCCCGCGGTGGCGACGCTGCCGACGAGCCCGCCCCAGCGGATGAGCCGGGGCGTCACCGGGTGACCGGCCGCAGAGAGCGCCACGCCACCCAGCCCACCAGCCCCGTGACCAGGAACGCGAGCGGCACCTGCAGCGGTTTCCACGCGCCGTCCCCGTTCGGCAGGATCAGGAACATCGACGCGATGATCACGGCGTCCAGCCAGCGCGTGCCGGCCGCGGTGACCGCCCACAGCACGAGGGTCCAGAAGAGGTACCAGGGCTGGGTGATCGGCGCGAGGAAGATGACGGCGAGGCAGGCCAGCCCGGCGCCGTGCAGGAAGTCGCCGTGGCGGTGACGCCACCAGATCACCACGAGCACGACGATGAGTACGACCAGCGCGACGGTCCGCAGGACGGGCACCACGTCGATCCGGCCGCCGAACCACTTGGCCACGGCGTTGATCGTGATCCCGACCGCGGTGGGTGGCGACGTCCAGCTGCGGGACTCCCCCGCCCCGGACAGCGCGGTCGCCCAGCCGAAGCCGAGCCCGGAGCCGAGCGACAGGGCGACCAGCAGACCCACGGCACCGGCGATGACGGCGGCGGCCCGGCGCAGGAAGGCGAGGCTGAACTCCAGCCCCCCGGCTGCCAGCAGCACCGCGAACGGCAGCACCACCCCGAGCGTCGACTTGATCGCGATCGCCGCGCCGATCAGCGCCCCACCGGCGAGCAGCAGCCCGATCGAGGCCCTGCGGTAGATCAGCGCGAGCGCCCCGACCACCAGCGCCATCGCGAGGGTGTCGTTGTGGGCGCCGCCGATGAAGTGCACGACGACGAGCGGGCAGCACAGCACGAGCCACAACGCGCGGGTCTCGGGAACTCCCGCCCGGCGGGCGAGCGGCGGCAGGACCAGGGCAAGAGCGACAACCGCCAGCACCTCGTACGCCCGGAAGATCCCCAGCGCCACCGCCTGCGACCCGAACGACGCGGCGAGCCCCGAGAGCACGATCCACAGCGGCCCGTACGGCGTCGGCGTCGTCCGCCACACCACCGACACCGAGTCGAGCCACGGGCAGGGCTGCGCCGAGATCGAGTCGACGGACGGGTTGAAGCCGGCGTCGAAGAGCGAACCCTGACACGCGTACGCGTACACGTCGCGGCTCGCCAAAGGCGGCACGAGCAGCAGCGGCACGATCCACAGCGCGGCGGTCACGAGAATCCAGCCCCGCGACACCTCGAGCCGCCGCCCCCACCACCAGGCCAGGCACAGCGCGCTCAGCCCCGCGATCCAGAGCACCATGATCAGTACGCCGTCCGGGCCCCGCAGAATGCTCGCCACCGAAACGCCCCGGCGGATCCAGGTCGGCGCCCCGAACAGCACCGCGTCGACCGCGCAGCACAACGCCCCGAAGAAGCCGAGCCAGCGAACCCCGGCAGGGCCTCTCACGGGTTGGCTCTCAGGATCGGCACACCCTCGACGACCGTCTCGGCGTGGTAGTACGTCGCGAGGTCCGCCGCGATCCCGCCGCTCGGGTCGACCGCGGCGGGCGGCGTGTCGAGAAGCACGAGCGCCGGGCGCTGCGCCGAGCTCAGCATCGCGCGCAGCCGCGGCAGCGCGTCGGGGATCTTGTCGATCGGCTTGCCCCACAGGTACGGGTACGACGCCTGCCGGTCCGCCGCGAAGTACAGGTACGCCTCCGACTCGAGCACATAGATCCGCTGCCCGGGCGTGGTCGAGGCCCGGATCACCGCCGCGATCTTGTCGTCACGAGCGGCCAGCGCGTCGTACGGAATGGTGTCCGCCCGGCGCGCCGGAGACATCGGTATCAGCGCGACGAGCCACACCAGTGTCGGCAGCACGACCACCGCGGCGAGCGCCCGCCGTGGCAGCGCCGCCGGAATCCCGATCAGCGTGGCCGCGACCAGCACCACAAGAGCGGGCAGCGGCTGAACGAAGTAGTGCGGCCAGTACGACCCGCCGAGGTTGATGCCGACGAACCCAGCGAACAGCCACGCACCCAGCACCCACCGCCCGCCCCGGTCGAGCAACCGCCACCCGAAAACCGACAACAGCACGATCACCGTCAGATCGAGCGCGATGTCCCCCGCGTGCCGGCCGAGATCACTCAGCCGCGTCGACGTGTTCGACCCGTCCCCGCCCATGGCGGAGAGCTGATACCCGATCAGCGCGGTCCAGTAGTAGTTCCACCCCACCGAAATGCCATGCACCACCGACGCGACCAACGGAAGCGCCGCAGTCGCCGCGAAAACGCCGGCCGCCCGCAAGTTGCGCGCAAGCACCACGATCAACGCCCCGACAACGATCCCATCGATGCCCGACTGCTTCATCGTCAGCGCCACCCCGGCCAGCAGCCCCGCCCCCGCCAGCCACCACATCGACCGCCGCAGCGCCCTCGACGGCCTCGCTCCCCTGGCCGCCCTCGCCGAACCAGCCGCCGTCGCCGCCGCAGTCGCCGCAGCCGCAGTCGCAGTCGCAGTCGCAGCTGTCGCAGTCGAAGCAGTCGCAGTCGAAGCAGCCGCCGCAGAAGCAGTCGCAGCCGCAGCCGCAGAAATCGGAGGATCCGCAGAGCCCGCAGTGGACGCGGATGCAGCAGCCGAGGAGAACGCCGGATCGGGCCGCCACCAATAAACGGCACACGCGATAGCCACCGTCGACGGGATGCCCGCGAGCAGCTCCCCGTTGAACGTCATTCCCTCAAGATGCGGCGCGATCCCCACAATCGCGTAGATCCACGCCGCCCACACCCCGGCCGCGCGCCCGATCAGCAGCCGCGCGATCACCGCCACCGCGACCGTGATGATCGCCCCGCCGGCCACCATGCCCAGCCGGATCGCCCACCCGCCGTCGCCGATCGCGAGCAGCGCCCGATACGTCAGCAGCAACCCCTGCGGCCGATCGAGCCAGGCCGTGTCGTAGAGCCGGTCCCCCCGCGCCCACCGCTGCGCGACATACGCATAGCCGCCCTCATCCGTCGACAACCCGGTGAAGAGAAACGGCACCCGTATCACAACAGCCACAAAAGCCGCGATAACGACCGACCAGCCGCTGGAGAAAAATCGGATCATGCGTCGAGGACTCGTTCCATGGCCGCGCGGGAGCGCCGGGTCAGGCGCAGGTAGCGGTCGACGAACTCGCCCGGGTCGCCGCCGCCGAGCAGCTGGACCACGCCGGCGAGCTCCACGCCGTGCCGCGGGAGCTGGTCGGTGGGGCGGCCGCGGACCAGGGTGAGCGCGTTGCGGACCTGGGCGGCGAGGGTCCAGCCCGCTTCCATGGCCGCCGCGTCGATCTTGTCGACCAGCTTGGCCTTCGTCTCGGCCGAGAGCGCCCCGAGCGTCCGCGTGCGGCGCAGGTCGGGCACGTCGTACGCATGCCGCAGCTGAACGAGTTGCACGGCCCATTCCACGTCGGCGAGCCCGCCCCGCCCGAGCTTCGTGTGGGTGTTGGGGTCGGCGCCGCGCGGCATCCGCTCGACCTCCACCCGGGCCTTGATCCGCCGGATCTCCGTGACCTGCTCGCGGGTGAGGCCGCCGTCCGGGTAGCGCATCGTGTCGGCGAGCTGCTCGAACTCCCGGCCGAGATCCTCGTCGCCGCAGACGTAGCGGGCGCGCAGCAGCGCCTGCGACTCCCACACCTTCGACCAGCGCGCGTAGTACTGCGCGTACGCGTTGAGGCTCCGCACGAGCGGGCCCTGCCGTCCCTCGGGGCGCAGGTCGGCGTCGATGCCCAGCTCGGGGTCGGGGGCCGGGGCGCTCAGCGTGCGGCGCAGCTCCTCGGCGATCGCGTGCGCGGCCGAACTGGCCTTGCCGTCGGTCACCCCGGGCGGCGGCGCATAGACGAAGAGCACGTCGGCGTCGGAGGGGTAGCTCATCTCGTAGCCACCGAGCCGGCCCATGCCGATCACCGCGAATCGCAGCCCCGGGATGCCGGGGTGGACCCGCCGCGCCACGTGTAGCGCCGCGGCGAGGGTCGCGTCGGTGACGTCGGAGAGGGCGATCCCGACCTGGTGCACGTCGAGCGGATGGGCCGGGGCGACCTCGCCGGACCGGCTCAGGATGTCGGCGCAGGCGATGCGGAACAGCTCGCGGCGGCGCATGGCCCGGACCGCGGCGATCGCCGGCATCGGATCGGTGGCGCCTTCCCGCAGGTGCCGTTCGGCGGCGGCCTGGAACCCGTCGCGCAGCGCGTCGCGGTCACGCGGGACGAGCTCGCTGTCGTTGGCGAGCAGCCGCAGCGCTTCCGGGTCACGGGTGAGCAGGTCGGTCGCATAGCGGGAGAGGCTGAGGACCCGGGCGAGGCGGCGGGCGACCGGGCCGCCGTCGCGCAGCAGCCGCAGATACCAGGGGGTGCTGCCGAGCTTGTCGGAGACGTGCCGGTAGTTGAGCAGGCCGCGGTCGGGTTCGGGGGCGTCGGCGAACTCCTGCAGCAGCATCGGCAGCAGGGTGCGCTGGATCGCCGCCGTCCGGCTGACCCCGCCGGTGAGGGCCTGGATGTGGCGCAGCGCCGCGGCCTGGTCGGCGAAGCCCAGGATCTCGAGGCGTTTGCCGGCGGACTCCGGTGTCATCCGCAGGGCCTCGGCGGGCACCCTGGCCACCGCTTCGAGCAGCGGCTGGTAGAGCAGCTTCGCGTGCAGCCGGCGGACCTGGGCGGCGTGCCCGACCCAGTCCGAGCGGAACGCCTCGACGGCGTCGCGGCCGGGCAGCGCGCGGTAACCCAGGGCCGCGGCGAGCCAGCGGAGCGCTTTGGGCTCGTCGGGCACGGTGTGCGTACGCCGCAGATTCTGAAGTTGGAGCCGGTGCTCGATGCCCCGCAGGAAGCGGTATCCCCGCAGCAGCGTCTCACCGTCCTCCCGGCCCACATAACCGCCCGCGACCAGCGCACGCAGCGCGGGCAGCGTCCCCGGGCTGCGCAGGGTCTCGTCGATGCGGCCGTGCACGAGCTGCAGCAGCTGCACCGCGAACTCGATGTCGCGCAGGCCACCCGGACCGCGTTTGATCTCGCGGTCGACCTCCTTGGCCGGCACGTTCTGAATGATCTTGCGGCGCATGTCCCGGACGTCGGCGACCGCCTCGGGCCGTTCGGCGGCATGCCACACGAGCGGGGCGAGGTCGTCGATCCACTCCTGGGCGAGCCGCAGGTCACCGGCGGCCGGCCGGGCCTTGAGCAGCGCCTGGAACTCCCACGTGCGCGCCCAGCGGCGGTAATAGGCCTGGTGGCTGGCGAGCGTGCGGACCAGCGGCCCCCGGTTTCCCTCCGGGCGCAGCGCCGCGTCGACCGGCCACGCCACCTGCCCGCAGATCTCGATCAGGCGCGCCGCCACGGTGGTGCCGGCGCTGAGATCCTCGTCCCCCGCCGCCACGAAGATGACATCCACATCGGAGACATAATTGAGCTCGTTGCCCCCGCACTTGCCCATCGCGACAACAGCCAACCGCGGTTCGCTCACGCTCTCCGGCAGACCCGCCACCGCCATTTCGTACGCCGTGACGAGCGTCTCGTCCGCCAACCGCGAGAGCGCCGCCATGGTGGGCTCGAGCCCCCGCCCACCGGTCAGGTCCGCGGCGACGATCCGCAGCAGCGCCGTGCGATAGGCCGTGCGCAGCGCCGGAACGCCCAGCGCACCGGGCCCCATCGAGTCGGGAAACTCCAGGTGCCCGTCGGCGCTCGGCGCCAACCCCGTCTTACCGGTGACCAGCACCCGCCACTGATCGAGGTTGGCGACCAGGTGATCCCCGAGCGCGCTGGACGCCCCGAGCACCGACACCAGCCGTCGCCGCAACCCGACGTCGCCGTAGAGCGCGGAGAGGATCGCCGTGGCCGCCGGCTCGTCGGCCATGTACTCCCCCGGCCCCGCCGACGGCGCCTGGATCGGCCCGCCGTTGCTGCGCCGCGCGTCCCGGGTGGCCGTCTCGATCATCCGGTGCAGCTGACGCAGCGCGAGATTGGGGTCGGCCGCCCGCGACAGCGAATGGATCAGGTCACCGGCCAAGGCACTGCTGGGCTCCTGCAGCGCGACATCCCACAACCCGAGCCCCTCCGGGCCGAGCAGATCGGCCGCGCGAGCCCCGTTGTCAGCAAAGCCGTACCGGGCCAGCCGGCTGGGCCTGGTCACCTTAATTGCCCAGCAGCGGGAGGGTGCGCGGGACGCCGGGGACGGCGATGTCGGCGTTGGGCAGCTCGCCGAGGGCCAGGGCGGCGAACCGCGCGGCGAACGGCTGCCACACCTCCTCGACGTCGGCGAGCACGTCGGTGACGGCGGCGACCACAGCGTCGGCGTCGTAGCCGAGCTCCTCCAGCGCGCCCGGGTCAGCGCTGATCCAGTCAGCGAACATCGCCGCGTCGCACTCGATGTGGAACTGCACCCCCCAGGCCCGATCCCCGAGCCGGAACGCCTGATGCGGATAACGCGTCGAGGCCGCGAGCAGCACCGCACCGATCGGCAGCTCGGTGATCTCGTCGTAGTGCCACTGCAGCACGTCGGGCAACAGCGGCACCCATTTGAACAGCGGGTCGGTGTCGGCAGCGTCGCGCCGCCCGACCAGCCCGGGCCCGATCTCGGGCCCGGACGTACTGCGCTCGACGAGCCCCCCGTGCGCCTGGGCGAGCAGCTGCGCACCGAGACACACGGCCATCGTCGGGACGTGGTGGCGCACCGCCTTACGCAGCAGCCCCTCGACCTCGGGGAACCAGGCCGCACCCGGCTGCCCGTCCGTGCCGGCATAGGCGTCCTGCTCGCCGCCGAGCACGACCAGCGCGGCGAAACCGTCAAGCGTCTCGGGCAACGGATCGCCGGCATGCGGCCGGACGACCGTCAGCTCGAGCCCCGCCTCCGCGAACCAGTCGCCGAGCCGGCGCAGATCATCCGACGGGTCGTTCTCGATAACCAGTGCTGTACCCACACACCGAGGCTATCGGGTGGGTACGACGGGCACGGTGGGTGTCCACCTCGCCACGACTTCGCCGTCGTCTTCCTCCCCCGTCTCGACGAACCCGAGCGACAGGTAGAGCGCGCGGGCCGCGGTGTTCGAAGGCTGATAGCTCAGCGCCACGTTCGGCGTCCCAGGCTCGGCGCCCAGCTTGTCGCGCAACGTCTTGATCAGCGCCCGCCCGATCCCCTGCCGCTGCCGAGCCGCATCAACCACCACGCCACCGATCCACCGGCTCCGGTCATCGTCAACGGCCCACATGCAGAACCCGACCACCTGCCCCTCCAGCGTCACCGCCAGCGCATGCCACAACTCGCCGTACGCGCACATGCACAGGTAGTGCTCGACATCGGCGACAAAATCCCGCTGCTCAGCGTGCACGGTCAACGCCGCAGAAGCCCGCCAGTTGTCCTTGGTCACCGGCTCAAGATCGACAATCATCGTGCCATCCTGCCAGCCCCCACCACCCGCACGCTGTCCGATTTCCGCAGCACCAGCACTCCGCCTGCCACCGCGACCGCCGCGGTCACGGCGAACGCCACCGGCACCGAAACCCTCCCGAGCAGAAGACCCGCCAGCGCGGCACCGAGCGAACTGGCGACGTTGTACGCGGTGTTCACCCACGCACCGGCCCGCAGCCGCGCCCCGGGCGCCGCCGCCGAATCGGCCAGCAGGTACGCCGTGGTCAGTGCAGGCGAGATGAACAGCCCGGCGACACCGACCAGTGCCACCAGGACGACCAGATTCCCGGACAGTCCCGCCAGCCCGACCGACACCCCGAGCGCGATCGCGAGCAGCGGCAACCGCACCTCCCCGGGCAACCGCCAGGTGACCGCACCGTAGGCGAGCCCACCGGCAACGCTTCCGACAGCAAGCGCGGCCTCCACCCACGCGACGGCCGCCAGGTGCTGCTCCCGATCGGCGAAAGCCACCACAAGCAGCCCCAGCGCGCCGAGGCACATCCCCACCGCGGCCGACACGAGGACCGGCCGGAACAGCAGAGCATTTCCTGTCCCCGCGGCGGTCGCCGGCACCGCAGCCGTGGACGGCTCGATGGCCCGCACCGCAGGCGACGTCACCAGCAGAACGCTGCCCGTCACGACGAGCGCGGCGCTGACGGCGACACCCAGCGCCGGATTCACCACGGCGGCCAAGAGCCCGGCCAGCAGGGGCCCGGTGACGTACAACAACTCCTCGCAGACGGTGTCCAACGAGAAGGCCCGCTGCCGCAGTGCCTCGTCAGCGACGAGATCCGTCCACAACGACCGCATGATGGGACCGAGCGGAGGGGTGCACGTTCCGGCGGCGACAGCCAGAACCCACAACAACGGATGCGCCACACCCGGTCGCCACGTGGCGATCGCGATCGCCACCAGCAGGGACGCGTACGCGAACGCCATGGGGATCAGCACCCGCCGCAGCCCGTACCGCTCGATCAGCCTCGCCCGCAGCGGCGACAGTACCGAACTCGTCAGACCGAACAGAGCGGTGAAGATCCCGGCCACGGCGTACGACCCCGTGGCCCGGGTGACGGCGAGCACCAGCGACAGGTAGACGATCCCGTAGGAGAGCCTGCCGACCAGGGCCGCACTGAAAGTACGGGCAGCGTGGGGGGTGTTCAGGACAGCACGGTACGAAGGCACGGTCATTCCTCGGATAGCGCGAACGGGGTCAGCGACAGAGCCGCATCACCGATGCGGCACCACGCGACCTACGCACAGAGGAAAGACATGCCCATCACCGTAGCGAACTCAGGCGATGCAGGCGCAGACGATCAGAGCGGCCCCGAAGTGGGAGGCGGCGCTGACCATCGCGCCGGGGTGGCGCTCCGGGGTGCAGATGACCTCGCCGAGCTTGCCGGGGGTCATCCAGTCCAGAACCATGAAGGCCAGCCCCATCACGCCGATGCCGAGAATGCCGAAGAGCGCGGTCGACGCGAGCCCCTCGGCGAAATTCTCGTAGCTGGTGAAGATCGCGGTGAACACGATCAGCGCGATGCCGATCTGGTTCGCCGCGAGCAGCAGGGAGGCGTTCGGGTTCTTCTCGTGCCAGATCAGGTCCCGCAACTTGCCCGGGGTCAGCAGATCCACGAGCACATAGCCGAGCGCCATGAGCCCGATCCCCAGCGCCCCGAACACGATGCTGCGCCCAGCACCCTCAAGCAAATTCTCCAGCACAGGAATTCCCCCTAGTCACAGCCTCTGCCGTGGCACGGTACCGGCTGGATCAAACTCAGAGGGTCCCGAGGTAGCGCTGACGCTCGTACGGAGTGACCTCGCGGCGGTATTGCTCCCATTCCTGGCGCTTGTTGCGCAGGAAGAAGTCGAAGACATGCTCGCCCAGAACCTCGGGGATCAGCTCCGACTTGCTCATCACGTCGATCGCCTCGGCGAGGTTCTCCGGCAGGGCTTCGTACCCCATGGCCTTGCGCTCCTGGGGCGAGAGCGACCAGACGTCGTCCTCGGCGCCCGGGGGCAGCTCGTAGCCTTCCTCGATGCCCTTGAGACCGGCACCGAGCATGACCGCGAAGGCGAGGTAGGGGTTGGTGGCCGAGTCGATCGAGCGGACCTCGACGCGGGCCGAGCCGGGCTTGCCGAACGCGGGCACCCGGACCAGGGCCGAGCGGTTGAGCGCGCCCCAGCTGACGAACGCCGGCGACTCGGTGATCCGGTCGGGCAGTTGCAGCGGGAAGAGCCGCTTGTACGAGTTGACCCACTGGTTGGTGACCGCGGTGTATTCGCGGGCGTGCACCAGGAGACCGGCAATGAACGCGCGGCCCGTCTTGGACAGCTTGAGGGGGTCCTCGCTGTCGTAGAACGCGTTGCGCTCGCCCTCGAACAGCGACAGGTGGGTGTGCATGCCGCTGCCGGGCTGGTCCGTGTAGGGCTTCGGCATGAAGGTCGCGCGGACCCCCTGGGAGAGCGCCACCTCCTTGACCACGTGCCGGAACGTCATGATGTTGTCGGCGGTGGTCAGCGCGTCGGCGTAGCGCAGGTCGATCTCCTGCTGGCCGGGCGCGACCTCGTGGTGGCTGAACTCCACCGAGATGCCGATCCGCTCGAGCGCGAGCACGGCCTGACGCCGGAAGTCACGCGCGACCGAGTGCGTGGTGTGGTCGAAGTAGCCGCCACCGTCGACCGGGATCGGCACCGAGCCGTCCAGCGGCCCGTCCTGCACCAGGAAGAACTCGATCTCCGGGTGGGTGTAGAAGGTAAAGCCCTTCTCCGCCGCCTTGGCCAGCATCCGGCGCAGCACGTGCCGCGGGTCGGCCCAGGCCGCACTGCCGTCGGGCAGCAGGATGTCGCAGAAGATACGCGCGCTCTCGCCGCTGGCACCGCCCTCGAACGGGAAGACCTGGAAGGTCGTCGGATCCGGCATGGCGACCATGTCGGACTCGGAGACCCGGGCGAAGCCCTCGATCGCCGAGCCGTCGATGCCCATGCCCTCCTCGAAGGCGGACTCGAGTTCAGCCGGTGCCACCGACACGCTTTTCAGAGTGCCGAGCACGTCGGTGAACCAGAGACGGACAAAACGGATGTCGCGCTCCTCGAGCGTACGAAGCACGAACTCCTGCTGTCGGTCCACGTCAACCCCTCGAACTTGCCCGGCGGTCAGTCTCTCCCGGTCCCGTTACGCCGAGATTACGCTGACCAACGCCCTGGCGCGCTCCCCGGGTAAGGCCCGATGTTGATCTCAGACCATACGGCAGCGACCGAGCCCATGACATGCCAACGCCGGGGAACAATAAATGCATGGCTGTGATCGGCTCCACTGACCTCTGACCAACCCGAGGTGTCCGGTGCGACGATTCCCTCAGACCCGGGGACCGCACTGCGCGGCCTCGAGGGAAGGAGACAACCATGTCTGACGTGCCAACCCTGTACGGCGGTCCGGCGACCCGCCGCGTACGCACCCGTGACCTGATCGCGGCCAAGGAGCGCGGCGACCGCTGGCCGATGCTCACGTCGTACGACCAGTACACCGCGTCCCTGTTCGACCGGTCCGGCATCCCGGTGCTGCTGGTCGGCGATTCCGCGGCCAACAACGTCTTCGGCTACGAGACGACCCTCCCGGTCACAACAGACGAGCTGATCCCACTGGTACGCGCAGTCGTGCGCGCCACGAGCACCGCGCTGATCGTCGCCGACCTGCCCTTCGGCTCGTACGAGGAGGGTCCGGCGCAGGCGCTGCGCACAGCCGTACGTTTCATGAAGGAAGCCGGCGCCCACGCCGTGAAGCTGGAGGGCGGCCGCCGGGTCGCCGCGCAGATCGAGGCGCTGACCGGAGCCGGCATCCCGGTCATGGCCCACGTCGGCTTCACGCCGCAGAGCGAGCACATCCTCGGCGGTTACCGCGTGCAGGGCCGCGGCGACGCGGCCGAGGAGGTCATCGCCGACGCCCGCGCGGTCACCGAGGCCGGCGCGTTCGCGGTGGTGCTCGAGATGGTCATGGGCGATGTGGCCAAGCAGATCACCAAGGAGCTGCCGATCCCCACGGTCGGCATCGGCGCGGGTCCGGACACCGACGCCCAGGTGCTGGTCTGGCAGGACATGGCCGGCCTGCGCGAGGGCAAGGCACCAAGATTCGTGAAACGGTACGCCGACCTCGCCGGAGTCCTCGGCGACGCCGTCAAGCGGTACGCCGACGATGTTCGCACGGGTGAATTCCCGGCTGCGGAGCACACGTTCTAGAACTGGCACGACGCCGACTCGGCGCAAGATCGGATCGGCGAGTCTTGTGGATCACGGCGGCCCGGCGCTGGCCGCCGTGATCCACGAGACTCGCCGGTGGCAGACTTCTACTCGGAGGTGCTACATGTCCGTTCCTGCCCGAGTCGGCCTCGCCACCCTTGGCGTGACCGATGTCGCCCGCGCGACCGAGTTCTACCGGTCGCTCGGATGGCGGGTGTCACGTGCGTCGGTTCCCGGCGTGGTCACCTACTTCCATACGGCCGGCGGCCTGCTGTCGCTGGTCACCGCGGTCGATCTGACGGTCGACGCGGGACTGCCACCGCGCGCCATAGCCCCGCATGTGCCCGACGGCGTCCGCACCACGATGCTGACCATCACGATGGAGAGCCCGGAAGCGGTCGACGAGGCGCTGCGCTCGGTCGTCCAGGCCGGCGCGACCCTGGTCCGGGCCGGTCGTCCCGGCGAGGCCGGCGGTTATCTCGGTTACTTCACCGACCCCGATGGGCACCTCTGGGAGGTCAACCACCACCCTGAATGGCCCCTGGACGAAACCGGGATCCCTCAGCTGCCGTAAGGAGCCACCACGTGCAGGCGATCGTCTTCACCGAGACCGGCGACACGTCCGTCATGAGCCTCGTGCAGCGCGAGGTTCCCGAGCCCGGCCCGGATCAGGTCCGGGTCCGGGTGATGCGCTCCGGCGTCAACCCGACGGACTGGAAACGGCGCTCGGCCGGGGAGCTCGCGTTCCCCGAGATCACCCCGAACATGGACGGGGCCGGGATCGTCGACGCGGTGGGTGCGGACGTCACCACGCACAAGCCCGGTGACCGGGTCTGGCTGATGCTGGCCGCGGCCGGCAGTCCGTTCGGGACGGCGGCGGAATACTCCGTCGTCCCGGCCGGCCACGCCTTCCCCCTTCCGGAAGGCATCTCGTATGAAGTGGGCGCGTCACTCGGCGTGCCCGCCGTCACCGCGCACCGGGCGCTGACGGTCGCGGAGAACGGCCCGCAGCGGCTCTTCCCCGGCGCTCTCGCCGGCCGGACGGTCCTGGTGGCGGGCGGCGCGGGCGCGGTCGGGCACGCGGCGATCCAGCTCGCCCGCTGGGCCGGCGCCACCGTCATCACCACGGTCAGCAGCCCGGAGAAGGCCGCCCTGGCGACGGCCGCGGGCGCGCATCACGCGGTCAACTATCGCGACGGCGAGCCGGCCAAGGAGATCCGAGCGGTCGCCCCGGACGGCGTCGACCTCATCGTCGAGGTCGCGCCCGGCGCCAACGCGAAGCTCAACCAGGCGGTCGCCGCCAACCACGCGACCATCGCGATCTACGCGGGCGACACGATCGCTGTCGACGTGCGCCCGCTCATGATGATCAACGCGCGCCTGCAGTTCCTCATCCTCTACACGGTCGGCGAGCCGGCGCTGCAGCTCGCGGGCGAGGCGATCTGCGCCGCGCTGAGCGACGGAGCGCTGCCGGTCGGCGAGGAGCACGGCCTGCCGCTGCACCACTACCCGCTCGCCGCCACCGCCGACGCGCACACGGCTGTCCAGCAGGAAACCGTCGGCAAGATCCTGATCGACGTCGCTGACGTCGCTACGGAGTAGTGAACAGCACGCTGCGGGTCTTCGGGTCGGCTTCCTTCAGGCGTACGAGCATCCGCGTACCCAACGGAAGCTGACCCTCGCAGCGGGCCTGCACCGCGGGGTCGTCGATCGCGACCGTCCCACCGCCCCGCTTCTCGTCCACATCGAGCACCCCCGCCTCGAACGTCTCCCCGACCCGGTCCGCGAGCAGCACCGCCTCGGCCAGCGACACCGCACCCCGGGCAGCAGCCGAGGCGACCCGGTCGGTGGCCGCCATCGCCTTGGGCAACTTCGGCAACGCGTCGCGCGCCCACTGCGGAACGGCGCGCCCCTCGTGCAGGGCAAGACAGACCTCGGTGGCGTAACGGTCAGCAAGCCGCCGCAGCGGCGCGGTCACATGCGCGTACGGCGCCCCGACCCCACCGTGCGAGATCAACTCCGGAGCCACCCCGTCAAACGCGGTGTACGCGGCCCCGCGCAGCAACTCCGCGGCCTGATCGAGAAACGCGGCCCCCCGTGGATCACCGGGATCAACCGACGCCACAACCGCACCGACCGAAGCACCCTCCGGCCAGCCGACACCCAGCGACCCCGCGGCGGCCCGCAACGTGGTGACCGCCTCGGGCCGGGGGCCGGGCATGGTCCGCAACAGCCCCACCCCGCCACCGAGCATCAACGAAGCGGCAGCCATCCCGGTGAGCAGCGAGATCTGCGCATTCCACCCCTCAACGGCCAACTGCGCGCGCAACACCAGCCGCCACCCGTCCCCGTCAGGCTCGATCTCCTGCTCCGGCAACGGCAGGTCCACCGCCCCACGCTCCGCGGCCCGCGCGGCCAGCAACGCCCCGACCTCGGGCAGCAACGCCACCGCCGCATCCGCCGTCCCCGCATCAACAGCGCGCTGCAGCCCCTCATAATCCAGCTTGGCCCGGCTCCGCACCCGCGCCCGCTCCACCCCGACGCCCACGATCGCCCCGGTCGCGTCAAGGTCGATCGTCCACAGCACCGCAGCCCGATCGACATCCGGTAGCAGGCTCACCGCACCCTCGCTCAGCACCGCCGGATGCAACGGAACCTTCCCGTCAGGCAGATAGATCGTCTGCCCCCGCACCCACGTCTCAACCTCAAGATCCCCACCAGGCCGCACGTACGACGCCACGTCAGCAATCGCGTACCGAACCCGGAATCCCCCGTCCCGGCGCGCGATGTGCACCGCCTGATCAAGATCCCGCGACGTCGCCGGGTCAACGGTCACCAGCGGAACATCGGTCCGATCAACGGCCGGCAACGGAAGACTCACCGCCGCCTCGGCCTCCCGCAGGGCAGCAGCCGGAAACTCCGCCGGCAACTCCAACTCCGCCCGCAGGACGGAGAAGTCAATCCGGGGCGCACGAACTCGGGCAATGGGCACGCCCCATTCCTAACACGCCCCACCCCGCAAAAAGGGCCGCGCCCACCGGCACGGCCCTCCCCACAACCCACTATCAGCGCTTGGCCGCAGCCTTCCGCACCGAGGTCGTTCCTCCCGTACGCCCATTCCCCGCCGCCACAGCCTTCCGAGCAGCCGCCCCCGTCGCCGGCTTCGCCACCCGCCCAGCATTCGTCGCCGAGTTCTTACTCATCGCCGCAGGCCGAGCATTCCCCGCCTTGGCACTCCGCGCAGCCGCCGCGGTCCCCCCGGTCCGAACCTTCGCCACACCCGCGTTCCCCGAGGCCGCCTTGCTCTTGGCCGCAGCGCTCTTGGCAACAGCGCTCTTGGCCGCAGTGCTCTTGGCCGCAGTGCTCTTGGCCGCAGTGCTCTTCGCCGAGGTGCTCTTCGCCGCCGAGGGCTTGGCCGCCGTGCTCTTGACGGCCTTACCCGCCGCCTTACCCGCCGCCGCCTTACCCGCTGTGGCCTTGGCCGTGGTCGCCCTGGCTGAGGTGGTCTTGGCTGCAGTGGCCTTGGTTGCAGTCGTCTTGGTCGCGGTGGCCTTGGTCGGGGTGGCCTTGGTCGGGGTGGCCTTACCGCCGCCGCTGGCCTTGGCCGCACTGGCAGCCTTGCTAGCCGCAACGGCGGCAGCCTTGACCGCCGCAGCCGTCTTCCTGGCCGCAGCAGCCTTGTTCGCAGCCACCTTGGCCGCAGCACTGTTGCCCGCGGCTGACTTGGCCGTCACGCTCCTGGCCGCGGTGGCCTTAGCCGCAGTGCTCTTCGCCGCAGTGCTCTTCGCCGCAGCGCTCTTCGCCGCAGCGCTCTTGGCCGGGGCACTCTTCGCCGCAGTGCTCCTCGCCGCAGCGCTCTTAGCCGGGGCACTCTTCGCGGCCGTCGCCTTGGTCGCGGTGCGCTTGGCCGCAGTCACCTTCGTTGCGGCGGCCTTGGAAGCCGTCTTCTTAACGGCCGTCGCCTTCTTCGCAGCCGTCGACTTCGCGGCGGCGCTCTTGGCGGCAGGCCGCGTGGCGGTCTTCTTGGCAGCGGGCCGCGAGGCCGTAGCCTTGGCCGCCGTCTTCTTGGCAGCAGTCTTCTTAGCCGCAGTCGCCTTGGTAGTAGCAGCACTCCGGGCAGGCGCCTTGGCAACCACCGTCTTCGCCCCTCCGACCGTCTTGGCAGCGGCCGTCGTCTTCTTCGCCGCACTGGTCGCCCGGGCCGTTGTCGTCCTACTCGCCGTCGACTTCGTCGCAGCAGCGGTCCGCTTCGCAACCGGCTTGCCGGCGCTCTTCGCCGCACCCGCCTTAGCAACAGCCACCGAAGCAGGCTTAGCAGCAGCCCGCTTGGCGGCGGACTTCGCCGCAGCAGGCTTGCCCGCAGCCGAACTGCCACCGACAGTCTTGGCAGCAACAGGCTTAGCGGCGCCAGCCTTCGCCCCAGCAACGGCCTTGGTCCCGGCAGCAGTCCTGGTCCCGGCAGCAGCCTTGGTCCCGGCAGCAGCCTTGGTCCCGGCAGCAGCCTTGGTCCCGGCGGCAGTCTTGGTCCCGGCGGCAGTCTTGGTCCCGGCGGCAGTCTTGGTCGCGGCCTGCTTCGGCACCGTGGTCTTGATGACGGCCGAAGCCGTCTTGGCCGCAGCAGCCGTCCGGGCACCAGCGGGCTTGGCACCGACAGCCTTGGCACCAGCACCGGCAGCCTTGACCCTAGCGGCGCCGGCAGCCTTGACCCCAGCAGCACCAACGGGCTTGAGAACGGTGGGCTTGGCAGCAACGGGCTTGGCCGCGGCGGGTTTGGCAACGGGCTTGGTTACCGCGGCCGATCCGGCATCGGCGTCGGCGGCCCGGGCCGGCGTGGCTCGGGTCGCGGCGGCCCGGGCCGGGGCGGCCTTCTTGGTAGCGGGCATGGGGAAGTTCCTCCTTGCGAATGACTGCGGGCTCGTCTCCGCCTGGAGACCGAAGATTCCGGCTTGGACACTGTGTCCCGGGACTGGTGTCCCAGCCGGCCTAGCTGACCTCCCCGGTCCAGCGGGCGTCCTCGGCGTCCCACTCCGCGTTGCGCTTCTCGACCTTGTCGAGTGCCCGCGTGGCGTCGTCGGCGGAGGAGTACGGACCGAGCCGGAACTGCGCGGGACACACGTCGTCCCCGGACTCGACCCGCTTGTGGCGGAGGCACCAGAAGTAGCCGCCGCCGGGCCCACTGTCGTTCATGCCATCACTGTGCACCTCAAAACGACCATGCGCTACCGATTCAGGCAAAAAGCCCGTTTTTTCCACAATGGAACGTCCTGAAGACCCCCCGAAGGAACGACAAAAACGCCCCCACCCGGGACCGGGCGGGGGCGTTCGGAAAGGCGGAAGAGCCGTCAGCCGCGCAGTTCGGCGGCGATCAGCTCGGCGACCTGGACCGCGTTGAGGGCGGCGCCCTTGCGCAGGTTGTCGTTGGACAGGAACAGCGCGAGGCCGTTCTCCGCCGTCTCGTCGTTGCGGATGCGACCGACGAACGTCGGGTCCTTGCCGGCCGCCTGCAGCGGGGTCGGCACGTCGGAAAGCTCGACACCGGGCGCGTCCGCCAGCAGCTCCAGCGCGCGGGCCGGGCTGAGCGGGCGGGCGAAGCGGACGTTGACCTGCAGCGAGTGACCGGTGAAGACGGGCACCCGTACGCAGGTGCCGGAGACCTTGAGCTCCGGGATGCCGAGGATCTTGCGGCTCTCGTTGCGCAGCTTCTGTTCCTCGTCGGTCTCGCCGAGGCCGTCGTCGACGAACGAGCCGGCCTGCGGGATGACGTTGAACGCGATCGGGCGCGGGAAGGATCGCGGCGCCGGGAACTCGACCGCACCGCCGTCGTGGGTGAGCTCGGCGGCCCGGTCGGCCACCTTCTGCACCTGCTCGGCGAGCTCGGCGACGCCGGCCAGCCCGGCACCGGAGACGGCCTGATAGGTCGTGGCGACCATCGCGACGAGACCGGCCTCGTCGTGCAGCGGGCGCAGCACCGGCATCGCGGCCATCGTCGTGCAGTTGGGGTTCGCGATGATGCCCTTGGGCCGCACCTTGGCGGCGTCCGGGTTCACCTCGGCGACCACGAGCGGGACGTCCGGGTCCATCCGCCAGGCGGACGAGTTGTCGATGATGACAGCGCCGGCCGCGGCCACCTTCGGGGCGAGCTCCTTGGAGCTGCCTTTGCCCGACGAGAACAGGACGATGTCCAGGCCACTGAAGTCCGCTGTAGCGGCGTCCTCGACCGTGACCTCACCGTCCTTCCACGGCAGGGTCCGGCCCGCGGAGCGCGCGGACGCGAAGAGCCGGAGCTGGTCAACGGGAAAATCGCGCTCGGCCAGGATGCGGCGCATGACGCCACCCACCTGTCCCGTCGCGCCCACAATGCCGATCCTCATGCGCACAAAGCTACGGCCCCAACTGCGCGTACGGAAATCTGCTTTTCGGGTTGATCTCATATTTCAGGATTTTGCTCCCGATATTCGAGACGCGGACGTAGCGTCGCAGACATGGCTGCTGTCTACACCCACGGGCATCACGAATCGGTCCTGCGCTCCCACCGCTGGCGCACCGCAGAAAATTCGGCGGGCCACCTCCTGCCCCACCTGACCTCCGGCGCGACCCTGCTCGACGTCGGCTGCGGGCCCGGCACTATCACCGCCGACCTCGCGACGCAGATCACACCCGGGCGCGTCACCGCCCTCGAGATGACGGACGGGGCACTGGGCCTCGCCCGCGCCGAGATCGCGGGGCGCGGCCTGGCAAACGTCGACTTCGCGGTCGGCGACGTGCACGCCCTCGACTTCCCCGACGACACGTTCGACGTCGTGCACGCCCACCAGGTCCTGCAACACGTCGGCGACCCGGTCCAGGCCCTGCGCGAGATGCGCCGCGTCACCAGGCCCGGCGGCATCGTCGCGGTCCGCGACAGCGACTACGCGGCCTTCACCTGGTTCCCCCAGCTGCCCGAGCTCGACGAATGGCTGGACCTCTACGAACGCGTAGCCCGTACCAACGGTGGCGAACCCGACGCCGGTCGCCGGCTGCTCTCCTGGGCCCACGCCGCCGGCTTCACCGACGTGACCGCGACGTCGAGCACCTGGTGTTTCGCCAACGATGAGGACCGCACCTGGTGGGGCACGCTATGGGCGGACCGCATCCTCAAGTCCGACATGGCCCGCCAGGCCCTCTCCTCGGGCGCGGCCGAGCAGGAGGACCTCGACCGCATCTCCGCCGGCTGGCTCACCTGGTCACAGGACCCGGACGGCTGGATGTCCCTGCTGCACGGCGAGCTGATCCTCAAGGCTTAGGAGGTCTTCGGGCGATACGCCCAGTGCCACGGCTCCCGCGGGACGTTCTCGTGGAAGCCGTACTTCTCGCCGTTCTCCCGCATCCAGGCCTGCGCCTTGGAGTTCAGGTCGAGGTCGGTCGCCATGCCCCAGCCGTGCTCGCTGGTGCCGGGCTTGGCGGCCAGCCCGCCCTGCGAGTAGAGGCCCTTGCGTTTCGCGAGGTCGACCTGTTCCTCGTAGGGCCGGTACGAGTCGGTGATCCCGATGGTCACGCCCTGCGTCTTGGCGTCGGCGATCATCTGGTTCAGGTTCTGGGCGGCGGGCGCCCACAGCTTGTGGCCGGTGCTGCCGACTTTCTCCAGCGCCGAAGCAGGGATCTTGCCATTTCCGTACGCGGCGAGCTCGGCCGGAATCCCCTTGCTGTTCAACGTGTACGACTTGTCCGCGGGGGCGACGGCGGCCGCACCGGTCTGCGTACCCATCGCACTCGCCAGAGCCGTGGCGAACGATGCCCCTGAGGCTGTGGTGCCCGTGGTGGCGCCGGTGGTGGTCGAGGTCGTTGCGGGCTTCGCCGCCTGCTGGGTCTGCAGCGCGATCATGCGACTCTGGATGCTCGCGATGCGACTGTTGACGCCCTCGATCCCCACAGCGTTGCCCCCAAGTCAGTCAGGCCGTTGCCTGTTCTCTTCGGCGCAACCGAACGATCCCTGAGCGGCAACCGCAGAAGTCAGACCGCCAGCGGCAGGTCGATCGTGTGCGCGGTGTGCGACACCTTCGCCTGCAGGTAACGCACGTTGGCGTCGGAGGCGTGCACGCCGGTCGGCTGGACCGCGCGCACGTCCACGCCGAGGGTGCGCAGCTGGGTGGCCTTGTCCGGGTTGTTGGTCAGCAGGTCGACCTCGGTGACACCGAGCACGCTGAGCATCTGCGCCGCCGCCGTGTAGTCACGTTCGTCGTCGGCGTGCCCGAGCGCCCGGTTCGCCTCGTACGTGTCCATGCCGAGGTCCTGCAGCGCGTACGCGTCGAGTTTGGCGTAGAGGCCGATGCCGCGCCCCTCCTGCCGCAGGTAGAGCAGGTAGCCCCCGGTCTCGGTGATCCGCTCCACCGCCTCGCGCAGCTGCGGGCCGCAGTCGCAGCGCTCCGATCCGAACACGTCACCGGTCATGCACTCGGAATGCGGCCGCACGAGCGGCACACTGCCCGGCGCCGGGGAACCGAGGGCGAGCGCGAGGTGCTCCTTGCCGTCGGCGAGCCCGTCGAAGGTGATCACTTCGGCCGTCGTGGCGTACCCGTCCGCGAATTTGAGCGGCACGGTGACGCGGCTGCGAATACCCAGAGACATGCTGCGACTCCCTTAGCACTTGATGCTTCAAGTACGGATCGACCGTACCCCGCACTTGTTAAGGGATCCACGAGCCAAACGTCACAACGGATCAAGTCACAGCGAAGGAATTGTCGCGGGCTCGTGCACGTCGTTGCCCTCGATCCGGTCCCGGACCTCCAGATCGAGCTCCGAGATGCGGTCGCTGCGGTTCGGCAGCAGGTTCGTGACCAGCACAAGGAGGCACCCGATGCCCGCGTAGAGCGCCAGCACCCGCAGGTGCGCGGTCAGCGGCGCTGCCGGGAAATAGAGATCGTCACGAACCGCCTGCACGCCGGCCCCGGTCGGCAGGTGCTCGCCGACGACCCGGCCGAAGTCCGGCAGGAACTCCGGCAGGATGCTGGCACCCGAGATCACCGTCCCGAACGTGAAGTAGAGCATCCCGAGCAGCGCGCCGCCGGGACCGAGCACGGCGACCGCCCCCGCCGTCGAGGCCGTGATCGCGAGCGAGAGCAGGGCGAAGATGAAGAAAAGGTGCGTGTGGTTGGCCTCGGTGCCGACGCCGAACCAGCTCATCGACCACATGACCACGGCGGCCGAGCTCAGGGCGTACACAAATAAGGTGGTGAGGTGGCCTGTCGCTCTAATCCAGGAGCGGCGGGTGCGCGGGATGAGCCGCCCGAGCCCGACCGAGGCGATGGTGCCGCCGAGCGCGAGCGCCTGGGTGAGAAAGCCCAGTGAGGCGCCGTTGACGTCATCGGCGGGCAGGGGCACCGAATCGGTGATCGGCGGCGGGATCGCGAGCAGCTGCGCCTGCGCGACGGAGATGGTCTCGCCCTCCTTGGCGAGCGCGGTGAGCTGCTCGGTGTTCTGCTGCGTGATGACACTGAGATAGGTGTTACGCAGCAGAGCAGCGGCCGCGGACCCGGCAGCGCTGGCGATGTAGAGCCGCGGCTGCGCCTCGGAGACGTCCACCCCGCCGTAGATCTCCCGGCGGTGGATCCCGATGTCGAGGTCCAGCATCGACTTGTAGACCGTGACCTTGAAGACCCCGTCCTTCTCCAGCAACTGCACCACCGCCGCCTCCTTGCTCTGCGGCGAAACCAGTCCGACAGGTACGTCACGCGGCGTCGCCGCATGCCCCATGCCCAGGTAATAGGCGGTGAGCCCGAGCTGCACGGCAGCACCGGCGAGGCAAACCACCAGCGCGAACCGGCGGAACTGACGTACCGATTTGATCTGAATGTCCTCCTCGGCCATCCCCTCAGCATTCCGGACATCAACCCACCCCGGGACCGTTTCTCGACAACGCTCGGCTCCCACTCCCCGATTCGTGCCAGCCGGGCACAAGGGGCGATCAATGCCGTAAGCGGCAGGGCAGGCTTCAGCTGTCAGGTCAGCTACGAAGGGATCTCCCCCATGCGCTCCACCGCCCGCCAACTGCTCCGCCTCCTGCCGGCGGTCGCCATCGCCGCCGTAGCGGCAGGTTGCGCCGGCACCACGGCTCCCTCCCCCACCGCCTTTTCGCCCTCCCCCACCACTTCTTCTCCCTCCCCCACCGCTTCTGAAGGCCCTGCTGCCCCTGCGGGCAAGAAGATCGGCGCGTGTCGTACGCAGGACATGTCCGCGGTCGTCGCCATGCAGCCGTCGGAGGGCGGCAGCACCAGCACCGCGATGGTCCAGCTCACGAACGACGGCGGCAGCGTGTGCGAGGTCGACGGCTGGGCCTCGTTCTCCCTCGTGAACGCCCTCGGCGAGGTCGTCGAGGTGAAGACCGAGAAGGTCGAGCAGCCCGGCGCCCCGACCCCGACCACGCTCAAGGCGGGCAGCTCCGCCTGGGCCGGTATCAAGTGGGAGAGCTGCGACAAGGGCAGCAGCGACTGCCCGGCGGGAAACTCGCTCCAGTTCAGCCTGGAGGCGGACACCGACGGCAAGCCCGCCGAGCTCGAGGGATTCCCGGCGCCCGAGAAGAGCAACATCACGATGGGCTCGCTGCGGATCGGGTCGCTGCAGCCGATCCGTCAGGGCGTTGTCGCCTGGTAAGCACTACTTTGTCGCAGACCTGTCGCCATGCGTGTTTCACCGCTACGGCGACAGGTCTGATGCACTTCTGTCGGGCATCCGCCTGCCGAGTTCCGGACAGCACTCACCCCGCCATAGTCTGCGGGCAACTTGGTGGGTGCTGGAGGCGATCCCCGATGTTAATCGCTCGTCCGATCGACGCTGTCGCCGGGCTCTTCCCCGACCGTGCGCAGGCCGCGGCCGCGGTCACGTCGCTGCTGGCCGCCGGTTTCGCCCCTTCTTCCGTACGCCCGGAGCAGCCGGACAGGTGCCGCCTGCAGGACTGGGGGCGGGACACCACCATCATGAATCTCTACCTCGAAGGGCGTCAGCAGGGCCACGTGCTGCTCATCGTCCCCGCCGTGCGCGCGGACCGCGAACGCGTCGGCCGCCTGCTGAGCCGCCACCACGGCCACGCCGTCTACTACTTCACCGCCGCGGCCGTGGAGTCGCTCAGCATCCTGGTCTGATCCGCCCTGGCCTCATCCGCGCCGGCTTGATCCGCCTGGCTTGATCCGCGCCGGCGCGTTCCCGTCCTGGCCCGCGCGTGATCGCGTCCGCGCGGTGATCGCGTCCGCGCGGTGATCGCGTCCGCGCGGTGATCGCGTCCTGATGTGATCCCGGACGCGCGAAATGCGTCATCCGCTTTCGCGAAACGGACGCCGCACTGTGCGAATCCCGCTTCCGGCGTCTCGCGGAGCCGATCCCGGCCGCCCCTGAAATAGTTGGCACAACGGCGCCGCAGAATGCATCCCATTAGCATTCACCAGGCATTACACGGCTTCGCGCAGCGTGACAGGCGATTTGGTCACACCCCGCGAACCCGCTCGGCCGCGACGTCGCACCCCCTCCGGCCCCGCCAGGGCCCGAGCGAGGCACCCGAACACTGACCAACCGGTTCGGAAACGGCCGAATCGGCAGGTGAAAGGCACTGTCCGCAGAGGACTATCAGGCCCCTCCCGCGCCCCACCACCCGGGCACCCGGCTGTGAGGATCCACTCCGGGCACTCCGGTTGACGTGCAACTTGCACACTCATAGTGTCTGGTATGTGACCGCGGGTTTTTCACGGGTACGTTTTCCGCATGGTCACATCCTTTTGATCAGCGGCCCCGAGGAGTTCTGGTGACTGTGAGACTGGGCATCAACGGATTCGGCCGTATCGGACGATCCGTTATGCGTATCGTGAGCCAGGCCGCCGATCCCGGAATCACGGTCGCCGCCATTAATGACATCGCCCCGGCCGACCGTTTGGCGTACGGCCTGAAACGCGACAGCCTCCGCGGCCGTTTCGCCGGAACGGTCGAGTCCCGCCCCGGCCGCCTGATCGTCAACGACCGCCCCGTCCGCGTCTTCCACGAACAGTCCCCCAGCCGCATCCCCTGGTCAGACGCGGACGTCGACGTCGTCATCGAGGCCACGGGCCGCTTCCGCACCGGCGACGTCGCCCGCGACCACATCACCCACGGCGGCGCCCGCAAGGTCCTCATCAGCGCCTCCGCCGACACCCCCGACGCCTTCCTGATCTGGGGAGCCAACCACGACACGTACGACCCGGCCCGCCACGACGTCGTCTCCCCCGCCTCCTGCGGCGTCAACGCCCTCTCCATGATGGCCAAGGTCCTGCTCGACCGCTTCGGCCTCCACGGCGTCAACACCTCCGTGGTCCTGGCGATCCAAGGCTGGCAAAAAGGCCACGACCAGTCGACCGGCACCTCCCGCAACGACCCCCGCCTGGGCCGCGCCATGAACCAGAGCATCATCCCCCACGACCACGTCGCCGGAGAGCTGGTCAGCGTCGCCCTCCCCCGCCTCGGCGAAATCTGCCACACCTACTACTGCGTCCCCACCCCCATCGGCTCCCTGGCCGAACTGAGCGGCCTCATCGACCGCCCGGCAACCATCGACGAGGTCAACACCGCCATGGCCGAAGCCGCCGCAGGCCCCATGCGAGGCCTCATCGACTACGACCCCGACCCCACAGTCTCCATAGACGTCCTCAACAACCCCGCCTCAGTAATGTTCGACCCCGCCGGCACCCGCACCACCACCGACGGCCGCCTCAAAGTCCGAGGCTGGTTCGACAACGAATGGGGCTTCTCCCACCGCCTCCTCGACCTGACCCGCCTCCTGGGCCAACGAGAACCAGCCCGAGCCGGCGCCCGCCTCCACCCCGCCGCCGCCTGAAGGCTGCATCTGCTGCCTGATCCAAGCCGATAGGACCAAATGACCCCTCTGCTGCGCAGGATGGTCTATGGGCTCACCTCTAGTCCGCTGCACCACTACCTAGATAGGACATGGCTTCTTCTCCGGATCGGGTGAGAGCCCAAACAGGTTCGTCGTCGACAGAAAGAACACCGTCGCTGTACTGCGGCGACCGCGGTCGCGCGAAACCGATGGACTGGAGCCTGCCGACAAGGACATGGAACGATGAAGCGATAAGGGGATTGGCTGCAAGGAGGGCGCTCTCCTCAAGATTGGGGTTGGCAACAATCACCGACATGAGCCTGAGGTGCGGGCCCTCAATCTCCTGTAGTGCCCCCCTGAGGATGGCCAAGTTGTCAAGATTGTCGTCGCTGTAGGCATTCGCGATGTACGCACGTGCAAGCAGCTTGATCTTGTCAGCATTCCTAGAACTGGCAGCCGTTGCGATCATTCCTGCCAGAACGTCTAGCCTGTCGGGGTTTTCAACTGCTTCGCTGATTACCTCATCTAGATACAGACCGGCGGCCTCGAACTCTTCGTTGAACGTTGCGACTCGTTCGATCTTTGTCAGATGCATCCTCACCATAACGTCGACCATCTCCTCCGAAGCAGACCCGATGGCAGCCCCGATTACGGTACCTACTGCTAGACCAACCTCGGGCGGCACGTCGAGACCGATCGCACCGATTTGGCAAGCGGCTACAACGCCGGGCGCGATTGCGCCGCCATTCACCGCCCGCGCAACTAGATCGGTCAGCCTGTCGGGAAGATTCTTAGGTTCCATACGGCTCCTTCAAGCTTGGGTGCAGCCACCATGGCACAGCCCCCCAAACGAGTCCGACATCAAGCTGTTCAGGCCTCTTTAGCGGGTGAACGCTGGGGCCACATGGCTGGAGCTACGAGTCCTGAAGGTTTGCATCCAAGACGTGATTTGTGTCTGGACGGTGAAAGCCATGAGCAGTGAGAAATACCTCGCGTGGCGCCGCGCATAATATGGATCACCTTGATTCGACGAGGACGGCTTTAAGGGAGTCGTGTCTCACACGGAGAGGTTGACCGTTCGCAGGTAGCCGAGCCGGTGGTACGCCCCCGGATTCAGCGTCCCGATCACACATCGATACTGCAGACCCAGCAACGCCGTGTGCACGATGTCGGCGCGTTCACCCGTGTCGAGCCGGGACATGATTTCCACCTGGCTGATGGTCAGTTCGCGCACACTCCCGCCGAGCGCCCGAAGGTAATAGGCCCGTTGCTCATCCTCGGTGCCACGCAGGGCAGGTGCGATCCACAGGTACGCCAATGAGGACACGATTATCTGACAAGCGCTGTCACCAGCCGCGTCAACCAGGGCAGCGCCGACGGTTTCGTTGTCCAGCCGGGCGTACGACAGCAGGACGCTCTCGTCTATGACGAAGTTCGGCGAGTAAAAACCCGAACCGAGGTAGTCCGCGACACCCAACAGACCGATGTCCGACGCCAGCCGCCGGAAATCCGCCGGCCGGGGTTCCGTCTTTCTGTTCTCCCGCAGGTGCGGCAGCAGCATCTGATGAATGCCGTCGAACCCTTTCCCGGCGTCCTGGTACTGGCGAAGAAGGTAGGCGCTGGCTAGTTGATCCACGGCGGCAGACCCTAGGTTCGTCGCGAGAGCTCCGGCAAACGGTCAAAGCGCCAGGTAACGCACGTACCCCAGGTCATGATCACGACGATCGGGGCTGGGCGCCCGCGCCATGCGGGAGATCCGATGTTCAGCCGAAGCGGACCCGGCTGGGCACACAACGGTTCGAAGCAGTCATGGTTGGATGGCGGGGTGAGTTTCACCGTTACCGACGTGCCCGAGAAGGAGCGCTTCGAGGCGCACGATGACGAGGGTGCGCTGGCAGGCGTGCTGACCTACCAGGTGACCGGCGGCATCGTCGCGTACACGCACACGAAGGTCGACCCCGGCTTCGAGGAGCAGGGTGTCGGGTCGGCGCTGGCCAAGGCGGCCATGGAGGACGCCCGGGCCAAGAACCGGACCGTCGTGCCGATCTGCCCGTTCCTCAGTGGCTGGCTCGACAAACACCCCGAGTACGAGAAGCTCGTGGCCCGCTCCACCAGGAGGGTCAAATAGCACCGGAGATCACTGCCGTCGTCTGGGTGTGCGTGCGCGATCGGCGACTTCTGGTCGTACGGACGCATGGGCTTGACGTGTTCTATCTGCCCGGCGGAACGCCGGAAGCGGGAGAATCGCCGGCCGGAACGGTCATCCGTGAGGTCGCGGAAGAGACCGGCATTCGCTTGGACCCCGCCACCCTGCAACCGTTCGCAGAGTTCGTCGAGCCCGCGCACGGCCGCCCCGGAACGGTCCGGCTCATCTGTTTCACCGGCCCCGGCGAAGGCGATCCGCATCCCGCCGACGAGATAGCCGAGGCCGCCTGGTTCACATCGGCGGACCTCGAAAAGTGTGCGCCCGGCCTGCATCCGGTGATCCGGAGGCTCGCCGATTCCGGTGAGATCTACTGAGGCATGCCGGTGTAGAACGACAGCAGTTCCGTCATCGGAACAGCTTTGCGGGTGACCGTGGCAAGGTCTTTCCCCTCCGTGGTGAACGGCGGCGGCCACGTGCTGAGTCCCTGGTCAAGGCTCAGCGTGGCGACCTCCTGCTGCCACCCGGGCCACCGCAGCGTCTCGTAGAATCCGGTCATGCCACCCGCGATGACGGCGCTGAGCCATTCGCCGTAACCTTGCTTCAGGTTCTCCCACTCCAGGGTGTCCGGCGCAAAATAATGCATACTCGGCCGCGCCCCCTGCTCCGGCGGCAACCACGCGAACTGCCCGCCCAAAATGTCATAGGCGGCGATCAGCGCACCGGTCTGCGAGTCCGTCTGGGAGATCACATCCGGAAGAACCCCATCGCCCGAACCCAGCACCCTGATCCACCCGTGGTCGACCAGAATCCCCCCGGAGTTCGCCACCACAGCCCCGAGCCACGACTTCGTCGTCACCCCCAGCGCCTTGAGACAGGCCGCCGAACGCGCCGGGTCAACCGGCAGCGCAGTCGCGGGATAGGGCGCCGCCGATATCGCCCTGACGATCTCAGGCCAGGAATCAGACATCGGAAGCCCGCGCCAACCGCCGGATGAACGCCGGGAAAACAACGGAACCAGCGGGGACCCAGGCGATACGCGGTGACATCGGCGCAGTCTAAAGGGTACCCACCCACAATCCTGAACCGGTTCGGCGCCCAAGATCCGCAGGCGCCGCATCGACTGTGGTGTCAGCGAGCTCGGCCGCGACCGATCAGTTTCTGCAGCCCGTCGCGAGCCGAGAAGAGGACAGCAAGAATGAGGAGCAGAGCGGGGATCACAGCGGGAAGCGCCAGAACCACCCCGGCCGCCGTGACGAGTGGCCGGTTCGGCAACTCAGGCCGCGAGTAGGTGTACCCACCGCCCTTGAACCCGCTGCCCCGCCCGATGGTCACCGTCCTGCCGACCTCATCGTCCCCGAGGAAGTTGCGCCGGGTGAAAGTCTTCCGCTCCGCGAACCCACCGTCCCAGACGATGTCCGCGGTGCACCGATCCCAGTAACCGATGCCGTACCCGATGGGGCCATGCCGCTCACAGGAAACGACGGTGGCCTGCCCGGTCAGATCGCGGTCCCGGAAATCGGGATTCGTGTAGCCCTGCACGGTCAGTGAAAGCTCTCCGAAAACGAAGATGCCGATCAGCATCAGACCGACGAACGGCCACCCTCTGATCCTGCCGCGAACGACAGCCGGAGCCGGCGCGCTGAACTCCTCGTCGTTCCGGCGCTGAAGCTCGGCGAGTTCCTCCTGGATCTGCCGGATGCGGTCCTGAGGATCAGTCACAACGGCAGCCGAACATTGGCGGGATCGGGAGAGTCGGGCAGCTTGTCGCCGGTCGCGCCGCTGTTCTGGATGCCGTTGTTGACCGCCGCCGATTTGATCGTCTCTTTGACCACGGTTTCGGTCACGCCGTGGGCTGCGGCATGGCCCTGGCTGATCGTCTTGAAGGCCTCCTGGTAGGCACTCCAGCTGTCGCGTAACCCGCTCGACGGACCTCGTGCCATTTGTTCCATCCCGGCCTGAGCCCGGTAGGCGCCGAGGATCACGCTCGCGTTGGTGCCCTCTCGCAGCGAGGTGGCAATGTTGTCGAGAATCCCTGACAGCCCTCTGATGCTGCTCCCCAGCGACGAGATCGCCGTGGTCAGACGCTTCAACAGCTGGAGAATCTGCGCCGAGCACTTGGCGACCAGAATGCCGACCTCCGCGACGACCTTGGGGATGGTGACCACCAGCAACGATTGGAGTGCTTTCGAGATGGCCGCCCCGACGACCTCGGCGATAACGTCCCGGACAGTGTTACGGACAACGCCGACCATGGCTCCGGCGATCAGCGTTGCCCGAGCCATGCCCTCGCTGATTTTGCTCAGCGACAGGATGTCCTCGACGTGCCGACTTCCGCGTGCCCGGTATGCGTCTGCGGCGATAGTGGTCCAGTCTGCGGCTGCTGAATTCACCTCGCCGGTGTAGGTCTCGGCGGCCAGGTTGACGCGGCCGGCGATATTGCGCCAGACCATCGCATGACCCTCGATCTCCTTGGGGTCTCCCGCCAGCCAGTCGAGTGGTTCACGCAGGAACGACACGTGTTCCATGAGCCAGCCGACCCCGGCCGCGAAAATCGCCTGGAACGGATCCATGATGGCGCCGATGGCCGAAAGTCCCGTCGACAAGGCGTTCGCGCCCACACTGAGCCAGTCCGCGTTCTGCCATCCGTCGATGACACCCATGACAGATTCGAGCATCCCAGCGCCCTCGTACCAGTTGGTCGAGGCCTCGGGAGCATAGATCGGCCCGTACTCGGCCATCAGGCGCCTTCCAATCGGCGGGCGACTTCCTGGTCGGTAAGGGCGAAGTCGCCGGCCATCGCCCGCAGTGTGTCGGCCAGCGCCTGAGTCGCGGTCACCGACGCCTTGAGCTCACCAACGGCGTGATCCTGGAACGGGTTCAGCAGGCTTGTGAAGAGCGGGCCGACCAATACACCGTAAGAACTGGCGCTGGCCTGAACCTCCGAGGCCCCGACCAATCCATCGTTGATCATGTCAGCGATGTCGTCGACCGCATTGGCGTGCCTGAGGACGGACTCGGTCGAGATTTCGATGTTCGGCTGACTCATGGACGGCCGGAACCCTCGTCGTCCTGGGATTCCGGGAAGCGCTCCGCGTACGTCCGAGCCACGAACCGCGCGGTTTCCGAATCGCGGCCGTAGACGTCCGAGATCAGATCGTTCATCGATTCCGCGAGCCTGGCCTGAGCCTGACGCGACGTCCGCAGCACCAATTCGCCCAGCCGCTCCAGCGGAAGCCGCTCAGCAGCCGAACCGAAATTCAACCCGGCCAGCCCACCGCTCGAGTCCACGGTCAACCGAACCTCCCCGCCGGGCGATTCGACCGTCGCGACGTTCTGTTCGATGCGACGGCTCAGCAGTTGCGCACGCTCCGCCTGCTCCATCGCCTTGAGTTCAAAAGAATGCAGCAGATCATCCGGTACCTGGTTCACGACGTACCTCCCCGTGCGGGAGATGTTAATCGTCAAGATCCGTTGGTCAACTCGCCCAACCGCAGGTCAACATGGGTGAACCGGTCGAACCGGTCAGCTGCCGAGCGCCCGGTCGAGCTCGTCGAAAAGGGCCTGAGGCGGGTTCGGGTCAAGCTCCCGCCACAGGTCTCGCCCGACCTGCCAAGCCAGCCTCACATCCATATATGTACGCCCCAAGCGCGCCACAACCGCAGCATCCAACTCGGTTTCGGCGCACCGCGACGGCGTCAGCCAATGCTCGGTGCGACCCGCCGCGAGCCGTGCCATCCACAGCAGATGTCGTTGCGCGTGAGCAAGGGCATCCTTCTGGCGTAACAGTTCGCCGCGCCGGCCGACGTGATGGGCGAGCAGCAGCCAATTGGCGAACCGCCCGCAGAGGTCGGCGCCGAAATCCACCGCCGCCGCAGGCTGGGGCAGGCGGTTGTGACGGTCCACGAGAGCCACGATCGGCGCGGCCGGCCACGACGCGACCGAGGCGATGTCATCGACCGTGGCAAAGTGGAATTCGCCGCGGATCAGCCCCGGAAAGAACGCGACATGCGCTCCGAACTCGTTCAGCACAACGTAGAGCGGCGGGGCAACAGCCTCGATCCAGGCCACGGGGTCGCCCGGATCGGTGGCGAAGAACAGCCAGAATTCGATGTCACTGTGCTCGTCGGCGCTGCCCTGAGCGAACGACCCGTACATCAGCGCGGCATCCAGCCGCAGATCAGCCTCGCATTGTTCCCGGACCCTGCCGATCAGCGTCAGCTGAGGTCGGAGGGATTCGTGTTCGCCCCGCACAACAACACCACCACCCGCTCGCCGGCCTCAGGCCGATAAGCCCCCGAGGTCAAAGCAGCCTGCGCAGCCGCCGCCCCATGCTCAACCGCCAGCCGATACTCGTCCCACAGATACCGCCGAGCGTCGACAATCGCCTTGTCCTCAACCAGAACCGACGTCAACTTCCCTTCAACCGCCGTCTCGTACGCAATCCGCCCGGCCCGCCGAGCCCCCAGCGAATCCGCCGCCACCCCCGAAACCGGAACGTCAACAGCCGCCCCCGCCTCGAGCGCGGCATTCAGTGCCCGAGCAGAACCCGGCTCCACGGCAACCACCTTCTTCTCACCATGCAGAGCCGCCGCAACCCCAGCAATCAACCCACCGCCGCCAACCGCCACCAGAACGGTGTCGAAGTCGGCCTGCCCCAGCAGCTCCAACCCAAGCGTCCCGTTCCCGGCAACCATGTCAGCATCGTCGTACGCATGGCAGAAAACCGCCCCGGACTCCTCCGCGCGCAGCACGGCGGCTGCGTACGCTTCCGCGTACTCATTGCCGATCTGAGTAACCCGGGCACCAAGCTTGGCCAGCTTCGCCACCTTGACCTGCGGCGCCGTCACCGGCACATAGATCTCAGCCGGGGCACCCACCTCACGCGCCGCATAGGCCGCCGCCAGGCCCGCGTTACCACCTGACGCGGCGATGATGCCGGCCTCGGGCAGCCCTTGCTCGGCCGCGGTCAAGACCTTGTTGAGCATCCCGCGGGTCTTGAACGATCCGGCATGCTGCACCAGCTCAAGCTTGTAAATCACATCCCCGGCATGGAGGACGGGCGTGGTACGAGCCCTGCCCTGGATGCGCTGAGCTGCAGCTTCAATCGCCTCACGAGAAATCACCTGTCCGTTCTACACGACCCCGAACAGTCCCGATCCCTGCTCTCCCCCGGGTGAGGTCCGGATTCGGCGCCGGCCGCGCCAGCTGCACAGGTGATGCTCTCTTGCTGTTTGCCAGTCCCGAGTGATGGGCCCGAACGATGAACAGCAGGCGAACTCGCACAGGGATCGGCGCTTGCGCTGACGACCCCGGATGGCGTTCCTCCAGTATCTTCAACATTGTGGCCAACTTTGAGTGGTTGACGGGAGCGTTCGGTCTTCTTTTTGCGACGGTCGCTGGCGCGATGACGGCGTGGCTCTCTGGCGAGACACGCCGACGCCGACGTGAGTCGAGGACGCTGGAGAGCCGGTACCAAGACCTCGTTGAGCGGCTGGATGATGTCCGCGTTGGCCAGCGGAATTCGGCAAAGGTCGTTTTACATTCGACTCAAGCCGTTATCAATCAAGTATTAGAGGAAGACCGTTTACTGATCGCGGGAACACCCGCCGGTAAGCTAGTACAGGAAATAAATCATTCCCTCAACACGCCGCTGGCTCAAATAGAGACGGCCGTAGAGACGCTTTCAAAGTCTGAGAGAATTGATGACACTGAACGGAAAATCCTTAAGCAAGTTGGCCAGTCGATTGAAATCTCGTGGGCAGTGCTGCGCACATATCGATCACTAACCTCACTTATTGAGATCGACGAAATAGATGTACGAGAATTATCTGAGTTGGTTAGGGCGACGTTTTATGCTGCACGGGACCAAGCGGAGCTACGGCAAATTCATTGTTCCGCCACTCTACCGAACAAGATCGCTGGCTATGAAAACTATTTCATTGTGGCTATATTGCTTCCTTTGCTACAGAATGCAGCAGAGTCAGCGCCCGAGAACTCTGTTGTAAAAGTTGATTTCGAGCGCCGAAACGAATTAGTCGATATTTCAGTGCGCAATATGTGCGACAGCCCTATTGAGGCGTTGAGTGCTGCTCGCAGCGCTAAGAGCAATAAGCAAGGGAAGTCTCATGAGGCAGTAGGCCTTCAGACTGTTAGCACGCTCTTGCAGCGTATTAGGAATTCCAGTTTTCACATGGACACAACTGACAACGAGTTTGTAGCGAAACTTACACTCCCGAGCCGGAGTTCGTAATGGACGATTTCGAAGTTCTATTTGTAGATGATGATCTAACACTTGCAGAGGGTTATGCCCGCGTGGTCCGCAACCAATTGCACGTTCGCACACATGCATCTGACAGCTTCGAAGAATCCCTCGTACTAGTAGCACGAAACGCTATTCGCGTAGTGGTTATTGATCAACGCATGCCGGAGATCACCGGCACAGAGCTCATGCGTCGCATTCATCAACTCGACCAACGCGTGCGCGTCATCATACTTAGCGGCCGAGCAGGTGAGTCTGAGATCATCGAAGCATATGAGGACGGTGTCACTAAGTTCCTGCGAAAAGACTCCTGGCGCTCAACACTAGTCGGCACAGTTCAGGACCAGTTGCTCGAATATGAGGCCGAATTAACGTCTTCCTTCAACGCAGAGGATGTCGGCAAGCCTTTATTTGAGGTACGAGTTGGACTTCCGCTGCTTGGTGAACGAATCGCTTTTTATCTTCTTTCTCGCGAAAAGCTGGATGACGCTTTCGTATCGCCATCGTCTTGGCATTCATTCGGCAATATCGACGCAGGCGTAGAGAAAGAGATTACTTACGAAGTGGAATGGAAAGAAACTGAGGAAGAAATATCTAAATCGAGCGTAACTCTTGGCAGCGAGATCGGGGTTACGGCAGGGAAGCTTACGAAGCTCGCGAGCAAATTGAAGGCTGACATCACAGAGTCACACGAATTCAAGACGGTTACTGAGCGGCGATCCAAGACAACCGCCCGAACGAAAGTGTCACTTCCGGCCGAACCGTCAGACCCCAATCAGGTCCATGTGGCTGCCCGTTCGTATGAAGTTGCACCAGTATTCTTTTTAGTTAGAAGTCTCCTCCTGAGTCACTGCTCGACTTGCCAACACAAAGCATTAGTTAAGATCGACAGTTATATTCCGAGCAGCCGGTATGCGTCACGCCAAATTGACTACCTAAGCGACGGCTCATCGCCAAGGGTTACTCTGACGGGAATACACGACGTGTCAGCATGATCCTCGCGTTGCGCTCCTACCGTGCGGGGGCGCCCCGAGCAGGCCTGTGGGGAGCAATAGGGCTTCGATCGTTCGACACCAAGCGACTACGGCTCCGGGATGCGCTGGCCGTTCCGCCACCCGGCAGAGCCTCCGGCCAGCAGTGCCTCCGGCCTACGACCCTGTGCAAGCCTCCGGCTACCGGTGGGCTACTTGCCCGTGGACCCTCGGCGGCTCTGGGATGCTTGGCCCGGTAGAACAACCACTCGCACACCGAATGCGACCAGGCCGCACCTGGGTGGCGAAAGCCGTTACTGCGGTAGAACGCTCCACCCTTTCAATACGCAGGCGCGGCCCGGCAGGGAGAGCCTGCGCGACGGGATGCCACCACTGGGCGGTCCCCATGTCGAACTTCTCAAGACCCATCACGGCTCTGCGGACGATAATTACTATCGACCAACGTCGACCAGCACTCACGTTCGAAAGCGCAGACAGAGCCCGATGTATAGGGCTGTGACCAAGTACGTGACGGACGAGTTGGCCTGTACGCCGGATTTTGTCCGCGGCGATTGCTCGCCGCTGGGCGGTCATCCATCTCGGCTTGCCGTTGCCGGCATGCTCTTGCGGCCTACCCGCAGGATCGGGCGAGCAGCCCTCGAACCCTGCGCCGGCCCTTCGCTTGCGGTCGGGGCCTTGCTTGGCCTTGCTCCGGGTGGGGTTTACCGAGCCACCCCGGTCGCCCGGGGTGCTGGTGGGCTCTTACCCCACCGTTTCACCCTTACCGGCGCGACTAGCGTGCCGGCGGTCTTTTCTCTGTGGCACTTTCCCGCGGGTCGCCCCGGGTTGCCGTTAGCAACCACCCTGCTCTGAGGAGTCCGGACGTTCCTCGGCGGCGCCGCCCGAGGGTGACACCGACGCGACCGCCCAGCCAACTCGTCCGTCGCCAACCATCCTACGGGACCTCCCCCGCCCACCGACCCCGGGCAGAGCCCGGGCAGAGCCCGGGCAGAGCCCGGGCAGAGCCCGGGCAGAGCCCGGGCAGAGCCCGGGCAGAGCCCGGGCAGAGCCCG
>NZ_BOMN01000011.1 GCF_016862215.1 Winogradskya humida
GCAGAGCCCGGGCAGAGCCCGGGCAGAGCCCGGGCAGAGCCCGGGCAGAGCCCGGGCAGAGCCCGGGCAGAGCCCGGGCAGAGCCCGGGCAGAACGGTCCAGCAAGAGGGCCCGGCGCAGAGACCAGGCAGGAAGGCCTGTCTGAGAGGCCCGGCAGCGTGTCCGGATAGAGAGGCCACGCATAGAAAGGCCACGCAGACAGAGGACGCGCAGAGTGACCGGGCAGCCGGAGTGGGCGAGGCGGACGGGCTGAGCGGAGAAGGCCGGGCACGGCAGACCCCAGGGTGGGGGGAGGGCATTGCCGGGTGGGGAAAGTGAAAGCTGGTGGATTCGCAGCTAACTTTCAGGAAGCGACACCTACGATTACCGCTCATGGACGACGAATTGGCGCTCGGGAGCATTGAGACCCAGGTCGCGATGCTGATCCGGCTCGGCGAGGCCACCCGGCGGAGTTCGCCGCGACCGCATCGGGCCCTGGACCGGGCGGCCTATGTGATTTTGCGGTTGCTGAAGGAGTCGGGGCCGCAGAACATCTCGGCTGTCGCCCATCGGCTCAATCTTGACGGGTCGACGGTGACGCGGCAGGTCGGGGCTATGCATCGGGATGCGCTGGTGGAGCGGAGTGCCGATCCCGATGATGGGCGGGGCACGGTTATCGCTGCCACCGCGGAGGGGCTCGCGCAGGTGGAGGCCGTCAGTAAGGCGCGCCGGGAGTTGTATGACGTCGTGCTCAAGGATTGGACGGGGCAGGAGCGCAGGGATCTGGCCACGGTGCTGGAGCGCTTCACCCGTGACATGGACAGCTACATCAAGGGACGTGGCCCCCAATAAAGCGGCCCCAATAAGGCGGCCCCGATAAAGCGGCCCCCATGAAGCGGCCCCGGAGAGGAAATCCGGGGCCGCTTCACCATGTGGCAGCGGGTCAGGTTGAGGAGCCGACGGCGTCCGGTGTGGTGCGGGCGTTTTCGAGGCGGGGGTCGCCTTCGTCGGCGAAGTAGTCGTCGAGCCGGGTGCCGTCGACGCCGTCCGGGGTTTTGAGGGCTCGCAGGATCAGGGTGGCGATGACCGCTACGACGAGGTTGACCAGGACGGCGATGAAGCCGACGTAGATGGTCCGGGGTGTGTCGAAGCCGAAGTCGGACAGCGGGAACGCCGAGCCGCCGAAGTGCTTACGGCCCGTGGCGGCGTTCGGGATGCTGTAGAGCATCCACATGCCGAGACCCATTCCCGCGACCCAGCCCGCCATCAGGCCGCCGCGGTGGAACCAGCGGGTGAACAGTCCCAGGCCGACGGACGGTGCGGTCTGCAGGATGATGATGCCGCCGATGAGTTGCAGGTCGATGGAGAACTGCGGGTCGAGGAAGATGATGAACGCGACCGCGCCGACCTTGACGACGAGCGACGCGATTTTGGAGACGGTTGCTTCCTGGGCGGGGGTGGCGTCGCGGCGGAAGTATTCCTTGTAGATGTTGCGGGTGAACAGGTTGGCAGCGGCGATCGACATGATGGCGGCCGGGACGAGGGCGCCGATGCCGATGGCGGCGAAGGCGACACCCGCGAACCAGGACGGGAATTGCTGGTCGAAAAGCAGCGGCACGACGGTGTTGCTGTCGACACTGCCCGCTTTGGCGCCGGGCAGTGGCTTCACTCCGGCTGAGATGGCCATATAACCCAGAAGAGCGATCAACCCCAGCAGGAAACTGTACGCGGGTAGCGCCGACATGTTCCTTTTGATCACGTTGCGGCTCTTGCTGGCGAGCACCCCGGTGATGCTGTGCGGGTACAGGAACAGCGCGAGCGCGGAGCCCAGGGCCAGCGTGATGTATTGGAGCTGGTTGTTGGTGTTGAGGGTGATGCCGTCGCCGGGCGCCGGGCTGGCGGCGAACTTCGCGGAGGCGTCGTCGAAGATCGTGCCCCAGCCGCCGAGCTTGTACGGCAGGTACAGCACCGCGACGATGATCACGATGTAGATCAGGGTGTCCTTGACGAAGGCGATCAGCGCGGGCGCGCGCAGCCCCGACTGATACGTGTACGCCGCCAGGATCGCGAACGCCACGATGATCGGTGCGTGCCGGGCGAGGGCGCTGTCCCCGGTGACGCCCATGGTCTTGAGCACGGCTTCGATGCCGACGAGCTGGAGCGCGATGTACGGCATGGTCGCCACGATGCCGGTGATCGCGACGAGCAGCGCGAGGGTCGGCGAGCCGAAGCGGGTCCGGACGAAGTCGGCGGGCGTGACGAAGCCGTGCCGGTGTGACACCGACCAGAGCCGGATGAGGATCAGGAAGAAGATCGGGTAGACGATGATCGTGTACGGGACGGCGAAGAACCCGGCCGCGCCCGCCCCGAAGATCAGCGCGGGGACCGCCACGAACGTGTACGCGGTGTAGAGGTCGCCACCGACGAGGAACCAGGTGATCCAGCCGCCGAAGCTGCGGCCGCCCAGCCCCCATTCGTCCAGGTGGGCCATGTCCTTGGGCGCGCGCCACTTGGCCGCCACGAACCCCATGCCGCTGACCAGCAGGAACAGGATCGAGAAGACGACGATCTCGACAATGTGGTCACTCATCGCCGGCCTCCGAGGGGGAAGTGGAAGCAGCCGGGGACGGGGAACCAGCGCGGCGGTGGGTCATCTGGTAGACGATCGACGTGGTGGTGACGCCGATGAGGATGAACGCGAACTGCAGCCAGTAGAACGCGGGAAAGCCCCACAGCCGCGGGGAGTCCATGTTGTAGAGCGGCGTCAGCAACGGCACCGCGATGGGGATTATGAGCAGCCAGTTCCAGGGGCTGCGGTCACTGCGTGGCACCGATCTCGGCTCTGTCATGGCGATACCTCCCGTTGGCCGGAAATGTCACCGGGGTAATCACGGCCATCGGCCGGAGGTTACCGAGACGTTTCCCACGCGAGTCGTAGCGGAGATCGGGCTGCGCCGAACGGCAAAAGCGGTGCGCCGAACGGCACACCGCCTCGCCAACAAGCCAAGAAGCCAAGACCTCAGAAACGGGAAGACCTCAGAAGCGAGGGCCCCAGAGACCAGCCGCCACCGTACGCGTGAGCGACGCCTTCTCGTCATCCCCGTCGAGCGACCACATCATCGCCCCGCCGAGTCCCTGGCTCCGGATGTACGCCGTCTTCTGCAGGATCTGCGCGGGATCGTCGTACGTCCAGAACGTGGTGCCGTCCGAGATCCACGAGTGCCCGGCCCGCCAGTCGCGATGCACCGTGAACCCCGCAGCGGGCAGCGTCTTGAGCACCTTGTAGTCCTCGGTCCCGACCGCGAACGTGCCGGGCGCGCCACCGGTGCCGGGAGCGAAGAGACCACCGGTAGAGGTCCAGCCCTGGCCGTAGTAGGGGATGCCGAGCACCAGATGGTCGGACGGCGCCCCGCGCGAACGCCAGGTGTTGATCGCGACCTCGATGGAGAAGTCCGGGTTGTCGGGAGCGCCCGCCGGGACCCGCAACGCTGACTGCTGGTTGGTGACGGCCTCCCACGACCCGTGGAAGTCGTAGCCCTGCACCGTACCGAAATCGAGGTATTTGAAGATCTTGCGGGCCTCGAAACCGGCGTCGATCTTCGCCGGGGCGGCCGGGAGGAACGCGGTCAGGTCGTAGTGCTTACGGGTGCCGCGGCCGAGGGCGTCGAGCTGCTTGCGGAACTCCGCGGCGAGCAGGGTGAAGTTGGTCCTGTCCTCGGGCCGGATGATGTTGCCGTCGTTGCCCGCGGAGCCCGGCCACTCCCAGTCGAGGTCGATGCCGTCGAAGATGCCGCTCGCGGCACCGGCGGCCACGCCCGGCAGGTTGCCCTTGAGCCACAGGTCGACGCAGGACGAGACGAGTTTCTTGCGGGAGGCGTCGGTGAGGGCAGCGTCCGAGAAGTACGCGGAGCCGCTCCACCCGCCCAGCGACATCAGCACCCGCAGGCCGGGGTGCTTGGCCTTGAGCTCGGCGAGCTGGTGGAGGTTGCCGGCGATCGGCTGGTCCGCGGTGTCGGCCACGCCGTCGACGCTGTGGTCGGCGGCGAACGGGACCTGCCAGTCGGCCCACGGGTCGGCCGAGTCGCAGACGCCGGCGGCGGTGACCGGGCCGAACGCGTAGTTGAGATGGGTCAGGCCGGCGGCGGCGCCGGATTTGTCCACCTTGGCCACGGGGAAGTCTCGGCCGTAGATGCCCCACTGGGTGAAGTAGCCGACCTTGACGTAGGAATGCTTGGCCGGAGAGCCGGATGACGCGTGAGCGATCCCGGGTGCGGCGGTGATACCGATCAGGACAGTCGCAGCGGCGGCGAGGCCGCGGCCGATGAACCCATGCATGAGCCCTCCAGGGGCGGAGCATTTAGTAAAGTTTCCTGCCTGAGGAAGCTAAACGTCCGCACCCGGGAGGGTCAAGACATCGGTCTATCGAAGGTGCGCCGTCTCGTTGACCGAGCGCACCGCGATGCCGCCGTCGGGCCACATGTCCATCGTGGAGACTCCGGCCGCGTCGAGGAACAGCCGGTGCAGGAACGCATCGCCGGCGGCGAGCGCGTCGCGCAGGATCAGCTTGATCGGTGAGACGTGCGAGACCACAACAATTGCGGACGAGGGGTACGCGGACTGCAGCGTCGCCAGCGCGCCCCGCACCCGCTTCGCCACCGCCTGGAACGACTCGCCGCCGGGGGGCGCGACGCTGGTCGAGTCGAGCCAGCGGTCCATCTCGGCGGGCCAGCGCTCGCGGACCTCGGCGAACGACAGGCCCTCCCAGTCGCCGAAGTCGCATTCGATCAGCTCCGGCATCACCGTCACGGGGACGTTGCCGAGCTGCGCGGAAATGTGCTCAGCGGTGCGCGTACACCTCTGCAGGGGTGAGGAGACGACGGCTGCGACGTCGCGGCTGATGCCGGCCACCCGCCCGGCCGCGGCCATGGCCTGGGCCTCGCCCTCGTCGGAGAGCGGCACGTCACCGCGCCCGGAGTAACGGCCCTGCTTGGTCAGCGCGGTCTCGCCGTGCCGGACCAGGATCAGCCGGGTGGCCTTGTCCAGCGACGGCGGGGCCCAGCTGCGGGGAGCAGCGGGGGTGGCGGAGGACGCAGGCAGCGAGATGTCCGAGACGGGCTTGCCTGCGGCCTCGTCCATCGCGCGGTTGGCCAGGGCGTCCGCGAGCTTGTTCTTCTCCCGCGGGATCCAGTCGAACGTGACCGCGGTGAAGCCGGCGACCAGCGTCGCGGCCTCGGCGGCGAGTGGGCGCAGGCCGGGGTTCTTGATCTGCCAGCGGCCGGACATCTGCTCGACGACGAGCTTGGAGTCCATCCGGACGTCGACCCGGGTGGCGCCCAGCTCGGCGGCGGCGCGCAGGCCCGCGATCAGCCCGGAGTACTCCGCGACGTTGTTCGTGGTGGTGCCGAGCGACGCGTACCGCTCGAGCAGCACGTCGCCGGTGGTGGCGTCGAGGACGACGGCGCCGTAACCGGCCGGGCCGGGGTTGCCCCGCGACCCGCCGTCCGCCTCGACCGCGACGCGCAGGTCGGTCACAGGCCCGACTCCTGCGTACGGATCATGATCCGGCGGCACTCCTCGCAGCGCACCACCTCGTCGGCCGGGGCGCCCTTGACCCGGTTCAGGTCGGCGCCGTACAGCTCGATCCGGCAGCCGCCGCAGCGGCCGGCGCGCACCAGGGCCGCGCCGAGACCGGTGTCCGCGCGGATCTTGTCGTAGAGCTGGACGAGGTCCTGAGGCAGGTCAGCGGCGAGCGGGGCCCGCGACTGGGTCTTGAACTCCTGCTCCTTGGTGATCTCGGCGGTGACCTCGTCACGCCGGGCCTCGGCCGCGGCGCGCCGTTCGATCGAGCCGGCGATCCGCTTCTTGATCTCGTTGAGGGTCTGCTCGGCGCCCTCGCGCTTCTCCATCAACTCGAGCTCCGCGTCCTCGAGCTCGGACTGGCGCCGGTTGAGCGTGGCCAGCTCGTGCTGCAGGCCCTCGATCTCGCGCAGCGCGCCGCCGGCGTTGAGCCGGGCCTGGTCGCGGTTCTTGCGGGTGCGGACCTGGTCGATGTCCTTCTCGAAGCGGGTGATGTCGCGGTCCAGGTCGTCGACGGCGACCTGGGCACGGACCCGCTCGTCCTCGAGCGCGGAGATCTCCCGCGAGACGGTCTCGATCTCGGACAGCTCCGGGAGGGACTTGCGGCGGTGCGCGAGCTGGTTGAGCGCGGTGTCGACGGCCTGCAGGTCGAGCAGGCGGCGCTGGGCGTCCGGGGCGGCCTTCACGGGTGGTTCTCCTTAGCTGAGCTTGCCGAGGGTTCACGGCTGAGCGAGTGCACGGTCCAGGGGTCGGTGTCGAGGTCGGAGACGAGCGCGGTGACCCCGAGCTGGGTACGCAGCCAGTCCGCGACCTCGTCCAGCCACGGCCGCTCGCTCGCCCAGTGGGCGACGTCGAGCAGGGCCGGGCCGCCGGCGGCGAGATGCTCGCTCGCCGGGTGATGGCGCAGGTCAGCGCAGAGATAAGCGTCGGCGCCCGCCGCTGCGGCGTCGCGCAGGAAGGAGTCGCCGGAGCCGCCGCTGACGGCGAGCGTGCGGATGACGCGGTCAGGGTCACCTGCCGCGCGTACACCCGCTGCGGTTGAGGGTAGTTGATCTGCCACGAAGGCCGTCAGCTCGGCGAGGGTGAGCGGCTCGGCCAGCTCTCCCACCCGCCCGATGCCGCGCCCGTCCTCCGAGGGGACGAGCGGGCGGGTCAGCACCAGGCCGAGCCGGGCCGCCAGAGCGTCCGAGACACCCGGGTTGGCGACGTCGGCGTTGGTGTGCGCGACGTAGAGCGCGACGTCCGCCTTGATCAGGCGGTGCACGATCCGGCCCTTGAACGTGTCCGGCGCGACCGACGAGACGCCCTTGAGCAGGAGCGGGTGGTGGGCGACGATCAGGTCCGCGCCGGCCTCGACCGCCTCCTCGACGGTCTCAGGCACGCAGTCGACGACGCACAGCACGGTGCGGACCGGGCGATCGAAGTCACCCAGGACGGGGCCCACCCTGTCCCACTGCTCGGCCCAGGCCCTCGGGTATCGGGCGTCGAGGGCGGCCACCACCTCACGGACGGTGGGCGGGGCAACGGCGGTATCGGTCACGGCCGCCAACTCTACCCAGGTTCAGGAACGGGCCCCTGGCTCGACTCGGTCTGCGGCCTGGAAGTGGGTCTGCAGGGCCTGGAGCGCACGCCGCCAGGGGAATTGGCTCCGGAAACGGTCGTTCTGTCCGGGTCCGCCCAGCCGGACGACGTCGTCACCGTGCAGCACCTGCACACCCCAGCTGCGCAGCTTGGCGATGCTGTCGTGCAGGGAAGGATGCATCGCCATGACCTTGTTCGTGTACGGCATGACGACGGTGGGGATGCCGAAGCCGTACCCCTCCACCAGCAGGCCGAGGACCAGGGTGTCGGTGATCCCGGCGGCCCACTTGTTGACGGTGTTCACCGTCGCGGGCGCCACGATCATCGCGTCGGCGGGCGGTAACACGTCGTGGTCGCCCGGATTCTTGTAGTAGCTGCGGACGACGTGCCCCGTCTGGGCACGCAGCGCCGCGGTGTCGACGAACTTGCGGCCGTCCGGCGTGGTGATCACGCAGACCTCCCAGCCGTCACGCTGGGCCAGGTCGACGAGCAACCCCACGTCCCGGGCGATCGGTGAGCCGCAGACCAGGATGTACAGAACGCCGGATCTCACGGCAGAACCCACCTCATACGCCGACTCCCATCTGCTCGGCCAGCTCCGCGATGGGGGCCGGCGGGGTGCCCCGGGTGCGTCTCAGCACGTCGGAGATGACCTCGTGGGCCAGTGGCCGGCAGCGGATCTCCGCCGGGGCGAGCCGGTCGCCCTCCAGCAGCATCTCGCTCGCCATCTCCACGTCGCCCAGCTGCGTGTAACCACGTGCGATGTCCAGGAAGTGATGTGCGCGACGTTCCGGGAGCATCGCCTGGAAACAGCTCTGGTTGATCGCGTTGTGCGTCTCGATCGCCTTGCCGCCGTCGCCGAGCTCGACCGCGGCCGCGGCCCGGTGCAGCTCCACGTTGGTCGGCCCGAAGGACGTCCAGTAGTAGTTGAAGTCCCCGCCCAGCGCGCCGGCTGCCTGCTCGGCACCGCTGACCAGGTCACGCACGGTGGCGCTGTCGCCGATCCGGGCAGCCGCCATCGCCCCGGTGAGCAGCAGCAACCCGTAGACGGACAACCGCTCCGGGGTGGCCGCCTCCGGGGTGGTCGGCGCGATCCGGTTGGCGATGTTGACGTTGACCTCGAGCGCCGAGCGGACCCGGCCGAGCGAGAGCAGCGCCATGCCGACCCGGTGGCTGGCCATCCCGGCGAGCAGCTGGTCACCGGCCCGCTGCGAGACCGCGATCGAGCGGTCCGCGGCCAGCCAGGACAGCTCGTGCTCGCCGACCTTGCGCAGCGCCGACGACGCGATCTGGTAGACCTGCCCGAGCAGGTGCGCGGCGTCGCGTGCCTCGTCACCGCCCGCGTGGGCGCTGTCGGCGGCCTGCGCGTCCCGGAGCAGCTGCGGAAGCTTGCGGGCCAGCACGCCGTACTTCGCGTGCTGGTATGTCAGCCAGGCGTGACTGACGGCCTTGCGCATCTCCGTCAGCGGTGGTGCCTGCGGGATGGGATGGAAGAACGCACTCATCTGGTCGTAGCGCTCGAGCGCGGCGCGGATCTCCTCGACCTCGACCTGATCGATGCAGTTGGGCGTGTCCGGACGTCGTTCCACGTCCTTGCCCAGCAGCAGCGTCACGTCGATGGCGAGAACGTCCGCGATCTCGTAGACGACGGAGAACTTGTCGAGCCGGCGGACGCCTCGTTCCACCTTGTCGACCCAGCTCTTGGATTTGCCCAACCTGTCCGCGAAGACCTGTTGGGACATTTTGCGACGGCCGCGCCAGTAGGCGACTCGGCGGCCGATCGGCAGCTCGTCCACGGTGCCTCCCCAAACTCATCCGGCGTCCCCCGCCGGCGAGCAACACGGTGTTTCAGGTGCAGTGTGGACCTCACTCGTCCGTGCTGGTCGCACAGGTTGTGTGATCGGCTGCTCACCGTGGCTCGTATTTTCTCATGCAACTTGCAAAGGGTGATCTGCCTCAACCAACGACGCGTGTCGAAGTAGGTAACGGCAGCCCCGCCTGGTATAGCGGCGGCGAGTTCCAACTCGGGGGTAAACCGATCATGCAGTGGAGCAACAGCCTCTTCGACCGGATCCGGCTGCGCAGAGCGGCGCTGCGGTACGCGGCGCACGGCTGGGCGGTCATACCCGGCGCGTACCTGGACGGTGAACGGTTCAGTTGTGGTCGCGCGGGCTGCCGGATCGCGGGGTGCCACCCCGCGATCGAGTCCTGGGAGAAGCAAGCAGGCACCGACGCAGCCCTGGTGGCGAGCTGGTGGCGGCACCGGCCCTGCACCGTGCTGCTGGCGACCGGTGGCGCCTTCGACGTGCTCGAGGTGCCCGCGGCCGTCGGCCTGCGCGTTCTCGGTGCGATCCGGCTGCATGCCGGGGTGATCGGCCCGGATCGGGGAGATCCGGGCGGTCCGGTCGCGGTCACCCCCTCGGGACGATGGATGTTCTTCGTACGCCCGGACGAGCCCCTGCGTCCCGAACTGTCGGCCTGTCTCGACGTCCTGCACCACACGACCGGCTCGTGGGTTCCGGCAGCTCCCAGCCGTACGCCCGAGGGCCCGGTCCGCTGGGCCGTCCACCCGCAGCAGCGCGGCTGGCAGCTGCCCCCTTCCGCCGCCGTGCAGGCCATGCTGGTCGCGGTGCTCGACGGGATGGGCAAGCGCCCTCTCAGACCCACCACGGTGACCGTGCCCCGCCAGATGTCCACCTCCCGAAGAGCCGCGTGATCTGTCGCCACGGGGAGCCGCCGGCCTGTCGCCACGGGGAGCCGCCGGCCTGTCGCCGCGGGGAGCCGCCGGCCTGTCGCCCCAGGGGGCAAAAAAGGACATGGGCCACCCACCGGCCGCCGGATCGTTGAGGCTGGTAGCGGGCGGTATTCGGGTCTGACCGGGGGAAGACATGTCACGAGACAAGCTATTGGGCTACTTTGCGGTAGTCGAGTCACTCTTTTGGGTGAACAACTCGTCACGCTACGCAGGCACACGCCCGTTGGGTAGTCGCCCTATCGGTTCGCGGCCTGCGGGTTCACGGCCACCCAAGACGCTGCGGCCGAAACCCGCTCGCTGAACCGGGCCGGAATTTGGCACGATCCGGCGCGTGCTTGTCATCAAAGAGACACCTGCCGGGAGCCCCGCCGCCACCACGATCGTGCGGTTGTACCTGACCGAGATGGTGGAGCGCTACCACGAGCGCCCCGCGACGGCGGCGGAGGTCGACGCGGCTTCGGACGATGATCCGGACGTGCTGCTGGTGGCGTTCGACGTACCCGTGGGCTCGGACGGCTCGGACGGCTCGGACGGCTCGGACGGCTCGGACGGCTCGGACGGCTCGGACGGCGCGCCGGTCGGGTGCGTCGGGCTGCGGCTCGCGGAGCCGTTCGTCGGCGAGGTCACCAAGGTGTACGTGCACCCGTCGGCGCGGCGGCGCGGGCTCGGACGGCGGCTACTGGCCGCGGTCGAGGACGCCGCTCTCGACCGCGGCCTGCGTACCCTGCGTCTGGACACCCGCTCGGACCTCGTCGAGGCCCGGGCGCTCTACGCCGCGATCGGCTTCCGGGAGATCCCGCCCCACCGGGATCTGCTCTACGCCGACCACTGGTACGCGAAGGACCTCGTTCAGGAGTAGACCTTCAACGACCACGAGCACCCCAGCCACGTGTCGATGGCGAAATACCCCTTCGACCCGCCCTCCCTCCCGGCGAGGACGACCGTGCCCTTGCCCGCGGACGAGTGCGCCTCCTCGTAGCTGTACGGCGTGCCGTTCCACGACACGTACAGGAACCCGTCGTCGTCGCACTTGTAGCTGACGATGGCCTCGTAGTCGCTGTTCGGCACGGTGATCCGGGGCCCGTTGAACTCGGTGTCCCCGGAGTACGAGGCGATCAGCTTCATGCTGGGATCGCTCGGCGCGGCAGCCGCCTGCGCCACGGCCGCGGACTCACCATCCGCGGCGGTCACCCGGCCGGCCGCGTTCGCGGAGGCGGCACCGAGGCCGAAGAGCCCGGCCAGAACGGCAATCGGGGTGATGTAACGGCGACGCTGACGGCGCATAGTCGAGACCCTTTCCGCGGGGGCAGGCACGGACTTGTTGATCGGCCCCCGCTCGGTGATCCTGAGTAGTTGTCCGACTACTATTAGTAGGGCCTTGCCAATTCAGCAAACTTCTTTGCGGTACGCACTCCACCGCGCCACCGTAGGGACATGACCTACGACGTGATCGTGATCGGCGGCGGCCCCGCCGGAGCCAGCGCCGCCGTCGCCCTCGGCCGGGCCCTGCGCTCGGTGCTCCTGGTGGACGCCGGACACCCCCGCAACGCCCCCGCCGACGGCATCCACAACTTCCTGACCCGCGACAACATCCCGCCCGCCGAGTTCCGCGCCCAGGCCCACGCGGAGGTGACCCGTTACGGCGGCTCGGTCATTTCGGGCACGGTCGCCTCCGCGACCCCCCGTTCCGTCACGCTTTCCGACGGGCGCACCTTCGAGGGACGCCGGCTGCTCGTCACCACCGGGCTCACCGACGAACTGCCGGAGATCCCCGGGCTGCGCGAGCAGTGGGGCCACGGCGTGATCCACTGCCCGTACTGCCACGGCTACGAGGTCCGCGGCCGGGCCATCGGCATCATCGGCACCTCACCGATGTCGCTGCACCAGGCCATGATGTGGCGCCAGTGGAGCGACGACATCACGTTCTTCCAGCACACCGCCGAGGCGGACGAGGCCGCACTGCTGCCCCTGCGGGCCCGCGGGGTCACGATCGTGACGGACAAGGTGGTCGAGGTCGTGAGCAACGGTCCCGCCCTTTCCGGGGTACGCCTCAGCGACGGCACACTGGTACGCCGGGACGCCCTCGTCGTGGCACCCCGGTTCCTCGCCAACGCCGAACCGCTCGCATCACTCGGCCTCGCCGCGGAACCCAACGACTTCGGCAGCAGCGTCCCCGCCGACCCCACCGGCCGCACCGCCGTCCCCGGCGTCTGGGTAGCCGGCAACGTCACCGACCAGATGGCCCAGGTGGTCAGCGCAGCCGCCGCCGGCCTCATGGTCGCCGCCGCCCTGAACATGGACCTGATCACCGAGGACACCGCTGCCGCCGTAGCCGCCTTTTCGCCCCCTTCCGAACAGGCTCAGTAAGCGGCGGCGGCCAGTCGGCGGCTTTGTCGGGCGCGGCTCGGTTGGGCGCTTTGTCGGGCGCGGCTTTGTCGGGCGCGGCTCGGTTGGGCGCTTTGTCGGGCGCGGCTTTGTCGGGCGCGCTTAGTTGGCGGCATGGTGGGGCATGGTTCAGTTGGCTGCGGCTAGTTCGCGGTAGGCGGCGATCACGGCGGCGGTGCGTTCGGCGAGTTCGGGGCCTGCGTTCGTGGTGGGCGTACCCGTGGCGGTGAGGCGGGAGATCGCCAGCTCCGCCTCCCGGGCGGTCTCGTGGACGCGCTGCTCGTGGATGAGGTTTTCGCCGGCCACGGCGGCGGCGTGGATGCTCGCCAGGATCCGGTTGGCGTCCGCGCCACTGACCTGCCACAGCTCCTCGACGCGGGTCCGCTGCTCGGCGAGGGCCATCGCGGCCGGGCTCTCCCCCGGCAGTCCGTGCCCGGCGGCGTCGTAGAGCTCGTCCCGGAGCCGGCGAATCTGCTGCCGTCGGGACAGGGTCGCCGCGAGCTCACCCAACGCGGCGGTCAGGCTCCGGTCCGCCTCGGCGGCGTCGACCATGTGGCGCAGGGCGGGCCAAGTCCTGCGTACCCGTCGAGCACTTGCCACCGCACGGCCGAAAGCCGCGCGCTCCTGCTCCGCATGCAGAACGAACGCGCCCTCTTCCCGCGGTAGCGCCAGCGTGCCGACCTTGGCCGCGCGCGCCTGCCGTGCCGTGACAAAAGCAACCAGCGCGAGCGACCCGGAAGCCGCAACCAGCCACGGCACATCAACAAGCGTCAGCACCGCACAAACCACCAGCAGCACCAGCGCCAGCTCGGAAGAGACCTTGATCCGCTGCTCCCGGCTACGCCCACTCGGCGTGCGCGGCACGACCTCGGTCACAGACCCGAATCGGTAACGCCGGGCGCGCCCGGTCCGCATCTTCAACGGGTACGCGGAGACGACGGTCTTCTCGTGATCAGCACCGATGTAAAGCTCACGATCCCGGGGAGCGGTCACGGCCACGCCCCTTCCGGTCTCGTCTGGTCTCGCCTCGTCTGGTCGCACTTCGACTGGTCGCACTTCGACTGGTCTCGCCTCGACTGGTCGCACTTCGACTGGTCGCACTTCGACTGGTCTCGCCTCGACTGGTCGCACTTCGACTGGTCTCACTTCGACTGGTCTCGCCTCGACTGGTCTCGCCTCGACTTGGTGACGGGAGCTGAGCGGGCCCGACCGCCGAGGGGGTTTACAGCCGGGCCCGCTCACCTGCGGAGCCGTCCGCAGATGCCTGAAGAATCGGGCGGCCACGCCCCGACCTGAGACAGCCCAGGGTGCAGCGCGGGTGCATCAAACTGTCTGCGTGGTCACCTTGCAGCACGTCTACTGGATCGGCGGCGGCTCCGGCGCAGGCAAATCAACCATCGCCCGCCGCATCGCCCACTCGTTCGGACTCCACCCCTACGCCACCGATGACGTAATGACCGACCACGCCACCCGCAGCAGTCCCACCGAGGCTCCACGGCTGCACGACTTCATGGCGATGGACATGGACGACCGCTGGCTCAACCGCACCCCGGAAACCATGCTCGAGACATTCCACTGGTACCGCGGCGAGGCCTTCCCGCTGATCACCGAAGACCTCGAGGCTCTCCCCGCGCAGCCACCGGTTCTGGCCGAGGGCTTCCGCCTACTCCCCCACCTGGTCAAACCCCTGCTCCCGGCACCCCACCACGCGGTCTGGCTCCTACCCACCCCCGACTTCCGCCGCGCCGCCTTCACCAGCCGCGGCTCCACCTGGCAGATAGCAGGCCGCACCTCAAACCCCGAGAAGGCCCTGGCGAACCTGCTCGCCCGCGACAAGATGTTCACCGAGCAACTCCGCACCGAAGCCCGCAGCCTGAATCTCCGCGTGATCGACGTGGACCCGGCCCTGCGGGAGAACGACCTCTTCAACCTGGTCACCGACGCCCTCGGCCTCGACCGGCTCCGCCCCTGACGACCGCACCGCCACTGTCCTCCCCGCCCTGGGGCCCGCTTGCCTCACCGGCTCAGGCGCTTACCTCACCGGCTCAGGCGCTTACCTGACCGGCTCGGGCGCTTACCTCACCGGCGGCTGCCGGTCACAGGCTCTCCTCGGCCGGGGCCGCGCCGGCCGCGGGATCCGGCCCACCCAGGTGTTTGCGCATCTGAATCGCGGTGGTCTCGTAGCCCTCCTGCTCGTACAGCGCCCGGGCCCCGCCATTTCCCCCGAACACGTTGAGCCCGATCGAAGCCACCCCCCGCGACCGGCAGAACTCCTCACCCGCCCGCATGATCGCCCGCCCGTAGCCGCGCCGCTGGAAGCGCTCACCCACCTCGAAGTCATAGATCCATGCCTTCGCCCCGCCAGCCCCCGGGGTGATGCTGTACCAGATCATGCCCACCGCGTCATCGCCGACGTAGGCCTGAAAGAAGTGCTGATCATCGGTCTGCATGCCGTGGGGCAAAATCCGCGCATAGTCCCGCGAGGCCTTCTCGACAGCGTCCTCCCACGACATGTCCCCGGACTCAGTGACCTGCTTCGCGTATCCCTCCTCGGCGGACTCGCGATACTGCGCGTATTGAACTTCGGTCATCGCTTCAAGCCGGATCTCTGCCACACCAGCGACCCTAACCGCCACCCCTGACAAACTCGACAACGTCCCGGGTCACCGGCCCGTACGCCTCCTGCGGCTCCGCGGACCACCCCGCAGCACCCCACGTGGCCAGCCGAAATATCGCGGCCCGAACCAGCAACTGCCCCCAGCCGGGCACATCCGCCCACCGCCGGGCCAGCCCGAAATCAAACCCGTGCCACACCATCGCATCAACAACAGCAACAGCCGACGCCCAAGCCGCCGGCCGCCAGTAAGCAGCCCAGTCGATAATCGCCGGCGGCAACCCCTCAGCAAAAAGAACATTCCCCAGCAGATCCGCATGCACAATCTGCTCCACCATCACCACCGGCACCCGAACCGCCAGCAACTCATCCAGCAAAACACTAGGCCGCCGGACAACCGTTTTCATTCCGTGCCCAACCGAGTCGACGGGTTCCCAGGCCAGCCACTCCCCGTTCCCCCACGGATTCCACCGCCTATCCAAAAAGGACGGCCGAGCAACTCCGGCCACCGCCGCATGGAACGCCTCCCCAGCCCGGACAACCTCCTCAACCCGCCGCTGATCAGGCTCCCCCGCCACAACCCTGGTCGCCTCCCACCCCTCCGCCACCCAATCACCGTCAGCCGCCCGCACCGGCCGCGCAACACGAAACTCCGACGACTCCGGCAACCCAGCCAGCACCCCAGCCCGCCACCGAACTTCCTCATCCCCCTCGGAAGGCTTCACAACAACATCCCCCACCCGCCACGTACCGCCCTTCCCTCCAACTAGCCGAACAGGCTCCCCCACAGCCCCGAACGCCCGCAGCACCGCTCTGGAAGGCCCAAGATCTTCACTCATTGCTCTATTGGAACCCACCGTCCCCACCTCCCCAACGCATTAAGAACCAGCCAACACAAAGCCGATCCAAACCAAACGGCTCGGTCATGCCGGCCAAGCTGAGCCAGCCCCGCCAAGCCCGGCCGGGGCGGGGCGGGGCTGGCAAGCCGAGCCGCGGCAAGCCGAGCCGGGGCGGGGCGATCAAACCGAGCCGAGACAGTCGGACCGGGTCGGAGCGGGTCGGGTCGGGGCGGAGCGGGGCGGAGCGGGGCGGGGCGGAGCGGGGCGGAGCGGGGCGGGGCGGAGCGGGGCAGAGCGGGTCGGAGCGGGGCGGGGCAGAGCGGGGCGGGGCAGAGCGGGGCGGGGCAGAGCAGGCCGGGCCGGGCCGGGCCGGGCCGGGCCGGGCCGGGCCTGCATCGGAGCGGGCCGGGTCGGAGCGGGCCGGATCAAGCCCGAACTAAGCCCGAGCACGGCCAAACCGAACCAAGCCAGGCCTGGCCAGGCCAGGCCAGACAAAGCGAGCCAGACCAAGCGCGGCCGAGCCGAGCAGGGCCGAGCCAAGCCGGGTTGAGGCCAGGTTGAGGCGGGCATGGCCGACCCGAGCGGGAACAGGGCGAAAGGGGCCAGGTTGGGCGCGGTCTAGCCGGACCAGGCGTAGCAAGGCCGCGCTGGGCCGGGCCAGACACGAGTGGTCCCGGACCTCACCCGGGCGGGTCGAGCGTGGCAGGGCAGGGCAGGGCCGGGCAGGGCCAGGCCAGGCCGGGCAGGGCCAGGCAGGGCCAGGCAGGGCCAGGCAGGGCCGGGCTGGGTGATGTCAGGGGCGTAGGGCGGCGGTGGTTGAGGCAGCTATTGCTGCGCAGATGACTAGGGAGGCGAAGGTCAGGACGGTGGTGGCGGGGCCTAGGGCGGTGATGAGGACGCCTGCTAGGAGGGGGGCTGCGGCGGCTATTGAGGTGGCCAGGACGATGATGACGCTGACTACTCGGCCTTGGAGGCGGTCGGGGGTTATTGCGGCTTGGTGGCCGAAGAGGGCGGCGTTGGTTGCTGGGCCGAGGAGGACTGCCAGGCCTAGGGGGACTGCTGCTGCGACGCTGTCGGTCACCAGGGCGCTGACTGACATCAGGAGGGCCGCTGTCCAGCAGACCGCTCGGATCAGGGCAGGTAAAGCCAGGCGGCGGTGCAGGGCTGGGGCGAGGACGGCGCCGAGGAGGCCGCCGATGCCGATGACGGTTTCGACGGTGCCGATGATGGCGGGGGCTTTGTGGTGGGCCTGCATCGTCACGATGATGGTGAAGATGATGCCGTGCAGGGCTAGGTTCAGCGGGGCGACGACCAGCACGATCGTGCGCAGGAACGGGTTGCCGACCACGAAGCTGAAGCCCTCCGCGAGTGCTGTCAGGTGGCCGGAGGTTTCGGCTTCGCGGTCCTCCTGCAGGGGACGGCGGACCATCAGGACGCCGACCATCGACGCGAGGAACGTGATGGCGTCGCCGAAGAACGGCAGCGCGTGCGCCACTCCGAATAGCAAGCCACCCAGCGGCGGTCCCGCGAGCGTGGTGCCGTATGCCCGCGCCTCGTTGCGCGCTACCGCCGTCGGTAGCTGCACGGACGGGACGATCGTGCGCAGCGATGAGTGCTCCGCCGTACCGAAGAAGGCGTTTCCCGCCGATGCCACCACGACCACCGCGACCACGAGCGCGAATGACGCCTGGTGGCGGAGCACCGCGAAGCCGAGGACCAGATAGGCGACCAGCCGCACCGCGTCGCAGACCAGCATGATCCGGCGCCGGTCGAACCGGTCGGCGAGCACTCCGGCGGGCAGGCGCGCCAACACCGTCACGACCAGTCCAATCGTGCCCACCAGGCCCGCACGGACGGGCGACTGGGTCAGCGCGAGGATGAGCAGCGGGACTGCCAGGCCGGAGACCGCCGTGCCGATGTCGGAGAGGGACTGGCTGACCCAGAGCAGGTTGAACTCCCGGTTGCGCCACAGGGTTGCGGTCGCATCGGCCATCCATCGACTCTCGCCGTTGGGATCGGGTCTGTACAGACCGGCGGACAGGTCGGTGAAAGACGAGCGCGCGGGCGGTGGGCGGCGACGCGGTGCTTCCTGGTGACAGCTCGGGGAGTCGCTGAACGCCGCCGGCTCCGGTGCAGACGGGTACGGCGAGGGCGCTGTGTGCGTACACCAAAGGTTGGTGATCTTTTGCATGTCGTTGGGTTTGGGGCTCTTGACGTGATGGGTTGTCGCTAGCCTTCCGCGGATGGACATCCGTGCCGCAATCGCCGACGAGCGTCGCCGTATCGCCGATCTGCTCGATTCGCTGCAGCCGGATCAGCTCCGCGCAGCCAGCCTCTGCGGTGACTGGACCGTGCAGGAGGTTGCCGGGCATCTGCTTGCCGCGCTGGGCAAACCGGACCTGCGTCTGCTCGTGTCGAGCGGGTTCAACCTGCACAAATGGAACTCGCGCGTGGCGGTGCAGACGGCGGATCGCCCAGTGGCCGAACTCGCGCAGGCGCTGCGCGACAACGCCTACAACGACTTCAAGCCGCCGGTGGTGGGATATCCGGGGCAGCTGACCGATCTGCAGGTGCACGGCCAGGACATGCGACGCCCGCTCGGTCTGCCTCATGGTCTGCTGCTCGACCGGTTGAAGGTGTCGCTGGAGTTCATGGTCAGTGGGAAGGCGTTCGGTTTCGCGCCGAGGCGTCGCCTGGCGGGGCTGCGATTCGAGGCTTCTGATCTCAACTGGTTCTCCGGGACGGGTCCGTTGGTCGCGGGGCCGGCAGAGGCGCTGCTCATGGCCATGTGTGGCAGACGTGCGGTGCTTTCCGAACTGGACGGCCCCGGCGTGCGAATCCTCAGCAGCCGCGTCAAGTGATCTCGCGCGCTCCGGCGATCTGGTGCTTCCCGCAGATCTGGGGCGCCTGGGCGGATCATCGTGTCTTGCCGCCCGTCCATTGTGGCTCGGCGTGAAGACTTTTGCAGCCCTTCGGCGGCCTTCGTCAGGTGTCTGACAGGACACGCCGGGGAGTCGGACACGCCCGGGAAAAACTGTCGGTGGGGCGCCATACGGTCGCTGCATGAACGACATCGAGCACGCGTCGGAGCACGACCGGCGCCCGCACACCATGCTGGAACGGCACCTGACCGTCGGTGCCCACACCTACCAGATCACCGCCACCGGGACGGGAGAAGAGCAGGTCAGCCTCGTGCTGGCCGGCTGGGATCCCGACGGCAAGGTGGTGAGCCAGATCAGCGGAGGGATCTCACCGCACGATCTGCCCGCCGTGGCCGACGCGCTGACGTCGACCCTGGCCGGTCTGGCCGCTCTCCGCGTCCAACGCAAGCAGGCCAAGGCCACGGTGGTGACGGACAAGCCAAGGCGCTATCCCAACCGGGGCGCCCGCTGGTCCGACACGGATGACGATCGCCTCCTCGCACTCTTCCGGGAGGGCGCGACCGAGCGAGCTCTGATGGAGGAGTTCGGCCGCAGTCGCGGCGGCATCCGGGCCCGGCTGGAAAGCCTGGGCGAGCTCGAGTCGGACACCGGCTCGGTCTACCGCGAGCGAGACGGCCGCCGGGAGAGGGAAGCCCCTCCCGACGGGGAGACCACTCGCGACGGAGACGCGCTACCGGAACGGGACGAGTCTGCCGGGCAGGAGTTGGAGGTAACGGCCGGGGCCAACTGACAAGACGTGCAGGGCCGGCTGGGTGTGCCGGTCGGCCCTGCACCTGGACGCCCTGCACCCGGACGCTATGCACCCGGACGCTATGCACCCGGACGCTATGCAGCTGGACGCTATGCAGGTGGACGCCTGGCAGCTGGTAGTCGACACCTGGCCGGGATGACCGCCGCGGTGAGTGATGTGCCGGCGCTGCCGGCGTACTCACGGTGGGTGGTCTGTGGAGTATCGAGGCGCTGCGGGCCGGGTCGGGCGATAGGTTGCGGCTCTGTTCCGGGTGGATGGAGGAGATATGGCTGAGCTGATCGCTGACTTGTTCGTGTCGATCGACGGGTTCGCCCGCGGGGTCGAGGTGGGGCCCTATTTCGGGTACGGCGGGGATGAGCTGGACGCCTGGATCACGCGGGAGGTCGGGCGGCCGCAGGTTCTGGTGATGGGACGGGTGACCTATGAACTCATGGCGGGGCTCTCGGCCACGGCTACGGACACGAACAGCGTGCGGACGAACGAGACACCCAAGGTCGTTGTCTCGCGTACGTTGCACGAGCCGCTCGACTGGCAGAACACCCGCCTGGTCAGGGATCTCGCCGACGGGATCGGGGCACTCAAGCGGGAATCCGATGTCCCGCTGCGGACGATCGGGAGCCTTTCGCTCGTGCGGGGGCTCGTGGAGCTCGGCCTGGTCGACCGGCTGAGGGTGATGGTCTTCCCGATGATGGTGGGCGACGACGGCCGCGAGCTCGCGTTCGACGGGTTCGCCCGCGGCGGGTTCGAGCTTGCCGGGACGGAGGTGCTGGATTCACGAATCGTGCTGCTCGAATACCGGCCGGCCGTGCGCTAGCGGAACTCGTGGACGACCTTGATCTCACCGACGATGTGATCGTTGAACTCGTCGAGTTCCTCGGCCGGAACCCAGAGTTCGAGAATCGTCGACCCACCCGCCTGACGCACGGGGTAGCGGGCAGCGAACGCCGCGTCCAGCTCGAACCGGGTCACGTAGCCCACGCCCGAGGCCGGCACGTTCCAGTCCCGCGCGATCTTGATGGCGTAGTCCTCGTTGAGAACTGGATAAAAGATCGGCTGGTCCGGCAATCGCGGGGGCCAGCGCCGCCACCCCGTAGCCCGCACAAGCTCGAGCTCCGTCGGCCCGGTAGGCCGCCACAAGGTCAACACCGGCACGTCCAGATCCCCATCCACCGCGCGAGTCTCCCAGAACCCCCACCCCACGTCCGCCAAATATCCACCGGCCACGAGAGACCCTTCATCTTCAAGGACGGTGTCGACTGAGACCGAAATTGAGACCACTGCGGTGCGGCGAACGCTGGCACCGGCCGGAGCAGCGGCGACGACGACGACCTACGTTGATCGGCTTCGCTTGGTAGCACAAAAGTATGACCGTCAAGCTGAGCATCAGCGTTCCCGGCGACGTAGCCGCTTTCTTACAAGCCCAGGGCAACGCCTCCGCCGCCGTGACCGAAGCTGTCCGCCAAGTACCCCCGAGGCTCGGCGCGCACGCCAACGCAGTGCCGCCGTGGCCTACGGGGAATACCTACGGCAGCGCACTGCGGATCAAGCCGGCGCAGACGCCACCCTGATCGAGAGCAGCAACGACATCGCACTCCGGGACGCTCAGTGGTAAACCGCGGTCAGATCTGGACGCTGCTGCGCGGCAGTAGTCAACACCGTGTCCTGATCATCAGCAACGACGAATACAACGCCGTCGAGAAATTGGCCGTATGGGCCCTCACCGTCGTGCAGGACGTCCCGCACCCAAACCAGCTGGCAGTCCGCCTCAGCCCACTCGACCCCCTGAGCGGAGCATTCGTCCGGATCCACAGCATTGTCCAGATCCTTGACCACAGCGCCATCCGCGACAACCACGGCTTTGTCTCCCACGACACAATGAACATCGTGGAAGCCCAATTCCGAGAATTCCTGGACCTGCCCTAATAAGCCAGAATCCCAGGCCTGCAGACGAGAACGCGCCCGACCCAACGCCGTTCGAGCGAAGCGAAGACCACCCAGCCCCAACGCAGCGCGACCACCCCAACGCAGCGCGACCAATC
>NZ_BOMN01000012.1 GCF_016862215.1 Winogradskya humida
TCCGGGGGCTCGGCCCCCGGAGCAAACATGACGAGAGTCCCCGGTCCGAGCGTTACGCGGACAGAGTCCTCCGACTCTCGTGGGCGCGGTAGGTTTCGAACCTACGACCCCTCGCTTGTAAGGCGAGTGCTCTCCCACTGAGCTACGCGCCCGGCTCCCGTCCCCGCGCTCGTCACGGCGCGGGGCGTTCCGGAGTGGTTATCTTACCTTGGTGGGGCTGGTGGGTCTTCTCCGGCTTCAGAGGATGAGGTCCTTGAGGGTTTCGCGCCAGGTGGTCTGGTCGCGGGGTTCTCCGGGGCCTTGCATCTGGGCGTAGCGGACGGCGCCTTCCTTGTCGATGATGAAGGTGCCGCGGTTGGCGAAGCCGGATTGGTTGTTGAAGACGCCGTAGGACTGGGCGACCGCGCCGTGCGGCCAGAAGTCCGCGAGGAGCGGGAAGGTGAAGCCCTCGCGGTCTGCCCAGATCTTGTGGCTGTATGTGGAGTCGACACTCGCCGTCAACACCTGGATGTAGTCATTCGAGTACTCAGAGTAGTGCTCTTGGATCTCTGAGAGCTCGCCCTGGCAGGTGCCGGAGAACGCCAAGGGGTAGAAGACCAGGAGTACGGCTTTGCGGCCGCGGAAGTCCGAGAGGGAGACCTCCTGGTTGTTCTGGTCCTTGAGCGTGAAGTCCGGCGCCTCTGTGCCCACGTCGATCGGCATCGGTCAACGATAGCCAAAAGGCCGCGCGGCGGCGGGTACCGCGCGGCTGACGAAGCGGAAGGGTTACTTCTTCTTCGCCCCGCGGGAGGACACCAGGCGGGCAGCGGTCCAGTCCGTGCCCGCGTTCACCGTGGAGGTCTGCTGAAGGCCGGCGGCCGGCGCGTTCTCGCTGACCTCGCTGGGTTCGACATGGCCGTCCCGGCCTGCCTTGGGGGTCAGGAGCCACACCACGCCACTGTCGGCTAGGGGGCTCAAAGCGTCCGTGAGCAGTTCGAACAGGTCACCGTCGCCGTCGCGGTACCAAAGAAGCACCGCGTCGACCACCTCATCGGTGTCCTCGTCGACCAACTCGCCCACGCGTTCGGTCAGGGCATCACGGAGATCCTCGTCTACGTCATCGTCGTAGCCCATCTCCATGACCACCATGCTCGGCTCGAAGCCGAACCGGTCCGCCAGGCTGCGTACGCCGTCGGCCTGACCAGCGGTCGCGCTCACTGTCTAATTCCTCCTTGCTGTTCACGACAACTTTGTGGGGGTAGTCCACACACTCGGCGCCTTGTGCGCAAGTGGCGCACCGAGTGTGTGGCAATCTATCGCGTCAGCAGGGCATGGGCACCCTGTGTGATGGCATCTTCCCCGATCAGGACCAGTTGCGCTGCCGGACCGAGCGGAACGGGTGAATCTACCGAGGCGATCCGGCGGACCGCGCCGACGAATCCGCCGTCCACCAGAGCGGCCAGAATTCCCTCGCCGACCCCGCCTGAGCGGCGGGTTTCGTCGACGATGAGGACCCGGCCGGTCGCTGAGGCCTCGCGGACGAGGTCGGCAACCGGGAGCGGGCTCAGCCAGCGCAGATCCACCACCCGGGAACCGTATCCTTCCGCGGCGAGTTGGGCGGCGACGCGCAGCGACATGCGCACGCCGTTTCCGAAGGTCAGGATCGTCAGGTCCTCCGCCGAGCCGACCGGGTAGGTGCGGGCGCGGCCGACGGGGATGTGCGCGCCGGCCCAGTCGCCGGGTGGGGCGTAGGGGGCGAGCCATTCGTTGTCTCCCTGCTGGAACAGGTCGCGGGTGTGGTAGAGGGCGATGGGCTCGAGAAACACGCTCACCGTGCCGTCCACGGCCGCGGCGGCCAGGCAGGAGCGCAGCAGCGGGGCCGCGTCGGCCGGGCGGGAGGGGACGGCCAGGACCAGGCCGGGCACGTCGCGCAGGACAGCGACCGAGTTGTCGTTGTGGAAGTGGCCGCCGAAATTCTGCTGGTAGGCGAGGCCTGCGACGCGCACCACCATCGGGTTGCGGAACGCTCCCTGCGAGAAGAACGCCATGGTGGCCGCCTCACCGCGGAGCTGGTCCTCGGCGTTGTGCAGATATGCCAGATATTGGATCTCGGGGATCGGGAGCAGGCCCGCGAGACCGGCGCCCAGGCCGAGGCCGAGGATGGACGTCTCGTCGAGCAGGGTGTCGAAGACCCGGGTGGCTCCGAAGCGCTCGCGCAGGTTCTTCGTCACGCCGTAGACGCCGCCCTTGACCGCGACGTCCTCGCCGAAGAGCAACGCGCCCGGATGGGCGAGCAGCGCGTCGGTCAGGGTGGCGTTGATCGTCTGGGCGAGGGTCAGCGGGCCTGCCCGTTCGGGCAGTTTGCCGCCGAAGGCCTGGGAGCGCAGCGCGGAACCGGCTCCGTTGGCCCGGGTGGCGGTGTCGGTGATGTGTTTCGAGGTGCGCAGCGGGCGGCGGGTGGCCAGCGGCGCCGCGACCTCCGCCGCGGTCGCGAGTTTGGGCTCGCCGAGCACCTCCTCGGCCACCTTGCGGACCTGCCAGCCGAGCTCGTCGTAACGCGAGATCAGGTCGTCGGGTGTGGCGAACCCGCCCTCGATCAGCAGGCGCGCGGTGCCGATCAGGGGGTCGCGGGCCAGGTCGCTGCTGATCTCGTCGGCGGCGCGATAGGCCACCTCGGCGTCCGCTCCCGCGTGCCCCATCAGCCGCACCACGGACAGGTGCAGGACGGCGGGTTTGCGCTGCTCACGAACCCAGTCGGCGGCTTCTCGGGCGGTGTCGTAGGCGGTGGCCAGATCGGTGCCGTCGGCGGCGAAGTAGCGCAGGCCGGGGCGCGAGCTGAGCGTGGCGGCCACCCAGCCCTCGGGCGAGGGGACGCTGATGCCGAGGCCGTTGTCCTCGCAGACCAGCAGCAGCGGCAGGTCCTGCCCGAGGTGCTCGTAGTAGCCGGCGGTGTTGAACGCGGCGGTGGCGGTGGCGTGGTTGACCGAGGCGTCGCCGAAGGACGCGACCACGATCGCGTCCGCGGGCCAGGAGGAGTCGGCGCCCTTGAGCGAGGGGGCCAGCGCGAGGCCGACGGCCCGTGGGAGGTGCGAGGCGATGGTGGACGTCGTGGGGATGATCGCCAGATCGGACCGGCCGAAGACCTTGTGCCGGCCGCCGGAGATGGGCTCCAGCGAGGACGCGACGATGCCGCGGAGAACATCTCGGGCGGCATCCAGAACAAAGTCGCCCGCAGCGGAAGCGACAGCGGCCCGGACACAGTAGAACGCGCCGGAGCGGTAGTGGAGCAGGGCGGGATCATCCGGGCGCAGCACGGCCGCGACGGCGGCGTTTCCCTCGTGGCCGGACGACCCGATGGTGTAGAAACCCTCGTTGAAGCTGCGCAGCCAGCGCGCGGCGAGGTCGAGGTGGCGGCTGGTGAGCTGGGCGTCGAAGAGCTCCCGGGCCCGCTCACCGGTGAGTGCGGAACCTTCGCGGACCGGTTCGCCGGGCGCGCGCAGCGGGTCGCGCGGCCGCAAGGCCGAGACCGCGTCGCGGAAGCGCTCGTCGAGTTGTTGAGGCGTGGTCACGCGAACCAGCATTGCCGACCTTGGCCACCCCCGCCACCGCGCAATCGCGTCCTGTGGATAACGGACGCGGATAACGGGCGTCGATAACGGGCGCCTGTGGATAACCGCGTTCGCCTGCGGACAGGCACAACCGCGTGATGAGCTACGAACGTCTCCGTGTAAGACTTCCCTCTCATGGACACCACCGTGATCACCGTCCGGACCGGTTCGAAGCCGGTGGTCCGCGACATCACGGGCGAAGCGGAGCTGTTCGTCCGCGGCCGCGGCGACGGCCTGCTGCACGTCTTCGTCCCGCATGCGACCGCCGGGCTGGCGATCATCGAGACCGGTGCGGGATCCGACGAAGACCTGCTCACGGCCATCGACGAGCTGCTGCCGGCGCAGGACAAGTGGCGGCACAGGCACGGTTCCCGCGGTCACGGTCGTGACCATGTTCTGCCTGCCTGGATCCCTCCGTACGCGTCACTGCCGGTGATCGGCGGCCGCATAGCGCTGGGCACCTGGCAGTCCATCTGCCTCGTCGACCCGAACGGCGACAACCCCGAGCGCCAGGTCCGCTTCAGTTTCCTGGGGTAGCAAAAGTAGTTACTGCCCAGTACATGTGTCCCATGTCGCGCAGCACGACGGTAGGCGTGACGACGGGCACCGGGAGGGGGCAGGATGGAACCATTGCCGTGCGGCTCACACAATGGGCGTACGGTCCGACACCGACCAAGAGGAATGCCTGTGGCCACGGAACGCAAGCGCCCGGTGATCAGTGACGGCCTGCCGAGCCAGCTTCCGGACATCGACCCCGAGGAAACCAGCGAGTGGGTCGAGTCGCTCGACGGAGTCATCGACGAAGCCGGGCCCAAGAGAGCCCGTTATGTGATGCTGCGCCTGCTGGAACGCGCCCGTGAGCGACAGGTCGGCGTCCCGCCCCTGACCTCGACCGATTACATCAACACGATCCCGCCCGAGCAGGAGCCCTGGTTCCCCGGCGACGAGTTCGTGGAGCGGCGCATCCGGGCGTACATCCGATGGAACGCCGCGATGCTGGTGCACCGCGCGCAGCGCCCGCAGATCGGCGTGGGCGGTCACATCTCGACCTACGCGTCGAGCGCCAGCCTCTACGAGGTCGGCATGAACCACTTCTTCCGCGGCAAGGACCACCCCGGCGGCGGCGACCACATCTTCTTCCAGGGTCACGCCTCCCCCGGCATGTACGCCCGCGCGTACCTCGAGGGCCGGCTGACCGAGAACGACCTGGACGGCTTCCGCCAGGAGTTGTCGCACCCGGGTGGCGGCCTGCCGAGCTACCCGCACCCGCGGCTGATGCCGGACTTCTGGGAGTTCCCGACGGTCAGCATGGGCATCGGCCCGCTGAACGCGATCTACCAGGCCCGGTTCAACCGGTACATGCACAACCGCGGCATCAAGGACACCAGCCAGCAGCACGTCTGGGCGTTCCTCGGCGACGGCGAGATGGACGAGGTCGAGTCGCTCGGCGCGATCGGCCTGGCCGCCCGCGAGGAGCTCGACAACCTCACCTTCGTGATCAACTGCAACCTGCAGCGGCTCGACGGCCCGGTCCGGGGCAACGGCAAGGTCATCCAGGAGCTGGAGTCGTTCTTCCGCGGCGCCGGCTGGAACGTCATCAAGGTCGTCTGGGGCCGCGAGTGGGACGCCCTGCTCGCCAAGGACACCGACGGCGCGCTGGTCAACCTGATGAACACCACGCCGGACGGCGACTTCCAGACGTACAAGGGCGAGTCCGGCGCGTACGTCCGGGAGAACTTCTTCGGCCGTGACCCGCGCACCCGCAAGCTGGTCGAGGGCATGTCCGACGACGACGTGTGGAACCTCAAGCGCGGTGGTCACGACTACCGCAAGCTCTACGCCGCGTACAAGGCCGCCACCGAGCACACCGGCCAGCCGACGGTCATCCTGGCGCACACCATCAAGGGCTGGACGCTGGGCTCGCACTTCGAGGCCCGCAACGCCACGCACCAGATGAAGAAGCTGACCCTGGACGACCTCAAGGGCTTCCGGGACCGGCTCTACCTCGACATCAGCGACAAGCAGCTCGAGGAGAACCCGTACCTCCCGCCGTACTTCCACCCCGGTGCGAAGTCCGACGAGATGCAGTACCTGCAGGAGCGCCGGCGCGAGCTGGGCGGCTACGTGCCGACCCGGCGCACCAAGCCGAAGACGCTGGCGATCCCGGAGTCGAAGACGTTCGGTGACGTCAAGCGCGGGTCCGGCAAGCAGAAGATCGCCACCACGATGGCCTTCGTGCGCCTGCTCAAGGACCTGATGCGCGACAAGGAGTTCGGGGCCCGCTGGGTGCCGATCATCCCTGACGAGGCGCGTACGTTCGGCATGGACTCGCTCTTCCCGACGAAGAAGATCTACTCGCCGCACGGCCAGACCTACACGTCGGTCGACCGGGAGCTCTTCCTGTCGTACAAGGAGTCGACCACCGGGCAGATCCTGCACGAGGGGATCAACGAGGCCGGCTCGACCGCAAGCTTCATCGCCGCGGGCACGTCGTACGCGACCCACGACGAGCCGATGATCCCGCTGTACATCTTCTACTCGATGTTCGGCTTCCAGCGCACGGCGGACGAGCTGTGGGCCGCCTCGGACCAGATGACCCGGGGCTTCCTGCTCGGCGCGACCGCGGGCCGCACCACGCTCAACGGCGAGGGCCTGCAGCACGAGGACGGCCACTCGCTGCTGATCGCCGCGACCAACCCCGCGGTGGTGGCGTACGACCCGGCGTTCGCGTTCGAGATCGCGCACATCGTCGAGCGTGGCCTGCACCGGATGTACGGCGAGCACCAGGAGAACGTCTACTACTACCTGACGATCTACAACGAGCCGATCCTGCAGCCCGCGGAGCCGGCCGACGTCGACGTCGAGGGCCTGCTCAAGGGCATCTACCGCTATGCCGCGGCGCCGCAGACGACCGGTCCGAAGGCGCAGATCCTCGCCTCCGGCACGGGCATGCAGTGGGCGATCAAGGCGCAGGAGCTGCTCGCTCAGGACTGGGGCGTCGGCGCCGATGTCTGGTCGGTGACCTCGTGGACCGAGCTGCGCCGCGACGCGGTGGAGACCGAGGAGCACAACCTGCTCAACCCGGGCGAGCCGGGGCGCAAGCCGTACATCCAGACCAAGCTGGAAGGCACGGAGGGCCCGGTCGTCGCGGTCAGCGACTGGATGCGGGCCGTCCCCGACCTGATCAGCCGCTGGGTGCCGAACGACTACACGTCGCTGGGCACGGACGGCTTCGGCATGAGCGACACCCGGCACGCCCTGCGCCGCCACTTCCACGTGGACGCGGAGTCGGTGGCCGTGGCGACGCTGCGCCAGCTCGCGCTGCGCGGCAAGGTCCCGGCGCACGTGCCGGCCGAGGCCGCCAAGAAGTACGCGATCGACGACGTCAGCGCGGCTCCGGTCGGCGAGACCGGCGGCGACAGCTGATCAGCACGGCCTGAAGGGGTGTGCCGCGTTACAGCGGTACACCCCTCAGTTTTTGCCCGAGATGGTCGAAAAGTCGGGCATGGTGCGTGCTCAGATCAGTCACAAGCTGCTTGCCCTCGGCCTCGGCAGTGTCATCAGTACGGCCGCGGTCCTCGTAGGGGTCGGCGCCTGGCAGAGCGGTTCGTTCGCCGACCGCACGGACGACCAGGTCCAGCAGCTGACGACCGACGATCTGAACCGCACCTCGGACGAGGTGAACAGGCTGGTCAGCTCGGTCGGCGACGAGGTGCAGACCGGCGTCAGCAACAGCATGAACACCGCCAACTCGCTGCTCAAGAAGGCCGGCGGCGCGTCGCTGCAGGACCGGACCGTCAAGTGGGCCACGACCAACCAGGTCAGCCAGGCCAAGAGCACCGTGACCCTGCCCCGGATGGCCGTGGGCGGCAAGTGGCTGGGCCAGAACACGAGCTTCGGCACCTCCACCACGTTCGTGGACGACACCGCCGACCTCACCGGGCGCTCGGTGACCGTCTTCCAGCGGATGAACGACGACGGTGACCTGCTGCGGGTGGCGACGAACGTCAAGGGCAAGACCGGCAACCGGGTGATCGGTACGTACATCCCGGCGACAGGCGCGGACGGCACCCCGAACGCCGTCGCCGCCGCGATCAAGTCGGGCAAGAGCTACCGCGGCGTGGCGCAGGTGGTCGACACCTGGTTCATCACGGCGTACGACCCGATCAAGGACAGCTCCGGTACGGTCATCGGCGCGCTGTTCGTCGGCGTACCCCAGTCCACCGCCCTGGCGAACCTGACCGACGCGATCGCCGGCAGCAAGATCCGCGAGAACGGCTCGGTGGCGGTCTACAGCACGAACAGCGCCGACAAGGGCCGGGTCATCGCCTCCAGCGTCGACGGCGCGGCCGGGACGACCGTGCTGGACGCCACCGACGCCAAGGGCGTGAAGTACGTCGAGCAGATCGTCACCGAGGCGACGAAGCTCACCGGCGACAACACGTTCCGGACCACGTACCAGCTGCCCGGCGCCACCAACGGCAAGGCCGGCAACACGATCACCACGGCGTCGTTCTACAAGCCCTTCTCCTGGGCGATCGCGGTCAACGGGTACGAGGCCGACACCACCGGAGCCTCCGACGCGGTCCGCGACGGGCGCCGGGACATGCTGGTCGCGTTCGTCATCGCGGCGCTGCTGATGGCGGTGGCCGGTGGCCTGCTGGCGGCCGGGCAGGCGCGCCGCATCTCGAAGCGGCTGGGCCGGCTGACCGACGCCCTGGCCCGGCTGGCCAAGCGTGACCTGACGGTCAGGAGCGACGAGAGCGGCACCGACGAGATCGGCCGGGCCGGCACGGCGCTCAACACGGCCGTCAGCGAGCTACGCGAGGTGATGATCGAGGTCACCGGGGCGTCGCACGAGGTGTCGAAGTCGGCCGGGCTGGTCGCGACGACCGGTGGCGAGCTGACCGGCTCCGCCGCGACCGCCTCCGACCGGGCCGGAGCGGCGAGCCGGGCGGCCGAGGACATCTCGCACGTGGTGCAGACGGTTGCCGCCGGCGCCGAGGAGATGGGGGCCTCGATCAGCGAGATCTCCAGCAACGCGCAGGACGCGGCCAGGGCCGGGCGTGACGGCGTGGGCCTCACCGCCACCGCCTCGGGCGTCATCGACGAGCTGCGCGTCTCCACCGGCAAGATCGCCGACGTGGTCCGGCTGATCGCCAGCATCGCCGAGCAGACGAACCTGCTGGCGCTGAACGCGACGATCGAGGCGGCCCGGGCGGGCGACGCCGGTAAGGGCTTCGCGGTGGTCGCGGGCGAGGTCAAGGATCTGGCCCAGGAGACCGCGAAGGCGACCGAGGACGTCACCGCGCGGGTGTCGGCCATCGAGGGCGACACCGCCAAGGCCGTCGAGGCGATCAACGCGATCACGAACACGATCGCTCAGGTCAACGACTACCAGACGGCGATCGCCGCGGCGGTCGAGGAGCAGGCCGCGACGACCGCGGAGATGTCGCGCAACATCTCCGAGGTGGCCGTGGGCAGCCAGGAGATCGCTTCGGGCATCGGCGCGGTCAGCGGGGCCGTGGAGAGCACCCGCGGCGCGGTGCAGGTCTCCCACCAGGCCGCCGAGGAGCTCGACGCGACCGCGCGCCGGCTCACCGTACTCGTGGACAGATTTACTGTTTGATCTTCCCGCCCGCGCCCAGAACGGCAGCGAGCTTGTCGAACTGCTGGTTGGTTCCCTCGATCATGTAGCCCTGGACCACGTCGTCGGTGTAGCCGGCGAAGTGGTTGGTGAGCTCTGTGCGACCGTCGCCCAGATCCTTGAGGGTGACGGTCGCGGTGCCTCCGCCGATCCCGCGCTGGCCCTCCCACTCGTACCCGAGCGTGGCGACCGGCTCGACGACGGTGAAGCGCATGTCGGTCGGGAATTCCGTCCCGTCGGGGGCGACCATGGTCAGGCGGAAGACACCGCCGGGGCGTACATCCATCTCCACGCTCTCCCGGGGTGTGGTCATGCCGGAAGGCCCCCACCAGGCGGCGAGCTGGTCCGGGTCGGTCCAGGCCGCCCAGACGAGCTCGCGGGGAGCGTCGAAGACGCGAACGATGTCGATCTCACGGAAATCCATCAGGTGCCTTTCATCAGGTTCTTGAGGTGGGCGTCGAGCTTGTCGTAGCTCGACTCCCAGAACTGGCGGTAGCGGTCCACCCACTCGGAGGCCTCCTGCAACCCCTCGGCCTCGAGCTTGCACGGGCGCCACTGGGCCTCGCGGCCGCGGGAGATCAGGCCGGCCCGCTCGAGGACCTTGAGGTGCTTGGAGACGGCGGGCAGGGTCATGGCGAACGGCTCGGCCAGCTCGTTGACGCTCGCCGAGCCCTGCGCCAGGCGCGCCAGGATGGCCCGGCGCGTGGGGTCGGCGAGGGCGCCGAAGATGACGCTCAGCCGGTCGTCCGCCACCGGATCAGGCCGGCACGTACGTGATGACCTCGACGCCGGTCTTCGTGCTCCAGCTCTTGGTCAGCGAGAGCGCGACCTTGGTGCCGTCGTGCCACAGCTTGCGCCCCTCGCCGACGACGACCGGGAAGACCATGATCCGGTACTCGTCGATCAGGTTGTGCCGGGTCAGATAGTTGACCAGCTCGGCGCTGCCGTTGATCAGCAGACTCTCCGGGCCGTCCTTGAGCGCGCCGACGGCCCCGGCGACCTCACCGGTCAGGAACGCGGCGTTCCACTCCGGCTCGGTGAGCGTGGTGGTGGCGACGTGCTTGGGCATCGAGTTCATCTTCTTGCCGAAGTGCCCGGTCGCTTCCTCCATGCCGGGCCACGCGGCCTTGAAACCCTCATAGGTACGCCGTCCGAGCAGCAACGCGTCCGCCTCCTGCAGGTTCTCGTCCTGCCAGCCGCCGAGCTCGTCGTTGAAGTAGGGCCCGCTCCAGCTCGGCTCCTCGAAGACACCGTCGAGCGTCACGTACTCCACCGCGATGATCTTGCCCATGTCCCGTACTCCCAAGTCTGTCGGTTTGTTTAACGTTCTGGTTAATTAGCTTGTCGGTAAACTACCCAGCTCACGGCACTCGCGTCAAGGGCGTATAACCAGAAGCGTGAACCTCGACCAGATCCTGCGGCGGCGGATAGAGCGACAATTCCTCGGCAGCGAGCGGGGAACGGACGCGATAGCCGTCGCACGCCGCCTCAGCGGGGTGCATGCCCAAGTGGCCGCATCGGCTCAGGCCGCGGTCTCTATCCGGACGGCAACGGCGGACCTCGACAGAGCGCTCTACCAGGATCGGACTCTGGTACGCACGTGGGCAGCCCGGGGCACCCTGCATCTCCTCCCGGCCGAGGACCTCCCGACCTGGGTGGCAGCGATGAGTACGCGCACCCGTGAGACAAATCGAGGGGGTCTGGGAGGAACGGGACGGCAGGCCGGTGATCACCGCTTTCGGCCGGCTGCCGGCCGCGGTGCGCCGGGCCCTTCCCGAGGGGGCGGTGGTCAGCCGGGATTGAGGCGCCGCGTGGCGCCTTGACCTGCCCGGCGTGAACCTGCTCGACGGGCGCCGTAGTCTTGGTGGGTGACTGTACGAGTACGCTTCGCCCCCTCGCCGACCGGAATGTTCCACGTCGGCGGCGCCCGTTCCGCTCTGCAGAACTGGATCGTCGCCCACCAGACCGGTGGCGCGTTCGTCCTTCGCATCGAGGACACCGACGCGGCCCGCAACCGTCCCGAGTGGATCGAGGGCATCATCTCCGCCCTCGACTGGATCGGCATCGAACGCGGCAGCTACGAGGGCCCCTACTTCCAGTCCTCCTACGCGAGCGAGCACACCGCCGCCGCCACCCGGCTCTACGCCGAGGGCCGCGCCTACTACTGCGACTGCACCCGCGAGGACGTCGTCGCGCGTTCCGGCAACACCCACACCGGCTATGACGGCTTCTGCCGGGAACGTGCGCTCGGCCCGGGCGAGGGTCGTGCGCTGCGCTTCCGTACGCCCGACGAGGGCAGCACCGTCGTCGTCGACCTGGTCCGGGGCGAGCCGACGTTCGAGAACAAGCTCATCGAGGACTTCGTCATCGCCCGGAGCAACGGCACCGCCGTGTTCCTGCTCGCCAACGTCGTGGACGACATGACAATGGGCATCACCCACGTCATCCGCGCCGAGGAGCACCTGCCCAACACCCCGAAGCAGCAGCTGCTGTGGGAGGCGCTCGGGGTCAAGCCCCCGATCTGGGCACACGTGCCGGTCATCGTGAACGAGAAGCGCCAGAAGCTCTCCAAGCGGCGCGACAAGGTGGCCCTGGAGTCGTACCGCGACGAGGGTTATCTCGCCGCCGCCATGCGCAACTATCTGCTGCTGCTCGGCTGGGCGCCCACCGGCGACCGCGAGATCGTGCCGTGGCAGGTCATGGAGGACGAGTTCCGGCTCGAGGACGTCAACCACTCCCCCGCGTTCTTCGACGTCAAGAAGCTGCGGGCGTTCAACGGCGAATACATCCGCGCGCTGTCGTCGGAGGAGTTCGCCGCGGTGTGCGCGCCGTGGCTGGGCGGCACCGAGACCATCGCGGCCCCGCCGTGGGACCCGGAGGCGTTCGACTTCCAGGTCTTCGCCGACGTCGCGCCGCTCGCCCAGACCCGTATCGCGGTGCTGAGCGAGATCGTCGACTACGTGGACTTCCTGTTCCTGGCCGAGCCGGTCAGCGACGAGCAGTCCTGGAACAAGGCGATGAAGGAGGGTGCGGGCGACATCCTCGACGCCGCCGCGGCCGCCTTCGGCGCTCTCGAGGAGTGGGCTGCCGAGCCGTTGAAGGCCGCGCTCGAGAAGGTCGGCGAGGAGCGCGGGCTCAAGCTCGGCAAGACCCAGGCACCGGTGCGGGTCGCCGTCACGGGGCGTACGGTCGGACTCCCGCTCTTCGAATCTCTCGAGGTCCTCGGCCGGGAGAAGACCCTCGCGCGGCTCGCAGCGGCCCGCCAGAAGGTGGCCTGAACTATTTCGTGACCATTTCGGTACACGCTCACTGAGAATTCAGTGCGCGTGTACCGAGTGGTGCAACGTCCTGGTCAGCCGCGCGCGTCATAGGGGTAGAGGTATCCGCAGGACGGGTGACCGGGCACTGCGGGACTTGCTCCTGCTGGGTACTATTCGCCCGCTGATCAGCTCTGTCGGCGTACCCCCCTCGCCTTTGCACCGGGTCTATTCCGGATGGCTCCAAAGGTCGTGGCCCGGGATGCGGCCGGGGTCGTCTGCGGGGAAGCTGTGAACCGGGGTTCGTCAGAACCAGGGGCGCGGCGGACCATGTCCATCACCAAGGCGGGGGAGGCCGGACGGTGGCTCGAGGGATGTTGAAACGGCTTGTAACCGTGACGGGTGCGCTCGCCGCGACCGTCGCGATCGGCCTGTCCCTGTCCTCGGCGCCGGCGAGCGCCGCGCCCAAAGCGGCCGCGACCCCGGATTCCGTGATGGTGACCGGCAAGTTCCCCGAGGGCAAGCTCGTCGTCAAGCAGGCCGAGCACCCCGACCTGTTCCAGCGGCTGCTGGGCGAGGTCAACTGGCTGGGCGCCGCAACGCCGACCACCACTCAGCCCAAGTCGGACAAGCTCGGCGTCAAGTTCACGGTCACCGTGCAGATCAAGGACAAGGCCACCCAGGTCTACGACCTGTACCCGATGGCCTCCGGCGGGCCGCGGGCCTACCGGCCGGCCAAGCAGCCGACCGGCAAGAAGACCTCGGGCTGGTTCTACGGCCGGCTCTCGATGTCCGAGACGCTGCGGCTCAGCGGCCTTCCGCTGGACGCGAAGCCCGACGCGGTCGCCGGTGGCATCGGCGGCGGCGTGGGCGAGAGCGTCAACGAGGAGCTCGACCCGGTCGCCGTCGGCAAGGATGTCTTCGACCAGTTGCAGCGGCTGTTCCTGCTCAACGGCGCGGTCCTGCTCGTCGTCCTGCTCGGCCTGGCCGGCGTCGCGTTCCTCATCCGCCGACGGGTCTAACCAGCGGGCCGCACCGGGATGCGCAGGACCGGGCAGTCCGGCGCGGGTTGATTGCAGCGCTCGCCGAGACCGAAACCGTCCAGCAGTCGCGGGTTCGTCGCCGCGTCCGCCACCTCGCGGGTGGTCAGCGGTGCCTCGCCCCGGTCCCGGTCGCCCGTGCCGCGCTCGCCGGTGACCTGCACCGCGATCGTGCGGCCGTCGACCACCCGGCGGGCGATCACCTCGTGCACCTGCCAGTCCCGGTCGTCGCTCTCGTCGTAGCGGGCGAATTCGAACCCGGACGCTGAATGGTCCGGGTCGGCGCAGGCGTTCGGGTCCGCGGCCACCGGCAGGCACAGGCCCGCGGGTGCGTCGAAGACCGCCACCTCGATCAGGCCACGGGATTCCCCACCGGCGCCGACGACCGCGTACTGCCGCCAGCCCGAACCGCGGTACGGCGGGCGGGGCACGATCCGGAACTCCTTGGCGTCGACCGGGGCGGCCAGGACGTTCAGCACCGGATCCAGCACTGCCGACGGGCGGGGCTGGGCGACCGCCACGGCCGCTGTCGAGCGTGGTTTGTGGCCGGGGAGGAGGACTGTGGTCAGGGCGTACCCGAGAAGGACGACCAGGCAGACCGCGACGAGGCCGGAGATGACCACGGTGGCCGCCCGTCGCCGGCGCAGCCGTTCGGCGCGGCGGAAGATGTCGTCGACCGCGTCACCGATCGGCGGCTCCCCGGCGCACGCCCGTTCCAGGACGGACGTCATCGCCGCGCTCACAGTGCACCGGCGGGCTGGGTCGCGCGCAACAGGTCACCGAAGGCGGCCAGCCCCTCGGCCTCGTACTCCGTGACCTTGCCGCCGTCGATGCCGAGCACGTCGGCCGTCTCACCCACCGGCAGATGGCAGAAGTGGTGCAGGACCAGGACCGCGCGGCACTTCGGCGGCAGCCTGCGCAGGGCGTCGAGGACCAGGACGGTGTAGACGTCGCTGAGTGCGGCATCCGCGTCCTGCTCGCCCGCCGCCTGCGGAGATGCTGTCTGCGGTGGTGCCACGAAGACGTGCTCGCGACGGCTGTGCGCGGGTTTGAAGGCCGACATCAGATCGCCGTACGCCCACAGGTCGAGATCGGCGACGTCCGGATCGGTCAGCGCCCGGGCCAGCGTGGCACGGGCGAGGCCGGCCGCCCGCGTCCAGTCCCCGCACATCAGGAAGGCCGCGCGGCGCAGGTGGGCGTACCGCTGGGCCACGTAGTCGTCGGTCATTCGGGCCTCCCTTTTGCCCCTTTTATAGGGCACGGCGGGGTGGCCTCGTCGCGGAACGGGGTTCACACGACCCGGACGGTGACCTCGACAAGGCGTACGAGATCGTCCAGGTCGGCGTCGAACTCGGCTCCGGCCGGGTCTCCCTGCGGGGTCGCCTCGGGCAGCCCGCCGGTCACCTCGCCGGTCGTGTAGCCCAGCAGGAACGCGCAGATCATCCGGGTCAGCCGGGGCACCGTGTCCGGGGCCACACCGGCGTCGTGCAGCGTGGCGCGCAGGGCCGCGGTCAGCCAGGAACTGCCGGGCGAAGGGCGATTCAGCAGCAACGGGTACGCGCCGGGGTGCCGCAGCGACAGCCCCCGCACCGCCCGTCCGAGCGCCCGGAGCCGCTGCCGCCAGTCGATCTCCGCCGGGTCGCCGTCGTAGTCGGCCAGCTCCAGGTTCAGCAGATCGACCAGGCCGTCCAGCATGGCGTCCTTGCCGCCGACGTACGGGTACAGCGCCATCGACGTCAGCCCGACCCGTTCGGCGACCGCGCGCATGGACATCGCGGCCAGTCCGCGCTCGTCGACGAGCGCCAGGGCCTGGTCGAGGATCAGCCGTCTCTTGTCGTCCACCCGCTCACGGTGTCGGGCCGTACGCCCGGGCGCTGCGGACGCGCCGGGGCGGTCACCCGCCCGTGGCTCTTCAGCACCAGCGGCCGGGCGGGCGGCCACGACCGGCGGCGCGGCGGCGGGGGCGGACCGCACCGTGCAGGTGGGCACCGGCCCAGCCGTGCAGCTGGGTGCGGCAGCCCATGCGGTGCGGGAAGTCGTCGGCCGGCTCGGGGGCGAGCAGGGTGGGCAGGTCCTCGGTGCAGTCCTGCTCCGGGTCGGGGAGTACGCCCTCGTGGTCCGTCACTGCCGCCTCCTTTCCGTGCTTCGCCGGGATACCCGGTCTCATCGGCACCGCGACCCCGCGCTTGACCCTCGACGGTTATCGAGTCAAGTACGCGGTCACGTACCAGGACGACACGATGCCAGGTCACCGACCGGAATCGCAGGGAAGGCGCACCGCTATTACGGACAAATATCTCAAAAGGTACGCCTCTCGCCGCGCGCGCCGCGTACCGGTGGCCGCCTGACATGCTGGTCCGGTGGCACGCAAACCCGCACCGACGAACGCCCCGCTGGCGGCCACCCTCCGCAAGGTCGAACGCAGCGCCGGCACCCTGGCCTCGGCCAGCGTGGCCCGGATGGAGGAGACGCTGCCCTGGTTCCGGGCGCTGCCCGCCGACCAGCGCTCCTCGGTCATGCTCGTCGCGCAGGCCGGCATCCGCTCCCTGGTCGAGTGGCTGCACTCGGGCGGGACGGCTGCCGGCACCCAGGAGATCTCCGACGAGGTCTTCGCGGCCGCGCCCCGGACCCTGGCGCGCGCGATCACGCTGACCCAGACCGTCCAGCTGATCAAGGTGACCATCGACGTCGCCGAGTCCGAGGTTCAGGCCCTCGCCGCCGACGGCGAGGAGGACGCGCTGGCCATGGCCATCCTCAAGTTCTCCCGCGAGATCGCGTTCTCCGCCGCCCGTGTCTACGCCCGGGCCGCCGAGACGCGCGGCGCGTGGGACACCCGGCTGCAGGCCCTGCTCGTGGACGCCCTGCTGCGCGGCGATTCCTCCGACGTGCTCGCCAGCCGCGCCGCCGCCCTGGGCTGGGCCGACGCCCCGCCCGTCTCGGTGGTGGTGGGCCGCTCCCCCGGCGGCGACCACACCGTGGTGCTGCACTCGGTCTACCGGGCCGCGCGACGGGCCCGGGTCGAGGTCATCGGTGGCGTGCACGGCGACCGGATCGTGGTGGTGATGGGCGGCGCCACCGACCCGCTCGCCACGGCGACGCAGCTCGCGGGCGCGTTCGGCGACGGTCCGATCGTCGTCGGGCCGGCGGTGCCCTCACTGGACCAGGCCACCGAGTCGGCCCGCGCCGCGCTCGCCGGGTTCCGGGCAGCGCCCGCCTGGCCCGCCGCGCCGAAACCGGTCGCCGCCGACGACCTGCTGCCCGAACGCGCCCTGGCCGGGGATCCCGAGGCACGGCGGGCGCTGCGGCATGACGCGTACGGTTCCCTGTCCCGGGCCGGGGGTGGGTTGCTCGAGACCCTGGACGCCTTCTTCGGGGCGGGCGGGGTGCTGGAGAGCGCGGCCCGCGAGCTCTATGTCCATCCGAACACGGTGCGATACCGTCTCAAAAGGGTTACCGAAGTGACCGGGCTGTCCCCGCTGGACGGGCGCGACGCGTTCGCCCTGCGCATGGCGATGACCATCGGCCGGCTCGACCCGGCGACGTGAAACACCTCTTAGTGGGACAGGCACCAGGGGTCTTTGTAGGAAACCCACAACGTCGGTCGTAGGGTTTGGTCCCGTGCGACACCTTCGTAATGACCCCGGATCCGGGAGAGTCATAAGCGTGCTCGCAGTCCTCTCCCCCGGCCAAGGCTCCCAGAAGCCCGGCTTCCTCGCTCCCTGGCTCGAACTGCCCGGCGCCCGGGACCGGCTGACCGCCTGGTCGGCGCTGTCCGGTGTCGACCTCGTCCACCTCGGGACGGAGGCCGATGCCGAGGAGATCAAGGACACCGCGCGTACGCAGCCCCTGCTCGTCGCCGCCGCCCTGCTCGCGGCCGAGCACCTCCCGCTGGCGAGCGTCGACGTCGTCGCCGGTCACAGCGTCGGCGAGCTCGGCGCCGCCGCCCTCGCCGGGGTGCTGACCCCGGAGACCGCGATCACCCTCGCCGGGGTGCGTGGCCGGGAGATGGCCGCCGCCTGCGCGCTGGAGCCGACCGGCATGAGCGCCGTCCTCGGCGGCGACGCCGACGCGGTCCTCGCCGGGATCGAGGCGCACGGGCTCTACCCCGCCAACCGCAACGCCACCGGCCAGATCGTCGCCGCCGGCGCCCTCGACGCGCTCGCGAAGTTCGCCGCCGAGCCGCCCGCCGCCGCCCGGATCCGCTCGCTGGCCGTCGCCGGGGCGTTCCACACGCCGTACATGGCGCCCGCCGAGAAGGCCCTCGGTCTCGCCGCCGCCGAGGTCAGCGTCGCCGACCCGGCACGCGTGGTCCTGTCGGACCTGGACGGCACGTCCGTCGCCGACGGGCGAGAGCTGCTGCAGCGCCTGGTCCGCCAGGTCACCGCCCCCGTCCGCTGGGATCTGGTCATGAGGACCCTGCGCGAGCTGGGCGTCACCGGCATCATCGAGCTGCCGCCCGCCGGCACCCTGGCGGGGATCGTCAAGCGCGAGCTCAAGGGCGAGAACGCCCCCGAGATCGTCACCCTGAACAACCCCGGTGACCTGGACGCTGCCCGCGACCTCATCGCCCGCCACACTGCGACCGAAGGAGCATGACCATGACCGCGGGTTCCCGCATCGTGGCGATGGGCCACTATCAGCCCTCGAAAGTGGTCACCAACAACGACCTGGCCCAGCTCATGGAGACCAACGACGAGTGGATCCGCGACCGGGTCGGCATCGCCGAACGCCGGGTCGCCGACGCCGAGTCGGTCGCCGACATGTCCACGTTCGCCGCCGAGAAGGCCCTGGCCGGCTCCGGGCTGACCGCCGCCGACATCGACATGGTCGTCGTTGCCACCTGCTCCTCGATCGACCGGTGCCCGAACGTCGCGACCCGCGTCGCCGCACGCCTCGGCATCACCGCGCCCGCCGCGTTCGACCTGAACACCGCGTGCTCCGGCTTCTCCTACGGGCTGGCCACCGCGGACCACGCGATCCAGGCCGGCGCCACCCGTAACGCCCTCGTGATCGGTGCCGAGAAGCTCTCCGACCTGACCGACTGGACCGACCGCACCACCGCGATCCTCTTCGGTGACGGTGCCGGTGCCGCGATCGTCAGCGGCGTCCCCGACGGCGAGCAGGCCGGCATCGGCCCGGTGCTCTGGGGTTCCGCCCCGGAGAAGGGCGAGGCGCTGCGGATCGAGGGGCGCACCCCGTACATCAAGCAGGACGGTCAGGTCGTCTTCCGCTGGGCGACCACCGCGCTCGCGCCGCTCGCCCTGCAGGCCTGCGAGCGGGCCGGCGTCAAGCCGTCCGAGCTCGCGGCGTTCGTGCCGCACCAGGCCAACACCCGCATCATCGACGGCATCGTCAAGCGGCTGGGCCTCGGCCCCGACGTGGTCATCGCCAAGGACCTGGTCGAGTCCGGCAACACCTCCGCGGCTAGCATCCCGCTGGCGCTGTCCAAGCTGGTCGAGAGGCGCGAGGTGCCCTCGGGTGCCCCGGTGCTGCTCTTCGGCTTCGGCGGCGGCCTCACCTACGCCGGACAGGTCATTCGCTGTCCGTAAGCAAGACCACCATCGAGAGGAAAGACCACACAATGGCAACTCGCGAAGAGATCACCTCCGGCCTCGCCGAGATCCTCGAAGAGGTCGCCGGGGTGAACCCGGAGGACGTCGCCGAGGAGAAGAGCTTCACCGACGACCTGGACGTCGACTCGCTCTCCATGGTCGAGGTCGTGGTGGCAGCCGAGGAGAAGTTCGGCGTCAAGATCCCCGACAACGAGGTCCAGAACCTCAAGACCGTCGGCGACGCCGTCTCCTTCATCGAGGCGAACCACTGACATGAGTGTCACTGACGTCGTCGTCACCGGGCTCGGCGCGACGACCCCGCTTGGCGGGGACGTCGCGTCCACCTGGGACGCCATGCTCGCCGGCCGCTCCGGGGTGACCCCGCTCACCGCGGAGTGGGCCGAGCAGTTGACCGTACGCATCGCGGGGCAGCTCGCCGTCGACCCGTCCGAGGTCATCGACCGGGTCCGGATGCGCAAGCTCGACCGCTCCGAGGCGATCGCCCTGATCGCCGCGAAGCAGGCCTGGGCCGACTCGGGCCTCGAAGGCTCCGGGCTCGACCCGGAACGCCTCGCCGTCAGCTTCGGCAGCGGCATAGGGGGCGCGGTCACCCTGCTCAACCAGGACGACATCCTGGAGGCCTCGGGCCCGCGCCGGGTCAGCCCGCACACCGTGCCGATGCTCATGCCCAACGGCCCCGCGGCCTGGATCGGCATCGACCTGCAGGCACGGGCCGGCGTGCACTCCATGGCCAGCGCCTGCGCCACCGGTTCCGAGGCGCTGTCCCTGGCCCTCGACATCATCCGCTCCGGCCGCGCCGACGTGGTCGTCGCGGGCGGCACCGAGGCGGTCATCCACCCGCTTCCGCTCGCCGGTTTCGCCTCGATGCGCGCCATGTCGACGCGTAACGACGAGCCCGAGAAGGCCTCCCGCCCGTGGGACAAGGGCCGCGACGGTTTTGTCATGGGTGAAGGCTCGGGCGCCCTGGTGCTCGAGCGCTACGACCACGCCGTCGCCCGGGGCGCGCGCATCTACGCCCGTCTCGCCGGCGCCGGCATCACCTCCGACGGCTTCGACATCGTCCAGCCCGACCCGGACTGCAAGGGCGGCATCCGCGCGATGACCAAGGCGATCCAGGACGCCGGCCTGACCGGCGCCGACATCGCCCACGTCAACGCGCACGCCACCTCGACCCCGGCCGGCGACATGGGCGAGATCAAGGGCATCCGGGCCGCCGTCGGCGACCACCCGGTGATCACCTCGACGAAGTCCATGTCGGGTCACCTCCTCGGCGCGGCCGGCGCCCTGGAGTCCATCGCCACCATCCTGGCCATCCGGGACAGCGTCGTACCCCCGACGATCAACCTGGACGACCCGGACGATCGCCTCGACCTCGACGTGGCGGCCCACAAGGCCCGTCCCCTCGAGATCGCGGCGGCGATGAACAACTCGTTCGGCTTCGGCGGTCACAACGTAGCCCTGGTCTTCACCCGGGTGTGACCTCGCACTTCCAGGTCAGGGCGTCTCCTCGCGGAGGCGCCCTTTCCTGTTCTCAGCGGTCAGACGCTGTATTCGTCGATGCTGACGTCCGCGTCGATCGACACCAGAAAAGCCAGGTCGGCGATGGTGAGATGCCAGCCGAGCAGTGACTCCGGCGGGCCGTCCTCGGCTGCCTGCGGGTCGCCGTCGTCCACCTCGAAGTAGCGGACGATCTGCAGCACGGCCTCGATCTCGCCCGGCTCCACCAGCTCACGGATGCCGTTGGCTATGGGCCGGATCCGGTCCAGCACCTCGGAGACCTGCTCGTCGACGGTCATCCGGGGCTTGCGGCATTCGACAGCCCACGTGTGGGCGGCCGGGACCGGCGGCGTGGTCTGGCGTGACCCCCGGACCCCGACCCGATCGGGCTGAAAGCCCAGCTTCGCGGTTATCTCCTCCGGCGTCGTCACGTCGCTCTTCAGGGCAAAGTACACATACTGCTTAACCAGGACCGAGCCCTCATCATCACTCACCCCCGAACGCTATCCCCGTCCCGCCGGGCTCATCCGGTCAGGCGGCAGGACGCAGTCCGGCGGTGTCGAAGGCAACCAGGGACTCGACAACGAGGCCGCCGTGCAGCCGCATGCGATCGATGCCCTCCCAGGCGATCGACTGCCCGGCCGCGGTGGCGGTGCCGCGCCAGCTCACAAAACAAAGATCATCCACCATGGCGTACGCGGTGACGGCCAGCCGCACATCCGGAAAACGCCCGACGATGGCGGCTACCCGCTCGCGCCATGCCTCGATGCCACGCAACGGCTCGGGCAGCCCGGGGTATCGCAGCTCGATGCCGGGGGCTGCGAGCTCACCCACGCGCGCCGGGTCGGGCGAGCTCCAGAACGCGGCCCAGCGGTCGACAAAGTCCTGCATGGCACGCTCCTAACTTACATACTCGAAGTACGTACTTGGAGTATGTATCATTTGACCGGTCCACTCCGATGTCAAGCCGAGGACGTCCTATGCCGACGCGCCGCACCCAGGCCGCGCGGTCTGCCGGCACCACCACCGACCTGCTCGCGCACGCGACCACCGCGTTCGGGGCCGTCGGCTACGACCGCGTCACGATCGACGCCGTGGCCGAGGCCGCGAGCCTGACCAAGGGGGCGGTCTACCACCACTTCGGCGGCAAACAGGGGCTGTTCCTGGCCGTGTACGCCGCCGCACACGAGCGCATCGCCGCCCGTACGACCGCTGCCGTCACGGCCGCCGGCACCGCCTGGCAGAAGCTCGAAGCCGGCGTGGCGCAGTTCCTGACCGCGGTCGCCGAGCCGCACCTGCAGCGCATCGTGGTGGTCGACGGGCCCCGGGTGCTCGACCGCACGACGATCCGCGACATCGAGGACCGGCATGCCGCGGGCCTGCTCCGGACGGCATTCAGGCGGCTCCGCGAGGCAGGCGAGCTGACCGCGGGTGACGACGCTCTCCGCACCAGGCTGGTCATCGGCGCTGTCTGCGAGGCGGCCACGATGATCGCCGAGTCCGCCACACCGGAACAGACCTTCGAAGCCGCCCGGACCGACGTCGAACGCCTGCTGACCGGCCTGCGGGCCTGAGTCCTGCGCTACCGCACCGGGCAGGAGATCACCCGGGCGGTCAGGCGCGCAGGGAGCCGAGGAGTTTCAGGCGGTCGGCGTCCGGGCTGCCCGGTTCGGCGGTGAAGACCAGCATGACCGGCCCGGGGTTGCCGGGCAGCGGGTAGGTGTCCCAGTCCAGGAGGATGTCGCCGGTCTCGGGGATACGGAAGATCTTGGTGCCGCTGACCGATTCGCGGACGTCGTGCAGGCCCCACAACCGCCGGAAGTCGGCGCTGCGGATGCTCAGCTCGCCGACGATCGCCGTGGCGCGGGGATGGGTGGGGTCGGTGGCGACGGCGGCGTGCATCATGCCGATGTAGTCCAGGGCCTGGCGTTCCCAGTCCGGGCAGCTGCGTTCGCGGGTCAGCGTGTCGTCGAACATCAGCAGGAGCATGTTGAGCCGTTCGGGCGGGACCTGGTCGGGATCACCGAGCAGTGCCTCCGCCATCGGGTTCCAGGCGAGCAGGTCGAGGTGGCGGCCGAGGACGACAGCCGGGGTGTCCATGATCTGCAGCAGCCGCCGGGTACTGCGCGGGACCTCCTCCGGACCGCGCTCCAGCTGGGCGGGCATCGGCCGGCGCGCGGCGTAGGCCAGGGTGAACAGGTGGCGGCGTTCCTCGTCGTCGAGGCCGAGCGCACCCGCGATCGCGTCCAGGACCTCGTCGGACGGGCGTACCTCCCGGCCCTGCTCCATCCGCTGGTAGTAGTCGGTGCTCAGCCCGGCCAGCAGGGCGAGCTCCTCGCGCCGCAACCCGGCGACCCGGCGCCGGCCGCCCGGCTCCAGGCCCACGTCGTGCGGGCTCAGCCGGTTGCGCCGGGCGCGCAGGAACTCGCCGAGCTCACGTGCGTACGGATGGGTCATGCCCTCAGTCTGCCGACCCGCCCGGCAGCCAGGGTAGGTCTCGCGGACCTAGGCAACCGGGAACGACCGAAGCCGCCCGGATCGCGCCTAGCGTCGGCCGGACACCGACCCGACAGCCGCCAGGAGCCACAGATGACCGGATGGACCGCCGACCGCATCCCCGACCAGCACGGCCGGACCGCCGTCGTCACCGGCGCGAACTCGGGTCTCGGGTTCGTCACCGCCACCGAACTCGCCCGGCACGGCGCCCACGTCGTGCTCGCCGTCCGCAACACCGCAGCCGGGCAGGAGGCCGCCCGCCGGATCGGCGGCGACGTCGAGGTGCGCGAGCTGGACCTTGCCTCCCTCGCCTCGGTCCGCGCGTTCGCCGCGAAGCTGACCGCCGACCACCCGGTGATCGATCTGCTGGTCAACAACGCCGGCCTGGTGCTGCTCGGCCCGCGCCGCACCACCGCCGACGGCTTCGAGCTGCACCTGGGCACGAACCTGCTGGGCCACTTCGCGCTGACCGGTCTGCTGCTCGACGCCCTGGCCGCGGGGCGCGGGCCCCGCGTGGTCAGCCTCAGCTCGATCACCCACAAGAACGCGCACCTCGACTTCGACGACCTGATGTCCGAGCGCGACTACCGGCCCGCCCCCGCCTACGGCCGCTCCAAGCTCGCCACCACGATCTTCGGCCTCGAACTCGACCGCCGCCTGCGCGCCACCGGTTCGCCGATCATCAGCACGCTCGCCCACCCCGGCCTCACCCGCACCAACCTGACACCGCGCGCCTGGGAACACCGCGGCCGGCTCGGCAAGGCGGCGGCCCGGCTCGGCCTGCTCGCCACCCAGTCGGTGGAGCAGGGCACGCTGCCCCAGCTGCGGGCCGCGACCGATCCGGAGGTGCGGGGCGGCCAGTTCTTCGGGCCGGCCGGGCTGTTCGAGACGCGGGGCCGGGTCACCGAGGCCAAGCTCAGCCGGGAGGCCGCCGACCCGGCCGTGGGTAAGCGGCTCTGGGCCACGGCCGAGGAGCTGACCGGCGTCAGCTATCTCTGATGTCACATCGGCGCGACGCACGGGTTCACAGGGGTGGTTACCAACAACCCTGAGGAGGACACGTTGCAGTTCGTACTGGTCATCTATCACGGGAGCTATCCGCTGCCGGGCAGCCCGGAGTTCGAGGCGTTCCCCGCGCAGGAGAAGGCGGCGATCTATGCCGACTACGCCGCGATCTCCAAGCTGGAGAACGTCGCCGGCGGGCCGCCGCTGGGGCTGCCGGAGAACGCCACGACCGTGCGGGTGAAGAACGGCTCGCCCGTCACCACGCCCGGGCCGTACCTCGACGTCAAGGGCGCGGTCGGCGGGTTCGCGGTGGTCGAGGCAGATGATCTCGAGGCCGCGGTCGCCGTCGCGGCCCGGGTGCCGCAGGCCCGGCTGGGCGGTGCGGTCGAGATCCGGCCGTCTGCGAAGTACTGGTGACGCCAGTGCCCGGCACGCGCTGCGCGCCGGGCCCGGCAAGTCTTGGCCGATCGCTACTCCCGTCCGGACGGGGTTCCGGCCGGACGGCATGGCAGCCGGACGGCATGGCAGCCGGGTGAGACGGGATGGCAGCCGGGTGGGATGGGAGCCGGGTGGGATCGCGGCTCAGCAGGCGGTTGTGGGGAGTTTGCCGACCGGGACCGGGGATTTGCCGGGGGCCTTGGCCTTGCCGGCGATGACTGCGGCCAGGGCCTGCAGGGACAGGGGGCTGGAGGAATACGTTGCCAGCAGGGCCGGGGACTTGGCCTGGGCCAGGAGATACGGCGTGTCCATGATGACCGTGACCGCCGCGTCGGGGCTGAGGTCGATGGCCTTGTCGCCATAGCCGACGAGGTGGACGACCTTGCCGCCCGCGGCCTGGACCGTCATTCCCGCTTCCTGCAGCGCCTTGACCAGGGTGGCCCGGGCCGTCTCGCGGCCGTCGGAGGCGGTCACGGTGACCGGGCCGGTGATCAGCGGGCCGCTACAGGCGCCGCGCAGGACGGTGATGGAGGCCGCGTCGGCCGCGCTGACCGCCTGGTGGTGCGCCGGGGAGTCGAGCGTGGTGAGGGCCGGCTGGGGCTTTGCCGCCTGGCGCTTCTTCAGGGTCAGGATGCGGGTGACCGCCTCGGTCAGGCGCTCGCGTTTGAGGCTGCCGTCCTGGATGCCGGCCAGGATGCCGTCGCGTGCCGCGGTCAGGTCCGGCGGCATCAGGAGCATGTCGTTGCCCGCGTTGAGCGCCCGGACCGCTGCCTCGCCGGCGGGCCACTTCATCGCGGGGGCCATGTTCATCGCGTCGGTGATGGCGACGCCCTTGAAGCCGAGGTCCTTGCGGAGCACGTCGGTCATGATCTTGTGGGAGAAGGTGGCGGCGACCCCCTTGTCCAGGGATTCGACGTCGAGGTGGCCGGACATCACGACGCCCGCGCCCGCGTCGATGCCGGACTCGAAGGGCGGCCGATCCTGCTTCTTCCACTGATCGGCGGTCTGCTTCACGATCGGGAGGTCCTCGTGGCTGTCGCCGGTGGTGTGGCCGTGGCCCGGGAAGTGCTTGAGTGCCGCGGTCACCCCGGCGCCCTCCAGGCCCTGCACCGCTGCCCGGGTCTGCGCGGAGTTGGTGGCCGGGTCGCCGCCGAACGCGCGGGAGCCGATGACCGCGTTGCCCTGCGGGCCCAGGGTGTCGGCGACCGGGGCGAAGTTGAGGTTGATCCCCATCGCGGCGAGCTCCTCGCCCGCGGCGCCCCAGGCGGCCTTGGTAAGGGCGGGCTTGCCGGCGGCGCCGAACGCCATCGCCGCGGGCAGCAGCGTCACCCCTGTGCGGACCCGGGTGACCACGCCGTATTCCTGGTCGGTGCCGATCAGGAGCGGCGCGCCACCGGGGAGCTGCCGGGCGGCTGTCTGCAGACCGTCGGTGAGGGCGCGGACCTGTTGCGGGTTGTCGACGTTGGTGGCCGGGTTGGTGGCACCGGTCGGGTCGTCGGGGGCGAACGCGACGAGGATCAGGCCGCCCAGGTGGAACTTCGCGACCATCTCGGCGGGGGTGTCGACGCCGGCGATGCTCTGGTTGCCCGCGGCGGCGAGCTTGTCCACGGTGGTGGCGCTGTCACCGTACGCATAAGGCATGAGAACTTGACCTGCCAGGTCGGCGTCGCTCATGGCGGCGACGGCGGCTGTGGGATCCAGTGCGGCGGTGGGTGCGAGGGCCGGGGGCGCTGAGCTGGGCGCGACGGCCTGGGGTGGGGTGGGGGCAGGCTTGTCGCTGCCGCACGCCGCCAGAAGCAGCACCATCGCCAGGGGAAGCACAGCCCTCGTCGTCATGGCCGCCATTGGATCAGCATCCGGCGATCAACGACAAACCGCCCTGTGGACAGAGCCGCATTGTGGATAAGCGTCAGCCCACACGCGTCAGCAGGGTGACCGGGGCACCGTCGCCGGCGTAGCGGTAGGGCTCGAGCTCGGCGTCCCAGGCGGTGCCGAGCGCCTTGTCGAGGGCGTGCGACAGCGCCTCCGGAGCCCGGACGGACGCCATGATGGCGCGCAGCCGGTCCTCACCGATCTGGATGTCACCGGAGGCGCCGATCGTGCCGCGGAACAGCCCGCGACCCGGGACGTGCATGAAGCGTTCCCCGTCGACGCCGGGGCTGGGCTCCTCGGTGACCTCAAAACGGATCATGGGCCACTGCCGGAGGGCAGCAGCCAGCTCGGCGCCCGTCCCTGGCCGACCGGTCCAGCTGCATTCGGAGCGCCGCATGCCGGGGTCAACCGGCTGGGCACTCCAGTGCAGGGTGACCGGCGCGGTCAGGACGCGCGCGATCGCCCACTCGACGTGTTGGCTCACGGCGAGTGGGGTCGAGTGGACGTATACGACGCCACACGTTGGCACGGTGACCTCCCGGAGACCGAGGTGCGTCTTCCCCTACGACCTCGACCGCGGTTGATCGTGCTCCATGATGCCGGGTGGTACGGATGGTGCGCCAGAGAAACCGCAATATCGACATGGGGAATGCCGTCGAGGCCCACCTGACCTAACGGACCGAGCCTGTCGGGCGATGCGGCCCGGCTGCGATCGTGTAAACTGGCTGCGGCATTTTCTGCCGACAACCGTTCTTCTCAAGGAGTACCGCCGTGGCAGGCAACACCTCAAAAACCGCCCGCGCATCCGTCCGCGCCGGACAAGCCGGCCAGGGTGGCGCCCTCAGCGTGCTCGGTGAGTTCAAGTACCTCATCCCGCTCGCCGACGGTCGCTTCGCGTACGTGCGCAACCTGACCAACGGCAAGACCAACCACCTCAGGACCGACTCGGACGCGTTCGTCGAGGAGATCCGCAGCCTGGCCTCGGCCGGTCACGGTGCCAAGATCCGCGCGGAGATCCAGGGCCTCGACGAGGCCAACCCGGGTCACCAGTGGGCGGCCACCGAGAAGCGCCTCGCGGACGCGGGCGTTTTCGAGGGCTGATCGACCACGCGAAAAGGCGCTCCGGGGTTTTCGTACCCTGAAGCGCCTTTTCGCATTTCCCGAAGAAGATCAGGTCAGCAGTTCGACCCGGCCGGTGTCGAGGTCGTAGACGGCACCGGCGATGCTCACCCGGCCCGCCGCGACCGCCTCCGGCACGCCCGTGACGTCGCGCATCCGCCGGACCGTGCGGGTGACGTGCGCCCGCATCGCCTTCGCGCCCACGTCGGGGTCGTCCAGCCCGATGCCGTCGACGGCGGGTGCGATCTCGTCCACGAGATATCCCACGTCGCCGTCGGGCCGGGAATCCGTCCGCAACGCGGTGACGGTCGCGTCCACGGCCCCGCAGCGCGCGTGGCCCAGGACCACGATCAGCGGGACGTTGAGCGCCGAGACCGCGAAGCCGACCGAGCCGAGCACCGCCCGGTCCACCACGTGCCCGCCGGAGCGGATCACGCAGATGGAGCCGAAGGTCTGGTCGAAGATGGCTTCCAGGGGAACCCGGGAGTCGATGCAGCCCAGCACGACGGCGTGCGGGAGCTGACCGCCCGAGGCGTGGGCCGCCGCGGCGACCTCGTGGCCGTGGATGGGACGCCCGCTGACGAAGCGGCGGTTTCCCGCCAGCAGTTCAGCGAGGGCGTCGGCTGGGGAAACGATCCGCCCGGACACCGCCGGCGCGGGTGTAGCTGCAGGTGAGGGGCCCGTCATGGGTTGATTGTCTACGAGTGGTCGCCGCTGAACAGAGGGTGCGATTCGAATCACTTTTTGACGATCACGCCGATGGCGTTCAGAACTCGCAGGAGTGATGCTTATTACCCGCGGGTATGACGGGGCCGTGCGACACACGGAGGTGCCCATGCCTGAACGCTCGCAGTTCACCCTCTCCGACGGCGTCCGGTTACGCGTGGACACGTCGGGACCCGCGGATGCCCCGGTGACCGTCGTCTTTCTGCACGGGTGGTGCCTCGACCGGCGTACCTGGCACTACCAGCGGGCGGCGCTGCGCGGCACCGGGACCCGGGTGATCAGTTACGACGCGCGCGGGCACGGGCGTTCCGGCAGCATGGACCTGCGGTCGGCCACGCTGGGCCGGCTCGGTGCCGACCTGGCCGAGGTGCTCGCCGCGTACGCGCCGCAGGGTCCGGTTGTGCTCGCCGGCCACTCGCTCGGCGGCATGACGATCATGGAGTACGCCGACTCGCACCCCGCCGACTTCGCCGCCCGGGTCGCGGGCCTGCTCTTCGTCTCCACGACGGCCGAGGGCGCCACTCACACCTGTTACGGCCTGCCCTCGCAGCTCACGCCCGTGCTGCGGATGGCCGAGCAGACCGGAGCCGGCGTGCTGGCCCGGCTCGGCGACTGGCGGCCGCACCGGGTGATCAAGCCCGCGCTGCAGCCGGTGGTGCGCTGGCTGCTGTTCGGCGATGACTACGAGCCCGCAGACCTGGCCTCGACCATGTCCGCGTTCAACCGGGCGTCGATGCGGGCGATCGGCGGGTTCCGGGCCTCGGTCGGCGCTCAGCAGCGGCTCGACACGCTGGCCGCGCTCGGGAACATCCCGGCCGCCGCGCTCGTTGGAGACCGCGACAGACTGACACCGCCCGCCTGCGCGGAGTCGATCGCCGACGCACTGCCCGGCACCGAACTCACCGTCTACCCCGGCGCCGGTCACATGCTGATGCTCGAACGACCACATGAAGTGACGGCCGCTCTGCGTACGGTGCTCCAGAAGGCCGTCCGGCAGCAACGGCAGGGATACAGCCAGGCCGCTTGAGCGTGCCGCCGTCGACGGCGGCACCCCGGCAGGAGTAAGTTCGATTGCCCCCTTCGTACAGGTGGACCCCGGGGGGCGTTCACAGGATCCACCAGCGGCCAGATCAGAACCACCAGCGGGGAGCATGACCGACTTGAGCGACGCCCACGTCCTGCAGCAGGAGATCGCCGTCGAGCAGGAGCACGTCGACACGGTTTACACCCGTCTCGCCGAGCTCCGCCGCGAGGCGTCCCTCGCCGAGAAAGAGGGCTACCAGCTCGCCGGCGTCGGCACATTCGGCGCCCTGGTCGAGCGCGACGCGATGGTCTTCCACGCGGCGCGCCGCCGGCACGCCCTCGACACCGAATACGAAGGCCTGGTCTTCGGCCGCCTCGACATGAACGGCGGCGCCCGGCACTACGTCGGCCGCATGGGCATCCGTGACTCGGAGTCCCAGTCGCTGGTCGTCGACTGGCGGGCGCCGGCCGCCGCCGCCTTCTACCGCGCCACCCCCGCCGAGCCGCAGGGAGTGGTGCGGCGGCGGATGATCCAGTCGAGCCGGGAGAAGGTCACCGGCATCGAGGACGACCTGCTCGACCCGGAGGCCGCCCCCGACGACATGAAGGTGGTCGGCGACGGCGCCCTGCTGGCCAGCCTCTCCAAGGCCACCGGCCGCGGCATGCGCGACATCGTCGCGACCATCCAGCGCGAGCAGGACGAGGCGATCCGCTCCCCCGCGAGCGGCGTGACGATCGTGACCGGCGGGCCCGGCACGGGCAAGACCGCCGTCGCCCTGCACCGCGCGGCCTACCTGCTCTACGCCGACCGCAACCGCTTCGCCGGCGGCGGCATCCTGGTCGTCGGCCCGTCCGGCGTCTTCGTCAACTACATCGCCACGGTGCTGCCGTCGCTCGGCGAGGACACCGCCACGCTGCGGTCCCTCGGCTCGCTCGTGCCCGGTTACAACGCGACCCGGGTCGACCCGACCGACGTCGCGGCGGTCAAGGGCTCCCTGCGGATGCGCCGGGTCCTCGAGCGCGCCTCCCACGACGCAGTGCCCGGCGCCCCCACCGAGCTGCGGCTGCTCTACCGCGGCGCGCTCCTGCGCCTCGACGCGGCCGAGCTGGAGAAGGTCCGGCGCAAGGCACTCAACAAGGGCGCCCGGCGCAACGAGATGCGGGGAGTCGGCTTCGACCGGCTCTTCGACGCGCTCTGGGCGCAGGCCAAGGGCTCGGTCCGCAACCTGCCCGAGAAGCAGGAATTCGAGTCCGAGCTCGCCGACCGCACGGACTTCCGCGAGTTCCTCAAGCTCTGGTGGCCCCGCTTCACCCCGATGCGGGTGCTGCGGTGGATGGCAGACCCGGGGCGGCTCCGGGCGTACACCAATGGCCTGCTCTCGAAGGAAGAGATCACACTCCTCCAGGGCTCGTTCGACGGCCTGGACCAGCACGGCCCCACGATCGCCGACGTTGCGCTGCTCGATGAGCTCGACGAGCTGATGGGCCGTCCGCGCAAGGCCCCGGCCCGCAAGACCGGCGGCCAGTTCCACGTGCGCGACGGCGTCCAGGAAGTCAGCATGTCCATCGAACGCCAGAACGCCTCCCGCCCCAAGGCGGAACGCGAGGACGACTACCGCGACTATGCCCACGTCGTCGTGGACGAGGCCCAGGACGTCTCCCCGCTGCAGTGGCGCATGATCGGCCGCCGCGGCCAGTACGCCTCCTGGACCATCGTCGGAGACCCCGCCCAGACCGCCTGGCCGGGCGACACCACCGAGCTCGACGCGGCCCGCGACCGCGCCCTCAACTCCCGCAAGCGCCAGACCTACGAACTGACCACCAACTACCGCAACTCGTCGGAGATCTTCGCGGTCGCCGCCCGCGTGATCAAGAAGCTGATGCCCGGCCTGCGCCTGCCCCGAGCCGTCCGCAGCACCGGCGTCGAACCGATCGAGCACATGGTCGCTTCGTCCGAACTCCCCACGGTCATCCGGGACGCGGTCGAGAAACACCTGGCCGACGTGGACGGCACCATCGGCGTCATCACGCCGGTCCCGCGCCGCGACGAGATGGCCGCGTGGGTGGCCGGCCTCCCCGAGCGCGTCCAGGTCGTCACCGCCCTCGAGGCCAAGGGCATGGAATACGACGCCGTCGTCCTGGCCGAGCCCGCCGAAATCGCCACCGACGCCAGTGGGGTTCGGACGCTTTATGTTGCTTTGTCCCGCGCCACACAGCGATTGACGACGGTGGGCAGTAAGGCCTGGTAAGCCATAGAGGCAGGATCAAGATCAAGGGCTGGTCGTAGCTCGGCAGGTGGTGCGGATCGCTGCTCACGCCGAGGTCGGGCCCGGCAACCCCAGGCGCCTTGCGGCGCCAGAACGGGGTTCCCGGGCCCTCGGCCTGCGTAAGTAGTCACCCTCCGAAGATCAAAGGCCAAACCGAAGACCAACGCCGAGCGCCCCGTTTCCCGACTCTCCCGATAGAGCCGAAGATCAGGCCCGGCATCCCGCTCCAACCGCTCCCAACAGCCGAAGGATCACAGCGGTAGATCAGGCCCGGCGCCCCGCTGCGACCGCCCCCACCAGCCGGAAGATCACAGCAAACGCCCCATCGCAGCAGCGCCCCATCTCAGAAGACGCCCGCCAGGGCAGGGCCCCCACCTCGAAGACCAAACCCCTGTCCGGAGATCAACTTCTCGGGGTGGGGAGCGACGGGATGCGGGTGGTGGGTCAGGGACGGGCCACGCCGACGGCTGTGTAGGGCGTGGTGGGGGTTGGGGGTGTGGTGAAGCGGGCGTTCGGAAGGTAGAAGCGCTTGCCGTATTCGGCGATCGTTGTGGGGACGTCGAACGCGGGGCTGGTGGTGCGGCTGAGGACCGTACCCTCCGTGGCCTGGTTGTTGAGTTTGATCGTGGTGATGACGTTGTCGCGGTTCTGGACGACGTAGAGGGTGGAGCCGCGGAGCCACAGGCCGTCGCCGTTGAGGACGTTGTCGCCGCCGAGGTCGATCTCGGTGGTGTGGCCCGCGTACGAGGTCTTGAAGAGTTTTCCGGTGTTGGACTGCACGACGATGAGACCGCGCCCGTCCGGGGTGGCAGTGATGCCGTTGGCGTTGTTACCGGTCGTGTAGACCAGGTCACCGGTGATCGGGACCCGCACGGGCTCCGCGGGGAGTTTGCCGTGGCGGCCGAGCGGCAGTTTGAACAGAACCGGGTTGGCAGAGTCGGTGTACCAGGCGGCTCCCCCGGTGAGCACGACGTCGTTGATGAACGCGGCACCCGTCTGCAGCTGGTACGACTTGAGCACCGCGCCGGTCGCCGCGTTCAGCACCCGGGCGTTGCCGCCGGAGCCGCCGGAGACGAAGAGCCGCCCGCGGCCGTCGAGCTTGAGCCCGAGTGACGGCGTGCCGGGCCCCTCACTGATCACTGTGCCTTTGCCGGTTCGCAGGCTGACCCGGTAGATGTCGCCGTCGACCCGGGAGCCGAAATACGCGTACGGGAGCTTGCCGATCGCGATGCCCTCGGGCTGGAACCCGTCGGGCAGGGCGAGCACCACCGGCTCGGAGCCGTAACCGGCGGGAGCGGCACTCGCAGGCGCGGCTGGTGCGGCGGTGGTCACTGCCAGCGCGGTCAGGGCAGCGATCGCGAAAATGCGTCTGGACACGGATGAATCCCTCCAGGCGGGGTCAAGTTGTCGACAGTACGTACCCCGATGAACACGCCCTGGTTCAGATTGCACACATAGCAATGTGAACATATATTGGCCAAGGCGATCAGTCACGACGGAAGGTGGGCGCATGGGAGCCGGGCACGACCACGGCGGTCAGGCGATGCGCGCCGGTGAGCGACACCGGTCGCGGCTCTGGTGGGCCGCGGGGTTGCTGGCCGCGTTCATGCTGGTCGAGGCCGTCGCCGCGATCATGACGGGCTCACTGGCGCTGCTCTCCGACGCCGGGCACATGTTCACCGACGTGCTGGGCATCGCGATGGCGCTCGCCGCGATCCACGCCGCCGGCCGCGCGGCCACCGACTCGCAGCGCACGTTCGGGCTCTACCGGCTCGAGGTGCTCGCCGCGCTGGCCAACGCCGTGCTGCTGACCGGCGTCGCGATCTACGTGCTGATCGAGGCGGTCCAGCGGTTCACCGATCCGCAGAACGTCCCCGCCGGCTCGATGCTGCTCGTGGCCGCCGGTGGCCTGATCATCAACCTGATCGCGTTCGCGCTGCTCCGCTCGGGTGCCCAGGAGAGCCTCAACGTGCGCGGGGCGTACCTCGAGGTGGTCGGTGACCTGCTCGGCTCGGTCGGCGTGATCGTCGCGGCCGTGATCATCGCGCTCACCGGCTGGTCCTACGCCGACCCGATCGTCGCCGTGGTCGTGGCGCTGATGATCCTGCCCCGCACGTTCGCGCTCGGCCGCTCGGCGGTGCGCATCCTGGTCCAGGCCGCCCCGGAGCACCTCGACATCACCGTGGTCCGCGACCGGCTGGCCGCCGTCCCGGGCGTCTGCGACGTGCACGACCTGCACGTGTGGACGCTGACCTCGGGCATGGACGTCGCCTCCGCGCACCTGAGCCTCGAAACCGACGCCGAGCTCGGCAAGGTTCTCTCCAGCGCCCGCGAGGCGCTGCACCACGACTTCCAGATCGACCACGCCACGCTGCAGGTCGAGCCGGTCGGTGCCGGCGGCCGCGAGTGCACGCCCGTGGGCTGGTGAGTCTCGGCCGTGGGCTGGTGAGTCTCCGGGAAAACCCGGTCCTGCAACCCGGCGCACCTACCGTGGGTGGTTAGTCAACCGCGGAGGGAAAACATGAGTCAGACCGTCATCCATCAGCCCCGCGTGGTCTGGGACGGCGCGCGGGCGTTCGTCCGGGCCGCCAACGGATCCGGCTACGACGCCTTCTCCGCCACGGTGCTCAGCCGCCTCGGGAGCGGGTACTACGGCGAACTCGCCAACACCCGCCAGCGCCTGCAGCACGCGTCCATCGAGAGCAGCGACAACGACCGCTTCACCGTGGACGTGGAGGCCAGCCGCTGGCGCGTACGGCTGGATGAACTGATCCGCAACCGCCCCGACCTGATCCCCGTGATCCAGGAACTGACCACCACCGTCTGACCCTTTGGTCGATACTGGGGCCATGGGTAACAAAGGGGTCATGGTGTTCGTGCCTGCACCCCAGCTCACCGTGACCATCGAACAGCAGCACGACAAAGCGGAACTGCACGTGCATCCGGGCGGCCAGGGCGTCTGGCAGGCCCGGATGATCACGTTGCTGGGCGCCCAGGTCACGCTCTGTGCGGCCGCCGGCGGCGAGGTCGGCCGGGTGCTGGAGCCGCTGCTCAAGTTTCACGGCGTGACCCTCAAGACCATCAAACGCGACCACGGCACCGGCTGGTACGTCCACGACCGGCGCAGCGGCAAACGCGAGGAGCTGGCCGAGGACCCCGGTCAGCCGCTGTCCCGTCACGAGATGGACGAGCTCTACAGCCTCGCGCTCGCCGAGGGCCTGCGCGCCGGCATCGCCGTGCTGAGCGGCCCGGCCCACCCGTCCGTGGTCCCCGCCGAGGTCTACCGCCGGCTCGCCACCGACCTGGGCGCCAACGGGTGCAAAGTGATCATCGACCTGTCAGCGGCACACCTGTCCGCCGCGTTGGAGGCCCGTCCCTACGTGGTCAAGGTCAGCCACGAGGAGCTGATCCGTGACGGCATGGTCAAGGACGGCTCCACCGCGGCCCTGCTCAAGGCGCTGCACAAGCTGCACGCCGACGGCGCCGAGATGGCCCTGGTCTCCCGCGGCGACGAAGGCGCGCTGGCCCTGATCGACGACCGGGTCTACGAGGTCGACATGCCCCGGATGATCGCCGCCGAGTCCCGCGGCGCCGGCGACTCGATGACGGCGGGCGTCGCGGCAGTCCTGGCCCAGGGCGGCACGCTGTGTGACGCTGTGCGTACGGGAGCGGCCGCCGGTGCCCTCAACGTCACCCGCCACGGCCTGGGCACCGGTCGCGTCGACGCCGTCCAGGTCCTCACCGAACGGGTCCGGCTCACCCCCGTCGACACCAAAGTCCCGGCGTGACCCTAAGGAGATTCAGCGGTGACCCCTCGGATCCTGATCACCAACGATGACGGCATCGACGCCCCGGGGATCAGATGGCTGGCCCGCGCGGTGGCGCGCCAGGGCTTCGACATCGTGGTGGCGGCCCCGCTGACCGAGGCGAGCGGCACCAGCGCGGCCATGACCGCGGTGGAGCAGCACGGCAAGATCGTCGTGCAGACCCGCGAACTGCCCGGCGTGAAGAACGTCCCCGCGTACGGGGTGGCCGCGTCCCCGGCGTTCATCGTCCTGCTCGCCCTGCGGGGAGCCTTCGGCGAACCCCCGGAACTCGTCCTCTCCGGCATCAACCGGGGCGCCAACGCCGGCGCTGCGGTGATCCACTCCGGCACGGTCGGCGCCACGCTGACCGCCTCGCACGCGGGCCTGCACGGGCTGGCGGTCTCACTCGATGTGCTCAACCCCGCCAACGGCAGCGTGGGCAGCGGCGGCCAGGCCATCGCCGACCTGGAAAAAGCCGACGACGAGAAACGCCACTGGACCAGCGCCGCGGAGCTGGCCGTGAAGCTCCTGCCCACGCTGACCCACACCCCGCCCGGCACGATCCTCAACCTGAACGTGCCCGACCTGCACGTCGACGGGATCCGCGGGCTGCGACGGGCCAGGCTGGCGCGGTTCGGCCAGGTGCAGATGAGCATCGCCGAGGCCGGCGAGGGCTACGTCCGCACGGCGGTCCAGGCCGCCGACGAGCCCCTGGAGGATGGCACCGACCTCGCCGCCCTGGCCGAAGGGTTCGCGGTGGTCACACCGATCCGCGCGCCGGGCGAGGCCACGGACGTCAAAATCAACCTCGAGAACATCGTCTTCCAGACACCCGCCATCTGAACCCGGTCAGTTGATGCTGGGCTCCGGTGGCCACACCTGGATCTGGCGGAGCCGGAGCGCGACCTCCGCGCTCAGCGGGCGGTCCCCGGGTCTCTTCGCCATGCAGGCCCGGACCAGGTCCCGCAGCTCCGGCGGCAGCCCGACCACGGCCAGCACCGGCGTCGGCGCGAGCTGCCCGGCCCGGCCCGCCGCCATGATCATCGCGGCAACATGCGGAGGGTACGGCGAGCGCCCCGTCAGCATCTCGTAGAGCACCACACCGAGCGAGTAGACATCCTCCGCGGGATCCCCCGACCGCGCCCCCGGACGACCCTGCACCCGCGCCGTCGCCGCCCCACCACCCCTCGGCCACGCCGCCAGCCCCGCCCCGGAGCCCCCAAATTTCACCCGGGCCGTCGGCGCCAGATCCGCACGGGCCGACGCCAAATCTGCACGGACCAGCGGCGCTAGATCCGCACGGGCCGGTGGCGCCAGATCCGCACGAGCCGCGGCCGGATCCGCACGGGCCGATACCAGGTCCGCCCGGGCCGATACCAGGTCCGCACGGGCCGCGGCCGGATCCCCACCGGCCGGGAGCAGGTCCCCGCCGCGCGGGAGCAGACCCCTATCGCGCGGGAACAGGTCCCGGCCAGGCGCGAACAGACGCCCACCGCGCGGGAGTAGATCCCCACGGTCCTCGGAGGGCGGGAGCAGGTCCTCGGGGGGTGCGGCCAGGCCGAAGTCGATGATTTTCGGGCCGGTGGGGGTGAGCATGATGTTGCGGGTGGACAGGTCGCGGTGGACGATGCCGGCTTTGTGGGCGACGGCGAGGACGTCGGCGATCGTGGTGGCGGCGTGGGCCGCATCGGGCCAGTCGAGGCGGCCGTGGGTGAGCCGGTCGGCCAGGGGGATGCCGTTCAGGAGCTCGAGCGCCAGGTAGGGAGCCGTGCTGCCGTCCGGGAGGGGCGCATCGCCGTACTCGTAGACGCGGGGAACGCCCGGGTGGCGGAGCCGGTCGGTGATCAGCGCTTCGCGGCGGGCGGTTTCGCGGGGGCGGGGGTCGTCACCTTGCGCGGCTGCCAGGAGCTTGATCGCGAGGAGGCGGCCGAAGCGGACGTCGACAGCGCGGTAGACCGTGGAGACTCCGCCCTGGCCGGCAACGCCGAGCAGCACGTAGCGCTCCAGCAGAGTGGTGCCCATCGCGAGTCTCGCCACGCACCGGAGTGTTCCTCAGCGGGCCGGGGAGCGACAAGCAGCTCCCCCGGACGGCTCAACCCGGTCATCACGCGCGGTCAGGCGGACATGACCACAGGTCCGTCGGCGCGGTGCAGTACGAGTTTTTAGTCTGATTTGAGCCGGTGAGCCGAGGGGCCGGCGGCGGGTCGGGGTGAGACCCGCCACGATGCTGATGGTTTGCGCCGACGGCGGGGCTGATTGTGCACGGCGGGCGCGTCGCCGGGCGTACATAAAGGGTGAAAAGGCCGCGACCCACCTGGGCCGCGGCCGGATCGATCAGAGTGGAGAGATCGATCAGGGTACGAGGGTGCGATGTGCCGGATCGCCGCAGTCGGTGCACGGCTCCGGTGCGCCGAACAGGCCCAGCAGGCCCGTCACCCACAGCTGGCGGTGCGCGAACCGGCTCGGCCGCGTGACCACCAGCTTGACCCCGCTCACACTGGCCATCTGAAACGCCGCCACCAGGGCGGAGATGCCCACGGAGTCGATGAACGAGACGCCGTGCATGTCGAGTTCGATGCGGTCCGGGGTTGCCGCGGCCAGGTGCTCCGCGACGGCTTCCTTGATCTCGTACGCGTTCTCGACGTCGATCTCACCCACGGGTGAGAGCTCCACCACGCCGGTGGTTCTCGTCGACGTCGTTATCGACAGCGTCACGCCCTACCTCCACCCGCTCGGGTCACCCCCGAGCGTCTTCTCCTGGGTTCGAAAGGGCCCCGACCTGCGGAAACCTTTCGCCGGGGGCGGCGTTGACTACCCCCGTCGGGTCCGGTGAAACTGCCCCGGACACTAATGCTCGAACCTGGCAGGTGGCTGTGTGCCACCCGTGAACCGGAGCAAGCGTACCCAGTGACGTCCACCGGTTTCCGCCCTGAGGCTCGTCCACTTCTGACGGGTGCCCGACGTGAACGTCACGTTTGCGATTCGGCCACGCTGGGCAGGAGACCTGTGGATGACCTAGCGCCGGCACCGGCGAACGCAGGAGGTACAAGACGATGTTCTCTCGCAAGAGCACTGCCGAGCGCACCACCGCCCAGGCATGGGACTACCTGTCGACCGCGATGACCGCGGCCGGCGAGAGCGTCAAGGGCGCTGGACTGCACTCCGTCGACGTGGCGGGGGCGAAGACGTCCGAGCTGGCCGGCGCGGCGTCCAAGCACTCGCAGAAGCTGGCCGGCAAGGCCGCCAAGCACTCGGACCGGCTGGCGGCGAAGGCCTCCAAGCAGTCCCAGCGGCTCGCCGACAAGGGTTACAAGCTGGCCGACAAGGCGAGCACCAAGGGCTCCAAGCTCGCCGACAAGGCGACCACCCAGGGCTACAAACTCTCCGGCAAGGCCGGCGCCAAAGTCAACGCGGCAACCGACGAGGCTTGGTCGCGGGCCAACCTCGCCGCGAACGCCCTCGCGGGCCGTAAGCCGGGCCTGCCCTGGGGCCTGATCATCGGCGCGAGCCTGATCGGTGTCGCCGCGGGCTGGCTGGCAGCCTCGACGGTGCGGGCCGCCGCCGAGCGCCAGGCCGAGAACGAGGAGCTGGAGCTCGCGGAGACGGCGATCGTCGTCACCCCGACCTACGACAACTGACGTTCTGCTCTCAAGCGGGTGCCGGGCTTCCGGTGCCCGCTTTTTTGTCGTACCCCACCCCTAGCGTGAGCCGCATGGAAGCTGTCTTCTTCGCCGAACCGGCCGAGTTGCGCGCCTGGTTCGAAACCCATCATGCGGACGCCCCTGAGCTGCTGGTCGGCTATTACAAGAAACACGTCGGCAAACCGGGCATCAAGCACACCGATGCCATCGATCAGGCGCTGTGCTTCGGCTGGATCGACAGCATCGCCCACCGCATCGACGAGGACCGCTATCAGGTCCGCTTCACCCCGCGCCGCAAGGGCAGCGTCTGGAGCACGGTCAACATCGCCAAGATCACGGAGCTGACGGCGGCAGGCCTCATGCATCCCGCCGGCACGCGTGCCTTCGAGACCCGAAAACCCGACAAACCAGCAGCCTATTCGTACGAGCAGCCGGCCGATGCCGAGCTGGACGCCGCCCAACTGGCTCGCCTCCAAGCCACTGAAGCGGCCTGGGCGTGGTTCAGCGCCCAGCCGGCCTCGTACCGCCGGGCTGCCGTGCACTGGGTGACGAGCGCCAAACGCTCCGAAACCCGCGACCGGCGTCTGACTCAGTTGATCACCGACTCGGCCGCATCGCGTACGGTGCCGCCGTTGACCCGCCGATAGTGCGCTGGCTCACTCTTGCGGGGTGAGTGGTGGAGATGAGGCGGGCGGGGATGGCGGTTCACCAGGGGATGATTGGACGTCACCCGCCAGGGGTACGGCTTGTTCTTCGGTGTGCCCGATCCGCAACGCACCGACCTCGCCGTGGAGGGTGGGGAATCTGTATCGTGGTGCGCGGTTCGGAGGTAGGGCAGGTTCATGGTCCGGTCGTGGCGACACTCGAGTAGATAAGGTCCCGCTGGTGCTCAGTTCGGGAAGTCTCCTGGACAACCGCTACCGGTTGGACGATCGCATCGCCACCGGTGGCATGGGTGACGTGTGGCGTGGCACCGACGTGGTGCTGGGCCGGACGATCGCCGTCAAGGTGCTGCGCACCGCGATGCTCACCGACCCCGAGTTCGCCGCCCGGTTCTACGGCGAGGCCCGGATGATGGCCGCGTTCCGGCACCCGGGCGTCGTCGAGGTCTACGACTACAGCGCCGGCAACGAGGGCGACGAGGAACAATGCGCCTACCTCGTCATGGCATTCGTGGACGGTGACCCGCTGTCGGCCCGCCTGAAGGATCAGGGGCGGATCGGGGTCGCCGAGACGATGTCGGTCGTGGCCCAGGCCGCCGAGGCCCTGCACGCCGCGCACGAGAACGGCACCGTGCACCGCGACGTCAAGCCCGGCAACCTCATCGTCAAGCCGAACGGCACGGTGATCCTGGTCGACTTCGGCGTGGCCCGTTCCGCCGCCGTGACCAGCGTCACCGGCCTGAACGCGATCGTCGGCACCGCCCTCTACATGGCCCCCGAGCAGGTCGCGAAGGGCAACGTCTCCCCCGCCACCGACATCTACGCGCTCGGCGCGGTCGCCTACCACTGCATCTCGGGTGTCCCGCCCTTCGACGGCGACAACGCGCTGCAGGTGGCGCTGCGTCACCTCGAGGACGACCCGGAGCCGCTGCCCGACACCCTGGCCCCGCCGGCCGTCCGCGAGCTGATCAGCCGCGCGATGGCCAAGAACCCCGCCGACCGCTTTCAGAGCGCCGCCGAGTTCGCCGAGGCCGCCCTGGCCGCGTCGGGAGCCCTCGACTGGCGTGCACAGACCGGCACGCGGACGGCCCTGGTCCGCCCTTCGGCCGCCCACACGGCCCTCGGCGGCGCGCCCTCAACCGGTGCCTACGCCAACGTGCCCTACTCGACCGGCGCCCGGCTCGACCCGCGCTCCTCCATGCACGGTCAGCCGCTCCCGAGCCAGTCACCGCACGGCCAGTCCATGTCCGGCACCTCCCTCACCAGACCGATGAGCCCGGCCGGCCCCCGCGGCCCGCTGCCCTCCCAGCGCAACCTCCTGGAAGCCGCGCCGCCGCCGCTCGCCCCGTCCCGGCCCCAGCAGTCGAAGAGCCAGGTCGCCGTCCTCATCACGGTGATCGTCCTCTTCCTCGTCGCCATCGGCCTCGGCGTCGCCATCTGGAAATCCACCGGCAGCGACGCCGGCGAGCGCAAAACCCCCGGCGTCGGCACCGTCCCCTCCCAGACGGACGCCACCGAGGAAACCGACGACGACCCCACCGAGCCGACAGAAACCGAGCAGACCGAGGCCCCCGCCAAGCCGAACAACCCGGCCCCGCTCCCCAGCCTCACCAGCAAGGCACCCCCGTCGTCGTCCCCCACCCCCGCGAAATCCACATCCGCCACCCCGACGACGACCAAAACCACCCCGCCGACCAGCAAGCCCACCAGCAAGCCGCCGACGGACCCGACCACCACCCCTCCTGACGAGGGCACCCCGCCCCCGGAAGACCCCACCGACCCCGCCGCAGCCGGAGCCTGACCCCGCCCACCCAGCCACCCGGCGCCCGACCCCGCAGGTCGGCTGGCCCGCAGGTCGGCTGGCCCGCTGGCCCGGCCGTTGACTGGCCCGGCCGTTGACTGGCCCGGCCGTTGACTGGCCCGGCCGTTGACTGGCCCGGCCGAAACGGCTGGGGCCGGGACAACGACAGGCCTCGCGCAACACGGGCAGCATCCCGGTTGCCGGCTTCGGCGGGGGCTGGGGCCCGCGCCTGGGGGATGTCCCCGGTCGTCACGATCAGCATCCGGCGCAACCGCAGATGCTCCTCCCCGTCCGAACCGCGATCCGTGCGTTCCGCCGACCACCAGCGAACGCATGCCGAGCAACGGACAGACCGCACAACGGACAGGCCGGCGGACCCGCGGCCGGGCAGTCATCACGGACTCGCCGCCTGGCAACCACCAGGGACTCGTGATGTTGTCGCTGCCGCACCGGACAACGCCGGCCTGCGTGTTCTGGCGGCCGGCACCGACCCGGACCGGCTGGCTCCAAAGGCCGACCTGCGGCGCCGGCATCTTGAAAGTCGCCGCCGGGCAGCCACCGGGCGGGGCGGCCAGCTGGACGAGCGGCAGCGGGATCCGTGGCCGGAGCGGGACGTGACGGTGCTGGCTCTGGCGTTTGCCAAGAACGGGCGGTAGAGCGAGCAGCGGCTCGGGTGGCCCCCGCGGGGGCCGAAGAGCAAAGCCGCACTCTGCCCGGTCGGCGTAATCGTGAAGCGGCCCATTTCGCTGTGCGTATTTCAATTCCCGCAACCGAACGACAGAACCGTTTCGGGCGGAACGGGTTGTCAGACCTTTATGGCAGCCGCGGAAATGTCAGACATCATCGGGCAGGGCAGTCCCGCGCGCTGATCTGCCCGCCGGATGCCCGCAGCTCAATGTGGGCTCAAGCCTGCCCCAAGCTTGGGTGTGACGCGGTTGCGACGGCTCAGGATCGGATTTCCGGTACCGATACGGGTCGGGCGAGAAAGCAAGGGACCAGGCGGGAGAGAGTATGCAGATCAGCAGGACCCATGTCGCCACCGTTGCCGGTGTTCTGCTGGGATTCGCGCTTACGTCCACCATGGTCGTGCGGACCACCCAGGCGGTCATCACCAGTTCCACCGCGACCCAGTCGAACACCTGGACCACCGGCGGCGCCGCGATCAACAACGATGGTGCCATTTCGGCGAGTGCCGTGTTCAGCCAGGCCAATGACAATCTGCTGGCCGGCGGGCAGACCGTGACCAAGTGCATCGCGGTGAAGTACACAGGTAACTCTCCGGCGCAGATCAAGCTTTACGGGAGCAGCATCTCCGGCGGGCTGGCGAGCTATCTTGATCTGAAGATCGAGACCGGCACGGGTACGGCGAACGACTGCACCAACTTCGTCAGCGGCGGCACGCTCTTCAGCAGCGGTACGGTCGCGGGTTTCGGGTCGGCGAACAACAGCTACGCCAATGGGCTGGGTTCGTGGAATGCGACGCTGAACAATTCGCTGACGTACAAGTTCTCGGTGACCGTGCAGAACGTCGCCGGCGCGCAGAACGGTAACGCGTCCGCGGTGTTCAACTGGGAGGCCCAGGCGTCGTGACGTGGCCGGGGGTCGTCGGGCGGGGACTGCTCGTCATGGTCGTCACCACCGTTCTCACGCTCACGGCGTGGACGGTGGTGCCGTTGCTGTGGGGCTGGCAGGCGTACACGGTGACCTCGGGTTCGATGGCTCCTCTGGTCCGGCCGGGTGACGTGGTGCTGGCTTCGCCGCGCATCGGCGCCGGGCCGAAGGTGGGTCAGGTCGTGGTGATCGCGCCGGCGGCGGCCGGGGGTCAGCCGGTCACGCACCGGGTGGTCGAGCTGCTGCCGGACGGCCGTTTCCGCACCCGCGGTGACGCGAACGCCCAGGCCGACTCCCGCCTCGTCGCCAAGGACCAGCTGATCGGTCTCGGCCGCGTCGTGGTTCCGCTGGCCGGTCTGGTACGCCTCCACGGCGGCCGCATCGCCCCCGCCCTCGCCGGCCTGGCCGTCATCATGTTCGCCCTGACCCGCCGCCGCAGGCCCCGCCCCCCAGCCGCCGGCCAGCCCCGCCGCGCCGCGACCGAACCCCGCGGACCAGCCGCCGCGGAACCCCGCGGACGAGCCACCGTCGAACCCCACCGCGCCACCGTCCCCAGCGACGACCCGCCGGCTCAGGGCGAGCCGGCTGTGGAGGACCGCCCGGCCGACAGCGGTTCCCCGAAGTTCAGAAGCAAGAGGAAGCGCGTCAGCGGGCATGCCACCACGCGGAAACGGCCGCGTGGAGCCGTGAAGAAGCGCCGGGGAACGCGCAGGCGGAACCGGCCTCGTGCAGGCGTGGCGCTCCTGGCCGTACTCGGCATTGTTGTCGGCACCGGCCTTGCCCGCCCGGGCACCGGCGCCGTCTATTCCGCGATCAGCCCGACCCAGGCCAATGCCTGGAAGTCGAGTTACTTCTACACCACGGCGATCAAAGCATCCGCCCCCGTCTCGTACTGGCGGATGGGTGGCACCAGCACCACGTCGGTCGCCGATGAGATGGGCACCGTTCCGCTCGCTCTCTACGGCACCCCGGCCGTGGGTGCGGCCGGTGCGGTGAGCGTCGACCCCAATGCCGCGACCAAATTCAAGAATGGCACCGGCCGTTCGTACGCGGGCGTCACCAACGCCGCGCATTCGATCACCGGCCCGATGACGGTAGCGGCCTGGACGGACGGTGTCGCGAACACGAACTGGCGCCTGGTCTTCAAGGGCGGCCCGGGCACCAACAAGCTCAACTATCTGCTCTCCTGGAGCAGCGATTCCGGCGTGGACATGCGTTTCCTCGTCGATGCCGGCGGCGTCCGGCAGGAGGTCAAGTCGAAATGGCCGACGACCGGCGGCTACCACTTCGTGGTGGGTGTCTATGACGGCACGGCGGCCAAGCTCTACATCGACGGCGTCATGACCGCGACCAAGGCTGCCGGCGGCACGCTGGCGGTTGACACGACGCTGCCGCTGACCGTGTCGGAGGACAACGCCTCCACCGGCCTGAACGGCTCCGTCGACGAGGTCGCGATCTGGAGCAGGGCCCTGACCGACACCCAGATCAGCACGTTCTACGCGTTGGCCCGGCAATAGCACGTAAACGCATTCACTCAGGTCGGCCGGATATCGGCCGATTCAGTTGTTCTCGGCGCGGAGTTGCACCCCTGCCGCTACCGGAAAGGCCCCCGCATGACGACGCAGATTCCGTACGGCCCCGAGAACGCCGACTATCCGCAGTTCGCCGCGGGGCACGCACAGTATCCGCCGGCCGGTTACGAGCACCCCATCGAGCCGCAGCCCGGTTACGCGCAGCCGATCGAGCAGCAGCCCGGTTACGCGCAGCCGCTCTACCCGCAGGAGGGCGCGGCCGCCTACCCGCAGCCCACGCCGTACCCGCAGCCCCCGGCCTTTCCGCAGCCCCCGGCCCACCCCCAGCCCTCAGCCTTCCCGCAGCCCTCGGCCTACCCCCAGCATCCCGCCCAGCAGAGCCCCGCAGCCCACACCCAGGCGCCCCACCCGCCCGCGGCCCAGAACTATGCGACCCCGGGTTACCCGGCGGATCAGGCTTACGCGAACCAGGCCTATCCGACAAACCAGGCCTACCCAGCGACCCAGCAAGATCAGGACCAGCTGGTAGCAGCCCAGCAAGCCGCCGCCCAGCGAGCGATGGCCCAAGCCCAGCAGGCCCAAGCCCAGCAGGCCCAAGCCCAGCAGGCCCAAGCCCAGCAAGCCCAAGCCCAGGCCCAGCAGGCCCAAGCCCAGGCCCACGCGCAGCAGGCCCAGGGCCAGACCCAGGCGCAGCAGCCCCCGGCCCAGCAGAGTTACACGCCGCAGGGCGTATACCCGACAAATCCCCCCTGGGCGCCCACCGCGGCCGGCGGAGCAGCGGGAACCGGCTCCGCGTACGAAAATCAGGTCCCGGTTGTGGGTGGACTGCTCGTTCCCTACCCGGAAGCGATGCGCAACGCGGCCAGGGCGCAGCCCCCGGCCCTTTGGCCGGTGGCGGTCCTGACCTTCTTCTTCAGCCTGGCCGGCGTGGTGTCGGCGGCCCGCCGGGCCAACCGGGCCCAGCGCGGCGGCAACAGCGGCGCCCCCTACTGGATCACCTGGGCGGTGTCCCTGCTGGCCGGGTCGTTCGTCTGGTTCGTCGTCTCGCTGACCGTGATCCAGCCGGCGGTGACGGATTTCGTGGAATCGCGGGCGCAGAGTGCGGTGGAGAACCAGGTGCTGCACGACGGGCAGCTGGCGAAGGCGAACATCACCGCGACGAAGGCGGAGTGCAATGCGGCGTCGGAGCGACGGGCTGACGGCACTCGCGATTATCTGTGCAATCTGACGCTCAATGACGGCAAGACCGGGCAGGTCACGGTGACGGCCGACAAGGACGGCACCTGGAAGCAGCTGGCCGCCAAGTAAAAGGCTCGTGGCGCACCCGGCGGGGGGTCGGGTGCGCCACGGACAAACGTTTTAGAAGACGGGTACGCCGGCGCGCACGAGCTTCCAGTTCGGCACGTAGAAGTCGGCCGGGTTGATGGAGCCCTTGGCCTGCGCCCAGTCGATGAGCAGCTGGCGGATCTCCTGCTGCGCGTTGTAGACCTGCGTCTTCACGATGCCGGGGAAGTTGCCGCCGCCGCTGCGCCGGTAGTTGTTCACCGCCACCACGAACTGCGCGCCGGCCGCCACCGCGACGCCGGCGATCTCCAGGCGGGTGATGCGGGAGCCCACCGGCAGGCTGATGTCGATGTCGTAATCGACGCCGGAGAGCACGTCGTAGTTGTAGTCCGGCACCGTGGAGTCACTGATGGTCGCCGGGTCGGGCGTGGCGCCGGCGGGCAGGGTCACGAAGTACTTGGCGGAATACTCCAGGTACGCCTTGACCTCGGCACCGGTGAGGACGACGGCCTCGAGGGTGTTGTCGTAGATGTAGAGCCCGGCCACGTCCTTGATCTTGACGTCGCCCTGCGGGAAGACCGCGGTGCGGCTGAACGGCGCGGCGATCGACAGGACCGGCAGCGACGCGTACGCGCCACCCGCCAGCGCCGTGGTCACCGTGTCGGTCTGCACCTTGTTGATGTAGTCCAGGATCGCCGTGTCCTTGTACCGCGACTCGGCGGCCGACAGTTCCTCGGTGGACGTGGCGACGACCTGGTTGACGTACGCGACCGTCTTGGTGTGCTGGGCCTTGACCGCGGCGAGCACCTTGGGGTCGGCGGTGACCGTGTTGGTGTTCAGCGTCGCCGACTTCTTGGTGGTGATGCTCCACCGGCCCTTGTCGCGGACCAGCGTGAAGTCCATCCGGGTGAGCCGCTGGCCCCACTTGGACGGCTCGGAGAGCAGCACCTGCACACCGGTCTTGGTGTTGGTGACGAAGCGCTGCGCCACCTCGTTGTGCGCGTGCCCGAACAGGATCGCGTCGATGCCGGGAACCTGCTCGGCGATGAGCGCGCTCGGGTTCTCGTTGGGGATCTCGGGGCCGTAGCTGCTGGTCCCGCTGTCGCCGCCGTGCGCGGAGATCAGCACGAGGTCCGCGCCGCGGGCCCGCATGATCGGCACCCACTTGGCCGCGGTCGCGACCATGTCGTTGAAGACCAGCTTGCCCTCGACGTTGGCCCGGTCCCAGATCGCGATGCCCGGGTTCGTCAGACCGAGAATGCCCACCCGCAGGGTCGGTGCGCCCTTGCCGAGCGAGACCTTCTTGATGACGTACGGCGTGAAGGCCGGCTTTCCACTCGTCGCTCCGACCGCGTTGGCCGCCAGGGCCGGGAAGCCCAGCTGACGGATCCAGAGGTTGAGCAGCGGCAGCCCGTAGTTGAACTCGTGATTGCCCAGCGTGATGGCGTCATAGTTCAGCACGTTCATCGCCCGCGCCATCGGGTGCCGCTCACCGGTCGTGGTGATCGGCTCCTGCTTGGCGTAGTACGTCGCGAGCGGCGTGCCCTGGATCGTGTCACCGGCGTCGAGCACCAGCGTGGCCTTGCCCTTGCGCTCGGCCCGGATCTGGTTCACCAGGGCGGCGAGCTTCGCGACACCGACATCGTTGTGCGCGCTGTCGTCGTACTCCAGGTCCTTGTAGTAGTCCCAGTTGTAGACGTTGCCGTGCGTGTCGGAGGTGCCGAGCACGGTCAGGTCGTAGGTCTTGGGGGCGGGAGCGCCACCGTGCCCGCCCTTGCCGTGCGCATCGGCAGCACCGGCGAGGAAAACAGGAGCGGCGACACCGGCAGCAGCGGCACCGAGCACGCTACGCCGTGATACGCCCGTGGGGAGGGTCATACCCGAACCTTTCGAGGGGAGGTCACGGACGCCTTGTGGGCGCCCATCGAGGCACCATAGCTGCGAATGCATCGATCGGCGAGATCAACAACGTGAACGTAACCAGGCTCAGAGGTTGCTCAGAGCCAGCATGCCCCGGTCTAGACCGACAATCAGTACATCATCGACGGCAGCACAGGCCAGCGCCTGGTGATGGACGGGTATGACGCGCAGCACCCGCCCGGTGCTGATGTCCCAGATCCGCACAGTGCGGTCCAGGCTGGTCGATGCGAGTGCCGTCCGCCCCTCATACCGAACCGCGCACACGCTGGTGACCTCCGCGGTGTGCCCGGTCAGAATCCCACGTGGGGCCAAGTCGTCGAGGCTCCAGAGCCGCACGGTCCGATCGTCGCCGGCCGAGATCAGCAGCTCCCGGTCGTCGAGTGGGAACCGGGTGAGTGCATTCACCGCCTCGTGATGCCCCTGGACCTCACACAGCAGCTCGCCTCCTGGGTCCCAGAGCCGGATCGTGCCGTTCCTGTCACCGGAGACGAGCAGTTCGCGGCTGTCATGGCGGACGGCAGCGAGCGAGGTGACCCAGCTGGAATGACCGAGCAACGGGCGCGCCATGTCCTTGTCCAGGTCCCACACTCGCACGATCAGGTCATCAGCGCCTGAGGCCAGCAGCGGTCCGACACCGCTGACCGCATTGACCCGTTCGTGGTGCTGGTGGAACTCCTTGAAGAGTTCACCGCTGTCGACATCCCACACCCGCACGACGCGGTCCTCGCTAGATACCGCAAGCAAGTTGACGTCGTCGTCGGCCAGCACGGACACGTCGGTCGCCGCGGCTCCGTAACTGGTCAGCACCCCTGATTGCGCACCGGTCCGAGGATCCCACAGCCGGACGACACCGTCATCACCGGCGCCGGCGACGAGCGTGCCCTTCGCGGTCGGAACCGCGGTGAGGGCACCCACAGCACCGATCCTGCCGCCGTCCATCACCTTCCGGGCCCGGCCGGTGGCCGTGTCCCAGAGCCGTACGGCACCATCATCACCTGCCGTAGCCAACAGGTTGCGCTCTCCGACAGGTAGCTCGCAGATCGCGCGGATCCACGTCGCCTGCCCTTCGATGGGCGGCCGTTCCACCCCGGTGTGCATGTCCCAGAGCCGGATGATTCCGTCCTCGGCTGTCGCCGCCAGCAGCAACGCGTCGCCCGTATCCACGGTGCACAGATCGGTCAGCGGCCCGGCTTGCGTCTCGAAGACGGCGACCGGGTCGGCGTAGCGCGGATCCCAGAAGCGGATGCTGCCGTCATAGCCTGCCGAGACCACCATTCCGCGCACCGTATGAAGCGTGGTCACCCAGCCGGAATGACCGGTGAAGACCGCGAGGTTCCGGCCACTCAAGGGCTCCCAGAGCCGCACGGTGCCGTCGACGCCGGTGGAGGCGATCAGGTTGCCGACCCGGCACACGGCGGTCACCCAGCCGGAATGCCCCTCGATCGTGCGCACGAGCTCGCCGGAGATCGGGTCCCAGAGCCGTACGGTGCGATCGTCGCTTCCTGATACCAGCAGCTCACGACCATCGGGCAAGGGTAGGGAGCACATGTTTCGCACCCAGTCGGTGTGCCCGGTGAGAGTGTGGACGAGCTGACAGGTGCGCGGGTCCCAGAGCTTCACCGTACCGTCGTGGCCCCCCGTGGCCAGCAGAGAGATATCGCGGGTACGCACTGCCGCGAGACTCCGGATGCAGTCGTCATGGCAGTCGATGACGTGCTCCGTCTGACTGGTCAGAGGGTTCCAGAGTCGAACCGTGCCGTCCTCGCCCGCGGAAGCGAGCAAGGTCCTGCCGTCCACGGCGAGCGATGCCACATCACAGACGGCATTCGAATGGCCCTCGAGAATTACCCGTTCCAGCCTTCTCGGCGTACGCGACCAGAGTGGAATGTAGGCGCCGGGTCGTACCCAGTGACCACTCCCCAGTTCGTCCAGCTGCTCCACCACCGAGAACAGGGCGGCGCGTTCCGGCGCTGAGGCGTCCAGGGCCTGCGGGGTCAGCTGCAGGAGCCGGGCACGGGCGAAGCCAAGCTCGGTGCGTGCGGCGTCGGCTGCGGGCAGCAGACGATCCAGGCGGGCGTACAGGAGGTAGTCGTCATCGCCGAGCAGTTCATCGATGACTCCCGTACGCACGGCGTGCTGGGGAAGGGAACGCAGGAGATAGTCCGGCGCAGCGCTCCAACCGATCGTCCTGGCATGCGCGAGCCATGCTCCCACCAGGCGTTTCTCTTCGCTCTCCCGGCCGGCCAGCAATGCCTCGTTGAGTGCCTGGTGGAACAGCCGGTAGACGGGAATCTCCGCGGCACCGCTCTCGACGAGGAAGTTAGCCGCCGACGTGCGCGCAAAGAAGGTCAGATCCTCCTCCGTGACCTGGCCGCCGAGTGCTTCCACCGCTACGCGCCACAGCGAGATGGGTAGTCCTGGTGTCTCGGCGTGAGCGAGGGCGGTCAGAGCAAGGCGCGCCGGCGTCCAGCCCGCCGACGGCAGATTCTCGACGTACCGGTCGAGGGCATCGGACACGGTCGCCGCGAACGAGACGTCGGCGGGCAGCACCGGCTGTTCGTCACGCAGCCCCCGCGCCCGCGCAACGAGCCCGGCGACCAGGAAATTGCCGTGCGACAGCGCCGCGATCCGGCGTGCCACCGGCTCGGCGACCCACTCATCGGCGTACGGATTGTCCGATCGCTGCATTCCCATGAGCGTGGCGAGCGCGTAATCGACGAGATCGGACTCCGCGAAGTACTCCGGCGAGTCCAGGTTGACGAACTTCGCGGCCGACCCGAATTCGCCGAGCAGGTCGCCGTTGTCATCGGAGTGCCGGGTTCCGACAACCACTTTCACACCGATCGGGGCAAGGTCACGAAGCAGCGGCAGGACCACGTCGTTGATCGTCTTTCGGGCCTGTGCGGGTGAGACCGCCTCGTCCAGCGCGTCAATGACAAGGTTGAACCGACCCGATCGCCGGGTCAGACGGGCACGCAGAGCGGGCACCAGGTCGATCGGCTGGGACGGCAGCGCGACGGCGGCCCCCCGGGCGATTTCGGTGGCGATCTCCAGCGCGCTCTTGCCCTTCGCATGTACCGCGCAGGACACCGAGCCTTCGGTCGCCAGCTCGGCGGTATCTTCACTCGGCAGTCCAGCGCGTACGGCCGCGTCGGCAGTCGTGACGATACGGCCGAGAACCGCGGATTTGCCGACGCCTGGTGAGCCGGTTACGACGAGTGCCGAGTCTCGCGTCGCCGGCTCGTCCAGCCAATGTTTGATCACGCGTAATGCGGCCGCGCGTCCCCGGAACCGCGACCCGCGCTCACTGTTCACGGCGACCCCGCGCGCCCGCGGCAGCCAGTGACGATGGGCCTCATCGTCCTCGGCCAGCACCCAGCCCCACGCGGCGAGCGCCGCATCGTCGGCGTCCCTGGTCTGCCAGCCGGCGAGCACGGAGAGCTTCAGCTCGGGCAGCTGTTCGTCGGCGTGTTGCAGCGTCAACGCATAACCATTGCCCTCTCCCGCGGCGACGATTAGGCCGACCACGGCTTCGTACTCGGGCGACCAGAGCGCTCCCCCGCTGAATCCCTGCCGCAGTCCTGGTGCTGTCGCGGTCCGCAGGTCGATCCGGCCGTACGTCAGGGGATCACCGGTCAGGCCCTCTGCCGAGCCACCGTGTTCAGCACCGTGGGGAAATCCGAATGCCCACCAGGATCGCCCGCTCAGCTCCTGCGCCGGTAAGCACCGTAACCGGGCCGGTCGTACCGATGGCGGCACGGGCTCGCCGAGCTCCAGCAACGCGATGTCGACATGCTTGCCGTCCTCGCCGTCGTGGATCAGCCGGGCGCGGCGGCGTTCGCCGTAGCCGACTCCGGGGGCCTTGGGGAAGGCAAGCCAGATCTCCTGGAGGGTGACGCCGTCCCTGCGCAGGACATGCGCACAGGTCAGAACCTGATTGCTGTCGATGACCACGCCGGTGCCGAGTGGCTCGTTGTCGTGCCGGGTGGCGTGCACCGCGACGGTCCAGGAGTCCGCAGGCGCCTTTGTCATTCCCCCGCCCTGGCTCAGCGCCTGCTACCGGTGCCGCCGGGTTTCCAGATCATGGTCACCTCGAAGTTGGCCTCGGTCGCCGCCTTGGCGATCACCCAGTTGGCAGCGCCGGTGACCTTGATTCCGAACTTGACCTCAACTGCGTCGGGCGCGATGTCGCGTACCTGTTCCAGCAATACCTTTGCGGCCGCGACCGCCGGGCCCGCGGACTCACGGACCGAACCCGCGATGTCGGCGACTCCGGCCGGCCGGTAACCGTTGACCGGGTCGATCTCGATCTGGGCGACCGTCTCCGCGTCGACGCGATACCGCACGATCTCGGACGACATCGACGAGAGCCTCCCTGGAAGAATCGCGATCAGAATGATCATGAGATAGCGCCGCAGTGGCGCCGTCAGGGAATGTCGCACGCTCGGTCCCGGAGGGCAATAGACCTTTCAGCAGATCTCCGCAGGGGTCGGCGAACATGTGTTCGATCGGCCCATTTCGACCTGGCCCGCCGAAGATCAATACAAGATCCGGGTGTCAGATTTCTGAAACTGCACAGTGGACCTTGCGGCACCTGGCCGGGATCGGCAGAATCGGCCCGACACACCCGGGACCGAGTTGATCACCGGGTCGGCCCGCACATCGGAGGAACCGGAATGCCGGACGCGACGCTCACGTTGATCGAGACTTGCGCGCTGCTGGTCCTCCTGGAAAAGGCGCAGGAGATCGCGAATTCCGAGTTGACCAAGGCGGGCTTCAAGCTCGATATCAAAAATCGGGAGAAGCTGAAGGAGCTAGGCCTGATCGAGGTTCGCAAAGAGGGACAGCGCATTTTCCTCGGAATAAGCGAGGCCGGCTGGGCGAAGTCCTTGGCGGCTATCGGCACCGAACCACCCACCGGATCGGGTTACCGCGGCGTGGCCGTATATTCGCAGGTCGCCGCGCTACGACAGTTCCTCGCAACCTCCGGGCTCGCGCTTTCCGATTTCTATCTGCCGCAGGGTGAGGTGGCGCCTGACCCGCAACCCGCAACCATTTCCGCGGTCGATGACGTCACGGCAATGGTGCGAAAGGCGTATGACGGGCTGGCCGGTACCCCTGGTGACGCGGTCAAACTGGTGCGCCTTCGGGCCGCGCTGCCCGGGATCGGCCGGGCGGAACTCGACGCGGCCCTGATCGCCATGCGGAGCGCGCCCGGCGTCCGGGTCTTCTCCGAGGTCAATCAAAAGACACTTACCGCCGCCGACAGAGCAGCAGCCGTCAGCATCGGTAACCAGGACAAGCATCTCCTCGCCATCACATGATCAGCGAGATCGAGCGCAAGGCGCTGTCCGCGCTGCGATTCAACTGGGCGCCCACCGCTGACGACGTCTGGAGGCCACCGCCCTTTCACGTCGCCGCCCTGCATCGAACGGCCCTCTCGATGGTGCTGGATGGATTCGCCGAGGCACAGGAAGAGCCGGAGACAAGCCCGGTGGGCGTTGCCCTGCTCGGCGATCGCGGCACCGGCAAGACACATCTGCTGTCGGCAATCCGCGAAGAGGTGCAGGCGAGGGACGGGTATTTCTTTCTCATCAGCCTGCTGGACGCCAGCGCCTTCTGGAGCAGCACGGCGCTGTCCGTGGTCGAAGGCCTGACCCGCGCCCCCGAAGACGGTGACAGCCAGCTGGTGGTGTTCCTCCGCCGGCTGGCGGACGACTGCGGCGCTCCGCGCGGAATTCGCCGAGCGGTGAGCGGGGAGACCCCGCTGACCCGGGCGACCCTCGACGCGTTCATCGATCTGCTTCGCAAACGCAATCGACGCGTCGGCGTCGAGGTGCAGGACACGGTGCGGGCGCTCGTCCTGCGGGCCGCTGACGACCCCACGGCCCAGGATGTCGGATTCGAATTTCTCTGCTCGAACGACGAGGTCGAACCCGGGGAAAGGGCGAAGTGGGGTATGCGCCGGGGCCGGCGTTCCGCGCAGGAGATAGTCCGCGACATCTCACGGCTCCTGGCATTGACCGGGCCGACCGTGGTGGCCGTCGACCAGATCGATGCCATCGTCCACCAGTCCGCCCAGTCCAGTGCCGCAGCGGACCGGTCGAACTGGAGCGGATCACTGCTGCTGGAACACATCGCGGGCGGCCTGATGGCGCTGAGGGAGAACACCCGGCGGACCCTGTCGGTGGTGAGCTGCCTGCCGGGCGTGTGGGACCTAGTCAAGTCGACGGCGACAAACACCGCCCAGGACCGGTTCCGGGAAGCGATCGACCTCAGGGACATCCCGTCACCGGAGATCGGCCGTGAACTGGTCGCGCGACGCTTCACCGCGAAATTCACCGAGGCCGGCTTCACTCCGCCCTACCCGACCTGGCCGGTAGCGGATCTGGCCTTCGCGGAGTCGATCGAGTTCACGCCTCGTGAGCTACTCAGGACGGTGGACACCCACATCCGGGAATGCCTCCGGGCGGACGAGGTCCACGAGCTTCTCCACCTACTGCGTCAGCCGAGTAATGGGCCCGCGCGGGCGCTCGAGAGCGTCGCAGTCGCCGAGAGCGACCTGGCCGCACTGGACGCCCGTTACGCCGAGCTGATCAAAGAGGCGGACCCGAGGCCCGCCCTCACCCCTGGCACGGAGGACAAGGTTGTCCCCGGTCTCCTCCGTGCGGGCCTCACGGCCTGGATCGGGGCTCGAAACGAGCCCGAGGAGATCTTCGGCGTCGATCCCGCACCGGGCGGAAAGCCCGCGCTGCATGCCCGGCTACGGCGCACCTTGAACGAGGAGATCGAGGACGAAGCCCACTGGGCGTTCCGGGCGATAAGCGCACCGCATCACATCGCGGTCCTCAATCGGATCAGGAATGCTCACACCGCTGCGGGCCTGGTCGAGGGACAGCGCAAGCGCCGCCTCTTCCTGCTGCGCACCGCTCCGTGGTCCAAGGGTGTGCGGACCAGAGAGGTGGTCGCCACTCTGGAGGCCGCGGGCGGCATCCGGATCGAGTTTCCCGAGTCGGACGTCGTAAGGCTGATGGCGCTCGAGAGTCTGATCGCGGAAAATGGCCTGGAGAAACTGCGGCCCTGGTTCCAGCAGCACGATCCCGCCGCGGCGATCTCCTTTCTGCGGGAAGCCCTCGCGGATCAGCCCACGACCACCGCGGCCGTATCCCTGGCCGCGCCGACACCCGAGCACGGCGACCGGATCATCCTTGGGACAGCGGCCGAGGACGGGCATCCCGTGGGCATCGACCTGGCGGTGCTCCGCAAGCACACTGCGATCTTCGCAGGGTCCGGATCGGGCAAAACGGTGCTGATCCGTCGCCTCGTCGAGGAATGCGCGTTGCGCGGAGTGTCGTCGATCGTGCTCGATCCCAACAACGACCTGTCGCGTCTCGGCGATCCCTGGCCCGAATTCCCGCCGGGGTGGGATCGGTCAGACACCGCCAGATCGCAGGAGTATCTGCGGGAAACCGATGTCGTCATCTGGACACCTCGCAGAGAGAGCGGGCGGCCCCTCAGTTTTCAGCCGTTACCTGAGTTCAAGGACATGCTGGATGATGCGGACGTCTTTGCCGCGGGGATCGATTCCGCGGTCGCCGCTCTCGCGCCACGCGCCAAGCTGGACGGCCTGAGCAGCAAGGCACAGCTGGGGCAGGCGGTGCTGCGGGAAGCGCTCACCAGCTATGCGCGTACGGGTAGGAGTGACCTGAAAGAGTTCATCGGCCTGCTGAACGCGCTCCCCGACGGCTTGAGCCAGATCGACGATGCGCCGAAGATCGGTGCCCAGATGGCGCAACTGCTGATGGCTACCATCGTGAATGATCCGCTCTTCGGAGGGCTCGGCGCCCCTACGGATCCAGGGCTGCTGCTGACACCGAAGCCGGGCTGCCGTGCCCGGGTCTCGGTCATCAACTTCGTCGGGCTGACCGACGACTCGCAGCGGCAGAGCTTCGTGAACCAGCTACAACTGGCGCTCTTCGCCTGGATCAAGCGGAATCCTGCAGGTGACCGGCCGCTCGGCAGCCTGTTCGTGATGGATGAGGCACAAACTCTGGCGCCGTCGGGTCCGATGACCGCCTGCACCCACAGCACCCTCGTCCTGGCCTCCCAGGCCCGCAAGTACGGGCTGGGGCTCGTCTTCGCCACCCAGGCGCCCAAGGGCCTGCACAACCGTATTCCCGGCAACGCCGCCACGCAGTTGTTCGGATTACTGAATCACCCCACCCAGATCGCCAGCGCCCGTGAGCTCGCCCGGGCCAAAGGAAGCGACATCACGGACATCGCCCGGCTCAAAGTCGGCCAGTTCTATGCGGCGGTCGAGGGCGGGGAGTTCGTCAAGGTTCAAACACCGTGGTCGCTGTCCTTCCATCCCCAGAGCCCGCCGACGACCGAGGAGGTACTGGAGCGGGCCCGGACCGACCGGCCACGATGACGGGCCGGGTCGTGGCCCATGGGGGTGGCCGGATCCCATAGGATCGCGGCCATGTCTGCGCAGCCCGATCTGCCGCTGCGTCCGATGACGCTCGGTGAGCTGCTGGATGCCGCCATGACGCTGTTGCGCGCCAGGGCGTTGCCGCTGCTGGCCACCGCGTTCGTGCTGGCGGGGCTCGAGCAGGCGGTGCTGGTGCCGTTGCGGGGGTTCGCGCAGGTCAGCGCGCCGCTCTATCTACCCGAGGACGGGCATTTCGGGGCCTGGTGGACGCTGGTGTCGGCCGGGTTCGGCATCGAGGGCTTCATCGTCTGCGTGCTCGGGGCGCTCGCCGCCGCGGCTGCCGGGCCGGCCCTGGTGGGGCAGAGCGTCCGGGACCGGGAGTTGTGGACGCGGATGCGGCCGATCAGCACGCTGGTCACGGCGATAGTGCTGGGGACCATCTGCGGGGTCGCGGCGTTCGCGGGGTTCGTCGGGTGGATTTTCGCGTACGGGCTGTTCGGCCTGGTCAGCGGCGTGATCGTGATCGACCGGGCGGGGCCCTCGTTCGTGCGCGCGGCGCGGCTGGCGTCGCGCGGCGGGCTGCGGGGCATGTGGACGAGGCTGGCGGCGTATCTGACGTGGCTCGCCGTGCGGGTCGTGCTCGGTGCCGGGTGGGTTGCCTCGTTCGACCTGTTCACCGGTGGTGGGCTGCCCGACTGGTCGAGCTGGGCCGCACCGATCGCGTGGACGCTCGCCAACACCGTCGCCTATGCGGCGCTCGGCTGTGTCGACGCCGTGCTCGTGCTGGAGACCCGGATCCGCACCGAGGGGCTGGACATCGCCGTCAGCCGGGCGCGCAGCCGCGGTGAGGATCCGGCGGTCGTGCTGGTGTGGGCGCCGTGACCCGCGTCTGGGACGAGTTCGTCGCGTCCGTCTTCGACCACATCTCCCCCGGTCTGCTGCTACTCCTGATGCTCGCGGCGGCCGGGCTACTCGGCTCGCTCTGGTACTGGTATCCACGCTGGATCCCGCGCCGATGGCCACGCCTCCCCCGATGGGAAAAGCGGGCAAAACGCGCCAAAGCCAAGAAAACTCCCGCCCCAAAACCAAAAAAACAACAAGAAGAACCGATCTTCGAGCCGCAGGTCGTGCTGCCCAACGGCATGCTGCTCGCCGACCGCCTGGCCTCCGAGGGCCGCTACGCCGAAGCGATCCGCCAGCGGCTGCGTGATGTGGTCGGCGACCTGACCGCGGCCGGGGTCGTCTCCCCGCTGCCGGGCACCACCGCCGCCGAGGTCGCCGCCTCCGCCGCCCAGCAGCGGCCCGCGGTGGCGGCCCCGCTCGGCGGCGCGACCGACCTGTTCTCCGAGGTCTGGTACGGCGACCGCCCCGCGGAACGCGTCCACGACGATCACATGCGCACCCTGACCGGCGAGGTCCGGAGCAGGATGACAGGCGGCGCGCGATGAGGATGCCGAGACTGAAGAATCCGCGCCGACTGCGCCTGATCATGCCGTTCGCGCTGGTGCTGGTGCTGGTGGCGCTGACCGTGATCGTCCACGCGGTGCAACAACCCGACCCGACCGACGCCTCGTTCCTCTCCCCCACGAGCACAGCGGGTGACGGTGCCCGGCGCCTCGCCGATGACCTGACCCGCGACGGCGTACGCATCGACGTCCGGAGCACCAGCCCGGAGGCGATCGAGGCGGTCGGTGACGGTGACGCCGTGACGCTGCTGGTGACCACGCCGGAGCTGGTCAACCCGTACTACCTGGAGCGGCTGGCCCTGCTGCCGCCGCGGGTCCGGGTCGTCCTGGTCGCGCCGGGCGCAGGCGAGGTGTACGCCGCCGGCCTCGACGTCGTGGTCACCGGCCCACGCTGGACAGCCGCCGCGCCGCAGCCGGGGTGCACCGAGGACTTCGCCCAGGCCGGGCCCGCGGCGACCCTGCGCTGGCGTTACGACACCGGCGACTTCCGCAGCGAACCCGTGCGCTGCTATTCCGACAGCGTGGTCGAGGTCAAGAACCTGACGATGGTCGGGGCGGCGGACCCGTTCCGCAACGACCGGGCCGACGAGTACGGCAACCGCGCGCTCGCCGTCAGCCTGCTCTCCCGCTACGGCCGGCTGATCTGGCTGGACCTGCACGAACGCGAGAAGGCGCCGCCGGAGCCGACCGCGCCGACCGCCGAGCCGGACCCCGCCGAGCCGACCCCCGACCCGGACTCCACCGAGCCGTGGGACGACGACCCGTCGAACGACAACGGGGAGCCCGCTCCGGCGACCGAGGACCCGAGCGGGCAGCCGGCCGAGCAGAGCGACGACGGCGGGGGCGTGGCCGGCAGTCCCCTCGCACAGGCCTTCCCACCCGCCGTCTGGGCGACGCTGGCGCTGTTGCTGCTGGCCGGGATCGCGCTGGCGCTGGCCTCGGCCCGGCGGTTGGGCACGCCGGTCGCGGAGCCGTTGCCGGTCCAGGTCAGGGCCGCCGAGACCGTACGCGGACTGGGCGGTCTCTACCGCAGGGCCCGCGCCCGCGGCACCTCGCTGGCGACCGTGCAGGCCGCCGCGCGTACCCGGCTGATGGTGCATTTCGGGATGCCGGCCGACAGCACGGTGGACGAGGTCGCCCACCGGGTAGCCACGCAGACCGGCCTGCAGGAGAACGAGGTCCGGCATCTGCTCGGCGGTGGTGTCGAGGACAGCGACGAGGAACTGGCCCGCGCCGCCTCGGACGTGCAGCGGCTGGTCAGGACGGTTATCAGCAATGAACGAGGGGATCTGACGTGACGTCTTCCGCATCCGGCGACTCCGCCTCGGCCCGGGACGCGCTGCAGCGTCTGCGGGCCGAGGTCGCGAAGGCGGTCATCGGTCAGGACGCGGTGGTCGGCGGCGTGATCATCGCGCTGCTCTCCGGCGGCCACGTGCTGCTGGAGGGCGTGCCCGGCGTGGCGAAGACGCTGCTGGTACGCGCGCTCGCCGCGGCGCTGGACCTCGACACCAAGCGGGTCCAGTTCACCCCCGACCTGATGCCGGGTGACGTGACCGGCTCGCTCATCTACGACGCGCGCACCGCCGCGTTCAACTTCCGCGCCGGGCCGCTGTTCACCAACCTGCTGCTCGCCGACGAGATCAACCGCACCCCGCCGAAGACCCAGGCGGCGCTGCTGGAGGCGATGGAGGAGCGCACGGTCAGCACCGATGGCGAGACCCGCAAGCTGCCGGAGCCGTTCATCGTGGTGGCGACGCAGAACCCCATCGAGTACGAGGGCACGTATCCGCTGCCCGAGGCGCAGCTCGACCGGTTCCTGCTCAAGCTGGCCGTGCCGCTGCCGGAGCGCAACGAGGAGCTCGGCGTGCTGCGGGCCCACCACATGGGCTTCGACCCGCGGGATCTGAAGGCCGCCGGGGTCGGCCCGGTCGCCAACGCGCACGACCTGGCCGCGGGGCGCGAAGCCGTACGCCGCGTCGCCGTCGCCGAACCGGTCCTGGAGTACGTCGTCGACCTGACCCGGGCGACCCGGGTGGCCCCCGCGCTGGAGCTGGGTGCGTCCCCGCGTGGCACGACGGCACTGCTCGCCGTCGCCAAGGCGCGGGCCTGGCTCAGCGGCCGCGAATACGTCATCCCGGACGACGTGAAGGCGTTCGCGATCCCCGTGCTGCGCCACCGGGTACGGCTGCGCGCGGAGGCCGAGCTGGACGGCGTCACCACCGACTCGGTGCTGCGTTCCGTGCTCGGTGCCGTCCCGGCGCCCCGCTGAGCCGGCCGTGATCACGAGGCGCTTCGCGCTGCTGCTGGCGCTGGGCGTGCCCCTGCCGGCGCTGCTGCCCGCGCCGTGGCTGCTGACCGCCGCCGTGCTGGCGCTCGCGCTCGCCGCGGCGGCGCTGGACGCCGCTGTCGCCGCGCCACTGAACGGTGTGACGCTGCGTCGCGAGGGCGCCGAGACGTTGTGGCTGGGAGCGACGACGACCACGACACTGACGGTCACCAACACGTCGGGGCGTCCGATGTGGCTCCGGCTGCGTGACCGCTGGGTGCCGTCGGCCGGCGCGGACAACGCCGAGCACCGGCTGCGGCTGCTCGCCGGACAGGAGCAGACGATCACCACGACGCTGACCCCGACGCGGCACGGCGACCGGCCCGCCGTGCGCGTGACGCTGCGGTCGTACGGGCCGCTCGGGCTCGCGTACCGGCAGCGGCGGCAGCGCTGGAACGAAGCGATCACGCCGAAGTGGACGCTGCGGGTGCTGCCGCGTTTCCCGTCGCGGCGGTTGCTGCCCGAGAAACTGGCCAAGCTGCGGATCTTCGACGGCGCCGTGGTCACCCGGGGGCGTGGACAGGGCACCGAGTTCGACGTGCTCCGCGAGTACGTGGTCGGCGATGACGTGCGGTCGATCGACTGGCGGGCTTCCGCGCGTACCCATGATGTGATGGTCCGGACCTGGCGCCCCGAGCGGGACCGCCGCGTGGTCTGTGTCCTCGACACCGGCCGCACCTCCGCGGCCCGCATCGGTGACGAACCCCGTCTCGACGCCGCTATCGACGCCGCGCTGCTGCTCGCCGTGCTCGCCTCGAAGGCCGACGACCGGGTCGACCTGCTCGCGGTGGACTCCCAGGTCCGCGCGCGGGTCGAGGGTGGCGGGCACCGTACCAAGCTGCCCCGGCTGATCAGCTCGATGGCGGCGCTGGAGCCCCGGCTCGTCGAGACGGACTTCGGCCCGGCGGCGAGCGACCTGCTGCGCCGCGGCCACAAGCGCGCTCTCGTGGTGATCTTCTCGGCGCTGGACGCGGCGCCGATCGTGGAGGGTCTGCTGCCGATGCTCGCGCGGCTCACCACCAAGCACCGGGTGGTGCTGGCCAGCGTGCGGGACCCGGAGACCGCGCAGCTGGCCGAGCTGCCCGGCGAGGGGGCGAGCGCGGATGACGTACACCTCGCCGCTGCCGCCGAACTCGCCCTGGCCGAGCGTGGCCGGGTCCGTGCCCTGCTGGAACAGCAGGGCGTCATGGTCGTCGACGAACCCCGCGAGACCTTCGCCTCGAAGGTCTCCGACGCCTACCTCGCGCTGAAGGCCGCCGGCCGGCTTTGACTAAAGGCGCTGGTAGGCCGTCACCAGGTCGTAGTCCTTACCGGGCCCACCGGCGTGCCAGGTCTCGACGAACGAGTCAGGCCCGGTGATCAGCCCGGTCACCGTGTAGAGATCCGCCCCGCAGAGATGATCCGCACCCCACCGCTGATCCCGAAGATCAAGGTCATAAAACGGCCGACCATCAGCGAAACGTACGCCCACCGCGGACCCGGCCCCGGCCACGTAGACCAGCCGCCGCGACGCGGGACCACGATGCTCGGCGAACCGGAGCTCGCCCTCCTCGGCGTACCGCAGAGTCCCGGCGTCCCACTCGAAGCTCGCCCGCCCCGTGAAGAGACCGGTGTGCCCAGATCGGCGATCGGTGATATCGCGCCGGACCGCCCACTCACCGTGCAGGAACTGCAACGGTGTGACCTCGGCCGGAACCTCTTGGACGCTTCCACTCACCATCGCCCGCTACCTCCATGTCGCAGGTAGCCACGCTACGCCGACCGCGTACCCCCGCTAATCTCCCCTTCGTGAAACTGTTCCTGGGCGAGGGCGCGACGAGCACGCTCGTGGGCCGGCGCGCCCCCGCCGCGTCGGTGCCGTGCGACCATTTCGTGCTGGGTTCCCTCACCGTCCTGCGCCCGCGTGACGACGCGAGGGTGACGTTCGAGCTCCCCCTGACCGCGGGCTGGCGCCTGCTCGGCCGGTCCGCCGGCGACTACCGCGTCCTGACCGCCCCCGCCGACCAGGACGACTTCCGCCGCGCCGCCGACGCCGCCGTCCTCACCCTGCACCACTGGCCGTCGCTGCGCCGCCACCTCGACCTGGACGACCCCAGCCCCACCCTGGCCACCACGCTGTGGGACCTCGCGGGCATCCTGACGGACCGCGCCCGGGTGCGGGAGAGCCAGCTCCAGCTCGGCGCCCTCGTCCAGGACATCCCCGCCGGCAGCCACCTCCGCGCCGAGGTCGCCGAACGGGTCCTGCGCGCCCAGGACCGCATGGCCCACCTCGACGCCGACGTGGAACGCCAGGTCGAGCATCTGGCCCGGCTCGCCGACGAGACCGCCGAGTTCATCCGCGAACAGCAGGCCCTCCGCAAGGCCGAAGCGGTCCTCCGCGACGCCGACTACCTGCTGCACACCGGCACCCCGCCGTCCCCGAAGAGCGACAGCGCCGCGGATCTCACCGACCGGACCACCGCCGTCCTGGCCGCCTACCAGGAACTCACCCGCTGATGCGCCCCGGACCGGGCGAGGTGCTGCACTTCTCGCAGGACGCGACGATCGAGCGCTTCGTGCCGCAACCGGGCGCCTTCGTCTGGGCGGTCGACCACGATCGGGCCCCCGACTACTGGTTTCCCCGGGAGTGCCCCCGCGCGATGGCCTGGACCGTCGGGACGACCACCGACGCCGACCGGGAGCGGATCATCGGTGCCGGCAGCGGAACCCGGGTCCATGCGGTCGAGTACGCCTGGCTGGAGACGATCAGGACCGTCCGGTTGTACGCCTACCGCTTCCCCGCCGCACCCTTCCGCCCACTGCCCGACCCGCACGCCGTCGTCACGACCGGGGCGGTCGATCCGCTCGGTCCTCCCGAGCTCGTCGGCAACCTGTTCGACCTGCACGAACAGGCAGGCATCCAGCTCCGCGTCCTCCCGAGCCTCTGGCCCTTCTGGCACTCCGTCACCGCCAGCACCCTGGGATTCAGCGCCATCCGCCTCCGCAACGCCAAGCCCCCGACCGCCCTCGCCCCGTAGAACGGGCACACCAGCCCGCCACACGCCTGACACCCAGCCCGCCGCCCCGCCAGCCCGCCGCCCCGCCGCACGCCGCCCCGCCGCACGCCGCGCTGCCGCAGGGCACTTCGTCGGCCACCGCACGCTGCCGCAAGCGGAAAATAGGGAATCGGGCTTAATCAACGTTCAGTCTGGCGCTGGAAGGCACGAACCGGGCATAAAGAATTTTATTCGTCCGCATTCGCCCCGGCTGGCCCCATTCTGATAACGAGCAACCGGATATAAAGCCCAAATATCCTCGACTGCAAACCGCAGACAGCAGTCCGCCGACTGCCATCTCAGGAATGACTCTTGCTGTTGGCGTATGTCAGCCCTGACCATGATGTCTTGAGGGTCACGGGAGGTAGCCATGACAGTTGAGTCCGGTACCGCAGTTCCGGGGCAGAGCGGCTGGGTCGTGTATTACGACGGGCCGGGAGTGGTCGTCACGAGCTGGTATGTCATGAACGCCGCGGGCCGTTATCCGGTGACGTCGCTGACGGAGGTCCGGCAGGTGCACCTGCGGTCCGGCGGCCCGAGGCTGGCGGCGGTGATCGCCGGCGCGACCGCGGTGATCGTGGCGGTGCCCCTGTCCGTTCCGTTCGGGTACGCCGCCCTGCTGATCGCCGCGGCCGCCGCGGTGCTGGGAGGCATCGCCGCACAGGTGGTCGACCGCCGGTACAACCCGCGGTGGATGGCCTTGTGGGCCACCCACCAGGGGCACGACGTCGAGCTGTTCGGCTCGTCCGACAAGCAGCAGTTCGAGCAGGTCCGGCGCGCGGTGATCCGAGCCGTGCAGATCAACCGGGACCCCTGGTCATGACCTTGCCGCGGTCAGCACCAGCCGCAGTCAGCAAGGCCCGCAGTCAGCACGGGCCGCACTAAGCACGGCCCGCAGTAAGCACGGCCCGCAGTAAGCACGGCCCGCAGTAAGCACGGGCCGCGGTAAGCAAGGCCCGCGGTAAGCACGGGACGGCCCGGTGGTTATGACAGGCCGGCCCGGATGCCGCGGATCAGGTCGATCGCCGCGTCGCCGGTCAGGCCGGCGGTGAGCAGTTCGCGCATGATCTCGCCGTAGACCGCGGTGAGCTCCTGATCGAGAGACAGGTCGTCGGTCGACGCGGCGGCCTCCACGAAGAGCACGTCCGGGTCGGCGGTGCCGGCGAACTCGAGCAGCTCGAAGGTGCCGCCGAGGCCCGGGTGCCGGTCCAGCTCGATCGGGGTGACGGCGAGCGTGTACGCGTTCTCCTTGGCCAGCGTGAGCAGGTGGTCGAGCTGGCCGGCGAGCACGGCGCGACCGCCGACCGGGCGGCGCAGGGTGGACTCGTCGATGACCGCGACGATGCGCGGCGGCGCGGGCTGCAGGAGGCGTTCCTGGAAGGCCCGCTGACGGTCGAGGCGCAGGTCGACACGGGCCTGCACGTTCTCGCTGGCCGGGTCCTCGCGGATGGAGATCGACGTGATGGCCTGGGCGTACTCGGGGGTCTGCAGCAGGCCCGGGACGAAGAGCATCTGCCAGATGTTGATCGTGGAGGCTTCGTTCTCGTAGGCCACGAACCGCTGGTAGTCGCCGTTGAGCCGGTGCTTGCTGTACCACTGCCGGGTGCGCGACCGGCGCGCCAGGCTCGCCAGGGCGACGACCTCCGCCTCGTCGCGCAGGCCGTAGAGGGCCAGCAGGGCGCGCACCTCGAGGGGCTGGACGGTGACGTCGCCCTTCTCGATCCGGCTCAGTTTCGACGGTGACCAGTCCATCCTGGTCGCGACGGTGTCGGTACTGAGACCGGAGCTGTCGCGGAGCTCGCGCAGCCGCAACCGCAGCCGCTCGCGAGCGACCGTGGGGCCCACCGAATCGGGTCTGCGGGTCGAATCGGGTCTGCGGGTCGAATCGGATCTGGGGGCTGAATCAGGTCTGGGGGCTGAATCAGGTCTGGGGGCTGAATCAGGCATGTGAGCCCGCACGTGAATCTGCGTTCTGCAACCTGCCGAAGTCCATTCGCGGAATTCTACCTGACATATGCTTCCTGCCAATATCCACTGAGGAAAAGGGGCGCTTGCGATCCCATACACGGCGCCGGATATCGGGTACGTTGAGGCGATGAACGACCGGAGCGACCTCATCTGGCGGACCAGTTCCCGCAGCGGCGGCGGCAGTTGCGTGCAGATCGCCGCCGACACCGATCAGGTGCTCATCCGCGATTCCAAGAATCCCGCAGGGCCGGTATTGAGCTTCGACCGGACAGCTTTCCGGGAATTCATCACCTTCGTGAAAGAGTCTGCTCGCTGAGTTCGACCACGCGCGCCGAGCCGATCAGCGAGTCGATCCGGGCGCGGCAGGACGCCAGCACCCGCTGGTCGGTCGCGATCCGGTCGCCGTCCGGAGCCTCGAAGAACGCGGCCGCCATGACCCCGTCACGTTCGATGATCTCGGTCGGGCCGGCTAGTCCGGCATGCGCGCCGCGGTCCAGCATGGCGACGAAGATGCGGACCGTCGGGTAACGCCCTGACGTCTCGAGCAGGTGGCCGAGCTGCTTGTCCATGACGGCCTCGTCACCGACCCGGCGGCGCAGCACCGATTCGTCGACCACGACCGTGAGCCCGGGCGGCTGCTCCCCGTCGAGCCGCTCGCGGAAGCCGGCCGCCCGGCGCATCCGCAGGGCCACCTTGTCGTGGACGAAGGAGTCGCTGAACGCGGCGAGCATCGCGGCGGCGTACTCCTCGGTCTGCAGCAGGCCGGGCAGGAACAGCGGCTGATTCTGCAGGATGTGGGTCGCTTGGCGTTCCAGCTCCAAGAGCTGCACGAACGCGTCCGAAGCCCACGCCGGGGCCGTGTTGTCAGGAACCACGTTGTTCCCACCCTCCGAAGTCTGCCAAGTGCAATCTGCGAAATGCAGAATAGAGCACTCAGCTACCCCATGGGGATGGAAGCGACGGTGTGCTCGGGGGCGAGCTCCGACGACTCGCCGCGGCGGTGCGCGGCGGCGCCGACGCCCAGGGCGTACCAGAGGAAGGCGGCCCAGACCGTGAAGCCGATGCCGATCCGGACGGGATCCGGCCAGCCGGACGGGGTCACGTAGGCCTCGAGGACGCCGGAGACGAGCAGCATGACGACCAGGCCCAGGGCGACCAGCATGCCGGCGCGGGCCCGCTCGGCGAGCGCGCGGCCCCGGGTGCGGTGCGGGCCGGGGGCGATCCAGGCCCAGCCGATGCGCAGGCCGACGCCGGCCGCGACGAAGATCGACGTGAGCTCCAGGAAACCGTGCGGCAGGATGTAGGTCCAGAACGTCGAGCTGTTGCCGGTGTAGACCATCGTCCCGCCGACCAGCCCGATGTTCAGCAGGTTCTGCCCGAGGACGTAGATCACCGGCAGGATCAGCACGCCGGACGCGAGGCACTGCCCGGCGATCACGGCGTTGTGGGTCCACACCTCGGCCGCGAAGTTCTGCGCCTGGAACTCGCTGTAGTAGCCGACGAACGAGTTGGTGGCCGTCTCGGAATCCAGGCCGCCCGGCGAGAGCGACTCGATGATGTCCGGGTGCGAGCCGAAGTACGCGATCAGCACCCCGCCGACGAGCACGTTGAGCACCGTCACGACGAGCCACCAGCGCCGCGAGCGGTAGAGCTCCAGCGGCAGCGTCGTCGTGAAGAAGCGGGCCAGCGGCTGCCAGGAGAAGCGACGGCTGCCGGTCACCGCCGAGCGGCCCGCGAGCACGAGCTGGGACAGCGACGCCAGCAGGATCGGGTCGGCCGAATGGCTGCGCACGACGGAGAGGTGGGTGGCCGCGCGCTGGTAGAGCAGGACCAGCTCGTCGGCCTCGTGCGCGTCGAGGCGGCGACGGCGGGTCAGGGCCTCGAGGCGGTTCCACTCGCCGCGGCGTTCGCTGACGTACGCGTCCAGGTCCACCGGCGCAGCGTAGCGGGCGGCCATCTAGTTAACTACCCGCATGAGTGTGGTGCCGGTCGCGGACGTACAGCTCGTCAACGGCGAGGCGGTGGAGGTCGACATCCGGCACGCCCGGGTCGGCTCGCGCGGGCTCGCGCTGCTGCTCGACCTGATGATCCAGGTGCTGATCGCGCTCGCGTTCTTCATCGCCGGCGCCGCGGCCGCGGCGGGCCTGGTGCGGGACGTCGTCGACGACGCACTGCTCAACGCCATGGTCACCGTGGCGATCGCGATCGGCTTCATCGCGTACCCGACGCTTGTCGAGACCCTCACCAACGGCCGGAGCCCGGGCAAACGCGCGATGGGCCTGCGGGTCGTGCGGGAGGACGGCGGGCCGATCCGGGTCCGGCACGCGCTGACCCGCAGCCTGGTCGGTTTCGCGGTGGAATGGCCGGGCCTGCTGTTCCCGCCGTTCACCTGGGCGGTCGCGCTGACCACGATGATCTCCTCGCCCCGCGGCCGGCGGCTCGGCGATCTGGCCGCCGGCACGTTCGTGGTGCACGAGCGCACCCCGGTGCCGTGGGGCTGGGTGCCGTCGATGCCGCCGCACCTGGGCGCGTGGGCGAGCGCGCTCGACCTCACCAACCTCGGCGACGACCTGGCCCTGGCGTCGCGGCACTACCTGGCGCGAGTGCGCGACATCAAGGAGCCGATGAACTCCCGGCTGGCGAACGGCCTGGCCGCCGAGGTGAGCCTCCGGATCGCCCATCCGGCGCCGCCCGGCGTGCCGCCCTGGATGTTCCTCAGCGCGGTGCTGGCCGAGCGGCGCCGCCGGGCCGGGGAGCGGGTGCATGCGACCCGCGCCCTGACCCAGCGGATCTGGCCCGGTTTCGGCCGCGCGCAGTGGCCGTCGGCCGGCGGCCCGACCTGGGATCCCTCGGTCACCCACCCGCCGATTCTCGGGATCGCGAAGGAACGCCAGGGCGACAACCTATAGCCGGGCAGGACTGGCGATACCCAGGAGGTCCAGTCCCCGCCGGAGCGTGCGAGCTGCCACAAGACAAAGGGTCAACCTGCTCTCGCGTACGCCCGGAGCGGCCCTCAAAACGGGGCACTGCTGATGGAACGTGTTGAACAAAGCCGCCAGCCCGTACAGGTACGCGGCAAGCCGGTGGAACTCCAGCGACTGCGCCACCCCCGTCACCACCGGTTCGAAGGCGAGCAGTTCGAGGGCCAGCGCCCGCTCGGCCGGTTCGCCCAGCGTCACGCCCGCGGTGAAGGCCCCGCCCTTGTCGAGGATCGAGCTGATCCGGGCGTACGCATATTGCAGGTAGGGTCCGGTGTTGCCGGTCAGCGCCAGCATCCTGTCCCAGTCGAAGACGTAGCCCGAGCGCCGGTCCGCACCCAGGTCGGCGTACTTCACGGCGCCGATGCCCACCGCGGCGGCGACGGCCGGGTCCGGGTTGAGGACGGCGGCCCGCGTCACGGCCTCGTCGAGCAGCGCGGCGAGCGGGACGGCATCACCGGACCGGCTCCGGAACATCTTGCCGTCGGCTCCCAGCACCGACCCGAACTCGACGTGCTCGGCGCTCACGCTTTCCGGCAGCCAACCGGCCGCTCTCGCCACCGCGAACACCATCTCGAAATGGGTGCGCTGCGGGCTGCCGACTACGTACAGCAACCGGGTTGCCCCTACCGAGAGAGTCCGGTGCCTGAGCGCGGCGAGGTCCGTGGCGGCGTACCCGAATCCGCCGTCGCTCTTGCGGACGATCAGCGGGAGCGGCCCTCCCTCCCTGCTCACGAACCCGGCCGGCCACGCGCACAGCGCACCGTCGCTCTCGGTCAGCAGCCCCTTCGCTTCCAGCTCGGCAACAACCGGCGCGAGCTGATCGTGATAGCTGCTCTCCCCGGCGAAGTCCCCCCCGGTGAGTGTCACCCCCAGCCTCTGGTACGCCGTGAGCAGCTGATCCTTCGTCCCGGCGACCAGCTTCCGCCAGAGATCCAGCGTCTCCTCATCCCCCGCCTGCATCTTCACGACCCGCAGCCGCGACCGCTCCTGGAACTCGGGACTGCTCGCGAACAGCGTCCTGGCGTCGAGATAGGTCCCGCCGGGATGTTCGAGCAGATATTCGATGAGCATCCCGAACGACGTCCCCCAGTCGCCGAGATGGTTGGCCCGCACGACGTCGTGCCCGAGCCACTCCAGGATCCGCGCGGCGGCGTCCCCGATGACGGTCGAGCGCAGATGCCCGACGGTCAGCTCCTTCGCGGCGTTCGGCCCCGAGTAGTCCACGATCACGGTCTGCGGGTGCTCGACCCGGGGCACGCCGAGCCGTGCGTCGCCGGCCAGTTCGGTCAGCACCGCAGCGATCAGCTCATCGGCGACGGTGAGGTTGACGAACCCCGGCCCGGAAACCTCCGCGGTGGCGAGCCCGCCCAGATCGGCACGGGCCACCAGGTCGGCGGCGATGTCCCGCGGCGCCCGGCCCAGGGTGCGGGCCAGCGGCAGCGCGGCCCCGGACTGGTAGTCGGCGTGCGGCGAGCGCCGGACGGCCGGGTCGGCCCCGTCCAGTGCCGGAGCGAGCCGTGCGGCGAGAAGAGCTTCGAGATTCATCGGTAACCCATCGGTACGCGGGGGCGGCGGGCCCACCGATGGTCCTGGTCCTGCGACACCGGCGGGAGACCCACCGGTGGAGGACACGTGTCAGCTCAGCTGTTCAGTCCGTTCGCCGGGAGTCGCTTCTCCGGCGTCGCTCGCAACTGATGCTGTACACGAGCGCCATCTTAGCGGGTATTTTCCCGCCGATGCGAGCAGAATCGGCGGGGTGAAGAAGCTCATCAATGCTGCCGGCGACGTGGTCGGCGAAGCCCTCGACGGGCTCACTCTCACCAGCGCCGGCATCGCCCGGCTGGCGGGCTCCACCACCGCCGTCCGCTCGGACATCGACAAGGTACGTGCCGCGGGCCAGGTGGCCCTCCTCTCCGGTGGCGGCGCCGGACACGAACCGGCACACGCCGGCTATGTCGGGCCGGGCATGCTGACCGGCGCGGTGGCGGGCGAGGTCTTCACCTCCCCGTCGGTCGACGCCGTCCTCGACGCGATCCGCGCGGTCGCCACCCCCGGCGGCGTCCTGCTGATCGTCAAGAACTACACCGGTGACCGCCTCAACTTCGGCCTCGCCGCCGAGTTGGCCCGCGCCGAGGGCATCAGCACCGAAACCGTCGTGGTCGCCGACGACGTCGCCCTCGCCGAGGTCTCCGGAACGGGCCGCCGCGGCATCGCCGGCACGGTCCTGGTCCACAAGGTCGCCGGTGCCGCCGCCGACGCGGGCCTGCCCCTGAGCGAGGTCGCCCGCCTGGCCCGCCGCGTCGCGGACACGGTCGGCTCGATGGGCCTGGCGCTCAGCGCGTGCACGGTCCCGGCCGCGGGGCAGCCCGGCTTCCTGCTCGACGAGGACGAGGCCGAATGGGGCCTCGGCATCCACGGCGAACCCGGCGTCGAACGGGCCACGCTGCCCCCGGTCGCGGAGGTCGCCGAACGCCTGATCACCACGATCGTCGAGGACCGCGGCATCACCTCCGGCAGCCAGGTCGCCCTGCTGGTCAACGGTCTCGGCGCCACCCCGCCCATGGAGCTCTCCATCGTGGCCGACGCCGCCATCCGCGACCTGCGCAAACGCGGCATCACCGCCGCCCGGGTCTGGGCTGGCACGTTCCTGTCGGCCCTCGACATGGCCGGCGTCTCGATCAGCCTCCTCCCGGTCGACCAGGAACTCCTCGGCCTGCTCGACGCCCCGGCGACGGCTCCGGCGTGGCCGCGTACCGAATCCACCTCCGAAGGCACCGTCCTGCCGGCACCACCTGGTGTTCTCCAGGAAAGCGGCACCCTTGCCGCTTCCGACCCGGTGCGCCGCGCCCTCGAAGCCGTAGCCGAAACCCTCATCGCCCACCGCGACGAACTCACCGCGATGGACCGCGAGGTCGGCGACGGAGACCTAGGCATCAGCCTCGCCCGCGGCGCGGCCGCCATCCTGGCCGAAACCCCCACCTACCCCGGCGAACAGGGCCCGGCCGCGGTCCTCAGAGCAGTCTCAGCATCAGTACGCCGTGACGTCGGCGGCACCTCCGGCCCGCTCTACGCCATCCTCCTGCTCCGCGCAGCCGCCGCCCTCGAAGAAACCGGCTCCTGGCCCGCCGCCCTCCAAGCCGGCACCGACGGCATCCGCGAAGTAGGCGGCGCCTCCGTCGGCGACCGAACCATGATCGACGCCCTGGCCCCCGCAGCCGTTGCCCTCGCCGCCGGCGGAGACCTGCCCGCCGCCATCACCGCCGCCCGCACCGGCACGGACCACACGGCCACCATCACCGCCCGCCTGGGCCGCTCCAGCTACCTCGGCGAACGAGTCCTCGGCCACCCCGACCCCGGCGCGTACGCTGTGGTGCTGTGGCTGGAAGCAATCTCGGCGGCCCTGAGCCCCACCACCTGACCTGGCACCCCGACGGGCCCGGCGTGCTCCCCCTGCCGTCGGGCCGCCTGATCCGAGGCCGAGCCCTCCGCCGCCCACCCCTCGACCCACCCGCCGACCTCACCATCCGCCTGCTCGGCCGAGGCGGCGACATCCACTGGCCCGACTTCTGGCTCCCCACCGACCGACCCCACGCCCATGCCGTTCTCCGTGACGCCTGGCAGCGCTCCGCAACCGAGCGAGTGGAGATCGCCTGCAAAGGCGGCCGAGGCCGAACCGGCACAGCCCTCGCCTGCATCGCCATCCTCGACGGCATCCCACCCACAGAAGCAGTCACTTACGTCCGCACCCACTACAGCCCCCACGCCGTAGAAACTCCTTGGCAGCACCGCTACGTCCGGAATTTCACCGGCGGCTGAGTTACCAGTGGGCGGGTGCCAGCAGGTCGGTCTTCACAAGCGGCGGGAGACCGTCGTCGAGCGTGCGCAGGCGCTCGCGCACCCGCTCGTGCATAGGTTGCCGGGAGACCCGATAGATCACCCTGTCCAATTCGGGGGTGACCTCGTCGGAGAGGACCTCGATCCATCGTGGCGTCAACTTGCGCCAGACTGTCGCTGCGGCCTGCAAGCGGCTGTCCTCTCTGGCTTTCCTCAGCACCTCGCCTCGGACGGTCTCCGGCACGCTCAACGGGCCCAGGACGCTCATGAGAAGACGCTCTTTGTTGATCGAGAAGAAGTTCAGACTCGGTCCGGCATCGATGATCGGCCGTTGGGTCATCGCCCCGCGGCCTCCGTGCGGGACTCGGCGGCAACGTCCGGCGCGTTGAGATCCTGGTCGAGAGCCGCCCAGTCGATCTCGACGTTCGGGGACTCGGACGGATCAGCCCACACGACCGGCCGCTCGGCGGGGGTGATGCCGGCCTCGCGCAGCTCCGCTTCAACGGTTTCCAGCGGAATTCCGCGCAGGGTCGCGATGGCCTGGGCAGACAGCACACCTTCTACATAGCCGTTGATCGCGCGAGCGAGCAGCCGTTGGGGCGCTCTGCGCCGGTCGGAATCGATTCGCAGTGCTTCATATTGGTCGCTCCACCCGAAGCCGACTGCCAGACGACGGGTGGACAGGACCATCCAGCTGTCCTTCGTGGCTGCGTCCAGATATCCGACCTGCTGCAACGCTATGGCGGCGATGGCGGGGGACACCAGGAACCGTTGCACGACCGACGAAAGCGTCGCATGGGTTGCCGGCTTCCCCGTGCCGAGGAACTCCCGCAGTCCGTCAATCGGCAGCAGCAGATGGCGGGCAAAGGCATCGGCGCGGACCTCTGCCCGGGACCGGCCGCCGCGCTTGCCGGGAGTGCTCTCCGTCCAGTCGCCGAACTGCACGTGCCCCAGCTCGTGAGCGAGGGTGCTCCGCTGCCGCATGGGATCTCTCGTGCGGGCCACCCCGATGATCACGGTGTTGTGTTTCGGATCGCGCATCGTGAGGCCGTGCTCGTCAGGCCCGGCATCGAGCACGGCCACATCGATGCCGGCTGTCTGCTCAACGATCGCAACAAGGTCGCCCAGCGGCTGCAGGCCCAGTCGGTGCTCCCGACGGAACCGCTCGGCGGCGCCACGCCCTTCCGTTTCTGCGCTCATGCCTGTCCGCCCATGTCAGATCGTGGCCGGGATGGCCTGGTCGTCCAGGTAGTCGTCCAGGTCCAGGAAGTGCAGGAGCGATCGGCGCATGTCTTCCATGTCGCAGTCGTTGGTCGCGCGCGCCACGAACTCGACCCGATCGGCGACGGTCTCCAGCCCGGTGAGTTGCGCGACGGTGTGTCCGGTCGCCCAGGCGATCGTCATGATCTCGGGCATCTTCGCGACGCGATCCCCGGCGATGATCCGCGACAGGGTGGGCTGAGAAATGCCGGTCTGATCGGCGAGAGCGCGCTGACTCAGACCTGCCGCAGCACGTGCCCGTTCTATCGATGCGCCTACATCAGCCATCGCCACACTCCCGAGCTGAATCAAACTTCCTGGCCGTGATTCAGCCTACGCGGGTTTCCCCTTGATCGCACTCCCGCGCGAGCCGGCGAGCGTCACACCACGGCCTCAACCGCACCCACATCCGCACCACGCAATCAGTGGCTGGTGGGGGTGCGGACGAGGTCGTTGACATGGCGTTCGATCCGGGCGGCTACCGCGGGGTCGGTGATCATCATTTCGAGGCCGGCCTGGTCGGATTCGCGGATTTCTACGCGGGCCATGACGGTGATGGGGTCGGTGGGGTTGCCCAGGCCCTGGATGTCGACGATTTCGCCGGGGTCGAGGGGGGTTTCGGGTGGGAGGCGTACGCGGAGGCCTGATTTGCTGATGTTGATGAGGGTGGCTTCGAGGTCGTGGGAGCGGCCGGCCCGGTGGAGGTGGACGGTGCCGGTGGTGGCTATCCGCTGGGATTGGCGGCGTTCGAGCTGGGCGGCGAGGCCGGACATGCGCTCGACCTGGTCGATGGTCTGGGACATGCGTTCGGTGAGGCGTTCGACGACCTGGCCCTGGCCGGTGGCGATGGTTCGCAGGGAGGTTGCGGCGGTGCCGACGCCGCCGATGCCGGCGATCATGGCGGCGATGGTCTCGGAGACCAGGGTGGTGTCGCGGGTGAGGTCGGCGATGGTGGCGGCGATCTGGTCGGTGGATTCGGAGGTGCTGGTGGCGAGGTCCTTGACCTCGTCGGCGACGACGGTGAAGCCGAGGCCGAGGTCACCGGCGCGGGCTGCCTCGATGGTGGCGTTCAGGGCGAGCAGGCGGGTCTGGCCGGCGATGGTGTTGACCAGGACGGCGGTGGCCGCGACCTTGCGGAGGCTCTCCTCCAGGGAGGCGATAACCTCCTCGGCGCGTCGGGCGTGGTCGACGACCGTCGAGGTGGCGGATTCGGTGGCGGAGATGCCGTGGTCGATGGTGGCGGAGGCTTCGCGGACCTCGGCGACCTGATCGGTGACCTGGCGGAGCTCCTCGGCGACGGCGGTGGCTGATTCGCCGATGATGGTCTGGGCGCGGTCGCGCAGGCCGATCTCGGCTTCGCGCTGGTGGCGGAAGCTGACCCGGAGCTGTTCCTCGCGGACGGACTGGGCGGCGGCGAGTTCGCCCTCCTGGCCGATCATGCGGGTGCGGGCCACGTCGATCGCGTGGCCGATCTCGCCGAGTTCGTCGCGGCCGGCCGGGAGCGGGTGTGTGGTCAGGTCGCCGTCGGCGAGGGCGGTGACGCCACCGACGGCGAGGGCCACGTCGTGGCGGGTGCGCCAGAGCACCGCCGCCGCGAACCAGGCCGCGAGCGCGAAGCCGCCGAGCGTGATGACCAGGATGATCAGGCGTTCTCGGCTGAACCCGGCGATCCGCGTTTCGAGGAGGTCGTCGAGCACCGAGGTCAGCGCGGTTATGGCCGCGTCGGGGTCGCTGATGTCGAAGGTGAGCACCGGGGCCAGCCGGGATTCGAGATCGGGGGCGGAGGTGTTGGCGATCGCGGTGCTCACGTCGTACTCAAGAGCGGCAAGGACCACCGACTGGTCGGCGCCGGAAACGAAGGCTTTCGGCAGTTGGATGATCTGGGCATCCATGACGTAGAAGGAGTCCAGATCCGGATCGAGGATCAGGTTGGAGTTGTTGCCCGCATCGGTGATCAATTTCGGAAGCTCGGCGCCGGTGGTCACGCTGGTGAGCCGCAGCGAGGGATTGGCGGCAATCGCGGCGTTGACCGCGGAGAGGTCGGGCTGAGCACCCGCCGCCAGGGCGAATAGCGCCGGGCGGACCACCTCGAGACCGTCGCGTTCGCTCGCGCTGAACGTGATCTTGGTGTGCATCTCGTGGACATAACCGTAGGTGGCGGCACCACCCGGGATCATCAGCACCAGGACGAGGGTGCCGAGCCGCAGACTGGTCCGCATCCGGTCGGCGGCCGCGAGGACCGGCCGCAGCAGAACGGGCACCGGCCGATTCCACCACGCCTAGCCGCCCGATTCGCCCTTTTCATCCCATCAGCAGGCCGCCGGCGGGTTAGATTGGCAGACGATGATCACCGTTGACCGGACCTTCACCGTGACGGCCGCCCCCGCCGCCGTCCTCGAATACCTGCGCGACTTCGGCAACACCGAGCAGTGGGACCCAGGCACGCAGAGCACCACGCGCACCGACGCCGGCCCGATCGTCGCCGGGTCGACCTGGCACAACGTCTCCAAGGTCCTCGGCATCACCACCGAGCTGACCTACACGCTGCAGGAGGCGACGAGCGACCGGCTCGTCTTCGTCGGCCGCAACGACGGCGCCACCTCGACCGACACCATCACCGTCCGCCCGGCCGAGGGTGGCAGCGAGGTCAACTACCACCTCGAACTGCAGATGCACGGCGCGGCGAAGCTGGCCACCCCGGTGATGAAGTTCGAGTTCGAGAAACTCGGCACCGAGACCGCCAAGAGCCTCACCGAGACCCTCAACAAGCTCGGTTAGGACAGGCGGCGCTGCCGGGCGGCTTCGTAGAGGGCGACGGTTGCCGCCGAGGCGGCGTTCAGCGAGCTGGCCGCGCCCGTGATCGGGATCCGGACCATCTGGTCGCACGCCTCACGCCAGGCGGTGCTCAAGCCGTGCGTCTCATTGCCTACGGCAAGGACGGTCGGGCCGGTCAGGTCGTGCTCGGCGATGTCGACCGGCCCGCGCTCATCGGTTCCGACAATCTGCACGGGTACGCCCAGAGCGCCCACCCACGCGACAACTTCCCGATGGCTCGGCAACCGCACGACCGGCAGCGCGAACAGTGATCCGGTGCTCGCGCGTACGGCGCGGGGGTCGTACGGGTCGGCGGCGTGCCCGGTGACGATCACGCCGGCAGCCCCGAACGCGTCCGCCGAACGGATCAGGGTGCCGACGTTCCCCGGGGTGGCCGGGCGATCGAAGACGACAACGAGCAGCTTCGGGCGTACTGATATCCGGGTGGGATCGTCGGCCGGCATGCCCACCACCGCGAGAATCTCGGGGGTTTCGTCGTCCTTCTCGCCCAGCTCAGCCATGAGGCCGGCGGCCAGGAGCACCCGCGGCGCCCCGCTGGTCTCGATCAGTTCGCGCGCCCACTTCGACATCCCGGGCGCGTCGGAGGTCAGCAGGGTACGGATCTCCCAGCCGTGCTCGACGGCCAGCGAGACCGGGCGTACGCCCTGGACGAGGAACTCCCCCGCCTGGTGACGCTTGTTGCGGTTACCGAGCAGCGCCTGCCACTGCTGGAAGGTGGCGTTGCGCGTGGTGATGCGAAGTGTTCGGGGCACGCCGTCCGACGTTACGGTGTCGGCGGGTGACTGGTGTAGCCGGGGAAGTTCCCGTAGAGCCGCTCGCCCGGCCTGCCCTGCGTCACCGCCTGCACGAGCAGGTCACCGCCGACGAACGCGCCCTTCCAGGAAGCCCCTCGACCACCGAACGTCTCGGCCTTGTCACCGCGCGAACGCGGCCGGTTGATGCCGATCTTGTACGCCTGGACGTCGCGCGCGAGTTTCCCCGCCAGATCCTCGTCATCAACCGCGAGGCTGGCCACGAGGGCCCCGTTGCTGACGTTCATCGCGGCGAGCAGCTCGTCCTCGGTGTCGACCACCACGATCGTGTCCACCGGCCCGAACGGCTCGGCGTGACGCAACCGGCTGCGCCCCGGGGGCGCCAGCAGGGCGGTCGGGCCCACGTACGCGTCGTGGCCCGGGTCGCGGTGCAGGGGGATCGCGCCGGCCTCGATCGCCTCCTCGACCTTGCGTCGCAGTTCGCCGGCTTTGACGGCGCTGATCAGCGGGCCGAAGTCGAGGTCGTCGCGCTCCAACGGGTTGCCGTAGCGCACGCTTTTCAGGACCGGGAGGTAGACGTCGAGGAATTTGTCGACGAGTTTGCGCTGGATGACGAATCTCGGGTACGCCGTGCAGCGCTGCTTGCCGTACTCAAAGCCTTTTCTCAGGTGTTCTTCGAGCTGGTCCCATCGGGTGTATTCCCAGATTCCCCAGGCGTTGAGTCCTTCCTGTTCAATGAAGTGCCGCTTGTCGGTGTCGGCGAGGGCTGCTGCTACTTTTCCGCCGTTATCCCGGCCACCTACGAAGGCCACCGCCGCGATGTTTCCGTTTTTGACCAACACTTCGGACAATTCGTTCCCACTGCCGCTGAGCAGCGTGACCGGGAGGCCCTCCCTGGCCATCAACGCGTGCGCGAGCGTCAGGCAGATCGCGCCGCCCTGCGACGGCGTCTTCGCGATCACCGCATTGCCGGCCAGCAGCTGCACCAGCTCGGCGTGGACCAGCACACTCATCGGATAGTTCCACGACGCGATGTTGCTGACCGGCCCCGGCAACGGCGTGCGGCCCTGCATCTGCCGGTCGATCTGCTCGAGATACCAGCGGACACCGTCCAGCGCGCGGTCGACGTCGGCGCAGGCCAGCCGCCACGGCTTGCCGATCTCCCAGACCAGCAGCCGGGCGAGCAGATCGCGATGGTCCTGCAGGGCGGCGACGGCGGCGGCCACCCTTTGCTTGCGCTCTTCTCGCGGAGTCGCGGCCCATATCCGGTGGTCCCGGGCGGCGGCACGCACCGCGGCACCGGCGGTCAGAGCGTCGATTCGCCCACTCACCGCGATTTCCCGGCCATCAATGGGGGTACGCAGGACAGCTGCCACGCCGTCGTCCTGCCACCTGTTGTCGTAGAGGGTGCGCAGCCTGTTCCCGGTTATCGCTTCGGGGGCGGCCTGCCGGACCTGGGCCAGAACGTCATCCATAACCCACTGTGGCCGCTTGTTTTTACCTCGCGCGACGGTTTGCTGCTCGTCCTCGTCGCGATTCTTGCCGTGTGGCTAAATTCCGCGCTTCTTCTCCGGTCGTGCTGCGGAGGGGCCCTGGGTGGGGCCCCTCCATCGCATCAGATCTCGGGAACCGGCTCCGGCTCCAGACTGGCCAGACCCTCCCGCAGGTGACGGTTGTGCCGCGGCTCCTGCTTCGACTTCGCATCGTCGAGCTTGCGCCGCAGATCGTCACGAACGTCGTTCAGCGCGGCGTGCAGGTCTTCCTCACCCGACGTCGTCACGATCGTCTGCCGACCGGCGATGAAACACTCCAGGGTGACCTTCTGCCCCTTGGCGGCCCGGTCCTTGACCGAGATCTCCAGGGCGGTGGTCTCCGCGGGAAACGACGCCAGCCGAGCGTCGAGCGTCGCGAACTGCTCGGCGATCCAGTTCACATCACCCAGCGAAAATCCGCCCCCAGTACGCAAGCACTGGTCGACGGTGGCCGGCTCTGCCTGGACACTCATCCGTGGTCTCCCTCCGTTGGGACTGTTGCTACCCGGTCCCTACCCGCTTTGTCCGCTCTTCACTCCCCGCATCTCACTCCCCCGGGTCTCCACTGCGCCCGGCCCCCGTTCCCCGCCCGCCGCCCTCCGGTCAACCCCTCTGTCCGACTTCCGTCCGACAACCATCAAACCCCCAGGTCACGGACGTCTGCGAAATTGCGTGAACGCTTCCGCCCGTACACCCGTGTTGGAAGTGGTCGGCACGCTCGGCAACACTCGTCCCGAGCGGCCTGTCGATACGCTCGGCGACACTTCGTCCCGGGCGGTTCGCCGAGGGGGAGGCATCATGCCGGACGGCGTCCAGATCCGCACCGACCAGGTCACCGACTTCGCCACAGGCATCCGCGCCGACGCCCACGAAGGCTTCCGCTCCGCCGCCTCCCGAGCCGCCGCCCTCCACCACCACGGCGTGGTCTTCGCCACTGCCATCCCCGGCGACGCCACCCTCCTGGCCAAACAGCGCTACGCCCAGGTCCTCGAAAACACCGAAGCCAACCTCCGCGAATTCCGCCGGGCCGCCGCCCTCTTCGCCGAAGCAGCCGAACAGATCGCCCAAGGCTTCGCCACCGCCGACCTCACCACAGACCAGGCCCAGAAACAGATCGAATCCCTCCTCACCCACCACGAATCCCTCCCGCCCCTGCACGAAGGACAGCAGTGATGCCCCCCGCCCCCTGGGAGTCCTACACCCTCCCCGACATCTGGAAAATGCTCCGCCACGAAAGCACCTGCGACGGCGCCGACCGAATCCTCGACTGGGACGCCCTCACCCACGACGTCCGAACCCAGCACCGCCGCCTACAAGAAGCAAGAGCAGACCTGGCCGCCGCCTGGCCCCCCGACCAAAACACCTCCGCCCGAACCTTCCTGGACCACATCGACATCCTCACCACCGCCATGCAACAAACCCTCACCAGAGCCGAAGACACCCGAGCCGGCCTCCGCGGCATCATCGAAGCAATCTCAGAAGCCCAACTAACCGTCCAACCCCTGATCGCCCAACGCACCACAGTCAGCAACGACCTCATCCCCCGCTGGGCCGACCACGCCGAAAACGAATACGACGCCCAAGCCCAGCAAGCAATGAAAAAAGCCGAATCAGCAATAGCCGACCACACCGCCCAACTCCAACCACCGGAGCTCTTCTCCATGAGGACGGATCGGGCGGTTACCGGAACAGAGGTCGGTGGTGACAGGCCTGGCAGCGAAATCGGCGCAGGACCTTCTGGCTCTGCCGGGACGTCCGGCTCTGACTCCCTGCGAGCGACCCCTATCCCGGTCCCCGTCCCGCACGATCCTCCACCAGCAACAATCGGTCAGAGCGGCTCTCCCGCCACAGATGGTCCCGGGTTGTCAGGCGTGGTCACGCCCGCAGCGCCCGCTAGAGAAGTTCTCAGCCCTCCGATCGGTCCGGGGGGCGGAGCTGCCGGCGGCGGCGCCCTACCGGGGAACGTCATTGGCGGAGGAGCCTTCGGTTTGCCGGGAACAGTTCCTGGAAGTTTGTCTGTCCCCGTCGGGAGACAACCCGGTTCGACTGGACGCCAAAGCCTTCCAGCCAAGAAGGCGTTGCCCTCCGGTGCGGTGATCGGCTCGGCCAACTCAGCCACCGGCACCCCTGGGTTGATCGGTCAGCCGCATGCTTCCCGTTCCGATCGCAAGCAGCGCGGGACAGAGACAGCGTTCGAGAGCAAAACCGATCAAACATGGGATGTTCTAGAGGGCGTGGCCCCGGTCATCCGGCCACGACGCCGCAGGCAAGAGCACGGCCCCGGTCCTGGCGTCATCGGATACGACCGTTGAGACTCGTCAGCCGTACAGCCCAACTCGCCTTCACTGCCGCAGCAGTAGCGTCACTTCTCGGGTGGGCAGCAGCACCGGCCGCCGCCGACTCGATCAGAAAACGGCAATGGCACATTGCCGCGCTGGACCTATCCAAGGCCCACAAACTCAGCCGTGGTGACGGTGTCATAGTCGCAGTGATTGATTCAGGCGTTGACGCCGGCCATCCCGACTTGGCAGGAGCTGTGCTGCCCGGCGAAGACCTCGTGAGTGATGGCCAGGACGGCCGCTCCGATGTCGACGGTCACGGTACCCAGATGGCCGGAATCATCGCCGCTCATGGTCATGGGGACGGCGGCGGCACTCTCGGGGTCGCACCGAACGCCAAAGTCCTCCCCATCAGGCTCTCCATAAACGCTTTCGGAACGAGCGGTGAGGCAGTAAAAGCCGTTACCTTTGCGCAGAAGCACGGCGCCGGCGTGATCAACATGTCGTTCGGCAGCGCCGACGATGCTCCCGTTCAGGCTGCGATCCGAGCCGCCCTTGCCGCAGATATCGTTGTTGTCGCCTCGTCAGGCAACCGCGGTGAGCCCGGCGGAGACTTCCCAGGCAGGTATCCGGAGGTGCTGACGGTCGGAGCTACGGATCCTGCCGACAGAATTGCCAGCTTCTCCATCACCGGACCGCAGGTTGACCTCACCGCGCCCGGGGTGGACATCGTCACGACCGGGATCAATAGTTCGGGCTATTACCAGGGCAGCGGAACGAGTGAGGCCACCGCTGTGGTGAGCGGTGCTGCGGCCCTGGTGCGGTCTCGTTTTCCGGAGTTGAGTGCGGCGGAAGTTGTTCATCGACTGACCGCGACCGCCACAGATGCGGGCGACCCCGGCCGCGACGACAGCTACGGATACGGCCGACTCAATATCGTTGCGGCGCTGACGGCAAATGTCCCCGCAGCACCAGCATCCGCCCATTCCGAAACCACCCCACCGTCCACCGCAGAAGCACTGCCCCAGCGCTTCCCAAAGCGAACCTCGCCCCTCGTCATCACCGGAACCGCAGCCGCCGCGGTGCTGATCCTGGGCGGCCTGGTCCTAACTCTCATGCTGAGACGACGCCGCTGATCCCGGCGGATTCAGCGCCGATTCCCCAGCCCGATCATGGCCACATGAACCTGATCCATGGTCATAGGCGGGACCGGAAGCGAGTGAGCCGCCGAAGCCCTCAACCCATCAAGGGTGATGCCCAGAGCCCGACGCCAAGCATCCGGCGCAATGCCCGCCGTAGCCCGCAAAATCATTGAAGTCGACCAGAAGATGTACGCCAGATCCGCCGCAGTGAAGTCACCCCGCAACGCACCTGACTGCTGAGCCCGCTCCACAAGCTCCTGCGAGCTGATCATCTGAGCGTCACAGATCCGGGTCAGCTCGGCCGCGTCCGGGAAGCGCCGGCTGACCGCGTCGTTGAGCGCGAGGTCGCTGGCCTGCAGTTCGCACAACAGAGTGACATAGCGGGCAAAAGCGTCCCAGGGATCCTGGATCGCCGACGCCTCGGTGAGGGCATCGCGGACGCGGGATTCGACGAGGGCGGGCATGACCGCGTCGATGAGGGCGTCGCGGCCGCCGAAGCGGTTGTAGAGGGTGCCGGGGCTGACGCCGGCGCGTTTGGCGATCTCCTCGAGTGGCACCTGCAGGCCCTGCTCGCGGAACGCCTCGGTTGCCGCAGCCACCAGTCGTTCCTGGTTGCGCTGCGCGTCGCTCCGTAATTTCACGTCTCAAGACTACGTGCCCGTAAGTTGACGACACTCTCAACTTCGCCGTAAGTTGAGGGCGTCTTCAAGTTAAGGAGCAGCGTCATGAGCAGGACCATCGTTGTTTTCGGGGCCGGGACCGGTCTCGGGCAGGCCGTCGCGCACCGTTTCGGCCGCGAGGGATATCGGGTCGCGCTGGTCGCCCGCAATCGGGACCGATTGGAGACACTGGCCGCCGACCTGGCCAAGGAGGGCGTGGACGCTGCGGCTTTTGTCGCCGACCTTTCGCGTACGCCCGAAGTCCCCGACATGATCGCCCAGGTCAAGCGCTACTTCGGCAGCATCGACGCGATCGAGTACGCCCCGATCACCACGGAGGGCTTCGTCCCGGCAGCGTCCCTGGACACGGCGACGATGCAGCACTACGTGAACCTGTACCTGCTCACGCCGATCGAGATCGTCCGCGCGGTCCTGCCCGAGATGCTGGACCGTGGCGACGGTGGCATCCTGCTCGGCCAGGGCGTTTCGGCGATCCATCCGATGGCGAACCTGAGCGGCGTCGGCCCGGCGATGGCCGCGGCCCGCAACTATCTGCAGACCCTGCACGCCGAGGTCGCGGACAAGGGCGTCTATGCCGGGGCCATCCACGTCGGCGGCATCGTCCTGGGTAGCGCCGGCCACACCGCCATGACCAGCGGCACCCTCGCCGGCGATCTCGACCTCTCCCATGTGCCCCGGATCGAGCCCGCCGAGATCGCGGACGCGTTCTGGGATCTGCTCACCAAGCGCGACCGCTTCGAGCGCCAGCTCCCCTGAATCGGGAGAAACCGTCCTCGATGGGTAATCGGTTACGGGTGGTAGGTGTCACTTTGTCCCCCGCACACGAATGCCCCGGCGCGTCGTTGACTCGGGCATGGAAACACAGGCGCAAATCCTCGACACGTCACTGCTGGCCTGGGACAAGGAGGCCGCGTCGGGTGAGGACAACGTCCCCGCCGACCTGACGTGGGGCACGATCCGGCTCGGCGTCGAAGCCCTGCAGCGCAAGGCGGAGGTGCTGATCGAGCTGTCGGAGAAATTCCCGTCGGTCCAGGCCGTCCTCAGCATGGACGAGCAGTACCAGGAGGGCGTGGACCTCGCACACGACCTGGTAGGCCGCGACCACAAAGTCCGCGTCTAACGCTCACGGCAACCGTCCGCGTCTGACCTCTCACGGCAACCGCCGCAGAACGCAGACCACCTTGCCGAGGATGATCGCGTCGTCGCCCGGGATGACGTCGAAGAGCGGGTTGCGGGGCTCGAGCTCGACATGCCCGTTGCGCCGCTGGAAGACCTTGGTCGTGGCCTCGTCGTCGATCAGGGCGACCACGACGTCGCCGTTCTCGGCGGTCTGCTCGCGGCGCACGATCACCACGTCACCGTCCGCGATCGCCGCCTCGATCATGGACTCGCCCTTGACCCGCAGGGCGAACAGCTCGCCTCCACGGCCCACGAAGCTCTCGGGAAGCGCGAGCTCCTCCTCGATCACCTGGTCGGCCAGGAGCGGCGCACCCGCGGCCACCGTGCCGAGCAACGGAACCTGAACCGCGCCGGCCGGCCCGGGCCGCGGTGAGAACGACTCGCGAGCATCGACCGCACGCGGCGAGTGGGCCTCGCGGCGCAGCAACCCCCGCGCCTCCAACGCTTTCAGGTGGTGCGTCACGGTCGAGGGAGACCGCAGCCCGACAGCCGCGGCGATCTCCCTGACCGTGGGTGGATAACCGCGCTCGTGCACCAGCCTCTGCACGACATCCAGGATGCGTCGTTGCCGGCCACTGACCGCGGAATCCTCGTCATCCATGCGGCAACCCTACCGCAAGAACCGAACATATGTACGAACGGATGCCCTACGCCTCGAAGCGCGTCCGCCGGCGGCGGACCAGCAGGACACCGCCCGCGATCAGCACGACCCCGGTGAGAACGATCAGCGTGGTGGCCGGGCCGGTCACGGGTAGACCGCCGCCGCCGGAACCGCCTTCATCGGCGACGACCGGGGGCGTGGTGGCCACGGGCGGTGAGGTAGCCACGGGGGACGAGGTGGCCGGGGAAGGTGAGGGCGGAGGATTCAGGACCAGGGTCGTACCATTGTTGGCCTGGTCGTCGTAGCTTTCGTATTGCACCAGGCCGGCCCGGACCGTCCCCTTGGCAGTGGTGATGAGCTTGTCGATCCGCAGCCCGATGTCGAAGGTGACGGTCTCGCCGGGCAGAGTGAAGACATCCGAGATCGAGCAGAAGACGGTCGCCTTGTTGTAGGAGAAGCAATGCTCCGGCAGGCCGGTGGCCGTCGTTCCCGGCGGCAGGGCGAATTCGATGCCGCTCGGCCGCACGATGAACTGGCCGGCGTTGTGGACGCCGACCGTGGCCGTCACCACGTCGCCTTTCTTGCCACGGATCGGGGACTTCGCGTACGCGGCGGTGTCGGTCTTGCCGGTGGTGGCCTCGTCAGCCACGATCCATTTCGAGGACGAATTGTTCGCGTACTTCCAGTAGTCCTGGTCGACCTGTTCGACCGGCGGTCCCGTCGAGTCGGGTGCCGAGTCGATCCGCAACACGCCACCACTGCCGTGCGTACCCGTCACGGGTTTGTGCTCCGTCACGGTGTCCCAGGTGAAGCCGAACCTGAGCTCGCCGAAATGCTCGACGTCCGCGCGTACGGTCATCGGCAGCCGCACGGTATAGGTCCTGCCCGGCGCCAGGTCCTGGTCGAAGACGCACTGCTTGGGCAGGGCGAAGCCGGGGTCGTAGACACAATTGCTGTAGAGCTCGGCCGGCTTCGGCGGGGCCAGCACCAGCTTCGCCGTCGGATCGTCGAAGGTGAGCACCGCGCGGCGGATGGTGTAGGTGCCGTCGACCGCCGCCGAGAACGGGACCTCAGCGGTTTTGCCGGGCCCGATCCAGATGCGCTCCGCCGGGTTGGTGCCGACCGCCGCGAAATTGACGTTCTCGACGACACGATAGGTGTTCACCGTCGACACCGGCTCGATGTTGCTGCCGCTCAGCGTGACGGTGACGCGTACCGTTTCACCGGGCTTGGCATCCGAAGTGGGCGAGAGAAAAATGCCGATGCCCATGTCGTAGGGTTTCGCCGCGGTCAGCGCCAGTTTTGCACTGCCCTGGCAGACGACCTCGGTACCGCTTCGCGAGCACGTCGGGTTCTCGTGCGGGTAGACATAGCCATGCTCCCCCGCCGTCGACCACGTCCATTTCGGATCCTGGACGACGGTGTCGGCGGTCGTGTGCACGGTTGTCCCGGTGCCCATGCCGATCTCGGTGCCGGACCGCCCCACACCCATCAGGGTGCCGTTGTGGCGGGGCGTCATGGTGATATCTGCCGCCGCGGCCATGGCCGGAGCGGGAATGGTCAAGGCCATGACAGCCGCGGCAAGCGCCGCGCAAGCCATGCGTACAGGTCTGTATCGCATCGATCTTCTTTCCCCGTAGACGATCGATGCACAGTAATGGTTCTCGGTGAACTTCGGGGGGCGCCGTCGCCTGGCGCGACGCCCCCGGGAAGCTCAGACCTCGGACGTGACCAGCTGAGCGATGGCAGCCGCACGCTGGGGGCCGTAGATGGCGAGCATCCGCTGGGCGGCCTCCTCATCGGTCTCGCCCTGGCCCAGACCGGCCGACAGGACCTCGTCGGCCACGCCTTCCTGCGCTTTGGCGATCTCGTCCAGCTTCGCCATGATCGTCGGCAGATCCTGGTCGTCGGCCGCGACGTTCTTGGCGATCGCCTGAATGGCCGTCGACAGTGTCCGCAGGGTCGCCGGCACCCCCGAGAGAATGTTGATGTACGACCCCGGCTTCACGCCCGCGTACTTGGCCCCGGCGCCGTCGCCGATCTCATAGTCCCGCTTGTATTCGATGTCGTTGACAAAATTCTCGAACGTCCGCGTCGGGTACGCCTTGTTGCGGATGTGCATGTCGAGGATCGCGTCGGCCAGCGCCGCCCGCCCCTCGCTGCTCTTCAACGCGTCGATGACATCCTGCTTGCTCACGCCGTCCTCCTCGAGAAGCCCCCACGGGCTCGTGTTCTTTTCCTGCGCCGTCGTGTATCGAGCGCTGAAATGCGCGTGCTCCGTGTGCGGCGAAGTGCCGGTGTAGTCCCGCCACGTCCAGCCCCATGAGGCACTGGCGATCCGCCGGTTGTAGATGACGTTCTGCAGCCGGTTGTCCCGCCCGGCCCGGTGATTGCCGACGATGATGTCGACACACTTCTGCATGTTCCAGCCCGGCTTCTTCAGGTCGGTGTCCACATCAATGGCGTGCACCTCATTGATGTTGTCGGCATCCTCGGACGGCGTATTACCGGTCTCATCAGGATTGTGATCCGATGCGCCGGCCGCGTGCGAGGTGTCACCGATCGACCCGTCCGAAGCCTTGTCCCGGGACGGCGCCAGTTTGTTGAATTCGTTACGCAGACTGACCAGACAAGGCACCAGAATCCAGCTCGCCATGGTCACCTCCCACGTCGGCGCGGCCCGATAAGGCCTCGTCAGTGTTGCTGTCGTGCGGTTCCATCGGGGGTCTCTCCTCACGTCCAAGCGGGTTCGCGGGTGGGCGTACACATCGAAATACCCCGTTCCGTGCCGAACTAGTCGACACGGTGTCCGTCCCTCACCCCATCGAGACCCGCAAGTCCCAAGATCTGACATCCGACAAGCCATACGATCAACAACACCCCACCGGATCACTTCAACCCCTTTTTGGGTACGCCCGGAGCGCAGCCGCCGTCCGGAGGTCACGGGACAACGAAGGAGATCAACTGCCGCTAGGCTGCTGCGATGTCGTTCCGCCGAACGTTCCGCGCCGATGTCCGCGAGCAGACCGCCGCGCAGACCGAGAGCCCCGCCGTAGCCCGGGTCCGGTTCTACGCGGCCAACCTCAGCATCCTCTTCGGGCTCATCGGGCTGGTCTCCATCATTCCGTTGATGGCGGGCGACATCTCGTGGGCGGCCGCACCTGGTTGCGTACTCATGATTGCCGGTGGTGCTTTCGGCGGAATGGTGCACGTGGCCGGTGGCGTGCAACCAGCTCGACGATTCGGCCTCCTGGCGGCCATCTGCACCGTCCTCGGGTTCGCCGAGTTCTTCGCCACGATCTCGCTCACCTCATGACTTTCACAGTGGAGCCGTCCGCGCTGGACGGTTATGCGGGCCAGATCGGCCGGGCGGCCGACGATGCGAGCGGGACGAAGAACTATCTCTCCGGCTACACCGTCCAGGGCGGCTGGAACGGCGCGTTGATCGCACTGGTCGGCAGCTCCTCGGTCAATTCCATGAACGCCGCGGTCGCAGCCTCCCAGAAAGCGTCGGAAATCCTCGCCGACAGCCGCCAAGGGCTGATCGAGGCGGCAAGTTACTACCGCAGCACCGATGCGGCCGCCGCGGCGAGGCTCGACGCCACGTTGCTGAGTCCCTGCGACGTGATCCCGACCGCGCTGGAGAACCAGTGGGCAGCCAACCCGTGCGCGCCGTCGTTCAGCGACTCACGGGAACCGTCGGGCCGGCTGAAGCCCGTCGACGACGTCGAGTATTCGCACCCGCTGGGTCTGCTCGACAACATCAGCGTCTCCCACTGGGCGCTCAAGGGCTTCGATTTCGTGCTGGGCTTCAACCCGCTCGAGAAGATCTCCGACTATTTCCTCGGTGACTGGCAGGCATTCGCGAAGGCGGGCAAGGCCATCAGCAATGCCGCCGACGCGCTCGACGACCTGGGCTACAACGTGCAAGGTGGAGCGATCTCCCTGCAGAGCAGCTGGCAGGGCGAGGCGGCCACTTCCGCGTACACACATTTCACTGGTCTGGCCTCCGGTGTCGAGGACCTGGTCGATCCGATGCGGGAAATCGCCAAGCAGTGCGACACGATCTCGCGTGGCGTCTGGAATTCCTGTGAGTCGGCCACCGGCTTCGTCAAAGGAATGCTCGACGCCGCGATCATCGCCGGAATCTCCAGCGCCGCAGGCACCATCACCGTCGAAACAGGAATCGGTGCCATCGTCGGATACGGCATCGCCGCCATCGAGGTCACCCGAATCCTCGACATGTGGGCCGAAGCCACCAAGGTCATGACCACGGTCTACGGCCTGGTCCAGGCAGGCGCCGGCCTCATCGAGGCCCAGGTGTCCCGCCTGCAGGGCGCCGACCTGCCGGAGCTCTCGGGCTACGGCGGCTACCACCACCCGCTCGTGGCGAACTGACCCGGAGGATCCCACCCCGTGCACGACAGCGTCTACGACCTCGCTGGCGACGACCCCCGCATCGCCAAATCCCTGCGAGCCAGCCTCACCAAACTCGCCGAAGGCCCCGACGGCCTCCTCAAGGAAATGGCCGAAGGCGTCCTCCACGGCGAGATCGACCTCCGCCAGGCCGCCCTGTCAGAGGCTTACGGCAACGAAATCGGCGCCGCCCTCGACAAGTTCACCGTCTATTACGACACCCTCGACCAGGACGAACGCAACGCCCTGGCCGGGCAGGCGGAAGAACAGCTGGACATCCTGCTCGACGGCCCGGCCACCCTCAGCCGATCCCCGCAGGAATAACGTACTCAGGAAACGGCTCTTCCTCCGGCTCGTTCCCCACCATCGCCCCGGTCGCCTGCGACTGCAGAATCACCTTGCTGCCATCCTTGCCCGTGATCCGCACCCCGGCCGGAGCGGCCCCCCGAGCATCGGTCGGCCCGAAATCCCCGAACGCGATCAGATCCCAAGACCCAAAATCATCCGGCCGAGCCACATCAAGCAACTGCACCACAAACATCGGCAACCGAATAGCCCGCCGATTCGGCGGCGGCATCACCTCCGGCATCGCAATCACCTTCTCCCCCGCCCGCGAAGTCGCATAAAGCGTCGCCGTCGAGGTCGAGGTATAGGTAATCCGCAACCCGGTCACACTCCCCTTTGGGCTGTGATCCTTAGGATTCCAAGCCTCCCCCAGCGTCCCGTACCGTTCCAGAGACGCAATGTCAGGATGCCCACTAGCCTTCAGCAGCCCCTCGACAACATCAAAAACCCGACCCACCTGCACAAAAACTCCGATCCCCCACCCGCCAGAACCCGCGAATTCTAGCCCCATCCCGGCCCGCACCGGCCTCAGCCGGAGAAGACGACACCCGGCGGAAACTCCCCGCGCTCCTGCCAGAACTGCTTGACCTTCGACGCCACCGCACCGGCAGCAGCATCGAACTCGCCGTCCTCGGGGACCGCCTGCCAGGTGCGCTTGTCGACGATCAGCACCCGATCGAACCGCCGATCGAACCCGAACTCATACCGGACGTCGTCCGCGGTCTCTGCGACCTTCCGCCCGGACACCATCATGCCCACGGGTTACCTCCAGGGTGCCGAGTAGTCCTCATAGGTCGGAGCAGGAATCTGATTTTGCCAGTTGGAGACTACGTTGGCCGCGTGATGCGCCTCCTCATAGGTGGCCCCGGGATGAGCGTCGTAGTAGCTCGCCTCTGCCCACTCGTGCTCCAGCAGGACGATGTCCTCGGGCCGCGGGTTCCCGGAGCGTAGCCGCAGCCAGGCCTCGGCCATGTCAGGGCTCGCGTCGTATCGCCGATGAACAATTCCGCCGTCATAGTCGGAGAGCGGATGCTCTTCGAAGAAGATGTGCTTACGAATGCGGCTGATCTCCTGGACAGAGAATCCCACCGACCCGTCGAGCCTGCTCGTTGCGCGCAAATTAGCCGCAATTACTTCGGCATCGGGTGTCCCCCGAATGTCGTCGTAGGCAGCATTACTCCAGCGATCAAGGCGTTCGTAATCAAGGATGCTCCGAGGCCGGCTGGTGTGGCCGCCATGAAACGCGGATGCATCACCCTCGTCCGTGCCGTCAAGGCCAGAGCGCGGGCGTCCAGCCTCCACCAAAGCCATGGCGGCTTCCTGGGCTTGAGCCACGCTTAAGATGGCCCGCGGTGCCGCCACATCGCGGCCGTCACTGCCGCGCCGACCCGGCAGAGCGTCGCCGTCCCGAGGCGCCCTCGGGCGGCGAGTCATGACGCCGTCCGCTCAACTCCATCCATGGATGTCGAAGTTATCAGGCTCCCTGCCTCGATGTGGGCATAGTCGAAGGCGCCCCAGATATAGGGGCGCTATTGTCGCGCAACCGACTTACTCTTTCCGGCGCGTTACGTTGACCCGTCTTGTTGTACTCAGCGAGCGCATCAGGGAGGAATCAGCATATGAACACGGACGACCGTTTCACGCAGGGAGTCAAGGCTGGAGCCGCACTACACGTTGGCCGTTTCCGTACGGGTGCAGAAGGGCGCCCATTCTGGCAGGAAACGCCGTGCCCGCCGTGGTGTGCCGAGCAGCACTCGGACGGCAATTCGTATGACGACCGCTCCCACTACACCGATGAGGAATCGGTAGAATTGTCGACCGAGAATTTCACCGGATCCGGTCCGTCCGAATTGCGGCTGAGCCTGTGGCAGCACTACCGCGAACAAGAGCCGAGACTTTGCTTACACAAAGACGACTCTCAAGGCGTCTACCTCACGTTGTCGGAGGCAATCCGGCTGTCGGAGACCCTCGCTCAGCTTGCCGCAGTCGCTGTTAAGCCGGATACACTCTCTACTCCTCAACGTCAGGAGCGCGCGCTCAAGACGGCCGCTTAGCGCGCCGACCGGGTGCGCAGAGAATCCAGGGGACCTTTGCCCTCCGCTGCCCGGCCGACTCCGGTAGCTGCATGCCGAGCTGGTACAACGCATCGCGACGCAAGGCCCCGGCGACGCTTTCGCTACCAAGGGCACTCTGCGAGGCATTCTCAGCGAAGTCGGAGCTGACGATCGAACAGCTAGGCTCCTGAAGCAGCATGCTCGACAGCCGCGACAGGCACCCGCAGCGCAACCACCGCACCGTGGGGTGTCCGGGGGTCGCCCCCGGAGCAATATGGTGGGGCGGGCGGGACTCGAACCCGCGACCGAGGGATTATGAGTCCCCTGCTCTAACCCACTGAGCTACCGCCCCGTTCCGGCGGCGATCCTAACCCGTGGGCACCAGCGCAGGCCAGTGATCTACGCGGGGCGGCATTTCTGCCTTTTCAGCGGGCCGTTGCGGTCAGGGCGCCGAGGTCTTGCAGGACCGATCCTGCCGTACGCCAGCCGCTTGCCATGGCGCCTTGCAGGGATGGGCTGTCGCGGTGGTCGCCGGCTACGTAGAGGCCGCCGCCCAATGCGACTGGCTTTCGCAGTTTGGCCTGGGGGGTGGGGGCTGCGGGGAGGGCGTGGGGGATCGACACGATCTCCAGGAGTTGCCAGTCGTCGGTGGGGACGCCGTACATGCGGGAGAGTTCGACTCGGATTACCGCTTCGGAGGCGCCTGAGGGGGCTGCTACGCCCACGGTGGAGGCCGCGATGAGGGATTGGCCTGCTGGGGCGTATTCGGGGGCGGCGTTGGACATCACGATGGTGTTGGCGATGATTTCGCGGCGGTCGCCGTCCAGGAGCAGGGTCGGCTCGGCGATGGGGGCCTGGGGGGCGCCGAAGTAGTAGGTCGTGAGGCCGTTCATCGCGGGGGCCGGCAGGCTCGGGAGGAGCTGGGAGGCTGTGGCGGGGTCGGTGGCGACGATGATGGAGCGGCAGCGGATTTCGCCGCCTTCGGTGACGACCATGCCGGGGGCGAGCGAGAGGACTCTCGCGTTGATCAAGAGTTGGGGGTACGGGAGGGGGCCCGCGATCGCGGCGGGCAGGGCTCCCATGCCGCCGGCCGGGACGCCGATCCTTCCGCGCGCGAACGAGCGCAGGACCATCGCCAGGACGTGGCTCGAGGTGTCGAGAGAGCGGTCCGCGAAGACGCCTGACAGGAACGGGCGCAGGACTTCTTCGATCATGCGGTGGGAGAGGCCGGCTTTGCGCAGGGCTTCCTGGGTGGTCATTTCCGGGGCGCCGAGCAGGCGGGCCGGCGGGTAGGTCGCGCAGCGGGTGGCCAGGGCGGCGAATTTGAGGCGGTCGGCGAGGGTGCCGACGCCGCTTCCCAGGGTCTTCGGGGCGCTCAGGGGCTCGCGGAGGGGGTTCTCCAGGCGGTGGAGGCGGCCCGCCCGGCGGACCAGCACGCCGGGCGTGAAGTAGCGCATGTCGAGGGCGTCGATGTCACAAAGGGCCGGCAGCCTTGGGTACGCCGTGTTCAGCACCTGGAAACCACGGTCGAGATGCCAGCCGTCGATGACGTCCGTGGCGACGCGGCCACCGAGCCGGTCGGAGGCTTCGACGAGCAGCCAGTCGACGCCGGCGCGGTCCAGCCTGCGGGCAGCCGCGAGCCCGGCCAGACCGCCGCCCACGATGACGACGTCCACCTCTACCGGCTGCTCCAACAGGCACCTCACAGGAGGACAAACAACGCAGGCCCCAGACTAACGGGGTACGCCGCCCACGGCAGCGGAAAGCTCAACGCCACGGCTCAGGCGGCGGAGGTCCGTCTCGTTGGTCCGTTCGTAGCGCAGCACCTTGATCATCAAGGGTGACGGTAGACAGGCCGGCGGCCCGGGCCCCGCGAGGGGGGACCGGGCCGCCGGGGTTGTCAGCGGATGATGATCTAGAGGGTGCCCTTGCGGGTCGCGACCTGCTCGCGGAGGGCGCAGGAGATGACCGGGTCGAGGGTGAAGTCGGCGGTCAGGACGAAGCCGGCGCTGACCTTGGAGCTCTGGACCTCGGGGATCCAGCCGTCCTTGGCGACGATCGCCTGGTAGGTGCCCTTCGGCAGCCACCACTGGTAGTGGCCGGAGGCGTCCGCGATCAGCGTGTAGCTGGTCGTGCCGTTGAGGCGGATCGTTGCCTTGAGCGGGGTTGAGGTGCCGTTGCAGGAGACGCCGGTGACCGTGCCCTGGATCTTGCCCCAGCTGGCCGGCGGGGAGACGTTCATCTCCACGTTGACGTTCGGGACCGGGTACGGGGTGGCGGCGCGCAGGCCGAGCTGGGCGGTGAACTGTCCGGGCTGGGCCACGCCGGCCGCCGCGGTGGCGGTCAGGGTCACCTTGACGGACTTGGACTTGCCGGGGGCCAGTTCGAAGGTCACCGGGTCCTCGGTCAGCCAGGAGACGTCACCTTCGGCGTCGCATTCGCCGAGCCCGTCGAGCAGCGCGGAGTCCGCGTTGCCGACGAACGGGGTGACCGAGCCGCCGATGCGGTAGAAGCCGCAGGCGCCGGCTCCGCGGTAACGCGGGGTGGCCATGGCCGGGAGCGTGCTCCAGCTGTCGGCGGCCGGGTCGTACCCGATCGTCTGGCTGGTGACGCCGCTGGAGCCGTTGGCCACACCACCGGCCAGGACGAGCAGGCCACCGGCCGCGCTCACCTGACCGCCCCACAGGTCGACCGGGGCGTCGGCGACCGCGGTCCACGCACCCGAGGTGGGGTCGAGAACCTTGGTGGCCTTGGTGGAGGCGGTTCCGTCGTACCCGCCGGAGCAGTAGACCTTGCCGCCCAGGGCGCCGCAGCCGATGAACGAGGTCTTGTTCGGGTAGGACGTCGTGGTGCTGAACGAGCCGGAGGCCGCGTCGAAGACGACCACGTCGGCCGTGGAGGCGCAGTTGCCGTCGAGGCAGCCGCCGACCAGGTAGACCTTGCCGTCGATGATCGCCGAGCCCGCGGCCGAGGCCGGCTTCGGGTTGGTCGTGGCCGGCGTCGACCAGGTGCCCGCTGCCGGGTCGAACACGTCGACCGTGTTCACCGGCGTGCCACCGGGGCCCCAGCCGCCGATCACGTAGAGCTTGCCGTCGACTGCCGCGGCGACCGGCTTGGACCGGGCGGAGGGCAGGTCGGGCAGGGTCGTCCAGGCGCCGTCGGCGTACACGAACGCCTTCTTCTCGGTGCCTGTCGTACTGCCGCCACCGACCGAGTAGACCTTGCCGTCGATCGTCGCGGCGGCGTTGTCGTAGATGGCCGTCGGGTAGTTGGGCAGGGCGGTCCACGAGTCCGCGGCCTGGGTGCCGGCCTTGGGGTTGGTCGCGGCGAAGCTCGGCCCGGTCATGGCCGTGCTCAGACCCTTCATCTGTACGGTGGTCCCGGCCGTGCCCTTGGTCTTCAGCGCCTCGAAACCCTTGGGGCGTTCGAGGACGTCGACCGTCGTCGCGGCGTTGCCGGTGTTCGTGACCGTGACGGTGGTGCTGCGCGTGGTGCCGTACGTCTGGAAGGACTGGATCTCGGTCGGTGTGACCGTCAGCCGGCCCGCCTTGAGCGCGTAGTCCGCACGCTTCACGCCGTTGGCCGTAACCGCGACGGTCTTCGTGAGCGACTGGTACGGCGCCTTGCTCGCGGTGAACGGGTGCGAGCCGGTGGCGGTGGAGAACAGCCAGTAGAAGCCGTCCGCCAGGTTGGTGTCGGCCGGGGTGGCCGCCGAGACGCCCTTGTCAGCCGGGGCGTCGTCGCTGGTGACCGTCACGCCATTGAGCGCGAGGCCGGTGTTGCTGTCGGTGGTGTTGCCGACGACCAGGCCACCCGGGATCGGGGTGCACGCCCGGTTGACGACCTCGACATCGTCGACCTGCCACCACCAGGAGTACGAACCGGCGTACCGGAATCGCACCTGGGCGGCGGCAGCACCGGCGGCCGGGGCGAGCGAGACCTCCTCGTTGGCCGGACCACGGCGGCTGGCGGTCTGGTGCCACACGTTGGTCCAGGTGGTGCCGCCGTCGATCGTGACGTCGATGTCGGCCGGGCTGCTCAGCGCGTAGAAGTCGCTCTTGAAGCGGACGAACGGTGCCGTCTGCTCGCTGAGGTCGATCGGCGGGCTGATCAGGTCACTGTCCTGGGCCTTGCCGGAGCCGAGCTTGTCGCTGTCGATGATCGCGAAGCCACCGGTGCCGCCGGTCTTGTTGCCCCGGTTGCCGATGTCGGTGAAGCCCCAGCCGCCGCCGTCGGTGCGGTTGACGACCGACCAGCCCGCGGGGGTGCCGGTGCCACCGAACGATTCGGTGAGGGCGGGGGTGCCGTACGACGCCGAGTAACCGGTCGCGGTGCACGCGGCCTCGACGGGGACGACGATGTTGGCCGTCTTCGCGGCGGTGCCCACGATGACGTCCTCGGTGGTCGGCTGGTAGCCGGGGTACACCGGGGTCGCCTTGAGCTCGTACGACGTGCTGGCCGGCAGCGACACCGAGTAACGCCCGGTGACCGGGTCGGTGAACAGCGGGGCGCCGGGGCGTCCGCTGACCTCGACCTTGGCGTACAGCGGCCAGCCGTGGCCGGAGCCGTCGGTGACCGTGCCGCTGACGGTGACGAGCTGCGCCGGGGTCAGCGCGAAGTTGACCGTCTTGACCTCGCCCTCGCCGGCCGTGACCGTGATGGTCTTGGACAGGTAGCCGTACTTGGTGGCGGTGACGTCGTAGGTGCCGGCCTCGAAGACCAGCTGGTACTTGCCGTCGGCGCCGGTGGCGACCGTGCGACCGGCGGCGGTGACCGTCACGTCGGCGAGCGGGTTGCCGGTGCTGGCGTCGGTGACCGTGCCGGAGGCCCGCGCGATCGGACCCCGCGGCGCGTCGAGGACCGCGTTGTAGACGTCGAGGCGGCCTTCACCCCAGACGTTGTTGTCGGTCGCGGTGCCACCGCAGGAGGTGTCGCTGGTGTCGATCGCCGTCCCGTCGAGCAGTGCCCGGGTGGCGGCGATGTCACCGCGCAAGGTCGGGGCTGCTGCCCAGATCAGCGCGACAGCGCCGGCGACGTGCGGGGTGGCCATGGAGGTGCCGTCCCACGCCTCGTAGTCGTCGCCGGGGACCGCGGAGCGGACGGCGACACCGGGCGCGGAGATGTCCGGCTTCACCGAGTTGTCGATCGAGGACGAGCCGCGACCGGAGAACGAGGCGATGGCGTGACCCGAGTCGTACGCGCCGACGGCGTACGCGTCGGGGTAGTCACCGGGGTTCGAGGCGGTGTTGCAGCCCGGTCCGGCGTTGCCGTTCGCGATCGCGGGGAAGATGCCCGCGGCCACCCAGGCCTGGACGGTGTCCTCGTACCACAGGTCGCCGCGGCCGCCGCCCCACGAGTTGTTGACGACGTCGGGACGCAGGTCGGGGCGCGGGTTCTGACCGTTGCTGTCGGTCGGCGCGAGGATCCACTGGCCGCCCGCGAGCAACGAGGCGTCCGAGCAGTTGTCGCTCTCGCAGCCCTTCGCGGAGATGAACTTCGCGCCGGGTGCCACGCCGATCTGGTTGCTGCCGCCGTCGCCGCCGACCATCGTGCCGATGGTGTGCGTGCCGTGGCCGACGTTGTCGCAGGGGCCGGTGCCCCCGCAGGCGTTGGACGGGTCGAACCAGTTGTAGTTGTTGTCGACCGAGCCGTCCGACTGCAGGCCGCGGTAGTGCGACTTGATCGCCGGGTGGGTGATGTCCACACCGGTGTCGACGCTGCCGACGACGATGCCCTCGCCCTTGTCGGTGAAGTCTTCCCACACCCGGGGAGCGCCGATGTCGGTGACGCCCCACTCGACGGCGGCGGTGCTCGCCTTCGCGGCCTTCTTGGCGACCGGTTCGATCACCTTGAAGGTGCGCACCGGGTCGATGCGCTCGACGTCGGCGCGGGCCGAGATCGAGTCGAGCAGTGCCCGGTCGCCGGTGACGCGGACCGCGTTCGCGATCCAGTAGGTCGAGTAGCTCGCCTTCCTGCCGTCGAGCAGCGTACGCAGCCCCTTCTGGCTTTCCGTGGCTGTGGTCGTCAGCTCGCGGTAGACCCGGGTGGTGCGGTCCTTCTTGTCGGCGACCTTCGCGGCGGACGCGAGGTCCGCCTTGTCGCGCAGGTACACCCAGAAGCTTGCGGTGCCGTCCTTGGCCAGAGTGGACAGCAGTTCGGAGCTGACCGCCGGTGACGGGTCAGCCGCGTGCGCGGCCGTGCCCGGCAAACCGGTCAGGGTGATCGCGAGGGCCAGCGTGGCCCCGGCGATACTTCGTCGTCGTACGCGATTCACGCGCGGACCTGACATGGTTCTTCCTCCCCCAGAACTGCCGCGCCCGGTGGTGTCCGGGCACGGCTGTGACGACCGCCGGGGATAGCCGGCACCGTCCGGACACTGTGGGTCGTGCACGCGCCTACAGTGCGTGCATCCGCAGGTGTCGATGCAATGCTGCGGCCGGAGAGTGGTGCTGATCAATGGCATCTCTCGGCCAAGACCCGGGCAGGGGATGGGCTAAACCATTGCGGTGCTGTGAATTCTCTGTGTGCAGATGTTGACCGACACCTATGCGACAGCGTTTGCTGGTGACAGCCGAAGATCCCGGAGGAAGCCCGTGTTGGGTCGATCCAGCGTGCCGTTGGTGGTCTGCGTCTCCCCGGACCGCCAGGTCCGTGAAAACCTTGTCCGTCGCCTCGACGATCTCGGAGCCGTCCTGATGTGTGCCGACATCGGCGAGCTGCGTGCCATGCTCGCGGGGACCCTCCCCGCCGAGCCCGAATTTCCCGACGAGATTCCCGCCCGGAGCCCGAGCGAGAAGGTCAGTTTCGGGGACCTCGTCGTCGACGTGGTCCAGCATCAGGTCGCCTGGCGGGGTCACGCCCTCGACCTCACCCGCCTGGAACATCGCCTGCTCACGAGGCTCGCGTCACCACCGGTGGAGGTGTGGCCGTACGAGCGGCTCTTCGCCGCCGTCTGGGACAGCGCCTATCTGGGCGACACGTCGATCCTGCACTCGGCCGTGAAGCGGCTGCGGCAGAAACTACGCGCCCTGGACGGCGGGCCGGTGGTGGAGACGGTCCGGGGCATCGGCTACCGCCTCAAGCAGACGGTGGCCCCTGCAGCTTAGAAAGCCGGACAACGTTGTCAGGGACGCCGCCGGGCGTATTCGGCCCGCGCGGCGTCCAGGCTCAGGCTGCCGTTCGGGCCACCCATGACGACGGCACTGTTGTGGTCGTCCTGCCCGTCGTCCTCCCACCAGCACTCCCGGCAGATCTGGAACTGACCGCGTTCCGCCAGGGTCGCCTGGCCGCAGCACGGGCAGGCGTAGCGGTCCGCGTCCGGATCCGGGACCGGCTCCGGCCCGATCCGCCACTGCCATGGGCCACCCTCGCCGATCCTGCCGGTGTATCGCAGCAGAACACTCGTGGGGTGCTGCCTCGGCACCAGCGCTTCGGGGGCGAGGCGCAGGAGAACCAGACGGCTGATCCAGGCGGGCGGGCGCCACCTCACCCCCAGACCCTGAGTGATGTCGTACGTGTGGAGCAGCATCTCCGCGACGGCAAGCTCGGCGATCGCGGGCGTGGCGGCCAGCACCTCGCCGAGATGGGTCAGCGTCTCCCGGCACGTCCAGTCCAAGGTGCCGGCCGGGACGGACCAGTCACGATCGGCCAGCGGTTCGAGCGCCCCGATCGTCATCCGGGCGGCGCGCTGCAGGTCATCGGCTTTCACGCGGAGAATTCTGGCAGCTGGCACGTATGGGGGAGAACACCGATTCGCGGCCTTCGTAGCGTGGGAACAGTACGGATGATCAACGCTGCGAAGGAGACCACGATGCGTAACGTCAAGCGCGCGATGCTGCTGGTGACCGGTGCCGCGGGGCTGGTTCTGTCGGCCGCCTGCGCGAGCACGACTCCCACGGCGGCGCCGACCGCAGCGCCCACCACCGCGACCTCGGCTACCGGAAGCACCGGAAGCACCGGAAGCCCGGCCGCAGCGACCTCGTCCCCCGCGACCTCGACAAAGGGCAGCGGCGGCACCACGCGATGTCACACCGGGGATCTGAAGGTCAGCGACAAGGGCGACGAGGGCGGCGGCTCGGCCGGGCACCACAGTGAGTTCCTGGTCTTCGAGAACACGTCGGGCAGCGCGTGCACGCTGGAGGGCTACCCGGGCGTCTCGTTCGTCACCGGCGACTCCGGCGAGCAGGTCGGCAAGGCCTTCAACCGCGCACCCGCCGACTCCCCCTCGATCACGTTGAAGGCCGGGGCCAGCGCGCACGCTACGATCGAGATCGCCAGCCCGCAGGCCGTCGCGCCGGAGGACTGCAAGGTCAAGGATGTGCGCGGCTACCGCGTGTACCCGCCGGACGAGACTGCGTCGATCTTCGTCAGCCACCCGCAGACGGCGTGCTCGGCCGGGGACTACGCGATCGGCACGGTCAAGGCCCTCGCCACGGGAACAACCGACTAAGGCTGGACGGAAGCCTTGGAGACCGCGGCCCGGCGGGCGATCGCGGCGAGGCCGGCCGCGGAGGCGAGGAACATCACGGCGAGGATCAGCCAGCCGGGCGTACCGAGATCGATTGCCGTAAGGGTCACGACCGCGGGGGCGACCATCGCGCCCAGGGCGTACCCCGTGCCGTAGATGCCCTGGTAGGCGCCGAGCCGGTCCGGCGGGGCGAGCTCGAAGCTGAGGTTCCAGCCGGCCGCGCTCGACAGGATCTCCGCGAAGGCCTGCAGGACCGCCGCAACGAGCAGGGCCACGGTCGCGAGCAGGGGTGAACCCCATCCCGCGGCGGCGAAGACCACGCATGCGGCGGCCATCAACCAGCCGGCGCGGGACATTGCCCGTCCCGCGCCGCGGAGGTCGCCGGTTCCGCGGCTCAGGCGGACCTGCAGGGCGATGACGAGGCCGGTGTTGACGAGCAGCAGCGCCGAGACGAGCACGTCCGGGGCGCGCGTGTGACCGACGACCCACAGCGGGACGCCCACCTCGGCCAGGCCGAACTGGATCCCGAAGACGCCGCTCAGCGCCGTGACGCCGAGGAAGCGCAGGTCCCGGTACGGCGACGGCCCCGGTTCGACCGGCGAGGCAGCGGTACGGGCCCGGGCGTCGACCCGCGCCGCCGGCAGCCCGAGGAGCAGGACCGCCGACACGAGGTAGAACGCGCCGCCCGCTGCCAGCGTGATCCGGTACGCGGTGCCCGTACCTATGGCCAGCGGGATGGCCGCGACCGCCGTGCCCGCGGAGATCCCGATGTTCGTCACCGTCCGCATGGTCGCCCGGATCCGCACCCGCTCCTCGCCGGGGAAGGCGCGGCCCACCGCCGCGGACCGCACCGAGGAACCGCCCTGCTGGACCAGCGTCACGATCGAGGCCACCACCACGAGCGACACCACATCGTGGACCAGGACGTACGCCGCGACCGCGAGCCCCTGCACGACGTGCAGCACCACGAGCATCATCCGGGAGCTCCAGCGGTCGGCGAGGTGCCCGAACGCGAGGGAGCTGAGGACACCGACACCGCCGGCGATCGTCAGCCCGAGACCGACCGCCACGGCGGGGACGCCCGCGATCGTCGTGAGGTACAGCGAGGTCAGGGTGAAGAACGCCCCGCGCCCGACGGTGTCGACGAGGGTGACGGTGAGCAGGCGCCGCAGGACGGGATCGCCGCGGACGAGAACGCGGAGCGGAACGGGGGCTTCGACTTCGGCAACAGGCACCCGTCGGTTATGCCAACATACGGTTCCACGGCCAATAGATTTAGGATATAGCTTCATGATCAGGTACGAGCTGGAGTCCGCGGACGTCTCCGCCGTCCGCTTCGGCATCTCGCCGCTGGGCGAGGTCAGCCTCGGGCTCCGCGCGCTGCGTGCCCCGGACGCGTTCCCCCTGCAACAACCCTGGCTCGACCGCATCGCCCCCGTACGGCAGCTGCTCGACACCGAGGTGCTGCTCGGGCTCGTCAACGACCGGCGCTGGGTCGCCGACTTCACCAACCCGCGGCCCGGTTCACCGCTCACCGACTTCGGCCAGGAGATCGCGGAACTCGCCCGGATCACCCCGGAACGACTCCGCGGCGATCTCCGGCACGTCCACGGCGACGTTCCCCCGGTGTTCGACGGGCCGCACGACGAGGTGGTCGCCCGGCTGGTCGCGGCGCTGACCCAGGCATGGGACCTGTGCTTCGTGCCGTACTGGAAACGCATGCGGGCCGTGCTGGAGGCCGACATCACCTACCGGGGACGGGTCGCGGCGCAGGCCGGGATCGGCACGATGCTGGGTGGCCTCTCCAGCTCGATCAGCTTTGACGGCCGCAACATCGACATCCGGCTGGCGAGCCCGATCGCGCGGGTCCGCCCGATCCGCGGCGAGGGCGTGACCCTCGTACCGTCCATGTTCGTCGGGCGGTCCTCCACCCCGGCGGACGAGACCCTCCCCCCGGTGATCGTCTACCCGGCGCGCGGGCAGGGTGCGATGTGGTCCACAGCGGACCGGCCCGGCACCGGAGCCATCCGCGACCTGCTGGGCAGCACCCGCGCGACCCTGCTCGCGGCGCTGGGCGAGCCCGCCTCGTCGACCGACCTGGCGTTACGGCTCGGCGTCACCACGTCCGCCGTCAACCAGCACCTGCGGGTCCTCGAACGCGGAGGGCTGCTCAACCGCGCACGCTACGGACGGAGCATCCTGTACTACCGCAGTGATCTCGGCGAATCCCTAGCCGGTAACTGACCCTTCGTGCAGAGAGCAGGTCCGATGACACGTACGGCGCTGGTGACGGGTGCTTCGTCCGGTATCGGGAAGGCGACCGCGGCCGCCCTGGTGGAACGCGGTTACCGGGTCATCGGGACGAGCAGGTCACCCGGGAAGATCGCGGACCCGGTCGCGGGGGTCGACCACGTCGCGCTCGATCTCGACGACCCGGCGTCGGTCGAGGGGCTGGCGGCGCAACTGGGCGCGGTCGACGTACTGATCAATAACGCCGGCGAGAGCCAGAGCGGACCGCTGGAGGAACTCCCGGCGGAAGCGGTGGAAAGGCTCTTCCGCGTCAACGTCTTCAGCGCGCTGCGGCTCACCCAGCTCGCCCTCCCCGGCATGCGTTCGCGGGGATACGGCCGGGTGGTCATGGTCGGGTCGATGCTGGCGTCGTTCCCGCTCGCCTACCGGTCGTCCTACGTGGCCTCGAAGGCCGCCCTGAAGGGTTTCGCCAACGCCGGCCGTCAGGAGCTATCGCCCTTCGGAGTCTGGCTCACCACGGTCGAGCCGGGCTCCATCGCCACCGGCATCAGCGAACGCCGCACCAAGTACATCGCCGCGGACTCCCCGCACCAGAACGACTTCACGACGATGCTGGCCGCCCTCGACCGCAACGAACGCGCGGGCATCACCGCCGAACGCGTCGCCGCGACCATCGTGAAGGCGGTCGAGGCGAACCCGCCCAAGCCGCTCTACGCGGTGGGCAGCAACGCGCCGCTCGTCTTCGGCCTGCGCCGCATCGTCCCCGCCACCCTGGTCGAGAAGCTCACCCACCGCAGGCACAACCTCAAGCGCTGACCACGGTCAGTCGGGCTTCCTGCCGGCCTTCTTGCGGCGGTGGCGCCAGAAGGCGACTCCCCCGCCGATGATCAGCAGCAGGACGCCCCACACCTGGGCGGTCTGGACGGGGTCCTCGTCGGGTTCCAGAAACGCGTCCTCGAACAGGTCCGAAACAGAGCCCTCGTCCTCCTCGTCCTCGCCCTCCTCGGCACCGGCCTTGGTGGGGTCGACCGAGACCGGCATGGCGGGTTCGGCGAGGCCCAGCTGCGGGGTCACCACGCCCGTCGGCGCCGACTTGTCCGAGAGGCCGGCCCGGTTCTCGGCGAAAACCGTGAACGTGTACTTGGTGCCGTTGTGCAGGCCGGTGACCGTTGCCTCCAGGCGGTCGGTGGCGAGGGTGTGCGCGGCGATGTCCGGGGACGGGCCGACGATCGAGTAGCCGAGGACGGGGGAACCGCCGTCGCTGACCGGGGCGGTCCAGGCCACCTTCGCGTAGCCGTCGCCCGCCGCGGCGATCACGAAGCGGGGCGGGGACGGGGCCGTGATCGGGTCGCGGGGGATCACCGGGCGGGTCTCGTCACTCTGGGCCGACCTGCCGATCCGGTTGAGGGCGAAGACGGTGAAGCGGTACGACGTACCCGCGGTGAGCTCGCTGAACGTGGCCTTGCGGGTCCCCGCCGGGATCGTCTGTGTCAGCCCCGACGGCTGCATCGTCACGATGTAGCCGGTGAGCGGGGAACCGCCGTCCGTGCTCGGCGCCGCCCACGTGACGTCGGCGGACCGCGATCCCGCGAGGGCGATCGGCAGCCGCGGGTTGCCGGGGACGGTTGTTGTCGTGGTTTTCCCAGGGACGGACGGTGACGCGGCGATGGCGATCGCGCCGCTGGCCGCGCTGGCCATCGAGCTGCCGGCGGAGTTCTTCGCGGTGACCGTGAACGTGTACGAGGTGCCGGCCTTGAGCCCGTCCACCCGACCCGAGCGCAGCGCGCCGTCCACGGTCGCGAGGTGCGACTCCGGCTCCGAGGCGATGGAGTACGACGTGATCGGGCTGCCGCCGTCCGAGGTGGGCGCGGTCCACGTCACGGTCGCCGCGTCGTTGCCGGGCTGGGCGTTCACCTGCAGCGGCACCCCCGGCACCGTCACGGTCACGACCGGTGCCTGCGCTGCCTTCGACGGTACGACCGCCGCGGACTCGTTCGTCGGCCCCGACTCGGCCACGTCGTTGATCGCCACGACCTGGAACGTGTAACTGTCGCCGTTGACGAGGTCGCTGACCGACGCGGTGGTGGCCGCGGCGCCGACCGACGCGACGAGGCCGCCCGGGTTCGCGTACACGTCATAGCCGGTCATCGGCGACCCGCCGTCCGTGGTCGGTGCCCGCCAGGTCACGGTCGCCGCGGCGTTGCCGGTCTCGACCTTGACCCCGCGCGGCGAGCCCGGGTGCGAGATAGGCGGCAGCGGATAGTCCGAGGCGAGCGCGGTCCAGCCGGCCGGGACCGTGCCGTCCGACGCGGCCGCCGCACCGGGCGCGTCGACGGCGCTGGACAGCACCGCGGGATTGCCCCAGCCGCCGGGGTTGTGCGCCTCCACGGTGACCCGGTGCGACCAGCCGGGGTTGCCGGACATGTCGTAGTCGATCGAGGTGGCGGTCCCGTCGATCGTGCGCTGGGCGATCGGCACGACCTCGGTGGGGTGGCCGGGCTCGCTGCCGTAGACCGTGATCCGGTACTGGTCGACCGGCCCGGACGTGCCCGGCTTGGTCGGTGGGAGCCAGGCCGTTGTCAGGGTCGCGCCGCTGCCGGACGGGCTCACCACCGGCGGGTACGGGAGCGTCGACTTGTTACCCGGGATCGGCTGGCCCTTCGGGGTGGGCCTCGGCGCGCTGGCCGGCACCGGCACCCGCGCGGTGCCCGGCTCGCGGTGACAGGTCTCCTTGCCCGAGTCGGTGTAGATGCCGCCGAGGGTGCGGTATTCCCACGCGTACCCCATGGGATTGAGCTTCATGAAGAGAACGCCGAACTCTTTGTCCGTGCCGGTCTCGAAACCCGCGTGCCGGACCGGGTCGATCGCGTAGAAGCGGTGGTGGTTGATGCCGCCGGTCCCGACGATGAAGTTGCGGTAGCCGTTGTCGTTGTCGACGGTCGAATCCGGGGTGATCCGCGACCAGCGCTGATAGTTGTGGTCGTGCGCGTTCACGATGACGTCCACGCCGGCGTCGTAGAGCAGCCGGGCCATCGGCGGCATGTTGGGGTTGTTGCCGAACTGGCCGATGGAGATGATCGGATGGTGCCAGTACGCCATCTGGCACTGGTCCGGTGACTGGCCGGCGAGCTCGCCCTTGAGCCATTCGTACATCTCGCCGCCGGGTGAGCACGCCTTCGTCGAGCAGGCCGAGCTGAGCGCGTAGATCTTCCAGCCGCCGACCTCGAAGCTGTAGTTGCTCTTGCGGTCGGGGTGCGCCTGCTCGCCCCAGTAGCGGTAGTAGTCGGGTGCGCCGGAGACGGAGTACTCGTGGCTGCCCGGCACGGGATGGATCTTGTCGCGCAGCCGGCCCCACGTCGGGTCGAACGAGACCTGCAGGTCCTCCCACGCGCCGTGCTCGTACTGCAGATCACCCACGGCGAGGACCGTGGCGACGGCGTCTCCGGCTTTCAGGATCATGTCCGAGGTACGCCCCATCGCGCACCCGACGGCCGTACCCTTCCCGCCGTTGAAGGCGGTGGTGGTGTGCCCGCACGCGATGTTGCCCGACGCGGCGATCAGGGTGCCCGGCTCCCCGCTCAGCGGCACCGCGTCATAGATTCTGGTCGCCGCCGACGCGTCCGTGGCCAGCTCCGCGAGCAGAGCCAGCAGAGCCAGCAGCAGCAAACCGCCGAGGCCCGCAAGAAACCGTCGCGCGAGCCTCGCCATCGCAGGGCACCCTTCCGCGTACCGGGAATAGAACTGCCCACAATTTTGCGCGTTTTTGGCCCTTTTTCGTGCGAAGTTTAGCGTTTTCGAGTGATCAGTCGACGTTGACGTCGCGGCGTACCGAGAAGGTCGCGGCGACCACCGCTGCCAGGGCCCAGCCCAGGAACTGCACCAGGGCCCTGCCGTTGCCGCCGGCCGCATCCAGGTACGCCGAGAACGGCAGCGGCTGCTCCATCCGGAAGTACATGGCCTCGATGAAGATGACCCACACCGCGAACCCGACCACCAGCGGCGTCGCCCGGCGTACGACGATCGCCATGGCCGCACCGAGCAACCCCATGATCGGGACGACCGTCAGGGTACGCAGATAGACGTCGGCATCGCCGCTGAAGAGCACGACGACCCCGCTGACCGCGGCGAACCCGAGGGAAACGATCACTGTCGTCAGCAGCTGGGCGAGCAGTACCTGGATCCGCTTGGGCCGGGCCAGGTAGAGCAGCACGGCCGTGCGGTGCTGATAGTGCTGCGTGATGCCCGTGACCCCGAAGCCGAACGCGCTCACGCCCGCCAGCAGCGCCCACATGTCGGCGCTCATCACGCTGAAGATGATGCCGAACGCCGCGAACACGGCGATCGAGAACGCGCTGGACCGGATCGTCGACAGCCGGTACAGCTCACTGCGCACCACGGCGATCATCGGTCGCCCTCCTGAGTCGTCGCGGTGGTGACAGCGGCTTCCGGAGCGGCGTCAGCCTCGATGGGGGCGGCTTCGGAGGGCGTCCGGGTTTCGGAGGAGGCCCGGGTTTCGGAGGAGGCCCGGGTTTCGGAGGAGGCCAGGGTTTCGGAGGAGATCAGGCTTTCAGCGGAGATCGGGGGTTCGGAAGGGATCGGGATGAGGTCCGCCGGGGCGGGGAAGAGGTCGGCGGCCGGTGGGGAGCCGGGATCGGGGGCGGGGGCGGCGACCGGGGCGGGCACCGGCGCGTCGCCCGCGACCAGGTTGAGGAAGATCTGCTCCAGGTTCGGGGCGTCGGAGGCCAGCTCGTAGAGCGGCACGCCGGCCTCGAAGGCGATGTCGCCCGCGTCCTCCGGCGCCAGGCCGATGACCTCCAGGGCGTACCCGTCGGTGTCGACCGTGGCTCCGGCCTCCTCGAACGCGCGCCACAGCCGTTGCGGATCCCGGCCGCGGATCCGCAGCCGAGCGGAGGCCGAGCCGTACAACTCGGACAGCGGCGCCGCATACCGCACCGTGCCCTCGGAGATGATGACGACGTCGTCGATGAGCTGGGCCAGCTCCGCCAGCAGATGGCTGGAGATCAGCACGGTGCCACCGGCCCGGGCGTGATCGCGCAGCAGCTCCCGCAGCCAGGCGATGCCCTCCGGGTCGAGCCCGTTCGCCGGCTCGTCGAGGATCAGCACCTGGGGTTCACCCAGCAGCGCCGTCGCCACCGCCAGCCGCTGCCGCATGCCGAGCGAGTAGTCCCCGCAGCGCTGCTCCGCGGCGGCGGCCAGGCCCACCTGTTCGAGCAGCACGTCCACCCGGGCACGGTCGACCCCGATGAGCAACGCCTGCGTCGTGAGGTGGGCGCGGCCGCTCTGCCCCGGGTGGCTGATGCCCTGCTCCAGCACGGCCCCGACCTGCCGGGCCGGGTTGTCCAGCTCCTGGAACCGCACCTTGTTGATCAGCGCCTGGCCGGACGTCGGACGGCTCAGCCCGAGCAGCATCCGCAGCGTCGTGGTCTTCCCGGAACCGTTGAGCCCCAGGAATCCCGTCACCCGACCGGGCACCGCGGTGAACGTCACGCCGTCGACGGCACGGACCCGCCCGTAGGCCTTCGTCAGTTCGATTAGCTCGATCATCGCGCGCCATACTGGCAGGCAGCAGCAACCCGGTCTAGTCCCTGGCCGCGTCCAGCAGCGCCGCTGCCGCCTGGCGACTGGCTGCCAGTACGGCTTTCGCGGCACCCCCGCTGCCGCCGGTGAACGTGAACAGGCCCGGTCCCGCGGCACGCAGGATCAGCCCGGCCGGGTCGGTGTAGCAGTCGGCCGCCGCGACGGAACGCACCGGCGTCACCGCCTCGCCGAAGCGTTGCCGGACCGTCTCCCGCAGCACCGCGATCACGGTGGTGTCGACCCCGACGCGGTCCGGGTCGACGTCCCAGCCGGTGGTGGGCACGCCGAGCAGCATGATCTCCGGGGAAAGCGGCCGGCCGTAGAGCCCGCTCGTCTCGTCCACGAACGACCCGATCCGCGGCAACCCGGACAAACAGATCGTGTACTGGATCCGCTTGGTCCGCAACGCCCCCGCACCCGAGCCGCTCGAGCCCACGCCCGGCCCGCTCAAGCCCGGCCCGCTCAAGCCCGGCCCGCTCAAGCCCGGCCCGCTCAAGCCCGGCCCGCTCAAGCCCGGCCCGCCTGAGCCGTTCAGCAGGCGCGGTGTCCACGCGCCGGCGGCCAGGACGACGGCGTCGTACCGGACGTGCCGGCCGTCGGCGAGGGTGAGTGCGGCACCGGGCCCGACCGCCGTGACCGGTGTCCGCAGGACCGGCGCGCTGAGCCGGGCGAGCACCCCGTCCCGCAGCCGGGCCGGTGACAGATACCCGGCGCGGCTCTCCTGCACACCGACCGTCCCCGGCGGCAGCCTCCGCAACCCGAGCCGGTGCAGCGCGAACCGGTCGAGGACGGTCGCCGAGCCGGGCAGCCAGGCGTCGACCACCTTGAGCGGGTCGGCGATCTCCGCGCCCGGTTCGAGGACGTACACCGAGCCGATCTCCGTGTATCCGGCTGTCTCTCTCAGCTCCGGGTCCGCGTACAACTCGGCGAGGCTCTCGGCAGCGACCCCGGCGCTGGGGCCGTCGGGTTCGAAGCCGCGGACCAGGCCGCCCGACGCCGCGGTGGCGTCCCCGCCCGAGGACGGCAGCGTGTGCACGGTGACGTTCAGGCCGGGGCTGAGCTGATGCAGCCGCCAGGCCAGCATCGTGCCGGCGAGCCCGGCTCCCACGATGGCGATGCGCATGCGGGCCCCCTAACCGAGCTGCCGGGCGCGAACCACCCGGCGCAGGTCGTCGGTGTGGTCGGCGACAGCTCGGCGCAGTGGCGGTGGCAGTTCCGACCCGCCGAGCAGGTGCTGGGCCAGCATCAACGTCCGCGGCTGGGCGGCGTACCGGGGGTAGAGGAAGCGCAGCAGCAGCTCGGTGACGAGGTCGCCACGCCGGGCCGCGGCCGCCGGGATCTCGGCGAAGAAGCGGTCGACGTACCCATCGGTCAGGTTGTTCTGTTCGGGCTGCCAGAAGCCCTCGGCGAGCGCCCACAGCTGATAGCCGGAGATCTCCGGGTCGGTCATGATCGTGCGCCAGACCTCCGCCTTGGTCACGGGGTCGGGTCGCGCGGCACGGCATTTCGCGGCCCACTGGTCGGCGTCGAGCCCCGGATTCACCAGCGCCGCCTCGGCGATCTCCGCCTCGGAGAGCCCGCCCAGCACGGCCAGCCGGTACCGCAGCCGCCAGCCGAGGTCGTCGTCGAGGCCGGCGGCGCCCGGCAGCTTGTCGCCGTCGAGCCAGCCGCGCAGTGTGCCGGTGTCCTGTTCGGCGTCGATCCGGGCGCGCAGCAGCGAGATCGCCGTTCCGGCCGACTCGAGCCGCTCGTCCAGCGCGGCGGCGAGCCCGGCCATCGCGGAGGGACGGCGCGACGGGGTCAGGAAGCGGTCGAGGACGTCGTTGCGGGTCTGTTCGAGGACCTCGGTGAGGATGGCTAATTCCGGTTCGGTCCGGACCTGGTCGCCCACCATGGACAGATAGTCCGGCGCCGGGAACTCGCCGTCGTGCACGGCCAGCAGGACGGCACACCAGATCATGGCCCGGTTCTGCGCGGACAGCCGCGGAAGCCAGGACGGCAGGGCCGCCTGCGAGCGGGGATCAAAACGGATCTTGGCGTAGGTGAGGTCGCCGTCGTTGACCACCAGCAGGTCGGGGGCCGGGGCTCCGACAAGACCGGTCATTTCAGTACGCCCACCGCGTACGGTTATCCGCTTGACCTTGATCGTGTCCCCGTAGAGGCCGACGTTGAGGGTGTGGGTCCGTGCCGGGGTGCTCTGGCGGATGGCCGCTGACACGATCCGGCCGTCGGCGATCTCCAGCTCGGGTTCCAGCGTGGTGACCCCGGCCCGGCCGAACCATTCGCGACCCCAGCCGGACAGGTCCTCGCCGATCGCCTCGGCCAGGGCTTCGAGGAAGTCGCCGTAGGTCGCGGTGCCGTACCCGTGGCGGGTGAAGTAGATCCGCAGGCCCTCGCGCAGGCCGTCCTCGCCGACCCGGGCGACGAGCTGCCGCAGGACCGAGTGACCCTTGAAGTACGTGATCCGGTCCATCTCCAGCAGCACCGACTGCACGTCGTCGCCATCGACGCCGACCGGGTGCGTGGACGGGCGCTGGTCGGCGACGTACGCCTGGGCCTTGCGCCGCACCGAGAACGTGACCGGCGGCCCGCTGAACCGGGTGACCTTCGCGGTGACCCGGTGCGCCATGTAGTCGGCGAACGCCTGGCTCAGCCAGAACTCGTCCCACCACCGGTGGGTCACCAGGGCGGCCAGCCACATCAGCGAGATGCCGTGCGCGAGGACGACCGCACGGGTCTCGCGTTCGCTCTCGGTGGCCGGATCGAGGTAGAGCTCGCGGAGCAGGACACAGCCGGGGTGGTCGAGGGAGAGGACGCTGAACTCGGGGACGAAGACCTGGTGGAACGCGTCGAACGGGTAGCGGGCCCCGAACGTGTCCCGGTACTCGTCGAGGCAGCGGGCTGTGACGTCGAAGATCTCCTCGGTGTGCGGCGCGAGCGTTTCTGCCAGGGAGGCCCGGCAGTGCACGCCGAGCGGGATGCCGTCGTGCTCGGTCGTGAACGAGCGGTACGGCCCGGCCACGATCGTCGTCAGATACGTGGCCTGCGGCGCGGACTCCGCGAGCCGCCACCGCCCGGGCGCGATCTGGGTGGCGGGGCTGGTGCCGAGCACCGTCCAGTCCGCCGGGGTGGTGACCGTGAACCGGTACGGCGCCTTGAGATCGGGCTGGTCGAAGCAGGCGAAAACCCGGGGGGCGTGGTCGGCGTACACAAAGGCATAGAGGTAGGTCAGCCCGTCCGCGGGATCCGTGTAGCGGTGCAGCCCCTCCCCCTCCCGGGAGTACCGCATGTCGGCGACCACTTCGAGCCGGTTGTCGGCCGCGAGCCCGGTCAGCGACAGCCGGCCGTCCGCCCAGCTCGTGTGGTCGAGCTCGCGGCCGTTGAGCCGCACGCTGTGCAGGTCCCGCGCCTTGACGTCGAGGAAGGTACGCGTCCCCGGCTCGGCCGCTGCGAAGTGCACCGTGGTCGCCGACCGGTAGACCTCGCCGTCCCCGCTCAGGTCCAGGTCGACGTCGTACGAGTGCACGGTGAGCAGCGAACTGCGCCGCTGCGCCTCGGCTCGGGTCAGGCTGGGCATGGATCCTCCACCTTCAACAAATGGTTGTCGGTCGCCAGCAAATCGGTGCCGGGAAGCGCGCGGCAAGGGCAGTAATTGCCGGGGCGCGCTATTGAAGAATTGCGCTTACGCCGATCGCTGACATCTGTCCGGATAGGTGTGCGGGACGGCGAAACAGCGGCGGAATTCTGCGACGGTGACCGCCATGATTGAACGCATCGAAGCAGACCAGTTGATTCCCGGCCGGGGCACGCCCATCGAGAACGGGGTCGTCGTGTTCGACGGCGGCAGCATCTCGTACGCGGGCCCGGCCGCGGGCGCCCCCGACACCCCCGAGGCCACCGTCTCGCACACCCAGACCGTGATGCCGGGCCTGTGGGACGCCCACGTGCATTTCATGGGTCTGGTTACGGCCGACACGTCCCTGCTCCCGGTGGAGACGATCGCCGTCCGCGCCGCCCGCGGCGTCTCCAACATGCGGGCCGCGCTCGACGCCGGCTTCACCTCCGTCCGCGAGGTGGGCGGGCTCGGCGTCGACCTGGCCAAGGCCGTCGAGGAGGGCACCGTCGAGGGCCCGAACGTCTATGCGGCCGGTTCGGCGATCTCGACCACCGGCGGCCACGGTGACCTGCACAGCTACCCGATCGGCTGGGTCCGGGAGTTCGGCCAGCACGGCGGGGAGCTGCGGATCGCCGACGGGCCCGCCGAATGCGCCCGCGCGGTCCGGGAGCAGCTGCGCCGCAACGCCCGGGTCATCAAGATCTACGCGTCGGGCGGGGTGCTCTCCGAGGTGGACCACCCGATCCACCAGCAGTTCACGATCGCCGAGATGCGGGCCATGGTCGAGGTCGCCGGAATGGCGGAACGGTCCGTCGCCGCGCACTGTCACGGCAAGCCGGGGATGATGGCGGCGCTGGAGGCGGGCGTGCTCACGATCGAGCACGGCACGTTCATGGACGAGGAGACCGCCGCCGCGATGCGCGAGACCGGCGCCATCCTGGTCACCACCCGGACGATCTTCCAGGAGCTGATCGACGCCCGCGTCCTGCCCGGCTACGCCCAGGCCAAACTCGAAGCCATCGTCGACCAGCACGCGCAGGGCATCCTGCTCGCGCAGCAGCAGGGCGTCACGATCGCGGCCGGCACCGACGTCGCGATGACCGGCGCCGAACTGCCCGACTCGTGGGGCCGCAACGGCCGCGAGGTGCCGCTGCTCGTCGGCATCGGCCTGACCCCGCTGCAGGCGATCGAGGCCGCCACCGCCACCGGCCCGGCGACCCTCGGCCTCCAGGCCCCGCAGTCCGGCCAGCTCCTCGCCGGCTACGACGCCGACGTCATCACCCTCGACGCCGACCCGGTCGCGGACCCCGACGTCATCGCGAAGCCCGCCCACGTCACCGGCGTCTGGAAAGCCGGCCGCCGGGTCAAGTGAGCGCCCCCGACGCAACGATGGAGAACGCTCTGCTCGAGATCCGCTTCTTCGACCTGCACCCCGGCACCCGCGACGAGTTCCACCGCATCAGCCACGAGGGCACGGTCCCGCTGATGCGCCGCTGCGGCATCACCGTCGTGGCATACGGCCCCATGCTCAACGACGAGAACGCCTGGTGCCTCGTCCGCGCGTTCAAGTCCGAACAGGACCGGATCACCACGTCCGCCACGGTGTACGAGACCGCCGAATGGCTCTCACACTTCGACGCCGTGGTCCCCCCGATGATCGCCGGCTACCGCACGGCCGTCCTGAACGCACCCTCTCCCACATCACTAGAGTGGGCGGAGCTGACTTAGACAGGTCCGACGAGCTTCACCACTGGATGCAGACAAAGCTCGCGCAGCTCGACGACATCGAGCTGCGCGAGCTCGTCTTCGACTCCCCCGAGCAGGCGCTTCGCATGGACCTGACCCCCCAAGACCTCCTGGAGAAGGCCATGACCGCCCTGTCCTCAACCGAGCGCACCAAGCTCCGACGCTCCAAGGACAAAGGACGCGAGGACCGTGATGATCTGTACGCCGTCCTCCGCGCCGCCTTCGTCTGCCACCTCGGCGTCACCATCGACGGTACCCCCATGGTCGTCCCCACGGTCTACGGTTTCGACGACGACTACCTCTACCTGCACGGCTCAGTAGCCAGCCGCTCCCTGACCCAGCCCGCCGCCACGGTCTGCGTCACGGTCACCGTGGTCGACGGCCTGGTCCTGGCCCGCTCACTGTTCGAGCACTCGATCAACTACCGCAGCGCCATGATCTACGGCGTCCCCCAGGTGCTGGCCGACCCCTGGGACAAACTCGACGCCCTCCGCATCGTCACCGAACACGTAACCCCCGGCCAGTGGAACTATGCGCGCCGCCCCAGCACCAAAGAACTGGCCGCAACAACAATGCTGGCAATCCCCCTGACCGAGGCATCGGTGAAAACACGCGGCGGCCCACCCGACGACGCCGACTCCCCCGACGCCGCCCTGGGCCTCTGGGCAGGCGAACTCCCCCTGCGTTCCGCCTGGCAGAAACCGGTGCCGGACCCCGCACTCCCGGCCGGCACGGAAGTCCCAGCCCACATCGCCCAGCGCGCGTCCCCCTCCCCTTAAGGCATCCCTCGGCCATCGGAAGAGCTCCGCCAATGCCGCCAAGCCCGGCGGTAAAGCACTCGGGCTTGGCTCCACCCCGCCCCCGCCCCCGCCCCCGGCCCCGCCCCCGACTGGTCGCCCACGATTCAGAGCATGCGGTCCAGGCCCTACCCCCGGCCCCGCCCCGATCGGTCGCCCACGATCCAGAGCGTTCAGCCCAGGCGCCACCCCCGACATCATCACGATCGGTAATCTCGCTCAGAATGTATATGTGATGTGCGCAGACGTGATTGCGCCACGCTTGACAGCCGAGGCCGCCAAAAGTTGCGATAATTAGGGCCTCGACGCAATTTCTGGCGAGTTTCACACCCGCCTAAATCGTCTGCAGCTGAAGCCAAAAACGGAAACCACACACTGTCACCGAGCGGGTCAGACCGCCTCCTCCGAACGAACCCACCCGACCCCACACCCCGACCTTGGCCCCCACCCTTCGGCCCGCAACCACCAGCCGGCCGACAGCTCCCGGCCGCGGCCTGGCCTGGCCTGGCCCGGCCCGGCCCACAACCCTGGTCCAGCTCGCAGCCCAGCCCAGCCCCAGCCCGCAGCCCTCAGCCTTGGCCAGCCCGCAACCTTGCCCCAGCCCCAGCCCGCAGCCATGGCCCAGCCCGCAGCCCAGCCCCAGCTCGCAGCCCAGCCCGGCCCGGCCCGCAGCTCAGCCCCGGCCTTGACCCAGCCCTCAGCCATCGGCCACCGGCCACCGGCCACCGGCCGAGATTTCACATCCCGCCACAGCGCCAGAGCGCCCGGGCTCGGCCCACCCCGCTGCCGGCCAGTTAGGTTGTGCACAATTTAGTTGTGCGCAACCTAACTGGCCGGCAGCGGCGGCAGAGATACTGAAGCCCGGAACGCCGAGCTGCGCACCCAGTCACCCGCCATGGCGGACACCCAAGGTGACGGAACTATTTACGCCTATCCACGCAATTCGCACGCCTAGCTACAAGATCGGCCGGCGGGAAGCAAAGGCGGGCGGAGAGGCCGGGTGGTGGGGGCATTGCGTTGGGCCGAGAGAATACGTCCACAGAGGTCGGACCCCTCGGTGACACCGCGTGGTCTCCGCCGCCGGCACCAGCGGCGCGCGGTTTGTCAGGGCGTAAATTTCGCCAGAGATTGCGTCGAGGCCCTGGGTAACGCAACTTCTGGCGGCGTCAGCTGTCAAGCGAGGCGCAATCATGTCTGAGCACATCACACATACCTTCTGAGCGAGGTGACCGACCGTAACGACGCCCAGGCCAAGGACGAAATCCGGCCCAGGAGGGGCAAGGTCCGGCTGAACAAGGCGCCCGGCGGGATGCCCCCGCCGAGCGCCTTGCAGCAGAGCCGGCGTGACGTCAGGCCCGGGTCAGTTCCATGACCCAGTTGGTCTCCCAGGTCTCTTCCCCGTCCGTGGAGAATGCCTGGTCCCAGCGGGCAGTGTCAGCGGTGATGCCGGACCAGATGAAGCGCACCCGGACCGGCGTCCCGCCCTCCGTGTCGTTGCCGTAGAACGTGCCGACGCCGTCCGTGAAGGTCCCGGTGATCGCCGGGAAGAGGCGGCCGGTGTCGCTGGTCGTCCAGTGCAGTGACCAGTGCTGAGCGGCCGGGTCCCACAACCGTAGCGTGAGCCCCGAGACCGAGCGGAACGTGATCTCGTCGACGTTGGCGGCGCCGCCGAACAGGGGGGTGATCAGGGCGGTGGACGGGAATTCCTCCCAGGAGGTGCAGCCGGTGAGGCGGTCGCGGAGGCGTCTGTTGTGGACGTTCCAGCTGCCGTGGAGGAAGTCGAAGTCGTGTTCCATCAGGCCAGCTTGTATTCCAGTGCTTCGCCTGCACAATCCAGGGCGGTCTCGCAGGATGCCCGGGTGGGGCCGGTTGCCACGGCGTACGCGATCCGGCCCCAGACCGTGCCCTTCGGTGGCGGTGAGACCACTGCGCCGACAGCCGCGATCGGGGCCGCGCGGTTGATCGATGGGGGTAGCGCCGCCTCCTGGAAGCCGATCGCGCCCAGGGTTGTGTCCTCCTCGTCGACGTAGAAGAAGCGGACGCCGGCGACCTGATGGCGGTCCGAGCCGAGCTCTAGAGGGAGGCCGCAGGCGGCCTGGGCGGCGATTGTGCCCGGGTCGATGCCGGTGGCCAGCAGGCCCAGGTACGGGATGAGGTCGCCGCCCAGCCGGCCGTTGACCTCGATCAGGGAGGGGCCGTCCGCGGTGAGCATGAACTCGGTGTGGGTCCAGCCGTCGCGGAAGCCCAGTGCGGTGTGGGCTTCCTGCAGAACAAGGATGAAACGCTCGTCGCTGAGGAGGGGGTCGCGGGCGTCGACGAAATGGCCGACCTCCTCGGCGTACGGTGGGAATCCGACCACCTTGCGCCCGATGAAGAGTGGGGTGACGACGCCGGCCTGGATGACCGCGTCGACGCTGATCTCCTCGCCCGTCACACATTGCTCGACCAGGACGGGGTCGTCGGTGCTGTAGTGGACCGGGTCGGGTGCGGTTGTGTCGCGGGTGAAGGCGAACCGGGACCGTAGCTCGGCGGCGTTGTCGATGCGTACGACGCCGAGGCTGGCGCCGAGGCCGCGGGGTTTGAGGATCGCCGGGTAGCCGACGGATTCGGCGGCGGCGAGTGCGCCGGGCAGGTCGCGGACCGGCACCGAGCGGGGTTGTGCGACGCCGGTGCCGGCCAGCGCCGCCCGGGTCTGGGCCTTGTCGCGCAGGCGCCAGAGTACGTCCGGGTCGCCGTTGGGCAGGCCGAGTGCCTGGGCGATGAACGACGTGGCGTGGATGCGCCCCTCGTCCCAGCACAGCACCCCGGCGAAGGGTGAGTCACCGTGCAGGGGCAGGGCGGCGTCAGCCATGGCCGGGCCGTCGATGGTGCTCGGCAGGACCGTCCAGCCGGTGAGGTACTGCTGTTCCCAGGCCGGTTCGGTGGTGTGGAACAGGTGGACGCGGAAGCTGCCGGCGATCGAGGCGAGCAGGTATTCGCGGAAGGGTTGCCAGCCGCTGGCGACCAGCAGCAGCCGTGGGCGTGGGTCGTTGTCCGTCATCACTGGCCTTTCTCAGACGGCTAGCGTCTGTTCGCGGACGCGGTCTTCGGTGGTGATCGGGATGTGCCGGACCGTGCGGCGGAGCAGGACCGGGGCCATCAGCGAGGTCACGAGGGCGACCAGCACGATGACGGTGAACATGGCGGGGGTGAGGACGCCGAGCCGCAGTCCGACGGTCGCCACGATGATCTCGATGACGCCGCGGGCGTTGAGGCCGGCGCCGACCGCCAGGCCCTCCCAGTGGCTGAGGCGGGCGATGCGGGCTCCGGCGTACGCGCCGATGAACTTGCCGCCGATCGCCACCGCGAGAACCACGAGCGCCACCAGCAGCACACTCGGCTTGGCGAGCAGGGTCAGGTTCATCTGCAGACCCACGGTGGCGAAGAACAGGGGCGCAAGAACGGCCAGGACAACCGTACGCAAGGGTACGAGCCGGCGGTGGTTGAGCATTCCCGTCGAGCCGAGCAGCATCCCGCCCAGGAACGCGCCGACCACCGGCTCCATCTTCAGAGCGTGGGTGAGCGCCGCGAGCAGGACGACCACGACGACGCAGAACGCGGTGTCGAGGCCGGGTTCGTCGCGCCGGTCCAGGTAGCGCAGCGCGGGGCGCAGCAACGCCCGGCCCACGGTCAGCGACAGGCCGATGAGCGCGACGAGCAGCCCGACGGACAGCGCGAGGTCGGGCCCGTGCCAGCCGGTGGTCGCCATGGCGGACGCGACCGACAGCAGGAGCCAGCCGACGATGTCGTCCAGCACCGCGGCGCCGATGATGAGCTGGCCGATGTCGCGGTGCAGCAGTCGCATCTCCAGCAGTGTCTTGGCGATGACCGGGATCGCGCTGACCGCCATCGCGACGCCGAGGAACAGCATGAAGACCGGGCGCTGCCCCGGATCGGCCAGCGCCGAACCGGGCAGCAGGGCACCGAGGGCCAGACCGCCGGCGAGCGGGACGAGCAGGCCGCTGCCGCTGACCCAGAGCGCGGTGCCGGGGCGGCGGCGCAGCAGTGACAGGTCGAGCTGCGAGCCGGTGACGCCGACGAGCAGCAGGACGCCGATCTGCCCGACCGCGTCGACGAGGTGCCGCTGTTCGCTGTCCTGCAGCATCAGCAGGTGCGAGACCGATGGCGCGAGATTGCCGAGCAGGGACGGTCCGAGCAGGACGCCCGCGGTCAGCTCGCCGACCAGGGCGGGCATCCCGAGGCGCAGCGCGAGCCGGCCGAGCACCAGCGCGATCCCGAGCAGCAGCCCCACCTGCAGCAGGAACAGCAGCAGCTGGTGGGCGGCGAGTGGGGTGTACGAAGCCGACAGGTTCATGCCGCGTCACCATCCGAAGCGAAATACCACTTCTCCGGGTTGATCATGCCGAACGGGTTGACCTCGAAACCGCGCAGCCGCTCGTCGACCTCGAAGAGCCGGATCGGGAAGTTCGGCGTGAAGATCACCGGGACCTGTTCGGCGATGTAGTCCTGGTATTCGTAGAGCACGTCGAGGTCGTCGGAGGTGACCGTGCGTTCGATGAGCTCGTCGGCGCGGGCGTCGCTCCAGTGGCCGAAGTTGCCGCCGGCGCCCGTACCGAACAGGATCTCGCCGCTCGGGTGGTGGTAGGCCCATCCCCCGTTCCAGCAGCACATCTCCCACAGGCAGGGGCTGTCCGGGCCGGGCACGCACGGCGCGTCCTCGGCGACGAGCACCGAGCCGTAGACCTCCTCGAGCCGCACGTCGATGCCGGCCAGCGCCGCGTCGCGCCGGAACGCCGTCATCAGCCGGGTCAGCGCCGGGCGGCCCTCGACGTAGCGCAGCAGCACGCTCATCGAGGTGCCGGCGGGGATGCCCGCGCCCGCCTGGCCGGGGCCGGTGCCCGGGTTCACGCAGATCGCCGGGAAGACCGAGGTGTCCCAGCCGTTGTCGTCGAGGAACTGCTTGGCGCGGGCCGGGTCGAACGGCAACGGCCACGCACCTTCGCGCTGCCTCGGCGAGACGAGGTCGGTGACGGGCAGCATCGGGACAGGACCGTTCTGCCGGTACGCGTACCCGTGATAGATGTCGCGGACGGCCGAGTCCTGATCGAGGCAGCTCTGCAGTGCCCGCCGGAAGTACGGCTGGGCGAAGATCTTCCCGGCGACCGTCGGGTTGTTGTAGTTCAGGCAGAAGTAGCGGATGCAGTACGCAACCTGCGGCACCATCCGGTAGTCGGGCGCGAGCGGGTTCGCGGCGCCGCTGGCCGGATCGTCGGTCGCCTCGGTCGTGAAGCTCAGCGGCAGATACCCGACCTGGATGCCCTTGTCCGCGGTCGGCCCGTTGCGCAGCATCTCGTACTGCTCGTCGTCGGAGAACGTCGGCACCTGGCGGAACTCGTCGAGGTGCGGCTTGTCGGGCCCCGAGTACGCCTCGTTGGGCACGAACGTGACAACGCCTTCGAGCGTGTAGCTCTTCAGCCGCCACGGCCCGCTGACGATGCTCCAGATCGGGCTGTCCGCCCACTTCGTCCGGTGTTCGTTGGTCTCCGAGATGATGTTGCCCTGGGCGGACATCAGAAAGTCATAGACGGCGGGTACGTCAGCCACGCCCCCGGAAGCGTTGGCCGGCCCGGCGTCGGTGCGGTCCCACGCGTGCGGCATCGGTGTGATCGTGCTGAGCTGGTTCATCAGCACCCACTTGCGCGAGTACACCTTGTCGAACGTGAAGTAGACGGTGTCCTCGGCCGTCTTGCCGTAGTCGACGAGGTTGTCGGGGAAGTAGCCCGGGACGTACTCGCCGTACCTGTCACCCTTGATCTTCATGAGGTTGACCCAGAAGAGGACGTTGTCGGCGCACAGCGTCTCGCCGTTCGACCACTTCCAGGGCTTGACCCGGATCGTGACCGTACGGCCGTCCTCGCTCCACCGCGGTTCCTCGCCGATGCTCTGGTCGTAGTCGACCTCGGGCGTGCCACGGCTGCCGAAGTAGAACAGCGGCCGGTACATCAGCATCTGGAACTCGAGGATGTTGCGGGTGCCCATCCGCTCGGCCGGGGTGAACGGGAAGATCACCGCCGGCGGGAAGCCCGGGGCGCAAGCCCACGTGACCGTCCCGCCCTTGCGCGGGCTCGTCGAAGTGCCGCTGACTGCGGGTACCTGGGCGGTCGTCATCGGATCTCCTCCAGCCAGGATTCGCCGCTGCCGGCGTTGGTCCCGTAGCGCTCCCACGTCTCGTGCAGCCGGACCCGGCCGTCGGGGAGCAGGTGCGGGGTGCTCCGGCAGCTGCCGGAGACGATCTCGCCGTCGTCGAGGACCATGCTGTACGCGAACCGCAGCGTCCCGTCCGCAGCGCACGTCCCGGTCAGCGCACCGCGCCGCGCGCGCCCGCCGAGGAAGTGACCCCACAGCAGGTCACCGTCCTGGCGGTAGTACGCGACCCGGTTCTTCGCGTCGTCCTCCGCGGGCCGGAACCGGCGCCCGTCGTAGTCGATGGTGGTCATGACTCGCGCACCTCCAGGACGCAGCACTTGGCGCTGCCGCCCGCCTTGAGCAGTTCGGAAAGATCGATGCCGATGGGTACGAAGCCCCGCGCGGACAACTCCCGTGCGAGGTGGACGGCCTGCGGGGCGAGCAGCACGTTGCGGCCGTCGGACACGGCGTTGAGCCCGAACACCTCCGCGTCCTGCTCGGTGGCCAGCACGGCGTCCGGGTAGAGCCGGCGCAGCACGTCCTGGCTGTGCTCGGAGAACGCCGCGGGGTAGTACATGATCTGGTCGTCGTCGAGCACGGCCAGCGCGGTGTCGAGGTGGTAGAACCGCGGATCGACCAGGCGCAGGCCGATCACCTCGCGGTCCAGGACCCGGGCCGCCTCCTCGTGGGCGCGGGCGTCGGTGCGGAAACCGGTGCCGGCCAGGATCCGGTCACCGGCGACGAGCAGGTCGCCCTCACCCTCGTTGACGTGGTCCGCGTCGTGCACCGGGAAGCCGTGCGTGCGGAACCATTCCGCGTACGCGGGCCCTTCGGCAGCTCGTTGCGGATGCCGGAACCGCGCGCTGTACACCTTGCCGCCGACGACGGTGGCGCCGTTCGCGGCGAACACCATGTCGGGCAGACCCGGCAGCGGGTCGATCAGCTCGGCGGTGTGACCGAGTCCGATCAGCAGGCTGCGCAGCCGCTCCCACTGGGCGAGGGCCAGCGCGCCGTCGGTGGGCTTGGCCGGTTCCATCCACGGGTTGATCGAGTACGTGACGTCGAAATAGGTCGGCGGGCAGAGCAGGAAACGCCTGGTACGCGCGATCATCGGGCGAACCTCACGGTGATCCGGGACGCGAAGTCGTTCATCGTGCCGACGGCCTCGTCCATCGAGTCCCCGGTGGTGCCGAGGAAGCCGAGGATCGTGTTCCCGTCCGGCGGGCGGCGGATCAGGTCACCCGGCCTCGCGGTGATCTTGAGGAGGAACACCCGCTCCGAGTCGCTGACCTCGGCGGGTACGTCGACGTGCTCGACGACTCCGGCATCGCTGATGAGGCACATCGCGGCTACGTGCGTACCCGTAGGCTGGTAGTGACGGACCTGGGGGTGCTGCCCGCGGGCGACATCGACCACCGCGTGGATCGGGTCGTAGTCCGCGGAGATGCTGGCGATCATGTCCAGGCCGCCGCCACCGACCCGGGCGGCGATCTCCAGCAGGTACGGCTCCCCGTCGTGGAACCGCACCTCGGCGTGCATGACGCTGCGCCGCAGACCCTGGGCGTGCGCACCGGCCCGGACCGCGCGATGCACCTTCTCCAGCGTCACGTCGTCCAGCGTGGTCGGCGCGTGGTGCACGTCGTCGTCGAACGTCGCGCCCTCGGCGGTGATCCGGTCCACGACCGAGCCGAGGTAGACCTCGTCGTCCCAGGCGAGCGCCTCGATCAGGTATTCCTTGCCCTCGAGGAACGACTCGACGAGCAACCCCTGCGGGCCGAGGTCCAGGCCGGTCGGCTCCGAGGTGGCCCAGAACATCTTCGCGATGCCCTCGCTGGCCTGCTGGAAACGCTGACCCATCTGCTCGGCGTCGTCGACGCGGAAGACGAAGTTGCTGCCCGCGCCCATCGTCGGCTTGAGGATGACCGGATAGCCGAACTCCTCGGCGGCAGCCAGCGCCTGCTTCTCGTCCTCGGCGTAGCGGAACCCGGGGATCGGCGCGCCGGCCCGTTCGTGGGCCTGGCGCATGAGCAGCTTGTTGCGGCTCTGCACGGCTGCCTGCACCGGGATGCCGGGCAGCCCGAGCGCGTCGGCGACGGCCGCCACGGTGATGACAGCGGACTCGGAGAACGTGATCACGCCGTCGAAGTGCTCCCTGGCGTGCCACTCCTTCGCGACCGCGATGATGTCGTCGATCTGCTGCGAGCCCGCCACCCGGTAACGCTCCGCGGGCCAGAAGTCGTCGGTGCCCTGACCGTTGAGCACGAACAGCTCAACGCCGAGCTCCTCGACCTGCCGGTAACGCGAGATGTAGTACTGCAGGTACTGCAGGGTCTCCATTGCCAGCAGTTTCATGTCAGCTCCTCCCGGTGCCGTCGTGGTCGCCCGCCAGCGCGGGCAGCGTGAACGCGGTGATCGAATCCGGCGGCTCGCTGTCGTCGAGCCGCAGATCCACGCCCTGGCCCGCGGCCCGGGCCGCCACGTCGACGAGCAGCGGTGCCGCGCCGGCGAGCAGGGCCCGGACCTCGAGCAACAGGTCGCCCAGGGCCGCCGGGTCGTCCTTCAGGTCACCCGACGCGGCCCGTAGCCGGTCGAGCTGGTCGGCGACCATCGCGGCCGCCCGGCCCATGGAGAACGTCGCCAGCTCGTAACAGCCCGCGAACCGTTTCGTGAGCACCTTGGCGCGCAGCCGGCCGTTCTCGGTGGTCGGCAACTCGGTGTCGACGACCTTGCCGGTGAGCAGGGCCAGCTGTGCCGCCAGCTCGTTCCACGGCCGGACGAGCCGCGCGCCCGTGGTGGTGCGCAAGGCCGGCCGCGTGAACGTGGACCGCTGGAACTCCGGTGCGGTCAGGGCCAGATAGAACCGCGCGACGTCACGCGGCACGCCCTCCAGCAGGTCCCGGGTCCACACCAGATGGTTGCGGCTGGTGGAGAACTTCTGCCCGTCGAGCTCGTAGAACTCGTTGCAGACGTTCGTGGCGGGCAGCGCGTACCTGTCGTCGTGGGCCATGAGCAGCGCCAGGTCCACGACGCCCCAGTAGTAGACGTTGTCGTAGCCGTGGAAGTAGACGATCTCCGGGTCCCGCTCGCGCCGCCAGAGGTCGTCGGTCCCGGCCGGGGCCGGCCCGCGCTGGGCGGCGACCCAGGCGCTGGCGTACATCACCGCGGGCATGGCCTCGATCCACGGGTAGATGCGCTGGCCCGGGGTCTCGGCGAACGGCGCGGGCAGGCCCCAGTCGCCCGGCACGGTCACCGGGACGTCCGGCAACGGGCCGGCGAGCAGTTCCTGGATCAGCTGCCGGGCGTGCGGGCGCCACAGGTCACGGCGCTCGTCGTAGTACGCACGGAGCCGCTCCCGGTATTCCTCCAGAGGCAGGACGAGCACCTCGTACTCGCGGTATTCGAACTCCGCGCCCGGGTCGAGGGCCGGCGCCGCGTCGAGGAGCTGGTCGAAGTGGTTCGGGTGCCCGCAGCCCTCGCAGACCCCGCCGGAGCTGCCCGCGAGACAGGCCGGGCAGGTGCCGCCGAGGAAACCGTCGAACAGCACCTGGCCCGTGGCGCGGGCCACCGGCATGCGTACCTTGCGCAGTCGCAGGCGGCCGTTGCGGTGCAGCCGTTCGACGAAGGTCCGCACCGTCTCGCGGTAGCTCGCGCCGATCGGGGGCATCCCGTCGATGCCGATGCCGAGGGCGCGCAGGGACGCGGCGATCGCGTCGGTCGAGGTGGCCCGCAGCGCTTCCGGGGACAGGCCCTGGCGCTGCGCGGTGGTCGAGACGTACGTCTGGCTGTCGTCGGTGATCGTGGTGTAGACGACGTCGCGGCCGGTCGCGGCCAGGTAGCGGGCGTAGACGTCACCCGACAGGTACGGGCCCGCCATGTGCCCGAGGTGCAGGTCGCCGTTGGACGTGGGAGTGGCCGCGACGATGATCGCGGGGCGCTGCGTCATTCCTTGACCGCCGCGTGCCGGTCGGCGAAGTTCTTGGCCAGCTCGGCGTCCCACCAGACCGAGTACATCTGGAAATCGGTGTCGCTCTCGTTCACGACCTGGTGACGGAACTCAGGCTCGAAGTGGACGATGTCACCGGCGACGAACGGCGTACGCCCCTCGTCCGTGATGATCGTGGCGGCACCGGTCATCGCGACCCAGATCTCGTACTCGTGGTGGCCGTGCGCACCGGAGACGGCGCCCGGCGAGACGACGCACCAGGAGCCCTCGAAGGGGGCGTTGAGCACTTCCCACGGCATGAGCCGCTGGGCCCGCAGTCCGTTGTCCGGCTTGAGGGTTTCCCGGTCGAGTTTACGGATTTCCATGTCTCTGCCTCCGATGTCTCAGCGGGCCGCGAGTGCGGCGGCGCGGTGTTCGAGCAGGTCGGTCACGATTTCTCCGGAGCGTGCGGCGAGGACGCTCAGCAGGGAGTCCGCGATCCCGTGGGTGGCCTCGTTGACGCCCTGCAGGTAGCAGCCGGCGGTAACCTCGGGCGGGACGTTCATCCGGTAGTTGCGGTCGACCGTGACGTCGCCGATGCCGAGCGCGGCGGCGAGGTCGTTGACCACCCGGGGCATCCCGCGGACGAACCCGGTGCCGAGCAGCACGATGTCGCTGCGCAGCTCGCTGCGTTCGCCGTTCTTCCGCTCGACCAGGCTCAGCACGACCTCGTCGCCGTCCATCCGGGCGTCCTCGACCTCGGTCATCGTCACCAGGCGCAGCCGCTGCGAGCCGGTGAGCCGGCTCAGGTACATCTCGCGGTAGAGCCCGTCGAGGGTGGCCGGTGCGAGGCCCGCGTAGTTGGTCCGGTGCATCTCACGCAGCAGCTGCTCGCGCGCCTCGGGACGCGCGGCGTGGAACTCGTCGATGAACGACGGATAGAACAGCTCGTTCGTGAACTTGCTGCTCTCGTACGAGTTCAGCCCGATCGAGCGCATGACCATCGTGCACTTCGCCCGCGTGAACCGTTCGTGCGCGGCGACGAGCATCTCCGCCGCGCTCTGGGCGCCCCCGATGACCGCCACGCGACGGACGGACTGCGGGTCGAGGGACTCGACGCGGGTCGCGAACTCGGTGCTGTGCAGAACCCGTTCCCGGGGCAGCGCCGCGAACTCCGCCGGGATGTGCGCGTCGCGCCCGGCGCCGAGCACGAGGTTGCGGCACAGGATGGTGCGGCCGTCGGCGAAGTGCGCGAGCCAGTGGGTGACGACGCCCGACTCGTCCGGGACCGGTTCGACGGACGTGCAGCGCAGGCCGTACTCGATGCGTACGTGCTCCAGGGACCGCGAGACCCAGGCCAGGTACGCGGAGATCTCCAGCCGGTACGGCGTGAAGCTGCCGAGGTTGATGAACTCGTCCAGCCGCCCGGTCGCGTGCAGGAAGTTGACGAACGAGAACCGGCTGCGCGGGTTGCGCAGCGTCACCAGGTCCTTGAGGAACGACACCTGGCTCTGTGACCAGGGCAGCAGCATCCCGCGCTGCCAGACGACGTCGTCGTGCTGCTCCGCGATCAGGGTCTCGCCGGCGAACTCCTTGGGCGCCAGTTCCTCCAGGGCGATGGCCATCGCGAGGTTCGCGGGCCCGGCCCCGATGGCCAGTGTCTCGACTTCTTGATGCACGTCAGTCTCCCGTGGGGTGGTTGCGGTGCTCGTGGACGAGGGCGGTCAGGTCGTCGACCGTGCGTGCGGCGTTGAAAGCGGTGAGGTCGAGGCTCATGTCGAAGTGGGCCTCCAGGTGCGCCAGCGCTTCGAGCGAGGTGATGCTGTCCCAGTCGTGGGCGGCCAGGATCGGCTGCTCACGCAGGGCAGCGGCCGGCTCGTCGAGCACGCCGGCGAGGATCTCGGCGACAGTCGTGGCGGTCGCCACTGCGGATGTGGTCATGCGTCGCTCCGTTCGCGAAGGGTGATCCAGCCGGGCAGGTCGCCCGGCTCGGTGGTCAGATCGAGCACGAACGAGCCGGGCCGCGCATCGGCGGCGAACCCGGCCGCGCTCCAGAAACCGGCCGCGACCCCGTTCTTCTTCGAGGCCACGTAGCTGGCTTCGAGGCGGGTGGCGCCCGCGGCACGGGCCTGCCGGGCGAGCCAGCCGGCGATGGCCAGGTCGATGCCGCGGCCCAGCACCCGGCAGCTGAGCACCAGGTTGAGCACCCGCCACCGGCCGCCGTCGCGGTGCACCCAGACGGCGCCGACGACACCTTCGTCGCCGAAGCGGTCGCTGACCTCGAACGTCGCCACGAGGTGGTCGGGTGACGTACTCATGGCCGTGGTGGTGGCCCCGTCGAAGCGCTCGCCGGTCAGGTTGAACTGATTGGTACGCGCCGCGAGCTGCGCCGCCCTGGCTACCGTGTAGCCGGTAACGGCCGCCGGGGCCAGCCGCAGTCCGAGCGCCGTCAGGTAGTCCGATGAGGACCCGAACCCGGTGGAGAAGTCGCTGCGCAACGCCCGGGCGCGATAGAGCTGAGGCCGTTCCCGGTCGGTCCTCGTGAGATCAAGGACGTCGAACCATCCGGTACGCAGCACCGTGCGTACCAGGTGGGCGGGGTCGCCGCTCGGATCGAGCACAACGGTGCCGGGCAGCTCCGCGGCGACGTGGCCGCGTTCGAACGGCGAGTCGTCCAGGAAGACCATCGACTCCGTGGACAGCCCGAGCGACTCGGCCGCGGCCCGCAGGTTCCCGGCCTTGGCCTTCCAGTTCACCGCGCGTACGGCGAACGCGTCCGCGCCGAGCACCATCTCCGGGTGCCCGACGAGCACCTCGTCGACCAGCGCCGCGTCGTTCTTGCTGGCGAGCACGAGGATGACCCCCTGCTCGCGCAGCCGCCGGATGCTGAGCTGCAACTGCCGGTACGCGTTGCCCGGGTAGAGGCCGCCGAGCTCGATGCCGTCCGCCCCGGTCTCGCCGAGCACCCCGCCCCAGAGCGTGTTGTCGAGGTCGAGCGCCAGCACCTTGCGGGACAGGCCGGCGCGGGCCTGGGCAGCGCGGCGTACCTCTCCTGCCAGCAGCAGCAGGGCGCCGTCGGTGTACGGCAGGTCCGCGTACCGGTGCAGCCGGTCGTCGCGGGCCGCGAACGGCGCGTCGGCGAGCAGTCCGGCCAGATCAGCGGTCACGACCTGCGGATGTTCACGGGCCAGGTCGAGCAGCCCCGCGTTGAGCCCGGCCCACAGCTGGGCGACCGCGGCCCGGTCCCGGAGGCTGATCAGGCCGTCGCGCACCTGGGCGGGCAGCGGCACGGTGTGCAGCACGACGGTTGCGGCCGTTCCCGCGAGTCCCGCCGCGATGAGCTCCCGCAAGGTGTGCAGGCGCCCCTCGACATACGCGGCCAGGGCCGGGACCGCGGCGGGCGACCAGTCGGCGGGCAGGAAGAACGACTCGTCCATCAGCAGCGACACCAGGTCGGGCTCGCCCCCGGTGGTGAACCGGCCCGAGGCCAGCGTCATCTCGAACGAGCCGTAGGCACCTTCGTCGATCGACGGCCACATCCCGGCACCGACGAGCGCCGAGGTCAGCAGGTCCCGGTACGGCCCGACCGTGCACGTCGCCAGCACCGCCACGGTCACCGGACGCAGCTCGGGGTCCGCGGGCAGTTTCCGCAGTTGCCTACCGGCCTTGCGGGACAGGACCGGATCGGTGGACTCCAGCAGGGTCTGCCGGCTCGGTACGCTCCCGGCGCGCATCAGACGCGCACCAGCGTGCAGTACCAGCGCATGCCGATCGACGTCCCGGTCAGCGCGACCACGTCATCGTCGTGCAGCTCGCCGCGGCTCAGCTGCTCGCCGAGCGATGTCAGCTGGTCGGCCGCGCCCATGTGACTGTGCGCTGGCGAGATCGCCGCGTTCGTACGCCCGGCGGGCAACCCCAGTGGCCGCACCAGCTCCTCGATCGCCGCCGGGCTGTCGTTGAGGTAGATGACATGCGCGACGTCATGGCGGTCCAGCCCGGCCCGCTTGCACGCGCCGTCGATGACGTCGAGCAGCCGGGAGTTGAGCAGCTCGCCGAATTCGCGCAGCCGGGCCGGGTTCTTCGCGAAGTGGGACTGCACCCGTACGTGCCCGGGGTCGGCTGTCCTGCTGGACCATCCCGCCGGGGCGACCGGGGCGACACTGCCGCCGTAGTCCGTACGGAACCAGTCGCTCAGTTCCGGATCGGTGAACTGCTCGGTCGCCAGCCATCGCAGCGCCGGGTGACCACGGCGCAGCACCACGGCGACCGCGCCGTCGCTGTGCACCGCGTTGTTCACGGTCATCCGGTTGCGGTGGAACTCGCTGACCCGGTTGACCGCGACGAACAGCACCCGGTCGAGCTCCGGCTGCACGGCCATCAGCCCCGCGACCAGTCCGAGACCGGTGACGCCCGCGGCGCACCCCTCGTTGAGCAGCAGGGTCTGCACCTTGGCGATGCCGAGCTCGCGGGCCAGGGCGGCGCTCGCGTCCCAGTTCGGGTATTCGGGGACCTCGGAAGCCGCCAGCACGACCAGGTCGAGATCCCCGGCAGCCACGCCGGTCCGCTCCAGTGCGGCGTGGGCGGCCCGGGCGGCGAGCCCGACGGCGGTGACGCCGTCCGGTGCACGGTGAAACGTGTCGAACCCCCACCGGGTGACCCGCTCGGGATCGGACACATAGTCCGCGGCGCTGCTGCGAACGTCGGTGTCTTCGCCGAACGCGTAACCGAATCCGGTGATGCCGAATGCCGCCGGTCGTTCTGCCATCGATGCTCCTCGGCTTCAAACCATTCTGTTTTCGGTGCCGAGAGCGTTTCTAACGGGGTTTTCCGTTCGTGGACAACGAATCTGCGGCCATGTCAGCGTCGCTCGCAGCAGTCGTCATCGAATTCGCCGTACGCCCGGTAATCGATTCCCGGGCGCCCGGAAATCATCATTTGGCTGACCCGCGCGGCATCGACTCCGCCGCTTCGCATCCCTAGACTCGGACCTCATGCATTCGTCGCAGATCACCTTGGACGCGCTGCGGAAAGCGGTCGCGGAGTTCGCCGGTCCGGGCGTCCCGGACGCCGGATGGGCAGCCCTGATGACCCGCACCGCACCCGCGATCGATCCGTCGGTGGCGACGCACCGGGACGCCTTGCACGTGTGGCTCAACGCCTGGGGCTGCCGCATCCGCTACCCCCGCCCCGGCGAGGAGAACCTGTTCGACAGCGGCGTCGAGCAGTGGTGGAAGCAGTGGCAGCACGCGCTGCCCGCACCCGGGGTGTCCATCACCGGCCTGCTCGACGCGGACTTCCCGGCGCTCGGCGAGTGCTACCAGGAGTTGGCGCTGGTCAGTGTGTCGGCCGGGCCGCGGCGACGCGGTATCGGTGCCACCGCCGCTACCAAGATGCTGTACGCACTACGCCCGCAGGCACTGATGCCGTGGGACGAAGCCATCGCCAAGCGCCTGCACGGGCGGCGCGACGCGGCGTCGTACGCGGCACACCAGCGCCTCGGCCGCGACTGGTCCCTCGCTCTGCTGGCCGAGGCCGGCATGGACGAGGCCGAGCTCGGTGAGCACCTGGGCCGGCCCGGCCGTTCGCTGGCCAAGATGCTCGACGACTACTGCTACCTGACCTTCACCCGAGGCATCTGACCTTTCCCCTCCGCCCACGGACCGCCGCACCGGTGGCCCGGCGATGACGCACGCCCAGGGAGCCCCCGTGATCCTCGGCATCGACCACATCGGACTCGCCACCGACGACCCCGGCGGAGTCGCGCCGTTCCTGGCGCTCCTCGGGATGAACCCCTCGGACTCGGGCCACGCCGCCGCGTACGGGGTCACCTGCGATTTCTGGCAGTCCCCCGGCGCCTGTGTGGAGGTCGTCTCCCCCGCCGCCGAGGATTCCGCCGTCGGTAAGTACCTGACCTCCCGCGGGCCCGGCCTCTACCACCTGGCCTTCGAGGTCGACGACCTGCCCGCCGACCTGGCCGTGCTGCGCGCCGGTGGGTTCGTGGCGCTCGACGACCAGCCCGTGGCCGGTGCCCGCGACGCCATGACCGTCGCCTTTCTCTACCTGCGCAAACCCGCCGGCCTCCTGGTCGAGCTGGTCCAGTACGCCACCGCCCACCACCCGGAAGCAGGCGCCGCCCATGTCCCGCACTGAAACCGAACTGCTCGCCGCCGTCACCCGGGAACTCCCCGGTGTCCGCGCCGATCTGGAACGCCTGGTCACCATCCCCGGCATCGCGTTTCCCGGCTTCGACCCCGTCCACCTGCAACGCTCGGCCGAGGCGGTGGCCGAGCTGCTCGCCGGCTGCGGGCTCAAGGCGCGCGTCGTCTCCGCGGGCGGGTCACCGGCGGTCATCGCCCACCGCGCCGGGCCGGCCGGCGCCCCGACCGTGCTGCTCTACGCCCACCACGACGTGCAGCCGCCGGGAGAACGCGACGACTGGTCGAGCGACCCGTTCGTGGCCGAGGAACGAGAAGGCCGCCTGTACGCCCGCGGCGCCGCCGACGACAAGGCCGGGCTGATGGCGCACGTGGCAGCCCTGCGCGCGTTCGGCGACGACCTGCCCGTCGGCGTCTGCGTCTTCGTCGAGGGCGAGGAGGAGAGCGGCTCGCAGTCGCTGCCGGCGCTGCTCGAACGCCATCGCGACGAGCTCGCCGCGGACGTGGTGGTGATCGCGGACTCGAGCAACTTCGACATCGGCGTACCCGCGTTGACCACGTCGCTGCGCGGCATCGTCAACTTCCTCGTCGAGGTGCGCACCCTGCGCCAGGCCACGCACTCGGGCACGTTCGGCGGGGCGGTGCCGGACGCGCTCATCGCCCTGTCCCGGCTGCTCGCGACCCTGCACGACGATGCGGGCGACGTCGCGGTCACGGGGCTCGTGGCGAGGCGGGCCGCTTCCCCGGATCTGCCCCCCGCACGCATCCGCGCCGAGGCCGGGCTGGTCGACGGCGGCGAGCTGATCGGCACCGGGCCGCTGGTGGACCGGCTGTGGACCCGGCCCGCGATCAGTGTGCTCGGCATCGACGCCCCCGCCACGACCGGCGCCGCCAACGCGCTGGTGGCTTCGGCCCGGGCCAAGGTGAGCGTACGGGTAGCGCCCGGTGACGATCCGGAACGCGCCTACCGTGCCGTGGCCGCCCACCTGGTCGCGCACGCCCCGTGGGGTGCCGAGGTGTCCACCGAGTACGAGGCGAGCGGCGCGCCCTGCGACATCGACGCGACCGGGCCTGCGTACGACGCCGCGCGTGCCGCGTTCCGGCAGGCCTGGGACGGCGTCGACCCGGTGGACGTCGGGGTCGGCGGCTCCATCCCCACCGTCGCTGTCTTCCAGGAGCTCTTCCCCGACGCGGCCCTGCTGGTCACCGGCGTCGAAGATCCCCTGACCGGGGCGCACGGACCGGACGAGAGCCTGCACCTCGGGGAGTTCGCCCGGGTCTGCGCCGCCGAGGCCCTGCTGTTGCGCAACCTGGGGCTTACTGAGTAATCATTTTCGGTCAGATGTGGCGACGGGGGTCTCCCCGCCGCCACTTTGGCGTGCCCCGGCGCCCCGGACTTCCTCGCCGCCTGCCGGGCGCGCCCCGGCGACACGCGCCCGGAAGCGGAAGACGTGCCGGTACGACTGCGGCGAGACGCTGATGACCCGGCCGAAATGCTGGCGCAGGCTCGCGCTCGTGCCGAACCCGGCCCGCCGCGCGATCTGCTCGACCGAGTCGTCGGTCATCTCCAGCAACTCCTGCGCCAGCCGCACACGCTGCTCGAGGATCCACTGCAACGGCGTCACACCGACCTCTTCGCGGAACCGCCGGGCGAACGTCCGCGGGCTCAGATGCGCCCGGTCGGCCAGGTCCGCGACGAGCAGCGGGTGATCCAGCCGCTCCCGCGCCCACGCCAGCACCACACCCAGGTCACCGCGCTCGTCGCCGCGTACGAGCGGCTGCACGAACTGCGCCTGACCACCCTCGCGGTGCGGCGGCACCACCATCCGGCGCGCGATCTCGTTGGCCACCGCAGCGCCGTGGTCGCGGCGCACCAGATGCAGGCACAGGTCGATGGCGGCCGCCGTACCCGCCGAGGTCAGCACGCTCCCCTCGTCCACATAGAGCACCCGCGAGTCGACCTCGACCGCTGGATAGCGATGGGCCAGGTCATGCGCGTTGAGCCAATGGGTGGTGGCCCGCCGGCCGTCCAGGATCCCGGCCGCGGCCAGCACATACACCCCCGTGCAGATCGACACGATGCGCTTGCCCGCGGCATGGGCCGCGCGGACCGCCGCCACCAGAGCGGCGGGTGGATCGATCTGGTTGGCCCGGGTGAGGGCGGGGACGAGCACGGTGTCGGCCGCCCCGAGGGCATCGAGACCGTGCTGCGGGGCAACGACCATCCCACCCGCCGTACGCACCGGTTCCGGGCCCTCGGCGCACAGTTGCAGCTCGTACCACGGGGAGACGATGTCGCTGCGGTCGTTGCCGAAGACCTCCACCGGCACGGACAGCTCGAAGATCGGCAGTCCATCGGTCAGCGCAACCGCTATCACGTGAGGTGCCATGGCAGGAATCTATCGCATTCAGACGTTTCTGCCGCTGTTCAAAATCCGTCACTCGGGCGATCGTGAGTCCATGACGGACACTACTGCCACCCCGGCCCACCAGGGCGGCCGGCTGAGCGCTCTGCAGGGGACCGCACTGTACGTCGGTGCCGTGCTCGGCACCGGCGTGATCGCCCTGCCCGCACTCGCCGCCGAGGCAGCCGGACCTGCCTCGCTGATCGCCTGGCTGCTGCTCGTGATCATCTCCGCTCCGCTGGCCGCGACGTTCGCCGCGCTCGGCGCCCGGCACCCCGACGCGGGCGGCGTCTCGACGTACGCCCGGCTGGCCTTCGGTCATAAAGCGGCCGCGGTCGTCGGCTGGTGCTTCTACCTCGCCGTGCCACCCGGGGCCGCAGCCGCTGCCCTCTTCGGCGGCGCCTACGTCTCCGCGGCCCTCGGCGGCGGCTTCACCACGACAGCCGTGGCAGCTTTCCTGCTGATGTGCGTGGTCACCGCCACCAACACCGCCGGTGTCCAGCTCGCCGGCAAGGTCCAGCTCGCGGCGGCAGCCATGCTGGTCACGTTTCTCGTCGTCGCGGTCCTGGTGGCCCTGCCCCACGCCGACACCGCCAACCTGCACCCGTTCGCGCCACACGGCTGGGACGCGGTCCCCGGCGCGGCGGCCCTGCTCGTCTGGAGCTTCGTCGGCTGGGAGACCATCACCCACCTGACCGGCGAGTTCAAGCGGCCCGCCCGCGACGTGCCGCGGGCCACCACCGCCGCGATCCTCATCATCGGCGTCCTCTACCTCGCCGTCGCGTTCGCGATCATCGTCGTCCTCGGCCCCCGCGCCGCCGAGGCCGACGCACCCCTCGGCGAGCTGATGGCGACCGGACTCGGCGGCAACGCCCGGATCCTGGCCGCAGCCGCCGCCCTGCTGCTCACGTTCGGCGCGATGAACGCCTACTATGCCGGGGCCGCCAAGCTCGGCGCCGCGCTGGGCCGTGACGGCGCACTGCCGTCCTGGCTCGCCCGCGGCAGCCAGGCCGGTCAGGTGCCGCGCCGCAGCCTCGCGGTCAACGCCGCGATGTCCTTCGTCTCCCTGGCGGTCGTGGTCGCCACCGGCTTCGGCGCCAAGCCCCTGGTGCTGATGACCACCGGCTCGTTCGTGACCGTATACGCCTTCGGCATCGCCGCCGCCCTGCGCCTGCTCCCCAAGCGGAGCGCCGGCCGGGCCGCGGCCATCGCGGCCATGGCCGCGGTGCTGGTCCTGCTCGCCATGACCGGCATCTACCTGATCTGGCCCCTGATCATCACCGGCTGCGCCCTGCTCTACCTACGCCTCAACCGTTCCACCGCCCCGCCTCCCACCGACGACGCACCAGGCGAGGCTGCCATCGCCGCGGAGGGTTCCAAAGCCTGATTCCCTGAAATCTCCGGCGCCGCAGCCTTCCCCCGTTGGTTGCGGCGCCGGCCCGTCCGCCCTCTCAGGCCGCGGTCATCATTCCGGCCTCGTAGGCGAAGGAGACCAGTTGAGCCCGGTCCCGGAGCTGCAACTTGCCCCGCAACCGATAGAGATGGGTACGCACGGTGGCCGCACTGATGAACAGCTTCACGGCAATGTCCTCGACGGAGAGTCCCTGCGCGGTGAGGATGAGGACCTCCCGCTCCCTGACCGTCAGGCTCCGAGCCATCGGAAGGGCGTCCTTGACCGGCGCGTTGGTCCGGCGGAACCACGTGAGCATGCGGCGCGCGGCATCCGGGCCCAACATCGCCTGCCCCGCCGCCACGGCCCGGATCGTCATGACGAGCTCGCTGCGCCCCGACTGATCGGAGAGCAGCCCGTTGGCGCCGGCCCGGATGACATCCGCCATCACCTCGTCGAGCTCACCGACCGCATAGACGACAACCGGCGGGCTGGCCTCCTCCCTACTGCCCCGCAACCGCCTGATGAATTCGCTTCCCTGCATTCCGCGTAACCGCAGACCGGTCACCACGACGTTCGGTTTCTGCGACTCGGCCAGCGAAAGCCCCTGACTGGCCACCGACGTGGTTCCCACTATTTCGATGTCCTGCTCAGCCGAGAGCAGAGAGCGCAGACCGTCGCTCACCAGAGCCCTTTCGTCGCAAATGAGCACTCGTAATGCCACGTACTGCCTCCTAGGCGATGCCGAAAGGGGCAAGTTTGATCGTCACGACCGGCGGCAGCCCCCCAGCTCGCCCGTCCCCGCGTAATGCTGCTACCCCCGCGCCACAGACACGTAGTGGAAATAATTGATCACTCTTAGTACGCACCGACCCCACCCGGGTCCAGGCCCGTCCATAGTGGACCAATGGGGCACGCAGTCGTCCGCATGATGAGACGAAGGACCCCCGAACTTCCAGCAGGCGAGAAACCGCCCCCCATGGACACAGCCGGTGATGACGCAGGGCATTTACCAATATCAACATGATGCGCAGAGATCGCCCCCCGGTGACGTCTAGAATCGCGTAGCCGACTCAACAGCTCACCACTGTATTAGAACTTATGTTCGAATGCGTCAACGTCTGACTTACATCGGGCGGGCGTCACCTGCGAAAAGGACACCATGAAGATCATCGAGGAGGCCGGAGCCTTCAAACCGGGCTGGGCGGAACACTTCCGCAGCCCCGACCTCAGCATCGGCACCTACGCCATCCCGGCGGGCACCACCGACCCGCAGACCCCGCACACCGAGGACGAGATCTACGTGATCACCGCCGGCCGCGCCCAGCTGACCACCCCGTCAGCCACCGTCGACGTAAGCCCCGGCACCGTCATCTTCGTCCCGGCCGGCGAAGAACACCGCTTCACCGGCGTAACAGAAAACCTGACAGCCCTCGTCATCTTCGGCCCCGCCGAATACACCCGCGCCACCCCCGCGGCGTAATGAGAGCGGAATGAGAACAGCCGAGGTCGCGGTCGCCCGTACGGACGACCGGCCTCGGCCCCTTCTGCTGTGGAGCTCGGCCCCTTCTGCTGTGGAGTCAGGCGGCGAGGCGGCGGGCCGGGGTGGGAAAGCCGACGACGGTGGCATCGGGTCCGGCGTCACCCTGGGCCAGATCACCCTGGGCCAGATCACCCTGGGCCAGATCTCGCAGGGCCAGGTCACGCAGCGTTGACTGCACGTCGGACAGTGCATGGGCGAGGGTGCCGGCCGCCGCGCTCGCGTCGCGCAGGGTGTCGATGACCAGCGTGGACTCCGGGCAGGCAGGGCCGGTGGCGATCCGGGCCGACATCTGGCGCAGCGCCTGGGGAAGCTTGCCCGCGGCCAGCTTGAGCGCGCCGGCGAGCTCGTATGCTTCGTTCGGGCCCGGCATCGCCGGCTCGTGCCGCGTGGCGTAGGCGAGGTAACGGACCAGCTCGTCGATCAGGTGGGCGGCGTCGGTGGTGCGCACCGGGTCGTAGGGTCCGTGCAGGGGGAAGAGCTGCTGGAGCGGATCCGAGGTGGACATCGGGTTCCCTTCGGTAGCCATGGTGGCGACCAGGCTGGCGGGGGCGTCTCGAATCCGGGACGAAAGCCACTGTCCGTAGAGCAGAATGCATCCTTGGCGCAAGCACCGTATCGGGCAAAGTATGCAGACCGTTGGAATGACCAGGTACCCCGCAGACGGGTGGCAGACATCGACCGGCGTTGCATAGCCTCGAACGATGCGGGGGATCATTACTGTGGGTTACCGAAGAGCTGTGGGCTACCAACGAGCCGCGGGTTGTCGAAGAACTGGGAAGTACCGGTTGACCAGTGGATCACTGGCGCCGTGGGACGAGGTGTGTTAGGTGCTGTTCCTCATTCTCGGCGCCCTGGAGGTCGTTCTCGGTGACGACATCCTCGATCTCGGTGGCCTGCGTCAGCAGGTTGTCCTCGGCACGATGCTGCTGGAGGCGAACCGGGTCGTCCGGACCCCCCGGCTCATCGAGGCGCTCTACGGCGAGGATCCACCCTCGACCTCCCGGGTCCAGGTGCAGATCTGCATCTCCGCGTTGCGGCGCTTCTTCACCGGCCACGGGATGCCCGACGCCATCCTGACCCGCTCGCAGGGATACTCGCTGCAGATCCCCGAGGGCAGTCTCGACCTGCACCGCTGGGAGCACAGCCTGATCCAGGCCCGGCAGTCCCGCGACAACAGACGGATCGAGGAGGCGGTCGGGCAGTACCGGTCGGCGCTGAGCCTCTGGCGGGGTCCCGCGCTCGACGGCGTGGAGAGTCAGGTGGTGCGCTCCGCGGCGGAGCGGCTCGCCGATCGCCGGATCACCGCGCACGAGGAGTGCATCGACCTCGAGCTCAAGCTCGGCCGGCACAACGAGATCGTCGACGAGCTCGGTGGCCTGGTGACCGAGTATCCGTTGCGGGAACAGTTGCGTGGGCAGTTCATGCTGGCGCTCTACCGCGCCGGGCGGCAGAGCGAGGCGCTCGCCACGTACCGGTCGGCGCGGCTGCGGATGATCGACGAGCTGGGCCTGGAGCCGAACGAGCACTTGCAGGGGCTCGAGCGGGCCATCCTCACCTCGGACCCCGGCCTGATCCCCCCGAAGCCGGCTCCGTCGCCGGCGCTGTCGCAGCCCGCCCCGCCGCTGTCTCCTGCACCGGGCCCGGTGCAGGAGGAAGAGCTGCCGGTGCCCGCCGTACCGGTGGCCGTCGAGGTCATCGACATGCACAGCCCGCGCGCGGCTGAGCAGGCCGCGACGCCGGGGCCACGGCTGCTGCCCACCGACATCGCCGACTTCACCGGCCGGGAACGGCAGATCGGGGCCATCGAGCAGCACTTCACGGTGCCCAACGGCACCGTTGCGGGCTTCGCGGTGCCGGTCGTGGTGATCGCTGGTAAGCCCGGCATCGGCAAGACCACGCTCGCGGTGCACGCCGCGCACCGGCTCACCGGCCGTTATCCGGACGGGCAGCTCTACGCCGACCTGCACGGCCGGCACATCGACCAGGTCAGCGCCGAGCAGGTGCTCGAACGGTTCCTGCGCGCTCTGGGCGTTCCCGGCGCCGCCCTGCCGGAGAGCCTCGACGAGCGCGCCGAGCTGTACCGCACGATGCTGTCCGACCGGCGGATGCTGGTCGTGCTCGACAACGCGGGCGACGAGGGCCAGATCCGGCCCCTGCTGCCGGGCACGTCCCGCTCGGCGGTCCTGGTCAGCAGCCGGGGCCGGCTCGGTGGTCTGCCCGGTGCCGTCCACGTCGACGTGGACGTCTTCGACGAGCAGCACTCGATGGAGCTGCTGGCCCGGATCGCGGGGGCCGAGCGCATCGACGCGGAGCCGCGGGCCACCGCGGAGCTGGCCGGGCTCTGCGGGCATCTGCCGCTCGCGCTGCGCATCGCGGGGGCCCGGCTGGCCGCCCGTCCCCACTGGAGCGTCGACCACCTGGTCGAACGGCTGGAGAACGAGGCCCGCCGGCTCGACGAGCTCAAGCACAGCGGGCTCGGCATCCGGGCCAGCATCTCGCTGACCTACGACCACCTGGAGGAGGACGCCCGGCGGCTGTTCCGGCTGCTGACGATCCTCAATTTCCCGCACTTCCCGGCCTGGGTGGCGGCGGCGCTGCTCGACCAGCCGTTCTCCGGTGCCCAGGACCTGCTCGACGATCTGGCCGACGCGCAACTCATCGAGACCACCAGCTCGGGACGCGGTGTCCACGCGCACTATCGCTTCCACGACCTGATCCGGGTCTTCGCGCGGGAGCGGCTGGTCGCCGAGGACGCCACCACCGAGCGGGAGGCCGCGCTCGAACGGGTCATGGGTGCGTTGCTGTTCATCTCGCGGGAAGCACGACGCGGTGTGCACGGTGGCGATTACCTGCAGATGCAGGTGTCGGACCGGGTCTATCCGCTGCCGGAGCGGCACATGCGCCAGATCGTCGAGGCGCCGCTGACGTGGTTCGAGCGGGAACGCCCGGCGATCGTGGCGGCGGTCCGGCAGGCGGCCCAGGCGGGTCTCGTCGAGCACTGCTGGAGCCTGGCGCTGACCGCCGTGCCGCTGTTCGAGTCCCGCAACTACCTGAGCGACTGGCGCGAGACGCACCAGATCGCGCTGGCCGCTGCCCGGGAGGCGGGTGACGAGCGGGGACAGGCCGCGATGCTGTACTCCACCGGTTCACTCCACGTCATCGAGCGGCGCACCGAGGACGCCCGGGGGAACCTCACCGCGGCCGCCGAGATCTTCGAGCGGGTCGGCGACGAGGTGGGCGCGGCCATGGTCAACCAGCACCTCGGGTATGTCGAGTGGGTCGGCGGCCGTTATGCGCAGGCCGACGACCGCTACAGCCGGGCATTGCTGACGCACCGGCGCAACAACGACCTCGTGTCGATCGCATACGTGCTGCAGTCCATCGCCCACGTCCGGATCGAGCACCAGGAGTACGAGCCTGCGATCGAACTGCTCACGGAGGCGCTGGACCTGAGCCGGCAGATCGGCAACCGGCGCACCGAGGCCCAGGTGCTGCACCGGCTCGGCGAGGTGCACCGGCATGCCGGGCGGCCGGCCGAGGCGGTCGAGGTGCTCGCCCAGGCACTCAGGGCGGTCCGCGAGTTCGGTGACCCGACCGGGGAGGCGTACATCCTGCACGGGCTGGGGGTGTCGCGGGTGCGGGCCGGGCGGCCGGGCGAGGCCGCGGACGACCTGCGTGAGGCGATGCGCCTGGCCTGCGAGACCGGGGACCGGCTGGTGGAGGGCCGGGTGGCGATGGCGCAGGGCGAGCTCGCGCTGGCCGTCGAGGAGCCCCGGCAGGCGGTGGTGCACCTGCACCGCGCGCTCGGGTTGTTCCGGGCGATCGGGGCGAAGCATTTCGAGGTGCGGGTGCTGCCGATGCTCAGCGACGCCTATGCCGCGACCGGCGACCTGGGCGATCTACTGGCGCCGACGCCCTTGAAATAGCGGGCGCCACTGAAACAGTCGCGCAGAAATGGGAAACCCCGGGCTCATGGCCCGGGGTTTTTCCGTGTGCGGGGATTCAGTCCCAGGGCATGTCACCGTCGGTGTGCATCCCGATCGTCGCGGTCGGGCCGGCCGCGGATGACGCCGTGACGCTCTGCAGACCGGTTGCGGCCAGCGGCAGGGCGACCACTGCGACCAGGATGACGACGCGGACCTTGAGCGACCGGGCGAAGGTGTGAATGCGCATGGCGAATCCCCGTTCTCAGTGACGATTACGCCCTGGCTGCGAATGTTCCGCCGGGGCTGAGGCAAACGTTGCCAAGCCCGGCCATCGACGGGTTATCGCGCGACGACCGTTTCCGGTATCGCCATTCCTATTCGCTGCGGCATCGCCGATAACCGCGGGGAATAGCGCGGCGAAGCCCGCGCGATAGCGGCCTGCCACAGCATGGGTATCAGCCGGATCCACCGGCGGCGGACCGATGCCGGAACTCCTCACGAGGGCGGCCCGGCGGAAGACAGGTGACAGACATGAGCCTTTCGGTGCAAGCCCTGGACGGTGTCTACGGCCGGCCCGCCGTCGGTGTCCGGGCCCGGCTCGAACAGCCCGTGGACGGCCGGTGGGCCACCATCGCGGTGGCGGAGACCGATGCGGAGGGCAGCATCGGCGACTTCTCGGCCGGAACACTGGGCCGGGGACCGTACCGGGTCGTCTTCGAGAGCGACCCGTACTTCTCCGGTCTCGGTGTGAGCGCCGGATATCCGGAGATCGGGATCGTCTTCCGGATCCGGGACCGGCCGCACGAATGCCGGATCCAGGTCCTGATGACCCCGCACTCCTATTCGATGTACTTCGGCGGCAAGGCATGAACGGGATCGCGGTCCCGGAGGAAGGAACAGAAATGATCACCGAATCGACGCTGCAGTTCACCATGCTCGGCTCGTTGGCGGCGGTCCACGGGGGAAACGTGTGCCGTCCTACCGCACCCAAGGTCCGTACGGTGCTGGCCCTGTTGCTGGCCCGCGCCAACTATCTGGTCGAGACCGACTCGATCATCGAGGAGCTGTGGGGTGCCGAGCCGCCGCGCAGCTCGGTGACCACCGCGCAGACCTACATCTACCACCTGCGCCAGCGGCTGACCGCGGCCGGCATCGTCGAGGACGCCGATGACCTGGTCGTCACGACCGCACCCGGCTACATCCTGCGCGTCGACGAGGACCACATCGATGCCGTCCGGTTCCAGAAGCTCAGCGACGAGGGCCGGCACCTGCTGGAGGCCGGGCACGCCGGGGCCGCCGCCGAGCGGCTGCGGACGGCGCTCGGGTTGTGGCGGGGGCCGGCGTTGGCGGATGTCCCGGCGGGGCGGTTGCTGGAGGGTCATGCCGCGCATCTCGAGGAGGGTCGCATCCGAGCCCTCGAGCTGCGGATCCAGGCCGACATCTTCCTGGGGCTGCACCGCCAGCTGCTTCCGGAGCTGCGCACGCTCGTCTCGGCGTACCCGCTGAACGAATGGCTCCACGCCCGGCTGATCGAGGCGCTGCACCGCAGTGGCCGGCGCGGCGAGGCGCTGATGGCGTACCAGTCGGTCCGCAAGATCCTCGACGAGGAGCTCGGGCTGGAGCCGTCCGCGGAGCTGCGGCGGCTGCAGCAGGACGTGCTGATGGACGAGATGCCGCCGGCGTCCGAGCTGCGAGCGCTCCCGCTCGCGGGCTGAGCGGCAGGCTCCACGCGAAGGGGCTCCCGCCGGATCCGGTGGGAGCCCCTTCGCACAAGCTGTTCAGCCGGCGAGACGGCCGAACAACAGACGCAGCAGCGACGGCTGGCGGGGCCCGGCGGCAATCGGCTCGGGAACCGGGGCGGGCCGCGTCTTCGGCGAACGGGTCAGCGGGGCGACGGGCGGCATCATGGCGCCGGGTGCCCACGCGGCACCGGTGGCGGCGAGGCCGATCAGGAGAGCGCGGCCCACCTCGGCGGAGGCGTCGGCGAAGCGGGAGCGTTCCGGCTCCTGGGTGGGAAGCAGGTACATGGTGGTCCTTTCCTGGTGAACGTCGAACCTGTGCCGAGCGTGCGCACCTCCGTTCGAAGAGTGGTCGAAAGGCACCCTCGACGGCGGCTCGGCCCGGGTTCCAGCACCCGTCCCTAGCGTCGCGCCATGACTCCGATCGATGTCGCGGCGTACCTGGACCGGCTGGGTCTGCCCGCACTGCCCCCCACCGCGGAAAACCTCGCCGCCCTGCACGCGGCCCATGTGGAACAGATCCCGTTCGAGACCCTCGACCAGCTACCGGGGGTCGACCCGGCGGACGCGGTACGCCGCATCGTCGACACCGGGCGCGGCGGCGTCTGCTATCACCTCAACGGCGCGCTGGCGCTCCTGCTGGAGGCGCTCGGCTATGACGTCAGCCTGCACCCGGCCGGGGTGCAGAGCCGGTTCGCGCCGCTGCCCCAGGGCGCGAACGGCACGCACAACGTCATCCTGGTCCGGCACCTGCCGACGGCCGCCAACCCGCAGGGGCGCTGGCTGCTCGACGCCGGCTCCGGCGAGGGGTTCCACCGGCCGCTGCCGCTCGTCGAGGGTGAGTACGAGCAGAACGGCTTCCGCTACGGCCTGCGGCGTACGCCCGGCGGCTGGCGCCTCGACTACGACCGGCGCGAATCGTGCCGCGGTCTGGACTTCACCGAGCGGCCCGGTTCCCCGGAGGAGTTCGCGCTGCCCTACCAGGAGCAGGCCGGCACCCACATGGCGATCTTCTTCGAGTACGGCTGGGTGAAACGCCATCACGCGCACGGCTACGACGAGCTGATCGGCTGCCAGCTCAGCCATGTCACCGTCGACGGGCGTACGTCCGTCACGATCACCTCCGAGCAGCAGTGGTACTCGGCGCTCGCCGGCGTGTTCGGCGTACGGATGCCCGATCGGGATCCCGTAGGCCGGACGGCGCTGTGGGAACGGGTGCGGCTGGCCTGGCACGCCCGGGACTTCGCGACGGCGATCCGGCCGCAGCACGCGGAGGCCGTGCGATGAGCGCGCTGGACGCGGTGCGGCGTGCCCTGCTCGCCCGGCCGGAGATCGCGGACGCGGCGGTACTGCGCCGGGACGGCCGGACGGTGGCCTATGTGGTGCCCGTCGAGCCCGGCTCGCCCGCCGAGGCCCGGGAGAAGGCGAGCGAGGCGGCTCCGGACGCGATGATCTGCGTGGTGCGCCGGATTCCGTACGCGGATCTCGGCGCGCTGGCGCGGGTACCGCTCATCGACGCGGGGACGCTGCCCGCCGGTGTCAGCCTGCGACCGGTCGAGCGGACGGTGCCCCCGCTGCGGCTGAGCGATGCGGATGCGCCGGTGCCGGCCGGCGTTGCCGAGGTGGTGGATGCCGTAGACAGCGGCGTTCCCGCGTACGCGGAGGGTCCGTCGCTCGTGGTCCTGCCCGGCGATCCCGCGACCGTCACCGAGGCGATCGTGCGGGCAGCGGAGCGTTTCCCGGAGCTCGGAGTGCGTACCGTGCAGGCGCGGGGTGAGACGTTCCTGACCTATCCCGAGCTGCTCGACCGGGGGCGCCGGGTCCTGACCGGGCTGCGGGCGCGTGGGCTGGGCGAGGGCTCGTACACCGTACTGATCAATGCCGATCTCACCGACTACGTGGTCGCCGTGTGGGCGTGCCTGCTCGGCGGGATCCGCTTCGTGACGGTCGCCGACCCGGGCGGCTCCGCGACGCGCAGCCCGGTGCTGGACAAGCTCATCGGTGCCTGGCGGGCACTCGACCGGCCGCTCGTCATCGGCGGCGCGCTGACCGGAGCGGCCGCGCTCTACGACGAGCCGGGCTTCACCACGACGGTCGTCTCCGAGCTGTCCGGTCACGAACCGGCGGACGGGCTGCACACGCCGGAGCCTGCGGACGTGGCGATGTGCGCGCTGTCGTCCGGCAGCACGGGCGCCCCGAAGATCATCCAGGTCACGCATCGCGCGATCGTCGGCAACGCCCTCTCCAGCCGTCAGGTGGACCTGATCCGGCCCGGCGAGGCGAGCCTGAACTGGCTGCCGTTCGACCACGTCGCGCCGGTGGTCATGTTCCTGCTGCGCGACGCCGTGCTGGGCTGCGACAGCCTGCACGCGGCGACGCCGTGGATCGCCGAGTCCCCGCTGCGCTGGCTGGACCTGCTCGAACGGCACCGGGTCGCGCACACGTGGGCGGCCAACTTCGGATACCGGCTGGTCGCCGACGCGTTGCGGGCCGCGCCCGGGCGGCGCTGGGACCTGGCGCACGTACGGACCATGCTCAACGCCGGGGAGCAGTGCACACCCCCGGTGATCCGCGAATTCCTCGCCCGGACCAGGGACTCCGGGATCGGCGCGCAGACCCTGGTGCACATGTGGGGCATGGCGGAGACGGCCACCGCGGCCACCGCGAAGTTCCTCGCCACCGAGCACAGCCACCGCCGGATCCTCAAGTCCAGCCTCGGCGGGCCCCTGCGCCAGGCCGGGCCGGACGTACCCGCCGGGGGCTGCATCGAGTTCCTCGCCATGGGCGGACCGACCCCGGGCTATCGCGTGCGGATCACCGACGACGAGCACCGCACGCTGCCGGAGGGCCGGATCGGCCGGTTCCAGGTGCGCGGCGCGCGCGTCACCCCCGGGTATCTCGCCAACCCCGCCGCGAACGCCGAGGCGTTCACCCCCGACGGCTGGTTCGACACCGGCGACCAGGCGTTCCTGCTGGACGGCGAGGTGACGATCACCGGGCGGTCCAAGGAGCTCATCGTCATCAACGGCGAGAAGTACTACTGCCACGAGGTCGAGGACCTGTGCGGGACGCTCGACGGGGTCCGCTCCGGGCTGGTGGCCGCCTGCGGTGTCCCCGATCCGCGGACCGGCAGCGAACGGCTCGCCGTCTTCTACGTGCCGGAGGACCCCGGCACGGCTGAGGCAGGCGGCCGGATCCGGCGAGCGGTGGGTACGCGGCTGCGGCTCAGCGCCGCGTATGTCGTCCCGCTGGCGGAGGAGGACTTCCCGCGTACGACCAGTGGGAAGATCCAGCGGACAGCGCTGGTGGCGAAGACCGTGGCGGGCGAGTTCGACCGGTACGCCGAGCAGGACGAGCTGACCGTGCCGGCGTGCGCGTACCGGCCGGTGTGGCGGGTGACCCGATCGGCTGCCCTGCCCGGTGGGCCGGTGCGGACGCTGGTGTTCGCCGACGATCTAGGGCTGGGCGATGCCTGGCGGGACGGTGAGCCCGGGGCGGTCGTGGTGCGTGCCGGGACGGCGTACGAGCAGAACGACCGTGAGTGGACGATCGACCCGGCCCAGCCCGCGCACTGGCGCCGCTTGCACGCCGGCCTGACCGCGGCCGGTCTGCTCCCCCAGCGGCTGCTCTACCTGTGGAGCTATCTGGGCGACAGCCGGCTGTGGCCGGAGATCCCCCAGGTGCGGACGGACCTGGTGCGTTGCGGAGCGCACCTGCTGAGCGCGCTGCAGACGTTCGGGGGTGAGCCCGAGCTGGTCACGGTCAGCAGGCGGCTGCGCCGGGTCGACGGCACCGAGCCGGTCACCTATCCGGCCGCGCTGACCGCGACGCTGACCGGGGTGCGCGCGGCCGAGGAGATCGACGCCCCGGCGCGGCACATCGACCTACCCGGCGATCCGCCCGATGCCGACGCTGCCACCCTGCGCCGGGCGCTCGGCGACGCGGCGGGTCGCGGGGGCCAGGTCGCGTGGCGTGGCGGGCAGCCGTACGTGCAGGCTCTGGAACCTGTCCGGGAGCCTGCGCCGGGACGGGACGCCCTGCGCCGCGGGGGTCGTTATCTGATCGCCGGTGGCACGGGCGGGATCGGTGCGGTGCTGCTCGCGGAGCTCGCCGGGCGGTACGACCTCAGCCTGCAGCTCGTCGGGCGCCGTGACCCCGGCACCGACCCGTTGCTGCGCGCGTTCCTGGACGAGCTCACCGCCGCGGGCCGCGACGTGCGCTACGACCGCGCCGATGTGCGCGACGCCGACGCGCTGCACCGGGTCGTCCACCGCGCGGAATCCCGCTGGCAGGCTCCGCTCGACGGCATCCTGCACTTCGCCGACGAATACACGACCCGCACCCTCGCCGAGGAACGCCCCCGGGACTGGGCGGACGGCGACGTCGCGAAGATCAGCGGCAGCCTGCACCTGGTCCGGCTGCTGTCCGGGCGGCCCGGTGCGGAACTCGTCGTCTTCTCCTCACTGCTCGGGAGTCTGCACCTGGCCGGGACCGCGGCCTACGGCGCCGGCAACAGCTTCGCGGACGCGCTGGTGGAGCATCTGTGCGCGCAGGGGGTCCGGGCCCGCAGCCTCGCCTGGGGACTGTGGGACGGGATCGGGCTCAACCGCGACAACCCGTACCGTGCGGCCGTGCACCGGCGCGGGGCGCTCACGGTCGACGGCCGGACCGGGGCGCTGCTGACCCGGCTCGCGCTGCGCAACCCGCCCGGGACCTACCACCTGGGCTGGAACCCGGCGATCCCGTCGGTGGCCGCGCTCGTCGACACCGTCGAGGACCTGGCAGCCGAATCGCTGATCGTGCTCGGCGGCAGCGCGCCGCAGCCGGAGCCGGAGCCGGCCGACGCCGGGCACACGCTGCTCGCCGAGCGGATCGGGGCGGTGCTGCACGCCGTGACCGGCACCCGCGCCGACGCCGGGCGGCCGTTCTACGAGCTCGGCATCGGGTCGATCGCGATGCTGCAGCTGCACGCCCGGCTGGAGGAGGAACTGCACCGGCCGATCGACCGGTCCGCGCTCTTCGAGCACCCCACGATCGACGCGCTGGCGACCCATCTACGGGCCGCCGATCCGGCCGCGGCCCGCGTTTGACCGGGACTCGACCGCGGCCCAGCACCATGACGACCAGAACGCCTAACCCAATGCCTCGCCCTACGCCTCACCCGACGTCTCGCCCGACGAGAGGAACCACCATGACCGCGCCCGCCATCGTTCTCAGCCCCGCCACGCTCGCCGCTGTGTCGCCCACCCCGCAGCAGGAACTGCTGAACCTGCTCGCCGGGAAGATGGTCTCCGCGGTGGTCTGCGTGCTCGCCCGCGTCGGCGTCGCCGACCTGCTCGCCGACGGCCCGCGCGAGGTGGCCGACCTGGCCGCCGCGACCGACACCGACCCGGGGATGCTCTACCGCTTCCTGCGCTGCGCGGCCGGCGCCGGTGTCTTCGCCGAGCAGGCCGACGGCCGGTTCGGTCTCACCCCGACCGCGGACCTGCTGCGCAGCGACGCGCCCGGTTCCGTGCGGCACCTCGCCTACCTCTACGGCGAGGAGAGCGTCTGGAACTGCTTCGGCACGGCGATCGACACGTTGCGTACGGGCCAGCCGACCGGACCGGCCCTGCGCGGTGGGCAGGGCTGGTTCGACTACATGGAGACAGCGCACGGCGGCGAGTACGCCGAGGTGTTCCACAAGGCGATGACCGGCGTGAGCAACCGCGCCGACCAGGTCGCCAAGGACTTCGACTTCAGCCGCTTCCAGCACGTCGCCGACATCGGCGGCGGTCAGGGCAGGCTGCTCGCCGCCATCCTCACCGAGCAGCCGGGCATCCGCGGCACGCTGTTCGACACCGCGTCCGCGGTGGCCGGGGCGGCGCCGGTGCTGGCCGAGCAGGGGGTCGCGGACCGCGTCGAGTGCGTCGTCGGTGACTTCTTCGAGGCGGTGCCGAGCGGGCCGGACGCGTACGTGATGAAGGCGATCCTGCACGACTGGAGCGACGAGGACTCCGTCCGGATCCTGAAGAGCATCCGGACCGCGATCGGTGACAACACGCAGGCGCGCGTCCTGCTCGTCGAGTCGGTCGTCGCGGACCTCAACGAATGGCACTTCGCCAAGGCCATGGACATCGCGATGGGTGTCAGCCTCGGCGGCAAGGAGCGCAACCGGGCCCAGTGGGCGGAGCTGCTCGCCCAGGCCGGCTTCGAGCTGGTCGATGTGACCCGCACTCACCCCCCGCACAGCGTCGTCGAAGCCCGTCCGCTCTGAATCCCCCTGGGAGACAACACCATGCACGAATACCCTTTCCGGTGGCCGTCCCCCGTGGACCAGCCCGCCGAGTGGGCGGGACTGCACGAGGAACCGCTGGTCCCGGTCCGGTTGCCCAGCGGTGACACCGCCCTGCTGATCACCCGGTACGACGACGTCCGCGCGGTGCTGGCCGATCACCGCGTCAGCAAGAACCGCGGCCGCAAGGGCGCGGCCCGGATGACCGAGAACAAGCAGAAGATCTTCCAGCAGACCCCCGTCGCGATGCACGGTGCGGAGCACACCCGGGTGCGGCGGCTGATCGGCAAGACGTTCACCGCCAAGCGGGTGGAGACCCTGCGGCCGCGGATCGCCGAGATCGTCGAGGAGCTGCTCGACGACGTGGCCCGCGCGCCCCAGCCGGTCGACATCAACGCCACGTTCAGTTTCCCGCTGACCATCCGGGTCATCTGCGAACTGCTCGGGGTGCCCGCCGAGGAGCGCGAGCACTTCGGGGACACCAGCTCGCCGCCGTGGGGCTACATGCGGGAGCTGATCGAACGGCGCCGGGCCGAGCCGGGTGACGACCTGATCAGCGATCTCATCGCCGTGCACGACGCCGAGGACGGGCGGCTCAGCACCGAGGAGCTCGTCTGGTGGTGCACGCTGCTGCTGCTCGCGGGTTACGAGACCACCGCCAACCAGCTGTCCGGCTCCGTGGTGCTGCTGCTGCACAACCCTGCCGAGTTCGCGCGGTTGCGTACGAGTCCCGAGCTGGTCCCGGCCGCGGTCGAGGAGCTGCTGCGCTGCCAGGTCGTCGGCTCGTCGCTGTCGATGCTGCGGGTCGTCACCGAGGACATCGAGGTCGGTGGTTGCCCCGTGCCGGCCGGCACCAGCGTCATCCCGGCGCTGGACGCCGCGAACTTCGATCCCTCGGCGTTCGGCTGCCCGGCGAGGTTCGACGTGGACCGGGCCCCGCGGCGCCCGCAGCTCACGTTCAGCACCGGTCAGCATTTCTGCCTGGGCGCACCGCTGGCCCGCGTGCAGTTGCAGGAGGCGATCGGGCGGCTCGCCCAGCGCTTCCCGGAGCTGCGGCTCGCCGTGCCCACGCAGGAACTGCAGCGCACCGAGGACATCTTCTTCCCCGCCTTCACCGCCGTACCGCTCTTCCTCTAGGAGATCTCATGGACGCCAGGCCGTACCCGTTCGAGCGCCCGTCGGCGCTCGAGGTCCCGGCGGAGCTGGGTGACCTGCGGCGCGAGCCGGTGTGCCCGGTGACGCTGCCCAGCGGCGACACCGCGCTGATGGTCACCCGGTACGCCGACGTGCGCCGGCTGCTCACCGACGACCGGCTCAGCCGTAACATCGGCCGGCCCGGCGCGGCCCGGATCTCCAAGGAGAACCGGATGTTCCAGGACCCGCGGATCAACCCGGACCCGCCGGAGCACACCCGGGTGCGGCGCCTGGTGATGAAGGCGTTCAGCGCGGCGCGGGTCGAGCGGCTCCGGCCGTACGTTCAGGGTCTGGTCGATGAACTGCTCGACAAGATGGAGGCCACCGGTGGTGGCCGGCCGGTCGACCTCAACGAGGCGCTGGCGTTCCCCCTGCCGATCCAGGTGATCTGCAAGCTGCTGGGCGTACCCGACGCCGACCATGACCAGTTGCGCGGCTGGACCGAGGCGTTCCTGTCGGTGAGCCGGTTCAGCAAGGAGGACATCGGCCGCAGCATGAAGGAGATGAACGCCTACATCGCGCGGCTCGTGGAGAGCAAGCGGTCGGCTCCCGGTGACGACCTGATCAGCGCGATGATCCGGGTACGCGACGAGGACGACGGCGCGCTCGCCGAATACGAACTGCACTGGTGGTGCCGGCTGCTGCTGCTCGTCGGCTACGAGACCACCGCGACCCAGCTCGGCGGCGGCGTCGCTCTGCTGCTCTCGCACCCCGAGCAGCTCGCCGCGTTGCGCGCCGACTACAGCCTCGTCCCGCAGGCCGTCGAGGAGACTCTGCGCTGGAAGCTCGTCGGGTCGTCGGTGTCGATGCTCCGCTACGTCACCGCGGACATCGACATGGACGGGTGGACGATCCCGGCGGGCAGCAGCGTGATCCCCGCCGTCGACTCCGCGAACCAGGACGAGACAGTGTTCGAGCACCCCGAGCTGTTCGACATCACGCGTACGCAGAACGCGCACCTGACCTTCAGCCTCGGCGCGCACTTCTGCGTCGGCGCCGCCCTCGCCCGCCTCCAGTTGCAGATCGCCACCGAGAGCCTGCTGCGCCGCTTCCCCGGGCTGAAGCTGCACGTGCCCGCCGACAAGTTGCAGCGTCAGCCGGGCGCCCTGCTCGAGGGCTTCATCAGCATCCCGGTGGAGTGGTGACGTGCGGGTCCTGGTGACGGCGTGGGCGTGGCCGTCGCACTATCTGCCCCTGGTGCCCACGCTCTGGGCGCTGCGGGCGGCCGGTCACGAGGTGCTCGTCGCGAGCCAGCCGGCGCTGGCCACGGTGGTGCGCGACTCCGGCGTACCCTTCGTGGCCGCCGGACCCGACCTGGACCATGAGGCGTTGCGCCGGCGGCAGATGCGCGACCTGACGCACGCCGACGTGCCCCCGCCGCCCCCGCCGGGCCAGAGCGCGAAGGTGTGGACGCCGGACGAATGGGTGCGGGTCAGCAAGGTGTTCAGCGTCTTCGCGGCCCGGTCGGCGGCGATGCTCGACGACCTGGTCACCGTGGCCCGCGCGTTCCGGCCCGACCTGGTGCTGTTCGAGCCGACCACCTACGCGGGCCCACTGGTCGCCGGGCTGCTCGGCGTCCCGGCGGTGCGGCACCTGCACGGCGTAGACCTGACCTACCAGGCGCACGAGGTCGTCCCGGCGCTGATCGCACCGCTGTCCGAACGGCTCGGCATCGACCCGGTCGACCCGCTCGGCACACACACCGTGGACATCTGCCCGCCGAGCATGCAGATCCCGGCGCGGGTCACCCGGACCGTGCAGCGCTACGTGCCGTACAACGGCCGGGCCGACACCCCGTCCTGGCTGCGTGACCGGCCCGCCAGGAACCGGATCTGCCTGACCTGGGGTGCGACGAGCAGCTCGCTCGGCGCGCCGTTCGCGCCGCCGGCGGTACTGGACGCGCTGGCCGGCACGGACACCGAGGTCGTCGTGACGCTCACCCCCGCCGACCGCGAACGGCTCGGCCCGGTGCCGGGCAACACCCGCGTCGTCTCGTCCCTCGCGCTGCACCAGGTGCTGCCCAGCTGCGCCGCGGTGATCCACCAGGGCGGCTTCGGCAGCACGCTGACCGCGGCCGCGCTCGGAGTGCCGCAACTCGTCCTGCCGCAGCTCGTGGACCAGAAATTCCAGGCCGCCCGGCTCGCCGCCACCGGCGCGGGCACGGTGCTGACCGCGGCGGACTTCTCCGGGAACGCCGTCCGCGAGCGGGTCGGTGCGCTCACCGGCGAGCCCGCCTATGCCCGCGCCGCCGCCGGCCTGCGCGAAGAGATCCGATCAGTGCCGGCACCGGCCGAGACCGTCGCCGACCTCCACGCCCTCACCACCGGGAGCAACCGATGACCGATGTGCTCAACAAGCCACCCATGCCGTCGACCCCGCCGCGCCCGACCGTCCAGCGCCGCGAGGACGTGCTGCGCAAGCTCACCCACGAACGCCACCTGTGGCTGGCGACCTCCGGCCCCGAGGGCCCGCACCTGATCCCGCTGTCGTACTTCTGGGACGGCAAGTCGCTGCTCATGACGACAAAGCCGAACTCCCGCACCGTACGCAATCTGCGCACCGAACCGCACGCCCGCGCCGCCATCGGCACAGGCGCCGACGTGGTCCTCATCGACGGCGTGGTCCACATCGAACCCGCCGAGAACCTCAACCCGATCATCTTCCGCCGCCTGCCCCTGAGCCCCGAGCGGGTCCCGGGCGTGGTGGCACTGCGACTCCCGGCAGACAGCGTCCAGGCGTGGCGCGGCGTCCACGAGATCCCCGGCCGCGTCGTCCGCGAGGACGGGCACTGGCTCGACTGATTCGTACACCGGCGACACAGAAAAGCCGCGACGGTTGCGACCGTCGCGGCTTTCGCCGTTCCTCAGGCTGGTTGCTTGATCTGTTCGAGGGCACGGGCGGCTACGCGCAGGGCTTCCAGCTGGCCCTCCACGGTGGGGGCCAGCAACGTCAGGCCGAGCGTGGTCACGCCGGCGCGGGCGTAGGCCGCCAGGCGGGGGGCGATGCGGTTCTCGTCGCCGATCAGGGCTACCTGGTCCATGAGTTCCATGGGCACCGCGCGGGCGGCGGCTGGGCGGTCGCCGTGGTGGCAGTGGTCGTTGATCTCGGCGGCGGCACGGGCGAAGCCCAGTTGTTCCGTGAGGCGGAAGTAGATGCTGCGGCGGCGGTCGCCCATGCCGATGAAGTTGGCGAAGTAGTCGCGCAGGGGGAGGGCCGCGGTCTCCGGGTCGGGGCCGGTGCCGATCGCGATCGAGGGCAGGACCTGGAAGCCGTCGAGGGTCTTGCCGGCCCGGGCGCGGCCCTCGGCCACCCGGTCCAGGGATTCGCGGACGCGGTCCGGGGACAGGAAGACGCCGATCCAGCCGTCGGCGATCTCGCCGGTCAGGCGCAGACTGCGCGGGCCCACCCCGGCGAGATAGATCGGCAGGTCCGGACGGGTGGCGGCGGCGCGCAGGTGGGCGGCTTCGCCGGTGCCCGGCGGGGGCAGGGGGTAGTGGCGGCCGGGGTGGCGTACGGGTGCTCCGCTGAGCGCCAGACGCACCACCTCGACGTACTCGCGGGTGCGGTCCAGGGGGTGGTCGAAGTCGACGCCGTACCAGCCCCGGGAGACGTCCGGATTGGACACGCCCAGGCCCAGGTGGAAGCGGCCGCCGGAGAGGCCGTCGAGGGTGGCGGCGGTCAGCGCCGTCAGGACCGGGGCGCGGCCGGGGATCTGCATGACGCCGGAGCCGAGGCCGATCGTGGTGGTGGCGGCGGCCACAGCGCCGAGGACGGAGGGGGCGTCGGCACGGAAGCCCTCGGGTGCCAGGGCCATGGCGCAGCCGAGTCGTTCGGCCTCGCGGGCCACCTCGACCGCTCCGGACGGTTGGAGAAAGACAGCAAGTCGCACGAGCACTCCCGCGGATCGTCGGAAACCTACGCGGCGATGGTCGCGGCCCGCCGTCGAGCGGGGATGGAGGCGTGCGGCCCTCGATCGGCGTGCGAGCGAGGGCGGGCAGCCTGGCTGCGCGTGAAGTGTCGAGCGCGGAGGACAGCCGGGAGGCAGCATGCGGGTCTTGTTCGCGACCTGGGACATGAACGGGCACCTGAACCCGATGGTGCCGCTGGCCTGGGCGATGCGCGCCGCCGGGCACGAGGTGACGGTGGTCAGCAATCCGGGGATGGTGCCCAACGCGGTCGGGGCGGGGCTTCCCGCGTACGGTGCCGGGCCTGATTTTGATTCTTACGCGGCCCTGCGCGAGCAGCTGAAGGCGCGTAACTGGCGGCCGACCGCCCCCCAGCGGCCGGCGGACGACGCCGATCGCACCCAGCGGCGGCGGTTGATGGGGTTCCGGGTAGCCGTGGAGTCCGCGGCGGCGCAGGCCGACGATGCCGTGGCGTTCGCGCGCTGGTGGAAACCGGACCTCGTGGTGTTCGAGCCGGCCGGATTCGTCGGGCCGCTGATCGCGCGGCTGCTCGGGATCCCCGCGGTCCGGCATCTGTGGAGTGTGGACTTCACCGCGCCGATCGCCGACATGGAGGACGCGCTGACCGGTGAGCTCGCGGCGCGGTTCGGGCTCGAGCGGCTCGGCGTCAACGGGGACATCACCCTCGATCCGGCGCCCGCCCGGTTGCAGGTCGACGACGGGCGCGTGCGCGAGCGGATCCGGTATGTGCCGTACAACGGACCCGCCGAGGTGCCGGCGTGGGTGCTCGCCGAGCCGCCGCGCCGGCGGATCGCGGTCAGCTGGGGAACGTCGCGGGCACTGCTGGGCTACGACCACCTGATGCAGGCGCCGCTGGTCGTCGAAGCGCTGGCCGATGTCGACGCCGAGGTGGTCGTCGCGGTCGTCGAGAGTCAACGGGAGCTGTTCGGCACGCTGCCCGGCAACGTGCGGTTCCTGGGCCGGGTGCCGCTGCACCCGTTGCTGCGGACGTGTTCCGCGCTGGTCCAGCAGGGTGGCGCCGGCGGCACGATGACGGCGCTGGTCAACGGCGTGCCGCAGGTCGTCGTGCCGCAGATGCCGGACGAGATGTTCCACGGCTGGCAGGTCGAGAGCAGCGGCGGCGGGGTCATGCTCGAGGGTGCGACGGCTACCGCGGAGAGCGTACGGTCCGCGGTCCTCACCGTGCTCGACGACGCGAAGTACGCCGATTCCGCGCGCGAACAGCAGCACGACATCCTGACCGCCCCGAGCCTGTCGCAGGTCACCGCACGCCTGCAGGAACTCGCCGCCGAGTCCGTGGGTGCCGGGCGATGACCCTGCTGCACATCGGGCCCGGCACGGCCGACCTGCTGTTCCGCGAGGCCCGGTCGGCGAGCCGTTTCACCGGCGACCCGGTGTCCGACGAGCAGCTGGCGGCGATCTGGGAGCTGGTGCGCGACGGGCCGACGGCGTTCAACGAGCAGCCGCTGCGGATGGTGGCCGTGCGCTCCCCCGAGGCCCGCGCCCGGCTCGCCCGGCATCTGTACGGGCAGAACCGGGACCGCGCCGCGGGCGCACCGCTGAGCCTGGTGCTCGCGGCCGACCTGGATTTCCACAGGGAGCTGCCCGCGTTGTACCCGGGCGCGCAGCCGCTGTTCGACTACATGGACGGGCTGACCCGCGACGAGCGCCGGGAGACCGCGCTCACCAACGCCTGGCTGCAGATCGGCTACCTGATCGTGGGGGTACGCGCGGCCGGGCTCGCCGCCGGGCCGATGTCCGGCTACGACACCGCGGCGCTGAACGCGGACTTCTTCCCCGACGGGCGCTGGGAGTCGCTGCTGGTGTTGAACGTGGGCCGGCCGCTGCCCAAGACGTACGCCCGGCTCCCACGCCTCGCCCATGACCGGGTGTCCCGCAGTTTCTGACGACCGTTGCGAAAGGCAGGACCCGATGTTCGCTGTGTACGCGGCCGAGCCCCGGCCGGTGGACCCGCTGAGCGCGCTGCGGCTGGGTGACCGGCCGCAGGCACCGGCGCCGCCCGGGTGGACGGCGGTGACCGTGCGGGCCGCCACCCTGAACATGCACGACATCTCGACGTTGCGGGGCATCGGCATGCGCGCGGAGCAGTACCCGATGGTGCTGGGCTGCGACGGGGCCGGGGTGCTCGGCGACGGCACCGAGGTGGTGGTGCACGGCCTGGTCAACGAGCCCGGCTGGGTCGGCCCGGAGACCCTGGACCCGGGGCGTACGGTCCTCAGCGAGCGCTATCCGGGTAGCTTCGCCGAGCAGGTGCTGGTGCCGGCGCGCAACGTCGTGACCAAGCCCCCATCGCTGGCGTTCGCCGAGGCCGCGTGTCTTCCGACGGCGTGGCTGACCGCCTACCGGGCGCTGTTCGTCCGGGCCGGGCTGCGGCCGGGTCAGACGGTGCTGGTGCAGGGCCGGGAGCGCGTGGGCAGCATCGCCACCGCGATGATGCAGCTCGCCGCCGCGGCGGGGGCACGGGTCTGGGCGCTCGCCCCGCAGGGCCAGGAGGATTCCGTACGCCGGCTCGGCGCGCACGAGGTCTTCACCGACGACGCGGCGCTGCCCCGGGAGGTCGACGTCGTCGTGGACGGCGGCGTCGACGAGGCGAGCTGGTCCCGGTCGCTCACGCTGCTGCGCCCCGGCGGTGTGGTGGTCTGCGCCGGGTACCGCTCGGGTGCCACGGATGTGCGGGCGGTGCAGCACGCGCTGCACCGGCTGGTGTTCCGCGAGCTGCAACTCGTGGGCTGCGCCATGGGCACCACCCAGGACCTGGGCGACCTGCTGGCCTTTCTGGACCGGACCGGGCTGCGGCCGCTGATCGACCGGGAACTGCCGCTGACGCGCGCGCCGGAGGGTTTCGCGGCGATGCTCGGCGGCGAGGTCACCGGCAAGATCGTGTTCACGGCGTGACCGCGAACCTGGTGATCAAGGTCCTGGACCTCGCTTCGAGCCGGGCTCGGCGGGCGGCGCCCATCATCGTCGGCACGGCCCCGGATCGTGGACCGCAACGCTTCGACCCGCTGGCGGTGGTCTCGTGAAACACGTCCCCGAGGAGCTCGCGGCATTCGGCGCCGCGCCGGCGTTCAGTACGCCACGCAGCGTCGGCCGGCCCAACATCGGCGACCGGGCGGCGCTGTTCGCCCGGCTGAACGCGGCCCTGGACCGCGGCTGGCTGTCCAACGGCGGGCCGCTGGCCGAGGAGTTCGAGCAGCGGGTCGCCGCGATCGCCGGCACCCGGTTCTGCGTCGCCACCTGCAACGCGACCGCCGGTCTGCAGCTCGCGCTGCGGGCCTCCGGCGTCACCGGCGAGGTGATCGTGCCGTCGCTGACGTTCGCCGCGACGGCGCACGCGGTGGCATGGCTGGGGCTGACGCCGGTGTTCTGCGACGTGGACCCGGTGACCGGCGCGCTCGACCCGGAGCACGCACGCTCGCTGATCGGCCCGCGCACCGGCGCCATCCTCGCCGTGCACGTGTGGGGCCGCCCGGCGCCGGTTCGGGAGCTGGAGGAACTGGCCGCCGAACACGGGCTCCGGCTGTTCTTCGACGCCGCGCACGCGTTCGCCTGCACCTCTGGCGGCCGCCCGGTCGGGGGCGGCGGTGACGGCGAGGTGTTCAGCTTCCACTCCACGAAATTCGTGAACAGTTTCGAGGGCGGTGCGCTGGTCACCGACGATCCGGAGCTGGCCGAGCGGGCCCGCCGGATGCGCAACTTCGGCATCGCGGAGGCGGAGCGCGTCGAGCTGGTCGGGCTGAACGCGAAGCTGAACGAGGCCGCCGCGGCGATGGGGCTGACGTCGCTGGACAGCATGGACCGGTTCATCGCGCACAACCGGGAGAACTACCACGCGTACCGGGCGGGGCTCGCCGGGCTGCCGGGGATCACACTGCTCGAATTCGACGAGCGTGAACGCAACAACTACCAGTACATGATCGTCGCTGTCGACGAGCGGCGGGCCGGGTTCGACCGGGACACGCTGCTGGCGATCCTGGCCGCCGAGAACGTGCTCGGGCGGGCGTACTTCTCCCCCGGGTGTCATCAGATGCTGCCGTACGCCGACGGCACCCGGTTGCCGCACACCGAGCGGCTCGCGTCGCAGGTGCTGGCGTTGCCCACCGGGATCGCGGTGTCCGCGGCCGACGCCGCCACGATCGCCGGCATCATCCGCGTCGCCGCCCGGCAGGCGACCACACCGGCCCACGCGGCCTGACGACGCAGGGAGTATCCGGACGTGACCATCGAAGCCACCGCCCCACCGGTGCCGGACTTCCCGATGCGCAGGGGATGCCCGTTCGACCCGCCGCCGCAGTACGGACCGATGAGGGAGGACGGTCCCGCGTTCCGGGTCCGGCTGCCGGACACCACTATCGCGTGGGTCGTCCCCCGCTACGACGACGTCCGGCGGCTGCTGGTCGATCCGCGGATCAGCTCCGACCGGACCCGGCCCGGCTACCCGTTCCTGACCGAGGACTCACGCTATCTGAGCAAGGTACGGGTGTTCGTCGGCATGGACCCGCCCGAGCACGGCCCGCACCGGCGGATGTTCATCCCGGGCTTCACCGCCCGCCGGATCAAGGCGCTGCGTCCGGCGATCGAGGAGAACGTGACGCAGCGGCTGGCGGAGCTCACGGCCGGCCCGCGCCCCGCCGACCTGGTCACGGCGCTGGCACTGCCGGTGCCGACGCTGGCGATCGCGCAGCTGCTCGGCGTGCCGGACGAGGACTACACGCGGTTCGCCGCTCTCACGGGCGGGCTGATGACCGAGAATCCGCCGCGTGAGCTCTTCGACGAGCTGCTGGCGTTCGTGCGGGCGCTGGTGAGCGCGAAGTGCGCCGAGCCCGGCGAGGACATGCTCGGCCGGATCGCCGCCGAGCAGGTGGCGACGGGGGCGATGTCGGTGCACGAACTGGTGGTGATGGCGCTGCTGCTGTTGTTCGCCGGTTACGAGACGACCGCGAACATGATCGCGCTGGGTACGCTGACCCTGCTCCAGCACCCCGAACAGCTCGCGGAGCTGCGCGCCGATCCGTCGCTGATGCCCGCGGCGGTCGACGAGATGCTGCGCTATCTGTCCATCGCGGAGCTGGCGACCTGCCGGACCGCGGTGGCGGACATCGACCTGGGCGAGGGCGTGGTGATCCGGGCCGGCGAGGGCGTGATCCCGCTGGGCGCCTCGGCGAACCGGGACCCGGCGGCGTTCGAGCGTCCCGACGAGTTCGACATCCACCGCACCGAACGCCATCACCTCGCGTTCGGCTACGGCCCGCACCAGTGCATCGGCGCGAACCTGGCCCGGCTCGAGCTGGAGATCGTCTTCACCGCGCTGATCCGGGACTTCCCGGGGCTGCGGCTCGCGGTGCCGTTCGGCGAGCTGCGCTTCAAGCGGGACGCGAACCTGTTCGGCGTCCACGAGCTGCCGGTGACCTGGTGATGCGGGTGTCGGTGGACACCGGCCGGTGTGTCGGGGCGGCCCAGTGCAGCCGGGTCGAGCCCGAACTGTTCGATCAGGACGACGACGAGGGCGTCGTGCTGCTGCTCACGCCGCACCCGCCCGTGAGTCTGCAGGCCGGGGCACGCACCGCAGCCGACATCTGCCCGGTGCGGGCCATCACCATCGAGGAACCCACGGCCGGCTTCGAGTCCGCTTCGAGTGGACCCGGCCATCATCCGACTTCCGACTCCCATGTCCACTGTCAGTAGGCCTGATGCTCACCTTGCGCGAAGGGGACAGCACCGTGAATTACATCCTTCCTCTGTCGGAGACCCGGCTCGACGACTCCGCCCGGGTCGGCCGCAAGTCCGCCGTCCTGGCCGATCTCGTCGCCGCCGGGTCCGTGGTGCCCGACGGTTTCTCGGTCACCACCGACGCCCTCGATGCCTGCCTCGCCGCCGCGCCCCCGGGGTCCGGGGAACCCGAGCGGGTGCGGGCGCACATCATGGCGATGGCGCTGCCCGAGACCTTCGTCGCGGAGGTCGGCGCGGCGCTCGCCCGGCTCGGTGACGACCCGGTGGCCGTACGCTCGTCCGGCGTCGCCGAGGACCTCGCCGGCCAGTCGTTCGCCGGCCAGTACGAGTCGGTGCTCAACGTCCGCGGCCTCGACGGGGTGCTCGACGCCGTCCGCACCTGCTGGGCCTCCGGCTTCTCCGAGCGCGTCGCGGTCTACCGCGGTGACGGTCACGTCTCGGCCGAGGTCGGCGTGCTCGTGCAGCGCATGGTCGCCGCCGACGCGGCCGGGGTCGCGTTCAGCTGCAACCCGGTCACCGGGGACAGCGACGAGGTGCTGATCAGCGCGGTCGCCGGGCTCGGGGAACGGCTGATGGCCGGTGAGCAGACCGCCGACGAGTGGCTGGTCCGCGACGGCAGGGCCGAGCTCACCGCGGCCTCCGCGCCGGGTGCCGCGCCCGCGATCAACACTGTGCAGGCCCTCGAGGTGGCCGAGCTGGCGCTGCGGACCGCCGAGCATTACGGAAAACCCCAGGACATCGAATGGGCGTACGCCAACGGCGAACTGTTCCTGCTGCAGGCCCGCCCGATCACGACCCTGAGCAGCGTGGTCCGCGAGCAGATCCCGATCCCGATCGAGGAGCCGGCCCAGTTCTCCACCCGTGACCGCAACGCCGTCCGGCCGTGGACGCGGCTGCAGACCTCGCTGTTCCTGCCGGTCTTCAGCGACGCCGCCCGGCACGTGTTCCGCTTCACGACCGGCGCGACCCCGAAGGCAAGCTCGATCGGCGGCTGGGTCTACATGACGATGCCGCCCGCCGACCCGGCCACCCAGCTCGCCCGGATCGAGGACATCGCGGTGCAGATCCGCGACGGCGAACCCCGCAAGCTCGTGGAACGCTGGAACACCGAGTGGAAACCCGCGTTCGCCACCCGGTTGGCGGCGCTGCGCGAGATCGACCCGGTGGAGATCGACGACGCGACGCTGCTCGCGCACATCCGGGACATGACCGGCTTCTTCGCCGAGGTCCACGACGTCTACTTCCGGCTGACCGGTGCCGCCGTGGTGCTGCTCGGTGAGCTGGGTGTCGCCGCGCAGGACGTGCTCGGCTGGAACGCCGCGCAGACGCTCCAGCTCCGCGGCGGGCTGGTCGGCGCTCACATGGAGATCGCGATCGGGCTCGGTGAGCTGGCCCGGCTCGCGGCCGGTCGCCCGGCGGTGCGGGCCATCCTCGACGAGGGTGACCCCGATGCCGCCGAGCAGCTGCGCAGGGCCGATCCGGAGTTCGCGCAGGCGCTGCTCGACTACCGGGAGGCGTACTGCCACCGTACGATCGGCTTCGATCTGACCGAGCCCACCCTGGCCGAGCAGCCTGCGGTCCTGCTGAACCTGATCCGGGCGCAGCTCGACGAGCCCTTCGACGTCGAGCGCGAGCGCGCGGCGCTGCGGGCCCGGCTGGACGCGACCCTCGCCGAGGCGGAGCCCGCCCTGGCAGCGGCCGGCCCGGAGGCGCGGCGCCGATTCGAGGTGGCGCTGGCCGGCAGCGATCTGGGTGCGCCGGTGCGCGACGAGAAGGTCTACTACGCGGTGTCGCTGTGGGCCCTGCTGCGGTATTCGCTGCTGGAGCTCGGTGGCCGGCTCACCGCCGCGGGCCTCACCGACCACGCCCACGACGTGCTGCACCTGGACCTGGAGACCGCCCTCGGAGCCCTCGACAAGAGCTTCACCACGCCGGAAAACCCGGGCAGGAGCAAGGAGGGTGCGGATCTGCGGGACGCGGTCCGCACAGGCCGCGGCCGGCACACCTGGGCGACGGCGCACCCGGGCCCCGCGTTCTACGGCCCGCCGCCGAAGCCGATGGAGATGGGACCGGACCTGCCCACGCCGTCAGCGGGTGCGGAGTACGTCGCCCAGCTGGCCCAGTGGTCGATGAGCCTGTGGGCGGGTGGGCCGGGCGGCGAGTCGCCGGCCGGCACGCTGCGCGGACTCGCGGCCTCGGCGGGCCGCTACACCGGGCCGGCGCGGGTGATCCGCGACGTCACGGAATTCGGCAAGCTGCGCCGTGGTGACGTGCTCGTCTGCCCGGAGACCACGGCCCAGTGGGCGGTGCTGTTCCCGAGCGTCGGCGCGCTGGTCACCGACAACGGCAGCATCCTGTCGCACCCGGCGATCATCTCCCGGGAGTACGGCGTCCCGGCGGTGCTCGCCACCGGCTCGGCGACCAGCACGTTCCGCGACGGTCAGGTGATCACCGTGGACGGTGCCACGGGTCTGGTGACCCTCGCCGGGGAGCTGTGATGGGCCGCATCGACGTGCACCACCACGCCATCCTGCCGGAGATCTCGCGGCTGATGCGCGAGCTCGGGGCGCCGTTCACGATCCCGTGGTCGGCCGCGGAGACGGACCGGGTCATGGCGGAGCACGACATCGACGTGGCGGTCATCTCCAACGCCGTGCCGGGTGACTTCTTCTCCGACGCGCGCCGGGCCGGGGTCTTCCACCGGGCGGTGAACGTGGCGGTCGCGGAGTACGTCGCCGAGCAGCCCGGGCGGTTCGGGTTGCTGTCCGCGCTGCCGATGCCGTACGTGGATCTGGCGCTGGAGGAGGTCCGGCACAGCTTCGACGTGCTCGGGGCGGACGGCGTGCTGCTCGTGCCGCACTCGGGCGAGTCGTACCTGGGCGATCCGCTCTACGAGCCGCTGTTCGAGGAGCTGAACCGGCGGTCCGCCGTGGTGCTGGTGCACCCGATGGCGTTGCCGGGCCCGGCTGCGGCGCAGGTGCCGTACGTGCTGGCCGACTTCCTGCTCGACACCACCCGCGGCGCGCTGAGCCTGATCCTGTCCGGGGCGCTGGATCGCTACCCGGACATCCGGTTCGTGTTGTCGCACGGGGGTGGGTTCCTGCCGTACGCCGCGACCCGAGCCGATCTTCTCGCGCCGGCGTTCTTCGGGGTGGAGCCGGGCCTGGTGAAGCGGTCACTGGACCGCTTCTACTACGACACGGCGCTGACCGGTGCCTCCGGGCTGCCGAGCCTGCTGAGCACCGTCGGCCCGGAGCGGGTGGTGTTCGGAACCGACTGGTGTGCCGCGCCGGAGACCGCCGTCCGCGAGGTGGTCGCGGCGCTGAACGAGCCGTGGCCGCAGCTCGCGGACGGTGCGCGGGACCTGGTGGACCGGGGTAACGCACTCCGGCTCTTCCCCCGGTTCGGCGACACCCCCGAAAAAGCTTGCTTGCGTGACGCAAGTAGTTTTAGGCTGTCGGCATGAACCCGGACGCCCAGGACATCGAAGTGCTCACCGGCGGCCTGCTCGCCCTGGGTCGCGAGCTCTCCCGCGCCCGCGAACGCCAGGGCGAGGGCAGCCGGCTCACGATCCTGCAGCTCATCGACGAGGCCGCCGACGTGCGGCCGTCCGACCTGGCCACCGAGATGCAGATGTCGCTCTCGGCGGTCACCCGGCAGATCCACGCGCTGGCCGACACCGGCCAGGTGGAGCTGCACAACGACCGCAACGACCGGCGCTCCTTCCGGGTCGCGCTGACCCCCGCCGGCAAGGAGGAGCTCGACCGGCTCGTCCGCAAGTCGCACGACCGCTTCGCCGGCTTCCTGACCGGCTGGAGCGCCGAGGACACCGTGCAGCTGGGCACCCTGCTCAACCGGCTCGCAGCGTCCATCAAGGAGTCCCGTGACGGGCAGCAGAAGCCCGCGGCGGGCCGCACCTGGCAGCGCCAGGCGGCAGCACCGGAGGAGAAATGACGCTCCATGTGATCATCGCGGGTGCCGGGGTCGGCGGGCTCTGCCTGGCCCAGGGCCTGCTCCGGCGCGGGATCAGCGTCGCCGTCTACGAGCGCGACTCCTCCACGGAGTCCCGCCACCAGGGCTACCGGCTGCGCATCGACGAGCACGGGCGCACGGCACTGGCCGAGTGCCTGCCCGCCGAGCTCAACGACCTCGCCCACGCCACCGCCAACCAGATGTACATGCCGCGCGGCACGTCGTACGACCACCAGCTGAACCCGCTCGGCTCCTGGCGGCCCGCGGCACCGCTCGACCCGGCGCGGGCGGCCATCGTGGTCAACCGCCGCACCCTGCGGGAGATCCTGCTCGCCGGGCTGGACGGCGTCGTCCACTTCGGGCAGACCGTCACCGGGTACACCGAGCACGACGACCACGTGAGTGTGCGGTTCGCCGACGGCAGCGAGGCCACCGGTGACGTGCTCGTGGCCGCCGACGGCATCAACTCCGTGGTCCGCGGTCAGCTGCTGCCGCACACCGAGGTCCTCGACACCGGCCTGCGCGCGATCTACGGCCACCTCCCGCTCACCGCTGCGGTCCGCGAGTGGATGCCCGCGGAGCTGATCGGCGGGTCGCGGCCGGTTCTGGGGCCGGAGCGCACCACGCTGGCGCTCGGGGTCTTCGAGCCGGTCCGCTCGCCCGAGCAGGCCGCCGCGGAGCTCGCGCCGTACGCGAAACTGCACCCGGTCCCCGCGTACGTGAAATGGACGCTCGTGGCCCCGGTCGCGTCCTACCCCGTGCCCGAGGACGAGCTGTTCACGGCCCCGGCCGAGCGGCTGCACAGCATCGCCGGCCGGCTCGTGGCCGGCTGGCACCCCGTCGTGCGGCGGCTCGTCGCCGAGTCGATCGTGGCCGACACGTTCGCGTTGTCGATCCGCTCGACCCTGCCCTCGGGCGACTGGACGGCGGGCCGGGTCACGGTGCTCGGCGACGCCATCCACGCCACCACCCCGGTCGGTGGGACGGGTGCCAACACCGCGCTGCGCGACGCCGCCCTGCTGGCCTCGCGGATCGGCCGGGTCGGAGGCGGCCGCGGCGACCTGCTCGCGGCTATAACGAGCTTCGAGTCAGACATGCGTCAATACGGATACCAGGCGGTTCGCGACTCGCTCTCCGGAGCGGCCACGATCTTCCAGACCGCCGAACTCGCCCAGAAAGGCAGCCCCGCATGAACGCCGCCAACCAGACTCCCGCCCGCGGTGGCCGGCTACGCGCCCTGCTGCCGACCCTGCTGGACGTGATCGTCCCGGTCATCCTCTACTTCATCCTCAAGAAGCTCGGCAGCAGCGACTTCTGGGCGCTGACCCTCGCCGGTGTCGGCACGGGCGTCTACGCGCTGGTGAACACGATCCGACGGCGCAAGCTCGACTTCATCGGCATCCTGGTGCTGCTGGAGATCGTCCTCTCGGTCGGGCTGCTGTTCATCACCGACGACCCGCGCCTGGTCGCCATCAAGCCCGCCTTCTACACCACCCTCACCGGCCTGTACTTCCTGTTCACCTGCGTGGTCGGCAAACCCATCATCTACACCGCGGTGACCCCGATCGCCACCGACGGCGACCCGGTGCGTACGAAGGCGTACGCGCAGGCCTGGAACGAGTCCCGCCCGTTCCGGGTGCGGGAGCGGCTGATGACCGCGGTGTTCGGCGCCGGTCTGCTGATCGAGGCCGTCCTGCGCATCGTGATCGTCTACCACTGGTCGCCGGCGAAGCTGGACGAGTCGTTCGTCGTCTCGCAGCTGCCCGGCATCATCGTGATCGTCGCCGTGCTCGCGTTCTTCCGCTCCCAGGTCCCCGCGATCAGCAAGATCGTCGACGGCTTCCAGGAGCGGCTGGAGCAGGGTTCACGCCGCACCAACGGCAACCCGGCCCCCGCACCCACCGCCTGACCTCACTCCCCCGAAGGCTGCGCCCGCCCCCGACCCCCGGACGGCGGGCGCAGCCGTATCCGAAGCACCCCGCGACGCGCCCGCACCGGCGTCGTGCGATGGCTGCTGCCCTCGTTCTGAGAAGGAGTCCACGATGGCTGTCCAAGCCGGACCCGTACCCGCAGCGACAACCCGGACCGCACCACCGCCCGGGCGCCGCCGGCAGCTCGCCGCGATCCTGCCGATGGCCCTCGACATGGCCGCCCCGATGATCAGCTTCATCCTGCTGCACCTCGTTCTGGGGGTGTCGCCGGTCATCGCGCTGACCGCCGGCGCGTTCGCCGCCGGGCTCCGGGTGCTCTACCTCGCCGTGCGGGAGCGCCGGATCAGCGCGTTCTCCGTCCTGATGCTCCTCATCATGGCCGCCACCATCGTGCTGGTCCTCATCACCGGCGACCCTCGCCTGATCCTGGCCAAGTCGGCCCTCATCCCCGCGCTGGGCGGCACCTGGGGGATCATCACGAACTTCGTCGGCCACCCGCTGGTCTTCGACGTCGCCGGCCCGTTCATCACCAAGGGTGACCCGGAGCTGGCGGCGTCCTGGCGCACGGCGTGGGAGCACGAGCCCGAGTTCGTGGCGCGGCTCAAGCTGCTCAACCTCATCTGGGGTATCGGCTTCCTGATCAGCGCCGTCCTGCGGGTGGTCATCGTCTACCACGTGCCGCTCACCGTCGGCGTCTTCGCAGGTCAGGTGCCCACGCTCGGCGGGCTCGTCGTGCTGATCCTGCTCACCCGCCGGCTCGGCCGGCCCCTGATGGCAGCCGTGCACCGGCAGGCAGCGATCGCGCGGAGCGCGCCTGCCGTCCACCCGCAAGCCACGGTCGCCCGGAGCACCCTGTGAAATGGTTCCGGCACGACCCGGGCCGGCCCGACGGCCGTTACAAGGCTGCGGTCCGGCGCAACCTCGAGCTGGTCGGCGGGCAGATCGGCGGGCTGCTTGTCGCGACGGCGTTCATCACCGCCGGTGCGGTGTTCTCCGCCGCCACCCCCCTCGCGCAGCAGTGGGTCGTGGACCACGCCATCCTCACGCACAGCGCCCCGATCTGGCCCGGCCTGGTCGTCTACCTGCTGCTCGGCATCGGCGTCTTCGCCACCAAGCGGATCTGTCTCTACCGGCAGGCCCGCGCCGTCGCGGAGCTGCAGTACGAGGTCCGCAACCAGGTGCACACCCGGCTGCAGCACCTCGACGAGTCGACCCGCGAGGGGCTGCCCACCGGCCAGCTCGTCTCCCGGGTCAACTCCGACGCCGGGGTGCTCGTCCGGGTGCTCGCCAACGTGCCGCAGGTGATCGGTGCCCTGATCTTCACGGCGGTCGCGTTGATCGCCATGCTCGTGCTGTCGCCGCTGCTCGCCACGGTCACGCTGGTCATGGTGCCCGTGCTGACATATGTGGCCGCCCGGATGCGCGCCGTCGTGCAGCCCGCCTCCTGGGACGTCCAGCAGCGCGAGGGTGAGCTCGCCCAGACCGTCGACGAGACCGTGAGCGGCATCCGGGTCGTCAAGGCGTTCGGGCAGCAGGACCGCGAGCAGGAACGGATGGTGCAGAATTCGCGCGAGCTGTACGGCGCGCGGATGCGGCTCACCCGGCTCAGCGCGAAGTACGAGTCGCTGTTCGGGTCGATCCCGCGCTTCGGCCAGGTCGCCGTACTGGCCCTCGGCGGCTGGCTCGCGCTCGAGCACCGCATCTCGGTCGGCACGTTCCTCGCGTTCGCCAGCTATCTGATGATGCTGGTGGCCCCGGCCCGGATCGTTGCCGGGCTGATCGGCACGGCGCAGCGGGCCGGCGCGGCGGCGACGCGGATCTTCGAGGTGCTCGACTCGGTGCCGCTGATCGCCGACGCCCCGGACGCCCGCGAGCTGCGGGTCACCGCCGGCACGGTCACGTTCGACGGGGTGCGGACGGGATATCCGCATGCCGAGCCCGTCCTCGACGGGTTCAGCCTGACGATCGCGCCGGGTGAGACGGTTGCCCTGGTCGGGGCGTCCGGCTCCGGCAAGTCGACCGCGGCGCTGTTGCTGCCGAGGCTGCGGGAGGCGCAGGGCGGGACCGTACGCATCGACGGGCAGGACGTCCGCGACGTGACCCTCTCCTCGCTGCGCCGGCAGGTCGCGATCGTCTTCGAGGAGTCGTTCCTGTTCGCCGGTTCCGTACGGGAGAACATCGCCTACGGGCGCCCGGACGCGCCGTTCGACGAGATCGTGGCCGCCGCCCGCACCGCAGGCGTCCACGACCTGATCACGGCGCTGCCCGAGGGCTACGATTCGGAGACCGGCGAGCGCGGTTCGCGGTTCTCCGGCGGCCAGCGGCAACGGATCGCGATCGCCCGGGCGCTGGTCACGGGTGCTCCGGTGCTGGTGCTCGACGACGTGACCAGCGCGGTCGACGCGCATGTGGAGGCCGGGATCGTCGCGGGGCTGCGGGCCGCCACACTCGGGCGTACCACCCTGCTGATCTCGCACCGGCGGGCGACGCTCGCCCTGGCCGACCGGATCGCCGTGCTCGACGGCGGCCGGATCATCGACGACGGCACGCACGACGAGCTGATCGCCCGCTGTCCCCGTTACGCCGAGCTGCTGGCGTCGGCCGAGGCGGACCAGGCCGAGGCTGCGCTGGTGGAGCAGGACAGTGCCTGGGGTACGCCCCGGCCACGAGCGGTGAGCCCCGCCGCGGCCGAAATGATGGCCAAGCTGGCGACCCTGCCACCGGCCGACGAGGACCCGTCGATCGACCGGGCGGCGGCCGAGGACGAGTCGCGCTTCTCGCTGAAACGGTTCCTGGCGCCGTACCGCACGGCGCTGGCGGTGAGCGTGCCGCTGTTCATCCTCGGCGCGGCGACCACGGTGGCCGGTCCTTATCTCTACGAGCACGGCATCGACGGCGGCGTACGCAGCGGGTCGGGGCGGGTGCTGCTGATCGTGGTGGCGGTGATGGCGCTGGTGGCCGTCGCGGACCTGTTCGCCGTACGGGCGATGACTCTTGTTTCGGGCCGGCTCGGGCAGCGCATCGTGATCGCGTTGCGCCTGCGGGTCTGGGTGCACCTGAAACGGCTGTCGCTGGACTTCTACGAGCGGCACCGCAGCGGCAGCATCATGACCCGCGTGGTGACCGACGTCGAGTCGCTGACCGGCGTCTTCTCGTCCGGGCTGGCGCAGGCCGTCGTCGCGGTGTTCACGTTCGCCGGCGTGCTGGCCGCGATGCTCTGGATGAGCCCCGCGCTGACCCTGCTCACCTCGGTGGTGCTGGTGCCGTTCGTGCTGGTGACGGCCGTCTTCCAGCGGTTGAGCAGCAAACCGTACGCGGACGCCCGCGAACAGGTCGCCACGATGAACGCGGACCTGCGCGAGAGCCTGGCCGGCGTCCGCGAGACCCAGGTCTTCGGCCAGCAGGACCGCCGCCGCGGCCGGTTCGAGGAGACGACCCGGGCCTACGTCGACGCCCGGATGGCTGCCCAGCGCCTGGCCTCGCTGTACTTCCCGTTCGTCGAGCTGCTCGCCGACGTCGCCGCGGTGTTCGTGCTCGGGGCGGGGGCGTGGCTGATCGGCCGCGGTCACCTGCAGGTCGGCGCGCTCGTCGCGTTCATGCTCTACATCAACCTGTTCTTCACCCCGGTGCAGCAGATGTCGACGCTGTTCGACTCGTGGCAGCAGGCGCGGGTGTCGATGCGCCGGGTGCAGGAGCTGATGGACGAGCAGGCGAGTGTGCGCCCGGCCACCGATCCGGTGCGCCCCGCGGTCCTGCGCGGCGAGATCGAGCTCCGCGGTGTCGGGTTCACCTACCCGGACGGCCGGGAGGCATTGCGCGGCATCGATCTGCGCATCGCCGCCGGGGAGACGCTGGCCGTGGTCGGCGAGTCCGGCTCGGGCAAGTCGACGCTGGCGAAGCTGATCGTCCGGTTCCACGACCCGGTCAGCGGCGCGGTGCTGGTCGACGGGGTGGATCTGCGGGAAATCGACGAGCGCGGTTACCGGGCGCGGCTGGGGTATGTGCCGCAGGAGCCGTACCTGTTCTCGGGATCGGTGCGCGACAACATCGCGTACGCCCGCCCGGACGCGACCGACGCCGAGGTCGAGCGGGCCGCCCGTCGCTCCGGCGCGCACGAGATGATCGCCGGGCTCGACGGGGGCTACCGGCACGTGCTCGACGAGCGTGGCGCGTCCCTGTCCGCCGGGCAGCGCCAACTGCTCTGCCTGGCCCGCGCCGAACTGGTCGACCCGGTGGTGCTGCTGCTCGACGAGGCCACGTCCAACCTGGACGCGGCCGCGGAGGCGGCGGTGCACGAAGCGATGCGGCGGATGGCCGGGCGCCGGACCACCGTGGTGATCGCGCACCGGCTGGCGGTCGCGGAGGACGCCGACCGGGTGGCCGTGCTCAGCGCGGGCCGCCTGGTGGAGCTCGGCCCGCCGGCCGAGCTGCGCACCGCGGGCGGTCCCTACAGCCGGCTCGTCGCCGCCGCGACTGTATCGGCCTGACGAGTCAGGGCCCGGCAGTCCTCGTAGAACGGTAACAATCCGCGCCGGACGGACTCAGTCAGCGACGGCGCCCCGGCGTCGACCCGCGACATGATCAGGTCCGTCCGGCCGGCGAACGGCAGTGCCAGGTCGGGATCGAGCGGATCGACCGCGATGACGTCCCCCGCCACGTATCCCGTGGAGCACTGGTACTGCACCAGCGTGTCGTCGCGCAGGGCGAGGAACGCGTGCCCGATGCCCTCGCCGAGCAGCACGGCGCGCGGGTCACCGGCGCGCAACCGTACGGCCAGGTGCCGGCCGAACGTCGGTGAGCCCACCCGCAGGTCGACGGAGACGTCGAGAATCTCCCCGCGCAGACAGCTGACGATCTTCGCCTGGCCGGGCGGGACCCGGGCGCTGTGCACGCCCCGGACGACATCGGCGTGCGACACCGAGTGGTTGGTCTGAGCGATGCGGAACGGGCGGCCGAGGACCTCGCTCAGCGCGTCCTCGCGGTAGGACTCGACGAACTCCCCGCGGTCGTCGGCGAAGACGCGTGAGGTCAGCACGAAGACGTCGGGGATGTCGAGCTCGTGGATGTCCAGGCTACGGCTGGTGTACCTGCGATCTGCCATGCCGCGCGACGGTAGGTGCCGCGGTTGGAGAGCCGGTCGAGCCCCGGCGCTCCACCAGCCCTCGACGGCGGCACCCGACCCTGGCACGGCGACCCGCGCCGAGCCGGAGGAGGCTTTCATGGCACGACCGACGGTGCTCACCCGTCCCGCTCTCGCCGACCGGTTCGCCGCGTCGGCGAGAGCGCCCGGAGCTCTGCTGAGCGACGACGAGTTCGACGGATGGTTCGCCGGGCGGCGCCACGCGTCCCGCTTCGCCGTCGAGCGGATCCCGCTCGCCGGGCTGCGCGGCTGGCACGAGGATCCCGGCACCGGCAACCTCGTCCACGAGACCGGCCGGTTCTTCACCGTCGAGGGCCTGAGCGTACGCACCGGCACCCCGCACTCCTGGATGCAGCCGATCATCCAGCAGAGCGAGATCGGCATCCTGGGCCTGGCGGTCAAGGAGTTCGACGGGGTGCTGCACCTGCTGATGCAGGCGAAGATGGAACCGGGCAACGTGGGCCTGGTCCAGCTGTCCCCCACCGTGCAGGCCACCCGCAGCAACTACGTGGGCGTGCATCGCGGCCGGCCGATCACCCACCTCGACTACTTCACCCAGCCGGGCCGCAGCCGGGTGCTCGTCGACGTGCTGCAGTCCGAGCAGGGCTCCTGGTTCCTGCACAAACGCAACCGCAACATGATCGTCGAGGTCACCGAGGACGTCCCCGAGCACCCCGACTTCTGCTGGCTGACCCTCGCGCAGGTCCGCCGTCTGCTCCGGGCCGACAACGTGATCAACATGGACGCCCGCTCGGTGCTGTCCTGCGTGCCCGAGCCCGCCGGGGACGAGGGCACGGCCCGGCACTCCGGCGGCGAGCTGCTGCGCTGGCTCACCGACGTCAAGGCCCGCGCCGACCTGCAGCAGCGGCTCGTCCCGCTGCGCGGGATCACCGGCTGGCACCGGAGCGGCGACGCCATCCGGCACGACGAGGGCCGGTTCTTCGAGGTCGTCGCGATCGAGGCGGCGGCCGGCAACCGCGAGGTGGGGCACTGGACGCAGCCGCTGATCGCGCCGGTCGGGCAGGGCATCGCGGCGTTCCTGACCCGGCCGATCGGCGGGGTGCCGCACCTGCTCGTGCAGGCCAAGATGGAGGCCGGCGTACGCGACGTGGCCGAGCTCGCGCCGACGTTCCAGGCGCTGCCGGCCAACTTCGCGGGAGCCCCGGACCGGCTCCGGCCGCGTTTCCTCGACGAGGTGCTGGCCGCGAGCGGGACGGCGCTGCGTTACGACAGCGTGCAGTCCGAGGAGGGCGGCCGGTTCCACCACGCGACCAACCGCTACCAGGTGATCGAGGTGGGCACCGGCTTCCCGCTCGACGAGCCGCCCGGCTTCCGGTGGGTCACACCCGGGCAGCTGCGAGCGCTCCTGCAGCATCCGTACTACGTCAACGTGCAGGCGCGCAGTCTGCTGGCCGGGCTGGGTGCCGTCCGATGATCCCGCTGCGGATCGGGGTGCTCGGGGCGGCCGACATCGCCGTACGCCGCACGCTGCCCGCGCTGCGCACGATCCCTGATGACGCCGTCCTCGTCGCGGTGGCCAGCCGTGCGCCGGACCGGGCCGCGTGGCTCGCCGGTCAGTACGGCGCCCGCGCGTACGGCTCGTACGCCGCACTGCTCGACGACCCGGACGTCGACGCGGTGTATCTGCCGTTGCCGGCCGGGCTGCACGGGCCGTGGATCGAGCGCTGCCTCGCGGCCGGGAAACACGTGCTGGCGGAGAAGCCGCTGGCCACCGACCGGGCGACCGCCGAGCGGCTGCTGCGGCTGGCCACCGCCAGGGGCCTGGTCCTCGCGGAGAACATGACCTTCCCGTTCCACTCCCAGCACACGGCGGTGGCCCGGCTCGTGATCGCGGGCCGCATCGGCGAGCTGCGCAGCGTGCAGGCGTCGTTCTGCGTGCCGCCGCGCCCGGCCGGCGACATCCGCTATCAGGCGGCGCTCGGCGGTGGATCGCTGCTGGACCAGGGCGTCTATCCGATACGGGCGGCGTTGCTGCATCTCGGCCCCGGGCTACGGGTGGACGCCGCGACACTGCGCCACGACCCGGTTCGCGCCGTCGACCTCGGTGGCACGGCCCGGCTGTGCGGCCCGGACGGCACCGAGGCGCGGCTGGTCTTCGGCATGGACGGCGACTACTCCTGCCACTACGAGCTGACGGGCACCCGCGGCTCGATCCGTGTGCAACGCGCCTTCACCACGCCGCCCGGCCTGGCGCCGCAGGTCTGGCTGCAGAACGACGACACCCCCGGCCACGCCCTCGATCTGCCGCCCGACGACCAGTTCGCCCGCTGCCTGAGCACCTTTGTGGCGCGGGTCCGCGCCGGCTCCGAGCCGGGCCCCGGCCCGCTGCTGCAGGCCGCCGCGGTCGACGACATCCGGTCCTTCTCGACCATCACCTCAGGGAGCTCTCGGTGACATCGTCCCCTCATCGCCGGGTCACGGTCCTCGGCGGCACCGGCTTCGCCGGACGCCACATCGCCACCGCGTTCGCTGCTGCCGGCTGGCACGTCACGGTCGCGGCCCGACACCCCCACAGATCAGGCTTCGCGTACGCCCACCTCGACCTTTCCGCACCACCGGCAACCGTGGCGACGGCGCTGCGAGGCACCGAACCTGACGTCGTCGTCAACGCCGCCGGCGCCTACTGGGGGCTGAGCGGCACCGCGTTGCACGACGCGCTGGCCGGCACCACCGAGCGGCTCCTCGCGGCGTGGCCCCTGCTCGGCTCACAACCCCGGCTGATCCACCTCGGCAGCGTCATGGAGTACGCCCCGGTCTCCGGCCGGGTGCTGCTCCACGAACGCTCACCGGTGGACGCGGCAACCCCGTACGGTGCGGCCAAGCTGCACGCGACCCGCGCCGTTCAGAAGGCGGCCGGCGTTCCCGCGCTGGTGCTGCGCGTGACGAACTCGGTCGGCCCCGGCGTCGACGCCGCCAGCCTGCTCGGCAAGGTCGCCCACGCGCTGGGCACCGCCCGGCGCGACGGCACCACAGCGCGGATCGTCCTGGCCCCACTGCATGCCCAGCGTGACTACCTCGACGTCCGCGACCTGGGCGACGCCGTGGTCGCCGCCGCGGTCCACGGCGAGCCCGGGCAGCTCATCAACATCGGCAGCGGTTCCGCGATCGGCGTGCGTGAGCTGGTCGACGGGCTGATCGCGGCCAGCGGCGTCCCGGCCCGGGTCGAGGAACGCACCGACGCGCCCTCCTCCCCGGGCGCCGTCGCCGACTGGCTGGCCGTGGACCCGGCAACCGCCATCCGGCTGCTGGGCTGGCGGGCACGCCGCCCGATCGACCGCGCGGTCACCGACCTGTGGCAGTCCTCAAAAATCGACGACCTCCACTCGATCGGCGATCGATCCCGCGTGGATGCCGGTGCCGCACAGTCGATCTCGACCTACCGGAGGTGATCATGTCTTTCCTGTTCGCGGCCGCACTGATCGGATCAGGCCTGCTGGCGGGGACGCTGTTCGGCGTCGCCGTGGGTGTGGTCCCGGCGTTCGCGGCGGTCCCGGCCGGCGAGTACGTGCGGATCCACCGGGTCGTCGGCGCCGGCTTCGACCGGGTCATGCCGTTCATCGTCATCGCGACCAGCGCGGGCGACCTCATCGTCGCCCCGGCCGTCGGCGGCCCGGCCCGGGTCCTGCTGCTCGCCGCCGTGGTGCTGCAGGCCGGCGTCGCCGCCACCTCCCAGCTCGGCAACGTACCCATCAACCGGCGGGTGCGGTCACTCCCCGCCGGACCACTGCCGGACGGCTGGGCCGACCCCCGGTCCGCGTGGCGGCGCTGGCACCTGCTTCGGACCTCGTTCGCCCTCGCCGCGCTGACGGCTCACGCCCTCGCGGCCCTGTCCCTCATCCACCCCGCGCTCGAAGGAAGCCTGTCATGACGATTGCCCCCGCACCCGCCCCGGTCGCCGCGGCCGCGCTGCGCACCCCCACCGACGTCAAGCGCCTGGCCAACGCGTTCTGCCACGCGCAGCTGCTGCTCACCGCCGACGAGCTCGGCCTCTTCGCCGACCTCGGCAGCCATAGTCCCTCCACACAGGAGCAGATCACCGAGCGGCTCGGGCTCGACGGGCGCGGCACGGGCGATTTCCTCGACGGCCTGGTGCTGCTCGGGCTGATCGAGCTGACCGGCGACGTCTACACGCTGACGGACGTGGCCACCGAGACGCTGGTGCCCGGCACTCCCCGCTACATCGGCGGTTTCCTGCGCCGCGCGTCCCGGATGCTGTATCCCGCGTGGGGTCAGCTCGGTGCCGCACTACGGACGGGACAGCCCCAGACCGCGGGCGCCGGACCGGACGCGTTCCTGCGGATGCTCGCGGATCCGGCGCAGCGCAGCGCGTACCTCACCATGATGGACTCGGCCAGCGGCCTGGTCGCGCCGCACCTGATCCGGGCATTCCCCTGGTCCGCGTATGCCTCCGTGCTCGACGTGGGCGGCTGCCGCGGCAACCTGGTGGGACGCCTGCTCGGCGCGTACCCGGAGCTTCGGGGTGCGGTCTTCGACCTGCCGCCGATGGCGGAGCCCTTCCAGGAGCACACCACGGCGCTCGGCGTCGCCGAACGGGCCACGTTCCACGCCGGTGACTTCTTCCACGAGGACCTGCCCACCGCGAACGTCGTGATGCTCGGCCACGTCCTGCACAACTGGTCCCCCGAGGAGCGCGCCGCCCTGGTCACCCGGGCCTGGGCCGCGGTCGCCCCCGGCGGCGCCCTGCTGATCTACGACGCGATGCTCCCCGAAACCCCCACCGACCTCCCCCGGACCCTGGTCAGCCTGAACATGCTCCTGGTCACCGAGGGCGGCTCCGAATACCCCGCGTCGCACTGCCAGGCCTGGCTGACCGCGGCCGGCTGCACCACCACCGAGGTCCACGCCCTCGGCTCCACCGACACCCTCGTCATCGGTCACAAACCCCGATGATCCACATAGATCGGACCCCCATGACCCTCACCCTGAACCGCCGCCGCCTGCTCGCCACCGGCGCCGCCGGTATCGGCCTGGCGGCTGTGCCCGCTCTGTGCGTCTCCCCCGCCTCGGCCGCTCCGTTGGCCGGGGGCTCCAAGCGCACCCCCGGTACGGCGATCACGCTGGACGGCGCCAGCAACAGCCGCGACCTGGGCGGCTATGTCACCGCGGACGGCAAGTGCGTACGCAGCGGCAAGGTCTTCCGCTCGGGCACCCTGGCCGGGCTGACCACCACCGGCACTCGCCAGCTCGCCGCGCTGGGCGTGAAATGGGCGTTCGACCTACGCAACGACGCCGAACGATACCTGTTCGGCAAGGGCAAGGTGGGCACGGTCAAGCCCTGGCTCGCCCCGGTCGGCAACGACACGGAGGACAACCCGTACGGCCCGCCCGTCGCCGGCCAGGTCACGGCCTCGGTGATCGCGGAGTTCCAGTCCTACGTGTCGTTCTCATCGGCCGTGATCTCGGTCGGCTCGATCCTGCGCATGCTGGCCATCCCCGGCGGCCAGCCCCTGCTCTTCGGCTGCGACTCAGGCTCCGCCCGCAGCGGCTGGACGGCCGCGGTCCTCATGACCGTCCTGGGCGTCCCGCGCGCGCAGGTGAACTCTGAATTCCTGCTGAGCAACCAGACGCTCGGCGGCCAATACCTCTTCACCGAATACCTCGACGCAGCCTTCGCGAAGGTCGACGAGATCTACGGCGACTGGGCCACCTTCGTCCAGATCGGCCTGGGCCTCGACGCCGGCGACATCACCGCGCTCAAGTCCAGCCTGCTGTCCTGACAACCACGAAGGCTGCCGCCCCCGATCCGAGGGACGGCAGCCTTCGTCGTGCGGCTCGTGTTTCCACGTCGGGTCCGGCTCTGTCCGAGTCGATCCGACCGGCTACGAGGGTCGGCGTAGACCCTCGCCGGAGGCCTTACCCGGGTGGGAACGAGGCACGAAATTGCGCCCAAACCCGTGATGCCGCAACGTCCTGCGGCGTCAGCTGTCAAATGTGGGCCAATCACGTCCGGCCCGAAAACGTGTGTTCTGCGGTCAGACTCGAGTGCCCGGACTTGACGAACAGAACCGTATAAAATTGCGGCATCCCGGCGCCCTGCGCAATATCTAGCCTCGCGGCGTTGCGGCCGTGAGTGTCCCCGAGCCGGCGAGTTACATCCGGGCCGGCCGCGGACGTTGTCACGGGTCATCCTGACCACCTAGCTGCCAATGACGTCGCCCGACTGGTCGGTGTCATGGCCGAATGGTCGCGGAGCCCGCCACCACCGCCCACTGGCCGCGACCGAGTTGTCGCCGTCCATGCCGCGAGGCTAGA
>NZ_BOMN01000013.1 GCF_016862215.1 Winogradskya humida
GAATAGCAGATAGCGAGTATTCGGATAGCCATGAAGTGGTGGCGGATGGATCCTGGGAGGTGATCGTCGTGCTTACCGCGCCATGAGTTCGGTGGCCGTCTTGTTGTCATCGGCAGATTCGAGTAATCATGCTCGTATCGGTCCAAGGTCGATTGCACGGAGAGGGAGTTGACTCCGAGGTTGTTGTCCGCCACGCCGATGAAGAAGATCTATAAGTGGAGCCGGTTCCGCGAACATTTGGCACGCGGCGCTCGCGCGGTGTTGGCGCGTGGGGCCGGAAGACGCGAACCCTCTGGCACCCGATCTCGCGAACGAAGCCGATCCGGAGTGAGGTCAGGCGCGGGGGATGAGGGTGGCCATGGCGCGGTCGAGGGCGTTGGCGAAGGTGCCCTGGGTGCTGGAGGCGAGCCAGGAGTGTTGCGCGGCGACCAGGCAGCCGAAGGCCGACGCGGTGAGCGCGCGTGGCGTCGGGTCGTCGGCGGGGTAGGGGTTTCCGGCCTTTGCGGCGCGCTCGACCAGGACGGCGACGACAGCTTCCTGCATCAGTTGGAGTCGGTGCAGGTAGGCGGCGGACAGGGCTGGGGTGTCGAACACCATGCGGTGGATCAGCGCGGAGAGCTCCTGCTGGTCGCCGTAGTGGTCCACCACGTCGAAGACTCGGCGCAGGGATGTCCAGACCGGCTCGCCCGGCGGGCGGCGGCGTAGGACGTCGAGCATGTCGTCGACGGCGAGTTCGAGTTTGCCGACGACGATTTCTTCCTTGGTGGCGAAGTAGCGGAAGACGCTGCGCTGGGACATGCCCACGGCGGCCGCGATGTCGTCGATGGTGGTGGCGTCGTAGCCGCGTTCGGCGAACAGGGTCAGGGCCGCGTCGCCGATCTCGCGCTGCACTGCGCGGCGGGTGCGCTCCCGCAAATTCTCGCTCATGATGTGACAACAATAGCAGCCAAAGACAAGCTTGACAGTGACTGACAGGTTCGGCGTACGCTGACAGCATGTCTAAGACCATTGTCATCACCGGAGCCTCCGACGGGATCGGGGCGGCGGCCGCGCGGCAGTTGCACGCCAAGGGTCATCGCGTCGTTGTGGTTGGCCGCTCGCCCGACAAGACGCGGGCCGTTGCCCGCGAGCTCGGCGTGGCGTACCACCTGGCCGATTTCACCCGCCTCGGGGACGTGCGCACGCTGGCGGCCGAGCTCGATGCGGCGTACCCGCGGATTGATGTTCTCGCCAACAATGCCGGCGGTGTCTTCGGTGACCGGGTGAAGACGGTCGACGGGTTTGAGAAGACGTTCCAGATCAATCATCTGGCGCCGTTCCTGCTGACCGAGCTGCTCATGGACAAGCTTGTCGCGAGCGGGGCGTCGGTGCTGCAGACCTCGAGCATCGCTGCGCGCATCGGTGGCAAGGTGGTGCTCGACGATCTGGATCACGACCGGGACTACACGCCGGTCCGGGCCTACGGGACCGCCAAGCTCGAAAATATCCTGTTCACCAAGGAGCTGCACCGGCGTTACCACGACCGGGGCCTCTCCGCGGCGGCGTTCCATCCGGGCAATGTCGCGAGCAGCTTCGGCTCCGAGACCACGAGCCCGCTGATGCGGTTCATGACCGGGAACCCGGTCGTCCGCAGGTTCTACATCACCGCGGAGAAGGGTGCCGACCAGCTCGTCTGGCTCGCCGAGGGCCGCCCCGGCACCGACTGGGTCTCCGGCACCTACTACGAGCGGCGCAAGCCGGCCCGGCGGCCGAATCCGCAGGCCCTCGATGCTGCCCTGGCCCGTGAGCTGTGGGACCGCACCGAGGGGCTGCTCGCCTCGGTCTGATTAGAAGGGTGCCGGACCCTTGCCCACGAGAGACATCAGGACCTGGGTTGCCAGCAGGCGCCGGACGCCCGTGACATCCACCTCCCCGATCTCCTCGTAAGGCAACTCCAGGCGCAGTCCGTCACTTGCGTTGCGGACCTCCGTGCTCGCCTGGTCGGGGCGGAAAGAGCCGGTCCAGCCCTTGAGATCACCACGCTCGTTCGTCTTGAGCGTTGCCATGCCTGCCACGCGCGCGCCGTCGGTGAGGATCAGCGTCGCGGGGCCCGAGTAGGACGTCATGGGATGAACCGTAGCCGCTCGGGCCCGCACGGCACCTGTGGCAGTGATGTATTGCCCGGATGACAGACTGGCGCGCATGGCTCTGTTCACCGTCGCGGAGGCGCGCGCGGAGCTCGCCGCGCTGCTCCCGCTGCTCGACGAGATCGTGGTCGTCCGGGCCGATGTGGTCGAGCTGACCGCCGGCCTCAATCCCGGCGGCACCCCCACCGACCTGGGCGGTCTGCCCGAGCGTAAGGCCGCGGAGGCCCGCCTCGACGAGCTGATGACCCGGGTTCAGCAGACCGGCGCGGAGCTGAAGGGCATCGCACCGTTACTCGTCGACTACCCGGCCGAGCTCGACGGCGTACCCGTCCTGCTCTGCTGGTTGGAGGGCGACACCTCACTCGACTGGTACCACCGCCTCGACCTCGGCTTCGCCGGAAGACGCAGGCTCCCGGCCTGACCATATGCCAAAGAAAGCTTTGACAAATCCAGGTGTCAAAGTAATCTTTGGCATATGCGCGTTCCCGATCCGCAGGCGATCCGGGCCCTGACCCACCCGCTGCGGCTGAACCTTCTCGAACTGCTCGGGGCCACCGGCCCGGCGACCGCGGCGCAGTGCGGCCGGGTCCTCGGCGTGCCCCAGGCGAACTGCTCGTTCCATCTGCGCCAGCTCGCCAAGTACGGCTACGTCGAGGAATCGTCGCCCGGCCCCGATCGGCGGGAACGGCAGTGGCGCGTGGTGGCGCCCGCGCCCGATCTGCGCGTCGACGGCAGTGCGGCAGCTGGGCGGGAGCTCGAACGGCTCGTCGTCGAGCGCGAGACCGCGGCGATCCGGGCGTACGCCGATCGGGCCGCCGGCGAGGACGGCCTCGGCATGGTCGCTGCGGTTGCCTCGGTGACGCCGGAGGAGGCCGCCGAGCTGCGGGCCAGGTGGAAGGAGCTGCTCGAGCCGTACCTCGGGCGGGCCGACGGGGACCGGCCGGGAGCGCGCCACGTCCGGTTTTTCATGGCGGCCACGCCGTTCGTGGCCGGGGCCGAGGGGGAGAGGTCATGAGTTTCGACGTCACGTGGGGCCACGGCGGGCAGGATGATCCCGCGATCCAGATCCATCACTACGACGAGCGTACGGTCATCCTGCGGCAGAGCCGGGCGGTGAACTACGAGGCCCCGTTCCTGGTCCTGCTGATCGGCGACGAGCGGGCGTTGCTGCTCGACACGGGCGCCACCGCCGACCCGCAGCTGTTTCCCCTGCGGGAGACGGTCGACAACCTCCTTCCTGATGGGTACGAGCTGATCGTCGCCCACTCCCACCCGCACGGCGATCACGTCGCCGCTGACGGGCAGTTCGCCGACCGGCCGCGCACCACGGTCGTCGGGCACGGCGTCGACGACGTCCGGGCGTACTTCGGATTCGGCCCGGGCTGGCCTGCCGGCACCGCTTCGCTCGACCTCGGCGGACGGGTTCTGGAGATCTTCGGGTCGCCCGGGCACCACGCGGCGGCGATCAGCGTCTTCGATCCCCGCACCGGCCTGCTGCTCACCGGGGACACTGTCCTGCCCGGCCGGCTGTACGTCGCCGACGCCCCGGCGTTCATGGCCACCCTCGACCGCCTGGTGGAGGTCGCCGAGACCCGCGGCGTCACACACGTGCTCGGCTGTCACGTCGAGATGCGCAACCGGCCCGGGCGTGACTACCCGATCGGTGCGCCGCGCCAGCCGGACGAGCGCGCCCCGCAGATGACGGTCGACCAGTTGCGGGCCGTACGGGACGCCGCCCACGCCGTGCAGAGCCGGCGCGGGGTGCACCGCTTCGACGACTTCCTGATCTACAACGAGCCCCGCCGGATCGACAAGCTCCGTCTCATCGGGCGCGGTCTCGTCCACCAGGCCTTCTCCCGAATCGCCACCACCCGCGCCGGGGCGGCCTGACCTTCGCGTCCGGTAGCGCCGACCGGGCCTCGTCCTGAGCCGCCCGGACGCTCAGCAGCAACGCCGACAAGTCCATGAGTCACCCTTCCGTGGCTTCCGTTAACGGTCACGTGACCGTTAACGGGAGTCTGCACCCGGTGCTGCCCGGGCGTCAACCGGGTTCGGATTACGATGCGGGGATCGTGGAAGACAAAGCCGAGGACGAGCCCGGGGCCGGTGGTGCCGCCCGGCGGGTGACGCTGCGCGACGTGGCGAAGCTGGCCGGCGTCTCGCATCAGACCGTGTCGCGGGCCATCAACGACAAGGGCGAGATCGACCCGGAGACCCGCCGCCGGGTCCTCGAGGCGGCCAAGGAGCTGCGCTACCGCCCGTCCCGCTTCGCCCGCGGCCTGGTCCGCCCCGGGGCCGTCACGGTCGGCCTGATCGTCCCGGACGTGGTGAACCCGTTCTTCCCCGAGCTGATCGCCGGGGTGATCGACGCCGCCCAGGCCCGTGGCTGGCAGATCGTCGTCGCCAGCTCCCAGGACGACACCTCCCGCGAGCCCGGCCTGCTCCGCGGGCTCGCCGGCCAGGTCGACGCCATGATCGGCTACCTGTTCCAGACCGACGACGTCATCACCGCCGCGATCGAGGGCGTCCCGCTGGTCGTCATGAACCGGCGCCCGGCCGAGACGATCTTCGCCGCCGTCGACCTCGACGTGGCCCCCGGCGTGCACGCCGCCGTGGACCACCTGGTCGCGCGGGGACACCGGCGCATCGGGATGCTCGACTGCCCGCCGGCCTGCGACCCCGCCCGCCGCAGCGGGTTCCTGGCCGCGATGGCCGCCCACGACCTTCCGGCGGACGCGATCGTGGACGTCGAGCAGTCCATGGCCGGCGGCGAGACCGGGTTGGAGAAGTTGCGCGCTGCCCATCCCGGGCTGACCGCGGTGTTCGCTTTCAACGATCTGATCGCGCTGGGTGCGTACCGTGCGATCCGTCGCCTTGACCTGAACATCCCCGCCGACCTGGCCCTGGTCGGGTTTGACGGCCTCACCGTCGGCGAGATCCTCGACCCGCCCCTCACCACGGTCCACATCGACAAACGCAGGATGGGCGAGCTCGCCGTCGCCCAGGCCCAGCACCTGCTCGACGGCACCCGGCCCGACCCGGTCTTCCTGGAGACCCGGCTCCTCGTTCGTGGCTCGGCCTGACTCCGTCTCAGGCCGGGGTGCTACCGGTCGGAGCGGGCCAGGGTGGCCAGCAGGTCCACCACGTCGAGGGCTACGTCGCGCAGGCGGTGGTTGATGTCGTGGGCGGGGTCCCAGGAGGCGAGGGTTGCGGAGCTGATCCGGGTCTGGCCGCTGAGCTCGTGCAGGATGGCGCCGACGTCGGCGGGGAAGAGGCCGTCCGGTGCGGCGTAGCTGTTGGCCGGGGCGATGGACGGGTCGTACGCGTCGAGGTCCAGGTGGATGTGGACGGCGTCGACCCGGGCGGCGAGCGCGGTGACGGCGGCGGTGCTGTCGCGGGCCTGGGCGGCGTTGAGCGTGGTGATGCGGCTGTCTTTCAGTGGCCCGGCCTCGAGGTCGTCGAGGGCGCGGGTGCCGATCATCAGGACCCGGTCGTCGGGGATGGCGTGGAAGCCGGGGACGGACGCCGTCATGGCCGGCCAGCAGCGGCCGGTGATCATCGCGAGGGCCTGGCCGTCGAGGTAGGCGTTCGCGTCGGTGTCCGGGGTGTTGAAGTCGCCGTGCGCGTCGAACCAGACCAGCCCGAGGCGGGGCGCCGACGCTGACAGGCCCGCCAGTACGCCCAGCGTGGCGTTGCAGTTGCCTGATAGCAGCACGGGCACCTCACCCGCGGCCCGTGCGCCGGTCGTGGCGTCAGCGATCAGGCGGTGCAGTTCGAAGGATGTTTCCAGCTCGGCCTGCCACTCCGGTCGTACGGACAGGCTCTGTTCCCGCACGGGATGCCCGCGCCCGCGTAAGCGATCCGCTGCGCCGGAGAGGGCCAGGGGGCCCGCGCCCATGCGCTTCCCGTGGTGTCCCGAGTCGTACGGGGCCGACAGCAGGGCTATCGACTGGTGGTTGGCGGTCATGACCCAGGGTAAGGCTCAGCCGGCTACGACGAAGCGCGCCTTGCCGGCCTTCTTGGCGGTGTACATGGCCAGGTCGGCTTCGCGCAGGACGTCGTCGGCGTCGTTGCCGGGGTGGTTGAGGGCGATGCCGACGCTGGCGGTGACGCTGGCCGGGCCGGCATCGAGGAGGTAGGGGCGGCCGACCGTTTCGACGATGCGGGCGGCGGCGACGCGGACGTCGGCGGGGTCGGCGAGGTGTTCGGTGAGGACGGCGAACTCGTCGCCGCCGAAACGGGCGATGGTGTCGCCGGCGCGCAGGCAGGCGCTGAGGCGGCCGCCGACCTGGCGCAGGAGGTCGTCGCCGCCGGCGTGGCCCAGGCGGTCGTTGACCTGTTTGAAGCCGTCGAGGTCGATGAAGATGACGGCGAAGGACTCGCCGAGCTCGGCATGGGTGATCAGGGCCTGGGTGACGCGTTCGTGGAAGAAGCTGCGGTTGACCAGGCCGGTCAGGTGGTCATGGAAGGCGAGATGCTCGAGCTGGCTCTCGCGTTCGCGCAGGCGCTGCTCGACCTCCTCGCGGTGGGCGATGTCGCGGCGAAGCTCGGCGGTGGCGTGCTCGACCTGGGTGATCGCGCGGTTGCGGGCGCCGGCGAGGACACCGACCAGCACCGCCAGGACGAGCGAGATGCCGAGACAGGAGCCGATCGCCACCGTACGCAGGGTGTGGTCGGTCCCGCTCAGCAGATGCTCGGTGGGGTAGAGGGTGAGCCGCCAGACCCGCTGGCCCACGCTGATCGCCCGTTCGCGGACCAGGGCCGGGTCGGGGTTCTCGGCGCCCGCGCCGGTGCTGGCGATCACCATGGTGTCGGTGCCGGACGGGTCGTTGACGGCGACCCGGACGACGCCCTGGGAGTGGTCGCTGATCGTGCGGTCGAGGAAGTCCGCGCCGTGCACGCCCATCACGAGCCAGCCCCGGAACTTCCCGGTGCGGGTCTGCACGCGGGAGACCAGGCTGAACGACGCCTCGTGCCGGGTGGCGGCCTGCGCGCGATCCTTGAGCAGGACGTACGTGCTCGTGGCGGCGAGCGCGCCGCCGTAGCGCGCGGTGGCCAGGGCTTCGGCGAGCACGGGGACGGTGTCCACGTCCTGCCCGGGGTTGACCGGCACGCCGTCGGCGGAGCGGGAGTAGATGACGAACTCATGCGAGGTGCCGGGGCCGGCGGCCCTGAGGGTGAGGCCGATGGCACCGCGGACCCGCCAGTAGTTCTGGACGGTGGTGAGGTCCTTGCGGGCGACCTCGACGACGAACGACAGGCCACTGGCGCCGGGCAGGCGGTCGGCGTCGAGGCCGTCGGTGATGTCGCGGAAGTCGTCGCGGCTCAGGTCGCTCTGGGCGGCGACCGCCCGGGACATGTCCGCGAGGGTCGCGCCGTACCGGTTGACCTCGGCGGTCACGGCCGCCGAGACGTCGCTGGTGTAGCGGTCCATCGACTGCGAGGCGTAGCGCTGCTCGCTGCGGGTCAGGGCGTACCCGACGACCGCCGACACCACGCCGCCGGCCAGCAGCACGACGCCGACCAGCAGCACCGCCGTCCCGCGTCGGCTCCACCTCACACACTGCCCATCGGCACCGGGGCCGGAGAACTGATCACGTGGCGCGACGATGCGGCCAATCGGGCCTACCACGCTCGGCGGGCAACGGTACGACGTTCGGGCCGGACGGGGCCGCTCCGAACAGGTCGAGCACACCGGTGACGGTCAGCACCGTACGCACGACACCGCGCGCATTGATGATCTCCGCCTGTTTGCCGCTCTCCCGGGCGTGCAGGCACCCTTCGAGCAGCGCCCCGACCGCCTCCGAATCCAGGAACCGGGTCTCGTCCAGGTCCACCACGAACAGCGGGGCGGTGTTGTCGACGACCGCGTCGTGCAGCTCACGACGCAGCTCGTCCCGGGCGTCGCCGTCGACGTCGCCGAAGAGCCGGACGCAGACCTCGCGGCCGCCGTCAACCATGATCCGGGTGATGCCATAGTGCCGCATGGCACCTTTTGTAGCAGTAGGCCCGGAAACCGTACTTCTATAGTGCGCGGCGGTCCTTCTTTGCGCTTTTATGCGAGGCGATACTGCGCGGCCATGCGTACGGGAGTGTTCGCGGCGCCGTACCCGTCGTAGCCGTCGATGCGCTGGACCACCTCGAAGAACAGGCGGCGGCCGAGCATCGTGGTGAAGAAATGCAGGAACTCGCCGTCGTCGGTGCGGTCGTACAGGATGTTCGCTCCTCGCAGGCCGGCGAGGAAATCGGTGCTGAGGCCGGTGCGGGTGGCCAGGTCGGCGTAGTAGTTGTCCGGGATCGGCAGGATGCTCGCGCCGGAGTCGTGGACGGCGCGGGCGGTGGCGAAGATGTCGGTGCACGCGAACGCGACGTGCTGGTGCCCGGCCGACTGCGGCAACGGGTCACCGGCGAGGGCGGGGACGCTCAGCGCGAGCCGGACGGCGCCGCCGGGGCTCGTCATGGCGAAGCTGCGGACCAGGCCGTACGGGTCGGCGATCTCCACCGGGTCGTGCCGGCGCATGCCCAGCACCGACTGGTAGAACAGCGCCGCCTCCTGGGCGTGGTGGGCGGGCTGGGAGAGCGCGATGTGGTCGATGGCCGTGATCCCGGCCGCGCCCGGCAGGGGTGTTTCGAGCTCGCTGAAGTCGCCGAGCCATTCCGTGCCGCAGAAGAAGACCAGGGTGCCGTCGGGGGCGGTGATCGCGGTCAGCTCGGCCTCGCCGGGCCCGAAATTACGCGGTACGCCGGGAGCGAGCAACGCCTCGGCACGCGCGGCGGACTGCGCGGGATCGGCGCTGTCCACGGCCACCGCGGACACGGCGGCGTCACCACGGCGGCGGTCGGCCGGGGCCGGGCGGGCGGCGTTGACCAGGATCCGGGCGTCGCCCTGCTGCCAGAGGTGGACGGGCTTGGTGCGGTGCCGGGCGGCGCGGGCGAACCCCAGGGCGCGCAGCAACCGCTCGGCGGCGACCCCGCCGAGCGGGTCGACGGCGATCTCCGCGAACGAGAAGCCCCGCAGCGGCGCGGGCGGGGCCACCGGCGACTCCGGCAGGACCGCCTCCTCGAGCGCGATCAGCGAGCGCAGGGCGTCGGTGGCGGTCCGCTCGGCGTCGGCCTGCCGGAAGACGTCGTTGAACACCTCCAGCGACAGCGGGCCCTCGTATCCGGCATCGAGGGTGTGGCGCAGGAACCCGGCCAGGTCGAACGAGCCCTGACCGGGGAAGCAGCGATGGTGCCGGCTCCACTGCAGCACGTCCATCAGCATCTGCGGCGCGTCCGCCAGCTGCAGGAAGAAGATCTTGTCGCCGGGGATCTCGCGGATGCCGGCGGGGTCGTGCCCGCGCGACAGGATGTGGAAGCTGTCCAGGCACACACCGAGGCTCGGGTGCCCGGCGGCGGCGACCAGTTTCCAGGCATGGTGGTAGTCGTTGACGTGCCGTCCCCAGGCGAGCGCCTCGTAGGCCACCCGGCACCCGTGCCCGGCGGCGAGCTCCGCGAGCGTGTGCAACTGCTCGGCGATGAGCCCGTCGTCGCCGATGGTCCGCGGCGCGACGCTGGAACAGACGAGCAACAGGTCGGTGCCGAGCTCGCCCATGAGCTCGAACTTGCCCGCGGCCCTGCGGAGGTTGGCCCGCAACGTCTCCGGGCCGGCGCCCTCGAAGTCCCGCAGCGGCTGGTAGATCTCGATGCCGAGACCCAGGTCGGCACACATCGCCCGGATGTCGCGCGCCGGGCTCGCGGCGCTGATCAGGTCGGCCTCGAAGATCTCGACGGCGTCGAAACCGGCCCGCGCGGCGGCCGCGAGCTTCTCCTCGAGGGTGCCGCTGAGCGACACCGTGGCGATCGACTTACGCACGGTACGGCTCCTGTCGTGCCGGCTCTTCTGCTGCCAGTTCTTCTGCTGCCAGTTCTTCTGCCGCCAGGGTGGTGAAGTCGGCGGTCATCGCGGCCACGTCGGGCCGGTGACCGGTGAACAGTTCGAAGGCGGCGGCGGCCTGGTGCACGACCATCCCGCCGCCGTTCAGGGTGCGGCAGCCCAGCGCCGCCGCGGCACGCAACAGCTCGGTGCGCAGCGGGCTGTAGATGATGTCGGTGACCCACAGGCCGGGATGCAGCAGCTCCTCGGGGACCGGCAGGCCGGGGTGCGCGGCCATCCCGACCGGGGAGGCGTTGATCAGCCCGTCCGCGTCGGCGAGCAGGGTGCCGAGCCGATCGGGGGTGGCGCTGCGGGCCGGCAGCCCGCGTTCTCGCAGCGCCTGGGCGAGACCCTCGGCGCGGCCCTCGTCCGGGTCGATCAGGGTGAGCCGTCCGACTCCTAGACGGCTTATCGCGTACGCGACTGCGTGACCGGCGCCGCCCGCACCCAGCTGGACCACCTCGCCGAGCCGTGCCCCGGGCAGCCCCCGCCGGAACCCCTCCGCGAACCCGTCCCGGTCGGTGTTGTGCCCGGTGGCGCGCCCGTCGTGGAAGACCACCGTGTTGACGGCCTGCAACTCGGCGGCGCCGGGGGAGAGGGCGTCCAGGTGCTTGACGACCTCCTGCTTGCACGGGTGGGTGATGTTCAGCCCGCGGAAGCCGAGCCGCCGCGCGTCGCGGACCAGGTCGCCGATGTCGTCCGGGGCCGCACCGAGCGGCGTCAGGTCGATCAGCTGGTAGAGCAGGCGCAGCCCGAGGCGGTCGGCCTCGCGCTCGTGCAGGGCCGGGCTCAGCGACGCGCCGATACCGGCGCCGATGAGACCCACGAGGTAGCGCTCGGACATCGGCACCTCCCACTAATGTACGAACCAGTACGTTAGTTAGCACGTACGTTAGCCAGCGCGGGGGTGCGCGGTCAACGAGACGTTGCGTGGGACACTTCCAGCCGCGCACAACTAAGTTGTGTGCAATTTAGTTGTGCACAACTAAATTGCCCACAACTTAATTGCACGCAACCTAAATCGCGCCGGTAAGGGCGCGACCCAGTCGCGCCAGCAAGGAGGAGGCATGGACACCGGGCGCCGCCGGGACGCCGCTCGTACGCGGGCTGAGATTCTCGAGGTCGCGTCGGCCGAGTTCGCCGATCAGGGGTATGCCGGGGCGCGCGTGGACGAGATCGCGGCCCGCACCCGTACGACGAAACGGATGATCTACTACTACTTCGGTGGCAAGGAGCAGTTGTACGTCGCGGCGTTGCAGGCCGCGTATGGCCGGATCCGTGCGGCTGAGCAGGAGGTCGACGTCGCCCATCTCGGCCCGGTCGCGGCGATCAGGCGCATCGCCGAGGTGACGTTCGACCACCATGAGGCGAACCCTGACTTCATCCGGCTCGTCAGCATCGAGAATATCCACCGGGGTGAGCACATCGCTCGCATGCCCGAGGCCGACCTGGTCAGCCTCAATACCCCGGCGGTGGATCTGCTCGGGGAGATCCTCGAGCGCGGCCGCGGGCAGGGGCTGTTCCGGACGGGCGTCGACGCGCTCGACGTACACATGGCCATCAGTGCTTTTTGTGTCTTCCGGGTCGCTAACCGGCACACGTTCGGGGCGATTTTCGGCCGGGATCTCGTCGATCCTGACCGCCGGTTGCACTACCGCACGATGCTGGCCGATATGATCGTGTCCTACCTCTCCGCCGCTGAGTGAAGTAGCCGGTTTGCGGCCTGCCACATACCGGCTTGCCGATGTGCGGCCTGATGTGCGGCATAGTTCAGCGGTGTCTGGGTAGATCCCGATCCGTCCCTGCCCCCGATCCCAAGCTGGAGCCGCAAGACATGGTTCCCGAGAACCTCTCCAACCCGCAGTTCGTCGCCGACACCAGTCGCGACGAGGCGGCCCCGGACAACGCTCCGGCCGACCACAGCGACGAGAACATGGCGCGCCTGCGCCACCCGTTCGAGACGCAGGCCGCTGCGGCCCCCCGCGTTCCGGCCTCCGGCGTTCCGGCGCCCGTGGAGGGCAGCGCCGGCTGATCCGCCGGCCGTCGATCTTGCGCGGCGCGGTGTGGATCAGCACGCTTACCGCGTGAGCAATGCGATGCAGGGCCGGACCCCGTGGGCGCGGCAGCTCGGCGCTCCGTTGCGCGCGTTCCTGCGGACGGAGGCCGGCAGCGCCGGGGTGCTCGTCACCGCTATCGCTGCCGCCCTCGTCTGGGCGAACGTCGCGACCGGGTCGTACGAAGCGCTGTGGCACACCGAGTTCTCGGTGAACCTGGGCGCGTACGGCATCTCCGAGGACCTGCGTACCTGGGTCAACAGCGGCCTGATGACCCTGTTCTTCCTGGTCGTGGGGCTGGAGGCGCGGCGCGAGTTCGACCTCGGCGATCTGCGCGAGCGGCGCCGTTTTGTCCTGCCCGCCCTGGCCGGGCTGGTCGGCATGCTGATCCCGGTGCTGATCTACCTCGCGGTCACCGCGGGCGGGCCCGGCGCGCACGGCTGGGGTGTGGCCATGTCCACCGACACCGCGCTGGCCCTCGGCCTGGTCGCGCTGCTCGGCAGGGGCGTGCCCGACCAGGTACGCGTCTTCCTGCTCACCGTCTTCGTCGTCGACGACCTGGTGGCCCTCGTGGTCATCGCGCTGGTCTACAGCGAGGACATCGAGTTCATGCCGCTGGCCGTCGCCGTGGTCACCTTCGGCGTCTTCATCTCGCTGCGGGTGTTCCGGGTCAAGCGCAGCGCCGTGTACGCGCTCGTCGGCATCGTGCTGTGGGCGGCGATGCTGGCCAGCGGCGTCGACCCCGTGGTGGCCGGGCTCGCGATGGGGCTCACCGCGGTCGCGTACACCCCGGCCCGGGAACGGCTCGAGGAGGCCAGCGGGCTGTTCAAGCTGTTCCGCGAGCAGCCGACCCCGGAGATCGCCCGTTCCGCCGCGATCGGGGTCATCGAGACCCTGTCACCGAACGACCGGCTGCAGCGACGGTTCCACCCGTGGTCCAGCTACGTGATCGTGCCGCTGTTCGGGCTGGCCAACGCGGGGATCACCGTTGACGGCGGTTTTCTCGTCCGGGCGTACACCTCGCCGGTGACCTGGGGGGTGATCCTGGGTTATCTCGTCGGCAAACCGATCGCGGTCGTCGGGGTCTCCGCCGCGCTGACCTGGATGAGCGGGGGCCGGATCCGGCCGGGGGTCGGCTGGGCCTCCGTGCTCGGCAGCGGCACCATCGCCGGCATCGGGTTCACCGTGTCCCTGCTCATCGCGGCGCTCGCCTTCGAGGGTCCCGAGCTCGCCGAGGCGAAGATCGGCGTCCTGACCGCGGCGGCCGGCGCCTCGGTGCTGACCTGGGCGGTCTTCCGGGCCACCCGGCTGCTGCCGAAGCAGCGGCGGGCGCGGGCGCTGCTCGGTGACACCGAGGGCATCATCGACCTCATCCCGGAGGTCGACCCGGAGCGCGACCACTGCCGGGGCCCGCTCGACGCGAGCGTCACCGTGGTCGAGTACGGCGACTTCCAGTGCCCGTACTGCGGCCAGGCCGAACCCGCCGCCCGCGCCCTGATCGTCGACGCCGACCTGCGCTACGTCTGGCGGCACCTGCCGCTGACCGACGTTCACCCCCTCGCCCAGCTCGCCGCCGAGGCCGCGGAGGCCGCCGCGGAGCAGGGCAAGTTCTGGGAGATGCACGACCTGATGCTCGACGACCAGGACCACCTGCGGATCATGGACATTCTCCGGTACGCCGACCAGCTCGGCCTGGACGTCGACCGCTTCCACGACGAGCTGATGGACCACACGTACGCCGAGCGCGTCGCCCAGGACGTCGACTCCGCCGACCTGAGCGGGGTCTCGGGCACCCCGACGTTCTTCATCAACGGGCGGCGCCACTACGGGGCGTACGACGTCGCCACCCTCAAGGAAGCCGTGAAGGCCGCCCGGATCCGCAGCTCGTTGTCGCCAAAAGTGCCCTGAGCAGCGGCTTTCGGGGGATAACCTGAGCGCGATGGCCGGAAATCGGGCGCCCACGATCTACGACGTCGCCCGCCGGGCCGGTGTGGCGGCGTCAACTGTGTCGCGCGCGTTCTCCCGCCCGGGACGGGTCGCCGCGGGCACCGCCGACCGGATCCGGGCCGCCGCCACCGAGCTCGGCTACCGGACGAACCCCGTGGCGCGGGCGACGGCCACCGGGCGTACCTCGATGATCGCCCTGATCGTCACCGACGTGACCGACCCGGCCACCGCCGAGCTGCTGCGCGGTGCCCAGGAGGCCGCGGGCGCCGCGGGATTCACGACGGTCGTGTCCGACGCCCAGGACGACGGCGTGCCGCAGCGCGAAGCCCTCGAACGGGCACTGTCCACGGTCGACGGCGCCGTGGTCGCCGCGCCGCACGCACCCGACACCGCGCTGCGCTCGCTGGTCGCCCAGCGCCCGGCGGTCCTGCTCGACCGGATGCTGGACGGGCTGCCGAGCGTGGTCCCGGACATCGCGGACGGGATGCGGCGGTTGATGGCCCACCTCGGCGAGCTCGGCCACGAGATGGTCACCTATGTCGCGGGGCCGGCCGACGCCTGGGCGGACGGGATGCGCCGGCGGGGCCTGCGCCAGGCCGGCTGCGAGTACGGCGTGCAGTCGCGGCGCATCGGGCCGTTCCCCGCGACGATCGCCGGGGGGATGACCGCGGCGGGGGAGCTGCTGCGGCGGCCCACGACGGCGGTCATCGCCTATGACGACCTGATCGCGATCGGACTGATCCGGGCGCTGAGCGCGCGGGGGATCCTCGTGCCGCAGGAGGTGAGCGTGGTCGGGTTCGGCAACGTCGCCGCGTCCGCCCTGATCACGCCCGGGCTCACGACGGTGGCGTCGCCGTTGCGGGCGATGGGGGCTCTGGGCGTACGAAATCTGCTGGGTCTGCTTGATGGCTCGGGGTCTGCCGCCTCCGAGGCGTTGCCGGTGCGGCTGGTGGTCCGGGGGTCGACCGCGCACCGGCGGCGCAATCCCGCGTCGGCCGGGCGGGGATCGCTCATCGTGTCCGGCGCGGGGTCGTACCTGCCGGTCGCCACCCTGTGACCGACCGACTTCCTTGTCTCTGAACGGGTTTCATCCCAGCAACCTAGGATGCTGTAGCGGGTGCGGCGTGGCTCACCCGGCGGTAATGCGGCGCCGGGGCCTCGACGGGCGGTCAGTAGCGTCGGGGATTCTGGTGGCCGGGCCTTGGTAAGGGGAGTTCATGACCGCAGCGGTGACGACGGCCGACGCTCTGCCGGACGGGCCGGCCGATCTGCGGCTGGTGGTCGCGGACATGGACGGGACGCTGCTCGACGAGCACGGGCGGGTGCCGGACGGGTTGTGGCCGCTGCTCGACCGGATGCGGGAGCGTGGTGTGGTCTTCGTCCCGGCGAGCGGCAGGCAGTACGCGACGCTGCTGCGGGACGTCGCGCATGCTGCGGAAGGGATGCCGATCATCGCGGAGAACGGCAGCTACGTGGTCCGCGACGGGGTCGAGCTGAGTTCCGACATGCTGGGCGCCGACTTCGTACGGTCAGTGGTCCTCGCCCTGCGTGCCCTGGCAGAGGCCGGCGCTGACCTCGGTGTTGTGGTCTGCGGGAAGCGGTCCGCCTATATCGAGCGCACCGACCGGCCGTTCCTGGACGAGGCCGAACGGTACTACGCCGCGCTGCAACCGGTTGCCGATCTGCTCGCCATCGGGGACGACGTGCTGAAAATCGCGGTGTACGACTTCGGGAACGCCGAGCGGGACACCGCCCCGCACCTCACCCGGTTCCACGACGGCACGCACCGCGTCGTGGTGTCCGGGCCGCACTGGATCGACCTGATGAGCGCGACCGCCGACAAGGGTGCCGCGGTCCGCCGGCTCCAGGCCGAGCTGGGCATCACGGCGGCGCAGACGGCGGTGTTCGGCGACTACCTCAACGACCTCGAGATGCTCGACGCGGCGGACCTGTCGTTCGCCATGGCCGACGCCCACCCGGAGGTCCTGCGCCGCGCCCGCTACCGTGCGCCTTCGCACCGCGACCACGGCGTGGTCACGGTGCTCGAGCACCTTCTGGGTCCGGACCCCATGGCCCTGTGATCCGGTTGAGCACCTCGCTGTAGTGGTGCCGTTTGTCCGGCCGTGCGTGGTGGGCCGCGTACGTGAGGGCGGATGCCGCGGGCGGTCCGATGTGGACGAGGGCGTCGGCGGCGGTCCGGCGGACGGTGGCGTGTGGATGGGTGAGCAGGCCGACGACGGCGGGGATCGCGGGCTCGTAGGCCGCGTGGCCGACGGTGCTGATCGCTGAGCGGACCACATCGGGTTCGGCGTCGTCGAGCAGGACCGCGGTGTGCCGTAGGTAGGTCGGGCGGTCCAGGAGCTTGCGGCCGACGCGGTGGGCGTGCAGGCGGATCCGGGACTCGCGGTGGTGCAGGAGCTCGGCCAGCAGGTCTTCCAGCTCGGGGTCCAGTGCCGCGTTGCTGTCCTCGAGGGTTTCGGCGAGGGCGGTGAGCGCGCGGCGGATCTGGTCCGGGTGACCGGTGCGGATCAGGGTGATCAGCCCGGGCCGGGACGGGTCGCGGCTCACCGCGTCGGCCTGGGGTCGCTCCTGGAATGCGGCGACCTTGCTGCCCGCGAGGGGGCCGTCCACGAGGATGATTTTTTCGGCGAGGTCGTCGCGTCCTTCGGCGTGCAGGCGCCGGCAGGTTTCGGTCAGGGCGGGAGTGCGGAGCAGGCTGCGGCCGATGATGAGGTCGAGCAGCCCCCACGCTCCGGCATCGAGGCGACTGCGGAGGCTCTCGGCGATGGTGTCGGCGAGTTCGGGGAACTGGCGCAGCGTACGTTCGGCTGATGCCCGGGTTGCGGGGGCGCCGTGTTCCGACCATTCCAGCAGCATCGGGAGCAGCCGCTGCAGGCCGGCGGGGTCGAGGTGGAACGCGGCGCGGGCCACTCGTTCCTGGACGGCGTCGCCGGCTCGTAGCTCGGTTTCGTCCATGGTGGTCAGGGCTTGGGCCAGGCTCGGGGTGATCGTCACGTCGGCGCGTCCGTGCAGGAACGCGCGGAGCACGGCCTGGGTGGTTTCCGGCTCGGGCCAGTCCCGCAGCGCTGCGGCCGCGGCGCTGCGGCGGGCCGGGTCGGGTGCGTCGAGGGCGGTCAGGAGCCGCTCGCGTTGCGCGGCTGATCGGGGCTGGTCGAGGTCGCTGTCCTGTGGTGTTCGTGGGACGTCGGTGGGCAGGTGGGTGTTCTCGGTGATCGTCCAGGCCGGTGCGTCGAGGGGCTGCAGGGCCTCTATGCGGTCGAGGAGCGCGGCCCGTTCGTCCTGGCTGGTCGACGGGAATGCTTCGATAAGCGCGTTGAGGTGCTCCCGGGAAGTCGTCGTGGTGACGGCGAAGGCGTCGCGGAGCAGGGCGGGTTCGGCCAGCCAGGGGTCGGGGCCGAACCGGGCTGCGGCCAGGGCGTGCTCGAGGTCGGCGCGGGTCACGACCGCGCCGCACCGGCGGAGCAGAGGCAGCGTCGAGCGGCGTCCGGCTGCGGTGGGCGGGAGGGCGCGGAGGCGGGTGACGATGTCGAGTGCCTGGGCGTCGAGGCCCGGCGCGACCGCTTCGAGTGCCTCGAGGAGATCGTCGCGATCATTACCGGTGGCGCCGGCGAGGCCTTCGACAAGCGTGCGGGCAGCCCGGGTGAAGACGCTGATCTCGTGGGCAGACCACGGCGCGGGGCAGATCCGCAGAGCGAGCCGGAGGGCGGCCGGGACGACCTCGGCCAGGTCCAGCCAGTCGGCGAGCATCGGCCGGAGCCGGGTGAGGTGGCCGGCGCTCAGCGGATGGTCCATGACGCGCCGGGCGATCTCGGTGTCCCAGCCGTCCAGGGCGAGGGCGTCGACGTCGTGGTCGCTCCGGTTGCCGGCAGCCGGGTCCCGTCCAGCCGGTGCGGCGATGCCGTACGCCGTCAGTTGCGCTGAGAGCTCCTCGACGGTCCCGGAGGCGAGGCTGATCCGGCCCGCGGCGACCAGCGTGAGCAGGGCGGGTGCGATCGGGGAACCCTGCTGGGCGAGGGCGTTGACCGATCGTGGCGACAGCGCGCAGCCGAGCCCGTCGAGCAGGAGCTCGCGGGTGCGGTCGTCGGGGGCCTGTTCGGCGGCGGCCAGGACGGTGGCGGGGTAGGCGTCGGCGAGGATCGCGCGGAGTGCCTCGATGAGGGTGGCGCGCAGGCCCGGGTTGTCGTGGTGGCCGAGCCAGAACAGCAGCTCGGGCACCACGGCCGGCGTACCCGCGTCGACCAGGACCGCGGCGGCGGTCTTCTTGATGTTCATGGTGGGATGGCCGAGACACCTCGCGATCGCGGGTGCTGCCCAGCGGGCCTGGAGGTGACCGAGCGCGAGCAGTGCCTGCCGGACCGTCTGAGCGTCGCGGGCGGCGGTCAGCACGATCAGGCTTGCCGACAGCGCCTCGGCATCGTCACCGGTGGTGTCGGCGGCCAGAACGGCGATCACCTGCTTGCGGACGTGGCGGTCACGGTGCCGCAGCAGCCGGTGGACCCGGGCGCGGGTCCCGGCGTACGGGGCCTGCTGCAGCATGGCGAGCAGGACCGCCTGCTCGCCGGGGGCCAGCCCGGGGCGGTCCAGCAGGTCGAGCACGATGGTCGCGACGAGTGCGTGGCCCGCTTCGTCGGCGGTGCCGGCCTCGCGCAGGCAGAACGGCCGCAGCTTTCCGCGGTTGTGGAGACGGGCGCCCAGCCCACGGATGGCGGCCACGACGTCATCGGGATCGCCGGGCTCGTCGGACGCCGCGAGGTCCGCCACGATGCGCACCAGGAGCTCGGCGATGGTTTCCAGGGTGGCCGCGTCGCCGTTGCGGGCCAGCGCGAGCAGCGCCTCCACGGGGCTGCCGGGTTCGAACCCGGCGCTCAGCACGGCCAGTTCCCCGCGGTCGGCCGCGCCGAGGTCCGTCGCGATGCGCCGGGGAAGATCGCGGGGGTTGAGGCGGGCGAGGATCGTTCGCCGCCGGTCAGGATCGTCGGTGAGATGCCACAGCAGTTCAAGGGCTTGGTTGCGTACGGTACGCAGGTGCGGCGCGATGACCGTGCCGAGCCCGTCCTCCAGCGCCGCCACGGTGAGCCGGCCGCCGATGGCCTCGAGAGCGTCCAGCGCCGCCGCGGGGGCCCGTGGCAACGCGTCGATGACCGCCGCTTCGGCCGGGAGGTGACGCAACGCGCGGATCGCGGCCAGGAAGGGCTCCGGGCGTGACGCCGCAGGAAGCAGGCCGGTGACCGTTTCGCCGGCCGGAAGGTCGTCGCTTCCCTGCCGGGCGAGGCCGACCAGCAGCTCCAGGCGGCGCGGCCACATCGCGTCGTCGTCGGCCACCAGCGCGCGGAACGCCTCGTGCCGGCACGTGAACATGATCGTGGCAGCGTCGCTCGCGGTGATGCTGTGATCGGCGAGCGCCAGGTCCACGATCGATGCCGCGTCGTCGCCGCTCGGGAACAGGCCCCGGCGGTGCATCGAGCGCAGGCACGTGATCGCCGATTTCCCGTACAGCAGCGGGTCCGTGGCCGCGATGGCCATGACGGCGGGAATGTCGTCGCGGGCGGCTGTCTCCCCGAGCACCTGCAACGCTCTCTGCCGGGATCGCGGCGGTACGGCGTCGTCCACGACGATGTCCCGCAGAAGATCGCCGTGACCGTGTCGGGCCGCGACCGTCACCGCGGCATCGATCCCGGCGGGTTCCGCTGCCAGCTCCGTCGCGCGGAGGAACGGCGTCAGGCGTTCCCGGGGGAACGGAGCGAACGCGGCCCACGGCTCGGCGAGCTCCCGCAGCGCCGCGACGGCCACACCGGTGTGCGGGGTGTCGAGCAGGTGGCCGATGTGCTCGCGAGCCCGGTCGGGTGCCAGCAGCGCGGCGTGGAGCGCCTCGCGGGCCAGTCGCAGTGCGGCGTCGCTTAGCACCGGGTCCCTGCTCGCCGCCAGCTCACGGATCAGGTCGTCGGGGTGAGGGGCGTCGGCGGCGGTGAGTCCCTCGACGGCCTGGTAGAGCAGCTCCGCCACGGGCTCGTTGCGTACGCTCTCCGGCTGGTTGAGGATCTCGGCCCGTAGCCAGGCGATCTGCACGCGGGCAGGGAGCCCGGCGCCGCGCCACCGGGGGCGGCGCTGCCGCGGGACGTGCCGCCAGAGCACCTGGTGGATCCGGGCCAGGGTGAGCGCTGTCTCCGGCGGCCCGTCCAGCGTCTGCGGGAGGAGCCCGGCGAGTTCGGCCCGCTCGGATTCGTCGTCCCGGGACATGGCGATCCGCGCGGCGAGCCGTTCCAGGCCCCAGTGGCGCAGTCGCGGGTCGTCCTGGCGGACGAGCAGCTTCAGGACGGCCGGTGTGCACTCCTGCACGCCGAGATGCGCGGAGAGCCAGACGAGGTCGCCACGCCGCACCGCCTCACGAACCTGTCCGGTCACTGAACTCATAGCGGCCGATGGTAGGACACCGCCACCGCTCCCCGATGTCCCGCTCGGGTGACGGAGGTTCCAGCGGGTGGCAGCTGCGGGCTGGACCAGCGGGGGACAGTGCTTCGGCGGGCGGAAGCTGCGGGCCGGCTGGTGGCGACGGAGCTTCCGGCGGCGGCTGCAGGGCTGGGCTAGCCAGCGACGGAGCTTCCGGCGGACGGCGGCTGCGGGCCGGGCTGGTGGGTGGCGGCGGCGACCACGGCGGTGCGGAGGAGGGCTACGGCTTCGGTGCGGGCGCCGGTCAGGGCGGGTTCGGTGGGGATGGTGGCGGGGTGGACCGGGACGGGGCGGGGGAGGTGGGCGACCACGGCGGTGATGGCCGAGAACAGGGCCGGGTGGGTGCCCCAGGAGCCGCCGATCACGATCGCTGCGGGGTTGGTGAGGGCGACGATCGCGGCTGTCACGCCGCCGACGGCGCGGGAGATGGTCGAGCGGACGGCGGTGGCCTGTGCGCCGGGGGCCGTGGCGGTGGCGATCAGGCGGGCGGTGTCGATCGCGGTGGAGGTGGCGATGCGCAGGCCCAGTTCGCCGAAGACCTGGATGAACGTGGTGGCGTTGCCGTGCGGGCCGTTGGTGACCAGGTGGGAGATCTCGCCGGCGAGGCCGTCCGTGCCACGGCGGACCTCGCCGTCGCTGACGATCGCGCAGCCGAGACCCTCGCCGAGATGGAGATACGCGAAGTCGGCCGGCTGCGCGAGCCCGGGTTCGCGCCCGGGATCACGGGCGGCATCGCGCCCGGCATCGAACCCAGCGTTGAGGGCGGCATTTGGCCCGGTGTTGAGTCCGGGATCACGCCTGGCGTTGAGTCCCGCATTGAGCGCGACGTCGGGCCCGGCGTTGAGGCCGGCATTGAGTTCCGCGTTGAGGGCGGCGTCGGGGCCGGCGTTGAGGGCGGCGTCGCGTTCGGCGCGGGCTGCCCAGTTGACGTCGTTGTCGACGGTGATCGGGCCGGTGACGTGGGGGGTGAGGACGGCGACCGGGTTGAGGTCGCCGAGGAGGAACGGGGCGTCGGGGAGGCGCATGATGCGGCCGGTGTGGCGGTTGACGGGGTCGGCGGCGCTGACGACGGCCAGGCGGGAAGGGAGGTCACCGCTGCAACCGGTGACGGCCGTGTCGAGGGCGGCGGCGATCTGGCCGGGGGTGGCCGGGGTGTCGAGCGGGTGGGTGGCGCGGGCGAGGGTCTCGCCGTAGACGTCGATGCGTTCGGCGATGACGCCGTCCGGGCCGATGCTCACCGCGAGGGCTGTCCCCGCCGAAGCTGTCAGCGCGTAGTAGGAGCCCACCCGGCCTCGGCCGCGTCCGCCGGGGGTGCGTTCGCCGGTGTCGGCGAGCAGGCCGAGCCCGGTGAGGCGGCGCACGCTCTCGCCGATCGTCGGTTTCGAGATGCCGGTTTCGGTGGACAGCTCCGCCCTGGTCAGGCGGCGGTGACGCATCAGGCCGCGCAGGACGTGCTCATCGGTGAGGGTGCGCAGCAGGTCGAGGGACGGCTTGGCGGGATCCACCCGACGATTCTAGGCAGGACTCTTGCCTTGAACGTGGCCGACCCGTACCGTGCTCTAAATAAGGAGACCTCACTAGAAGGAGTCGCCGCCATGTCAGCACCCGTCGTCCCCGCCCCGCACGCGAGCGAAATGTTGCCCCCGCTGCCGCACTGGGAGCAGACTCCGAGCGATCTCAAGGGCGCGATCCGCGAGGTGAAGGCGGCTTTGCGGGCAAGGATCGCGCACTCCGGGCGTACCGTCGAAGAGGTTTTTGCCGTTGCTGAAGAGCGTGTGCGGGTCGCTGTGAGTGAGATCGTGGCCGCGAAGCGGCGGGGCGAGGCCGTCTGGCCGACCATTTCGTACGCGGACATCGCGGCAGGCACGGTTTCCGACGAGCAGATCGCACTGGTACGCCGTCGCGGCTGCCTCGTCGTCCGCGGGCATTTCGAGCGGGAGCAGGCGCTCGGCTGGGACCGCGACATCGTCGGCTACGTCGAGGGCAACGCGTTCTTCGACAACTATCGCGGCCCCGGTGACGACTTCTTCGGCAGCGTCGGCTCGAAGCCGGAGATCTACCCTGTCTACTGGTCACCGGCGCAGATGCAGGCCCGGCAGAGCGACCGCATGGCGAACGTCCAGGCGTTCCTCAACGGGCAGTGGAAGCACGAGTCCGGCGGCGTCCAGTGGTTCGACCCGTCGCGTGACTCGCTCTACCCCGACCGGATCCGGCGCCGTCCCGAGGGCGCCGACTCGGGCGGGCTCGGCACCCACCTCGACCCGGGGACCCTCGACCTCTGGATGACCGAGTCGTACCAGCGGGCCTTCCGGCACCTCTTCGACGGCACGATCGAACAGTACGACCCCTGGGACGCCGCCCACCGCACGGCGGGCCCGCAGTACCCGGGCAGCACCATGTGCTCGGCGTTCCGCACGTTCCAGGGCTGGACGGCGCTGTCCGACATGGCCCACGACCAGGGCGTCCTGCACACCGTCCCGATCCCCGAGGCGATGGCGTACCTCATGCTGCGCCCGCTGCTCCCGGACGTCCCCGACGACGACATGTGCGGCGTCACGGTCAACCAGGTCTTCCCCGCGAGCGAGAAATGGCACCCGCTGCTGCTGGAGGCCCTCACCGCCATCCCGGACGTCCGCGCCGGCGACTCGGTCTGGTGGCACGCTGACATGATCCACAGCGTCGCCCCGGTGCGGGACCAGCAGGGCTGGGGCAACGTCATGTACATCCCGGCGGCCCCGTGGTGCCCGCGCAACGAGCGGTACGCCGCCGACGTACGCGCCGCCTTCGAGACCGGCTCGAGCCCGAGCGACTTCCCCGAGGAGCACTACGAGCGCACCTGGCCGAACCGTTTCCAGCCCGCCCAGCTCAACGAGACCGGCCGGCGCGGCCTGGGCCTCTGAGGGCACAATCGGTGCATGCGTGCGGTCCTGTATGAGGCGTTCGGTGAACTTCCCACTCTCGCGGAGGTCGCCGACCCGGCCCCGCCGCCCGGAGGCGTGGTGGTCACCGTCGAGGCGACCGGCGTCTGCCGCAGCGACTGGCACGGCTGGCGCGGCCACGACCCCGACATCCGCCTGCCGCACGTCCCCGGCCACGAGTTCGCCGGGGTCGTCGCGGCCGTCGGCGCCGGGGTCCGCGACTGGCACCCCGGCGACCGCGTCACCACCCCGTTCATCTGCGCCTGCGGCACCTGCCCGGCCTGCCTCGCCGGCGACCAGCAGGTCTGTTACCGCCAGCACCAGCCAGGATTCACCCACTGGGGCTCGTTCGCCGACCAGGTCGTGGTCCACCAGGCCGACATCAATCTCGTACGCCTCCCACCCGCCGTAGCCTTCGCCGAAGCAGCCACCCTCGGCTGCCGCTTCGCCACCTCGTTCCGCGCCGTCGTCACCCAGGGCCGCACCCGCCCCGGCACCTGGCTCGCCGTCCACGGCTGCGGCGGCGTAGGCCTCTCCGCCGTGATGATCGCCGCCGCATCCGGCGCCCGCGTCATCGCCGTCGACGTGAACCCCGCAGCCCTGGACCTGGCCACCCGCTTCGGCGCGTCGGTGACCATCAACGCTCGCACGACGCCCGACGTCCCCGCAGCTATCCGCGACGTGACGGGCGGCGGTGCACACGTCTCCCTCGACGCCCTGGGCAGCGCGGTCACGATGACAGCCTCGATCGAATCACTGCGGCGACGGGGCCGGCACGTGCAGGTGGGACTCCTCCCGCCCGCTGCCGGTGGGCGCCCCGCGGTGCCGATGGAACTCGTCGTCGCCCACGAACTGGAGATCGTGGGGAGCCACGGGATGGCAGCTCACGCGTACCCGCAGATGATGGCCATGATCGAAACCGGCGCCCTGCGCCCCGCTGAGCTGATCACCCACGAGATCGCGCTGCCCGACGCCCCTGCGGCGCTCGCCGCCATGGACGGCCCCGCCCCGGCCGGCTTCACCGTCATCAAGGTCCGCTGACCCCGGCGGATCAGACGCCCGCGAGCAGGTGGGCGCTGGGTTCGTAGTCGATCTTCCAATCGGCGTAGACACCGAGCGTGCCGTCGGTCAGGCAGCGCAGGCCGACACTGATCCAGCGCACCTCCTCGTCGTCCGTCATGGCGAAACCGACGGCTACGGCGAACGTCTCGCCGCCGCACGGGCAGGCGCACTCGCCGATGTCGGCATCGTCGAGGTGATCGGCGCTGTCAGCCACGGGTGCCTCGACGCGGCAGGCAAGGCAGGCGGTCACGGCGCAGCCGTCCTCGTCGTCGACGCTGACGGCGAAGGAGGTCCCGCCGCATTGCCGGCAGACGACTTCCTTGACCTGTCCGACCGGGTAGCCGCCGGCCCGGAACTCGCGCACATAGGTCTCGAGATCGGCGAAGCTGTCGCCGCGCCAGACCCCGCGGCTCTTCTTGATCGTCACGACGGGCTCCAGATCTCGTCAGAGTGACCGGCCCGGTCACACGCTCTCGCGGGCGCCGGCCGGGATGGTCAGCGGGTGCCGATCACGGTGCAGCCACCCTGACGCCGAAGCCTATGCCGGTGATCGGTCTGGACCTTGGTGGCCACAATTATCACAGCCAGTCACCTCGGCCGGAACGTATATGTTATGCGCTGAGGCATGATTGCCGCGTGTTTGACAGTCAGCGGTCCAAAAAGTTGCGGCATTCAGGGTTTCAGCACAATTATGGTGGACGTTTGACCCCGTGGTGGAGAGCCTCCGTCCGGTTCCCAAGAATGCAACACGGGGTGTCACCGGGCGCAGCGGAGCCGCGCTACTCGAAAGGACCTTCTCACCAACTTCGACGCCGTCACGTCGCTCGTCGCCGACGGGAATGCGTCGTGCGACGCCGCTCCCCAAACTTCATAGACGCGCCATCGAATGGTGACACTTCGCGCTGTTCCTTCGTTGATTCGATAGTCGCCTATTTGGGAGGACGGAAAATTCGCCGGACATTGCGCTGAAGCACCGGAAGTCACAATCTTTGGTCGTAGAGGTCGTCAAGCGCGTGGCAATCACGTCTCGGCACATGGCATATAGGTCTGGCGGAGGTGACGGATCGTGACGACGACGGCGGAAGCTGCCGAGTGTCATTCGAGGGTGGCCATTCCGAGCCCGTCTTCCTGCCGGTCGCTGCAGGACTCCAGGTCGCTGCGGCGTCCGGCTCCTGGCTCGTGACCGGCCCGGATGTCGGGCCGGTCAGCGGCGGGTAACGGCAGAGGCCGGGCCGGGCAGCGGCGGAGGCCGGGGGTCAGCGGGTGCGGCCCTTGCGGGCGGCGAGGCGGGCGGCGCCGCCGCCGATGATCATGAGGATGGCGAGGAGGAGGAGGCCGGTCAGGTCCTGGCCGGTCTTGGGGAGGTTGCCGGAGCCGGTGGTGGTGTCGGAGTTGTCCGTCGGCGGGGTGGTGGTGGGGTCGGTCGGGTCATCGTCGGTGTCGGTGGGGGTTGAGGCGATGGTGAGGTTGGCGGTGGCGGTGTTGTTGACCGTGTTGCCTTCTGTGCTGGTGGTGCTGATGGTGACGGTGACCGGGAAGGTGCCGGCCTTGGCGGTTTTGGCTACCGCGAGGTAGAGCCAGAGTTCGCTGCTGGAGCCGACCGGGGCTTCCGGGCCGGTGCAGGTGACGGCGTTGCTGTCGACGTCGGGGGCCGGGTCGCAGGTGAGTTCGACGGTGTCGGCCTCGGTGGCGGCGGCGGTGAAGTCGGTGGCGGAGGCGTCGAGCAGGACGACGGCCTTTGTCAGGGTGGTGCCGGTCGGCGGGTTGATCAGGAAGGTGACGTCCGAGGCGCTCTGCGAGCCGTTGTTGCTGTAGGGGAGCTTCAGCAGGATCGCCTTGCCCTGGGTGGCCGTCGGGGCCGGGTTGCTGTAGTCGATGTCCAGGTCGACCGTGGGGGCCGACACCGTCAGATCGGGCAGGGCGAGGTCGTCCGTGGCGCCGCAGGTGCCGGTGTTGCCGCCGTCGACGCAGCCGCCGGTGAGCTTCGAGCCGACCGTGGCCGAAGCGTCGATGATCAGCGGGAGGTCCAGTTCGGTGGTCTCCCCGTCGGCGATCGCCAGGGTGCAGGTCACGATGCGGGCGGTGGACCCCTCGGAGCAGCCCGTGGGCAGGGTGCCGTGGGTGGTGCCGGTGGGCAGGACGAACGTCGCCGTGTACGGGTCCGCGTCCTGCGGCCCGCTGTTGGTCAGCGTGATCGGCAGGATCGTGGTCTGACCCGGCGCGGGGCGCGGCACCGACGGCGTTCCGACGTTCACGGTGACCGTGTAGTCGGCCGTCGTGGTCGTGACCAGGGTGCCCTGGGCGGTCAGGACGTCGGTGTTGTTGGCGTCGTTGCTGAGCGTGACGCCCGTGACGCTCCACAGGGTGCCGGTGGTGACCGAGCCGTCCACCGTCACCGCGAGGGTCACGGTCACCGCCTGGTTGGCGATGAGGTTGAAGGCGCGGCAGGCGACAGCGGTTCCCGCGGTGACCGTGCAGTCCGCGTCGCCGACCGTGGCGCTGGTGACGGTCATGCCCGCGGGCAGGCCGGTGAGCGGCACCGTCAGCGTCACCCCGGTCTTGTCGGCGGTCGAGACCACGCTGATCGTGGCGTTGCCGGTGGTGCCCGCCGGGATCGTCTTCGGGGTGATCGTGACGGTGGCGGTGTCCTTGAGCGGGCGGTCCGAGGCGAACGCGACGACCGTTGCCGAGCCGCCGCAGGTGCTGACGCCGTCGCGGGTGAAGCAGCCGTTGCCGACGATGTCGCCGTCCAGGGCGGTGCTGGAGACGACCACCGGCAGGTTCCAGATCTTCGCGGCGGTACCGACGGCCTGGGTGATCGTGCAGCTCAGCACGACGGTGCTGGACGGGTTGCAGTCGAGGGCGGCCTGGCCGGACAGTGCGCCGAACGTGCTGTTGGTCGGGGCCGAGACCGTCGCGGTGACGCCGATCGCGTCCGACGGGCCCGGGTTGGTGACCGTCACGGACATCGTGGTGGTGCCGGCCACCTCGACGTTGCCGGACGGGCCGCTGACGGCCACGGCGAGCGGGCTCGACGGCGTACCCGTGGTGGCGAGCTGACCGCCGCCGGGGACCGACTCGCCGTTGACCGTGAGGGTGATGCCGCTCGCGGTCCAGGTGACGCCGTTGCGCAGGGCGGAGGCGGCACGCACGACCAGCGAGACCGCGTTGGTCTGCCCCTGGACGAGGTTCACGCCGGTGCAGGTGACCTGGGTGGAGGCCAGGGTGCAGGTCGAGCCCGCCGGGCCGGAGGCGCCGGTGACGAGGAGGCCGGCCGGCAGGGTGAGCGGGACGGTCACGGTGGTGCCGGGGATCGCGCCGGTGGCGGTTGCCCGGACGACGGCCGTACCGGTCTGGCCGGGTGTGATCGTGACCGGCACCGTCGCGAGGGTGACCCGGCCGCCCAGCGGGGTGGCCAGCTCGATGGCGGGGAGCGGCTCGCAGGTCGTGGAAACGGTGACACAGCCACCGCCGACCGGGGACGTCGCACCGAGCGGGACGGCGACCGGGAGGGTGAACTGCAGGGTTCCGTCGGCGGCCACGGCGACCGGGCAGGTCACAGCGGCCGGGGTGTCGACGGTGCAGCCGGCGAGCGAAGGCGTGCCGAAGGTCGTGCCACTCGGGGCCGTGAAGGCCAGGCTCCTGGTGGTGGCCGGTCCGGTGTTGGTGACGGTGACCGCCAGGTCGGCGGTGCTGCCGGGCAGGACAGTGCCGGCGGCGGGCGCGACGACCGTGACGGTGAACGCGTTGGCGGCGGTCACGATCGTCGCGGTGGGGACGTTGCGGGTGATGGTCCTGGCCGCCTGGGCGACCACGATCGCCGGCGTCCATTGACCCGGGGTCGCGGACGAGACGGGGGTCAGGGCCAGCGCGATGCCGGTGCTGCCGCCGGCGGTGAGGTCCACCCCGGAGCACGTGACGGCGTCGGTGCTGATGACGCAGTCGGTGGTGCCACCCTGACGGGCCGAGACCACGGCGGTCCCGGCGGGCAGCCCGGCGCGGGGGACAGTGACGGTCAGGCCGGTACGCGCGTCGGCGGATGCGACCGTGACGGTCGCGGTGCCCGTACTCCCCGCGGTGATGGTCTTGTTGTCGGCGCTGACGGTGATGGCCTGGTCCAGGGTGCGGGTCGTCGGGATCCCGGGCAGCGACGGGTCGCCACTGGTGCAGGCGCCGTCGGAGCCCTTGTCGAGGCAGCCGCCGGTGAGGACGATCGCCGGCGGGGCGTCGGGGGCGACCTGCACCGGCACCGACCAGACGACCTGCGGCGCCGTCATCGGCACGGAGAAGTCGCAGTCGATCCGGACGTTGCCGTCGGCGAGGATGCAGTCGTCGTCGGCCCGGCCGGTGAGCGGGCCGAACGTCGTGTACGGCGGCGCCAGGATGCTGGTCACGACGTGCATGGCGTCGGACGGACCGGCGTTGGTCGCGGTGACCGTCAGGGTGGTGGTGCCGCCGACCTCGACGGGACCGGGCGGGAGCGAGGTCTCGTAGGTCACCGCCGCGATCGGGTCGCCGGTGGTGATCAGCGTGCCGGAGGGGGCCTGGGTGCTCTGCCCGGAACCGTCGGTCATCGTGATCGGGCCGGGTGTCCAGCTGATCGCGGTGCCGAGGCTGGACGCCGCCGTGACGGTGACGGTGATGACCCGGTGGCTGCCGGTGGTGAGGCTGACGCCGGTGCAGACGACATCGGTCGTGAACGTGCACGCCGAGCCGCTGGGGCCGGTGGCACCGGTGATGGTGAAGCCGGCGGGCAGCGTGTTCGTGGGCACGGTGGCGGTGAGGCCGGAGATCGCACGGTCGGCGTCGACGACGACGTATCCGGGGCTGGCCGGGCCACCCGGGACGGCCGTGCCGGGTTCGGTGCTGATCCGGGCGTCGGCGCTCAGCGGCGAGTCCAGGGTGATCGGCGGGAAGTAGCCGTCGGGCGGGTTCGTGCAGTCGCCGTCGAGGTTGGCGTCGTAGCAGCCGTCGTCGAGCACGTCGTCCGGGTCGGCGGTGCCCGGGACGACGATCCGCAGCGGGAACGCGAGGTCGCCCTCGGGCAGGTCGCGTACGCAGGTGACCACGGTGGCGGTCGCGGTGCAGAAGCCGTCGGCGGGTGTGGTCAGCGCGGCGAACGTGGTGCCGGTCGGGGCCTTGAACTGCACGCGGGCCTGCCGGTAGAGCGACGGGCCGGCGTTGGTGACCGTAACGCCGAGGTCGCCGGTCGCGCCGGGCAGCAGGGTGCCGGGGGCGGGGACGGTCACGGCGACGCTGAGCGGGTGGACGGGGGCGCCGATCGTCGCGGCTCCCGGCGTACGCGTAACGGTCTCCGAGCCCTGTGTGATGGTGACGGCGGGTGTCCAGACGGCCTCGGCCGCACCCGCGTCGGCACTGAGCGAGAGCGGAATCCCGTAGGTCCCGCCCGCGGCGATGTCGACGCCGGTGCACTCGACGAAGCCGGTCTGCACAGCGCAGGTCGTGGCCCCGGTGAGGGTCAGCCCGGACGGCAGCGAACCCGTGTCGACACGGACGGTGAGGCCCTGCCGGGCGGCTGAGGCGGCGACACTCACCGTGGCCGTTCCGCTGGTACCAGGAGTGAGGGACGGGTTGTCGGCGCTCACGGTGAGTACGGTGCCGAGCGGCGCGCGCAGGGTGATGTCGGGCAGGACCACGTCGCCGGTGCCGCCGCAGGCCCCGTCGCCGCCGAGGTCGGCGCAGCCACCGGTGATCGCCACGGCGGGGTCGGCGTTCGCGGGGATGACGATCGGCAGCGTCCAGACCAGGGGCTGGTCGTCAGCGGCGAGGGTGACCCGGCAGGTCAGCGTGCTCGCCGACGCGACGGTGCAGGACTGGGCGATCGCGCCGTCGAGCGTGCCGAAGGACGTTCCGGCCGGGGCGTTGAGCGTGACCGGCGCGTTGACGGCGTCGGACGGCCCGGTGTTGTCGAGGGTCATCGTCACGGACGTGGTCTCGCCCGGCAGCACGGTCCCGGGGGCCGGGCCGCTGGTCGTGGCCGTGAGCGTGTAGCTCGCGGTGCCGGTGTTCAGCAGGACACCGTTGGCGGTCGCGGTGTCGCCGCCCGGGTTCGTGACGGTGATGCCGGTCGCGGTCCAGGTCCCGTTCGCCGCGGCGGCGGTGACCGACAGCGGGATGGTGACGGTGGCCGCCGTACCCGCGGCGATGTCGACGCCGGTGCACTCTACGAAGCCGGTCTGCAGCGTGCACGTACCGCTCGGGGCCACGCTGGGCGCGCCGGCGAACACATCGCCGGGCTTGTCGTTCAGCGGAACCCTGACCGTCAGGTTGCTCTGCGCGGGATCGGTCCCGACGGTCACGCGGGCGACACCGTTCCGGCCGGGCGTCACGGTGGCCGGGGTGGTGCTGATGGTGACCTGCTGGTTGAACGGCGTCGACAGCGGCATCGGCGGGATCGGCCGGTCGGGCGGGTCGGCACAGGTGCCGTCGTTGTTCAGGTCGATACAACCACCGGGCAGAGGGGTACGCGGATTCGCGCCGGCCGGCACGTCCAGCGGCACCGGGAACCGTAGCGGGGCCGCGGCGGCGGTCAGCGGGAACGTGCAGGTCAGCCGGGTGCGGGCGGCGTTCGCGGTGCACAGGGTCGAGGTGGGGGCGGTGAGCGTACCCAGGGTGGCGCCGGTCGGGACGGCGATGCCGATCGTGGCGGTCGCCAGGTCGGACGGGCCGAGGTTGTCGACGTCGACGGTGAGCGTGCCCGAGCCGCCGGGCAGGATCGCCGGCTGTGGCAGCGTGACGACGGCGTCGAGCGTGGCCCGCGGCGGCCCGACGACGGCGAGTTGCGGGTCGCCGGTGATCTGGTTGCCACCGCCCGCGTCGACGGTGACCCCGGTGGCGGTCCAGGTGGTGCCCTCAGCAGCTCCGGCATCCGCCCGTACGCGCAGAGTCACACTCGTCGTCTGCTGGTCGGCGACATTGATCCCGGTGCACCGGATCTGCCCCGCCGTCGCCGTGCAACCCGCGTCGGCGGGCGTGACGGTCAGCGACGCCGGCACAGCGCCCAGCGGCACGGTCAGCGTCAGGTTGCTGAGTGCGCCGTGCAGCGCCTTGACGCCCACGGTCGCGGTCTCCTGGGTGCCGGGCGTGACGGTCGCGGCGGCGGTGACGAGCTGCGCGCGCCGGTCGAACGGCACCTTGAGCATGATGGTCGGCACCGGCCGGTCGCCGGGGCCGGAGCAGCCCGCGGTGCCGGACAGGTTGACGCAGCCCCCGGTGACCGGTGTGAACGGGTCGGCGTTCGCGTCGACGACCAGCGGCAGCAGCAGGTCCGGGGTGCTGGTCCCGGCGGGCAGGGTGACCGTGCAGGAGACCGACAGCCCGTCACCGGCGCGGGTGCAGCGGGCCACGGCGGCGGCATCGGTCAGGGTGCCGAAGGTCGTGCTCGTGGGGGCGGTGACGACAAACGTACGGCCGGTCGCGTCGGACGGCCCCGCGTTGGTGGCGACGACGGTGAGGTTCGTGGTGCTGCCCGCCGTGACCGTGCCGTCGGCGGGGCCGGTGACGGTGACGGTGACCGCGTCGGCGGGCGTACCGGCGGTGGCGATCGGGCCGGTGCCGTCGACGCTGTCCGTGCCGTCGGTGACCGTGACGGTGGTGCTCCATGTCTGCGGCGGCACGACCGACGAGGCGACGGCGACCTGGACGTCCACGGTCTTGGTGACCCCGGCGGTGAGCGCGACGCCGGTGCAGGTGATCGCCGTCGTCCCGTTCACGGTGCAGGTGCCGCCGTCGACGGCGGCGGCGCTCGCGGTGAACCCGGCGGGCAGGTCGGCGAGCGGGATGCTGACGGTCAGCCCGGTCTCGGGCCGGGTGGAGCGCAGGGTGACCTGGCCGGTGCCGGCGCGGCCGGGCACGATCGTGCCGGGGCCGGTGCCCACGGTGACTACCTGGGCCAGCGGGGTCGCCAGATAGATGTCGGGGATCCCGGGATCGCCCGGACCGCAGACGCCGTTGTTGTCCAGGTCGATGCAGCCGCCGTCGACGGGCTGGCCGGGGTCGGCGCCGCCGTCGATCTTGATCGGGAAGAGGAAGGTCAGCGGCGTGGCGGCCTCGGCCAGGTCGAACAGGCAGGTCGCGTGGGTGGTGTCGGTCAGTGTGCAGGCGGCCATGGTGCCGGGGTCGGCCAGAGGCTCGAAGGTCACCCCGGCCGGTGCGAGGACCCCGATGCGGGCACCCGTGGCGTCGGACGGGCCCAGGTTGTCGACCTCGACGCTCAGGTCGCCGGTGTCACCGGGCTCGAGCTCACCCTCGTCCGGCACGGTCACCGTGGTCGCGAGCCGGTAGCTGGGAGCGCCCACGGTCGCGAGCTGCTTGTCCGCGGTGATCTGGTCGGCGCCGTCCGAGACGGTGATGCCGGTCGCGGTCCAGTCCGTGCCCTGCGCGGTGCCGGCGGTCGCGGCGACGACGACGCTGATCGCGGCGGTGCCGCCGTTGCTGATGGTGACGTTCGGGCAGGTGACGTTCCCGCCGCCGATCGTGCACGTCGCCCCGGTCAGGCTGGCGCTGGTCACCGACAGACCGGTGGGCAGCACCAGCGGTACGGTCACCGTCAGCCCGCTCACCGCGCCGTGCACGGCGTTGACGGCGACCGTCGCACTGCCCGACGAGCCGGGCGTGACCGTCACCGGGGTCGCCGTGATCGTGACCCGCTGCGCGAACGGCACCTTCAGGATGATCGGGTCGAACGCCTTGTCCGGGGCGCCGCCGCAGCTTCCGTTGTTGTTCAGGTCCACGCAGGCGCCGCCGAGCGGGGTGTTCACGTCCGCGCCGGCCGGGATGCTCACCGGCAGGGTCAGCTGCGGGCTGCTCACCCCGGCGGCGAGCGCGACGGTGCAGGACGCGCTGGTGCCATCCGGGGCGACCGTACAGGCGGTGGCCGCCGGGCCGGTGGGGGCGCCGAACGTGGTGCCGGTCGGCGGGATCACGCCGAACGGGGTCGCCGGGGCGTCGGAGGGGCCCGAGTTGCGTACGGTCAAGGAAAGATCGGTGGTCTGACCCGGCTCGACGGTGTTGTCGGGCGGGCCGGTGACCGTGGCCGTCAGCTGGTACGCGGGAGTGCCCGCATTCGCGAGGGGACCGCTGGAGGTCATCTGCTCGCCGCCGTCCGAGACGGTGATCGGGCTGACGTTCCAGGTGGCCGGCGGCGTCACCGAGGAGGCGACCGCGACCGCCACCGCGATGCTGTCCGCCTGGCCCGCGCTCAGGTCGACGCCCTCGCACGTGATGACGGCGGCGCCCACGGTGCACGTGGACCCGGCCGGGCCGGTGGCGCCGGTGGCCGTGAAGCCAGCCGGCAGCCCGGTGACCGGGATCGTGACGGACAGGTCATCCTCGGACTGCGTGGAGGTCAGGCCCACCCGGCCGGTGCCGTTCTCGCCGGGAACGATCGTCGCGGGGGTGGTGGTGACGGTGAGGCGGTTCGCGATGGGCGTACGCAATTCGATCGCCGGCAGTGGCTTGTCCCCCGGGTCACCGCAACTCGTGTCGTTGTTGAGACTCACACAGCCACCGGTCAGCGGCGTCGCCGGATCGGCCTGCGCGGAGACGACCAGCGGCAGGGTCAGCGTCACCGCGGGCCCGGCAGCCGGGATGTCGTTCGTGCAGCGCAGCGTGGTGGGGGAGAGCTGGGTGCAGGCGGCCGCGGTCCCGGTCAGCGTCCCGAACGTCGTGCCCTGCGGCGCCACCACCACATAGCTCGCGGCGCGGGCGTCGGACGGGCCGTTGTCGGACACCGTCACCGACATCGTCGCGGTCTGCCCGGGGCGCACGGTGCGCGCCGCAGGTCCCGTCGCCGTCACTCCGAGTGTCCACTGGGGATCGGCGGCGACGATCGTACCCGTCGCCGTACCCGTGGAATCTCCGCTCGTGGCCGTCACCGGCTCACCCGCCGCAGCCGACCAGCCGGCCGTGACCCCCGCGCCGAGCGTGACCGGAACGGAGACGGTGACGGTCCCGGTGGCGGGCACGGTGACGCCGGTGCAGCGGATGCCGTTCGTCGTGGTGCAGGTGCCGCCGCCGGTCGTGGTGACGGTGCCGGCGGTGTAACCGGCCGGGGGAGCGGGCAGCGTGATGGTGGTGCCGGTCGCGGGGATGATACCGAGGTTCCGGACCCGGACGGTCGGCGTCGCCACGCCGTCACCCGGCACCGCGGTGGCCGGGGTGATGGTGACGCCGGTGTCGAGGTTGACGTCGGGATCGCTGACCGTGAGGACCCGCCCGGCGCCGCTGATCGCGGTTCCGTTGAGAGTGGCCGCCATGCCGGTGACGTTCCAGACGGTTCCGGGCGCGGTGGTGGTCGTGGCCGCGGCGCGCAGGCTGATCGTCGACGTGCCACCACCCGGGACGACGACACCGGTGCAGGTGATCGCGGTGGCGTTGACCGAGCAGGGGTTGCCGGCGACGGTCGCGGAGACGATCGAGACACCGGCGGGCTTGTCGGCGAGCGGGATGGTCACCGTCGTGGTCGCGTCCGAGGGGCCGTCGTTGGCGACCGTCACCGGGGTGGTGGCCGCCTTGCCGGCTGCGAGGCTCATCGGCGTCACGGTGATCGAGCCGCCGGTGCTCTTCGGGGCGGCCCGGTTCACCAGGGTGCCACCGCCGTTCACGCTGATCGTGGTGTCGGTGACCCCGGGGATCGGGGTGCTGACCGCGGTGATCGTGCTCGCGGCGGGCGCCCAGTCCGCGGCGGAGGTCGCCGACGCGGCGAGCGACACAGGCAGCGACACCACGGCGTTGCCGGAGCCGGGCACGGTCACACCCGTGCACGTGATGAACGTGGCGCTGGTCGTGCACGTGCCGCCACCGGTCACCGTCGGCGTGCCCAGGGTGTAGCCGGTCGGCGGCATCGGGATCCGGATCGTGGTGCTCGGCGCTGCCACGTCACCGGTGTTGGTGACCGTGACCTTCGGGGTGCCGTTCTCGCCGGGTGCCAGGGTGGCGGGGGCGAGGTTCACCGCGCCGAGCTTGACGATGCCCGAGCAGGTGGACTGGCCGACGATGATCGATCCGTCCACCACCGCGCCGCCCGGGATCAGCGCGACGTCCAGCGCGCGGACCGAGTAGTTCAGCCGCCCGGTGCTCGTGTTGTAGGTGGCGACCCGGTGGTCGACGATGAGGCTCAGCACGCCGGCCACCTCGAGGGGCAGGTTGACCGAGGGGTTGATCACCTGGCCGCCGACGTTGAGGTTCGCGACGTCCGTGGTCGTGGCGATGGTGGACGCACTCATCGTGCAGCTCGTCTGGACCGCACCGACCGACAGGGCGCCCAACGCGCCGAGCCCGGCCGTGCCCGCGGACGCCGTGCCGCCCCCGGTCACCGGGCCCACCGAGGAGTTGACGGCCCCGAGGTTCAGCACCCCGGGGACGTTCGCGCCGACGGTGCTGCTGGTGCTCGCCGCGCCGCCGGTCGTCCAGGTCTTCGCCGGGTCGGGCAGCGCGATGGTCACCGGGATCAGCCCGCCCAGCACCTTCACGGTGATGTTCGCGGCCTGCGCGGTCGTGTTGATCGGGCCCACGGCCGCGTATGCGGCGATAGGGGGCCCGGCCAGGGCGACAAGCAGCAGCACGACGGCCGCCAGGGCCATCTTTTTCATCATGGTGAGTACGGGTGTCGCCACGAGCGAACCCTAAGACGGACTTATACGAGCAGTCTTCGTTTTTCGGAAACCGGTCGAGACCGCTTTTCTCCGGTCAAAGCCCCGCTTTTCCTGGCAACCGCTTGCCATGGTCGCCGGGAAGTGCGCGGCCGCCGATCGCCTCGGTGATGGCGTAGGCCGTCTCGACGAAGGACTCTGCCTGCTGCTGCGACAGGTCCCGGACGGAGGTCTGTTCCAGGGACTGCCACAGGGCCGTGATGGGCTCGCGCATCGCCCGGCCCTTGTCGGTCAGGTGGACCACCATGACGCGCCGGTCATGGGCGGCCGGCTCGCGGATGACCAGGCCGGCGTCCTGCATGCGGCGCAGCGCCTTGGAGATGGTGGAGTGGTCCACGCCGAGGCCTTCGAGCAGTTCGGACTGGGACTGGCCGTCCCTGTCAAAAAGGTGCATCAGTAGCAGCTCCTGCCCGGGATGCAGGTCCATCGCGCGCAGCAGGGTGGCGGCGTAGGAGCGGTGGGCGCGGGCGAGTTGGAAGATTGCGTAGCTCATCGGTCCTGCGCCGGCCGTCGTGGGGATGCGGGGTTCGTCCTGGGCCACGGCGGCCAGCTGGCCGCCGGAGCGTTGCGGGGACCCCTGGGAGAAGGTGATGCCCCGTTGCCGTGCACCTGGCCTGGGCCGGGCTGCGGGACCTCCACATTTGCCTCGTGCAGCACGTCCGGGCCGCCGCATCGGTCAAACACGATTGCTCTCACGTTGACTCCTCAGCCTGCCACACCACTTATGTGGCTAGACACCTGTGTGGCTGGCCAAGTATTTAGTGGTACGCCTCTCTCCCGGCTGGTTGCGCAGGGGCGCTAGAAAGAACACCGTGCGAACAGGGCGATGGGTGGCGGCAGGGTTGCTCGGTGTGGTGGCGGTTGCCGCGGGGATGACCCCCGCCTCAGCCTCCGAGCCGGTGGTGCTCCTGCCCCTCGGGGCGTCGATCACCCATGGGTACGGCTCGACGGACGGCAACGGCTACCGCGGTGTCCTCCATGAGCGGCTCACCCGCGAGGCCGGCCTCAGCGTCGACTTCGTCGGCTCGCAGCACTCCGGCACCGCCCCGGACCCCGACCACGAGGGGCATCCGGGCTGGCGCATCGACCAGATCGCGGCCCGCGCCGACGGCTGGCTGGCCACGTATCACCCCGACATCGTGGTCATGCACCTCGGCACCAACGACATGATCCAGGACTACCGGTCGGCGACCGCCCCCGACCGCCTGGTCGCGCTCGCCGATCACATCGTGGCCGCCGACCCGGGCGTGACCGTCTATGTGTCGTCGCTGGTCTGCAGCTCCGTCCCGGCGGTGAACGCCCGCATCGACGCCTTCAACGCGCGGCTGCCCGCGCTGGTGGCCGGCCACTACGGCGTGGTCTACGTCGACCAGCACGCCGTGATGACCGCGGCGGATCTCAGCGACCAGGTCCACCCGACGAACGAGGGCTACCGCAGAATCGCCAACGCGTGGTACGACGCCATCGTCGCGCGCCGTTAAGGGCGTACGGGGTGGAATCCGAAAGGGAGCTCCAGGCGGTGCGCGTGCAGGAGGGCCTCGTCCGCCAGGATCTCGGGGGTGGGGCCGTCGGCGACGATCCGGCCGCCGTCGAGGATCACCGAGCGCGAGCACAGCTGCATCGCGTACGGCAGGTCGTGCGTGACCATCAGCACGGTCACGGGCAGCGTCTGCAGGATCTCGGCGAGCTCGCGCCGGCTCGCGGGGTCCAGATTGGACGAGGGTTCGTCGAGGACCAGCAGGTCGGGCCGCATCGCCAGCACCGTGGCCACCGCGACGCGCCGGCGCTGGCCGAACGACAGGTGATGGGGCACCTGATCGCGGTGCGCGGCCATGCCGACCGCTTCGAGGGCCTCGTCGACGCGGGCGGTGAGCTCGGCACCGCGTACGCCGAGATTGGCCGGGCCGAAAGCCACGTCCTCCGCGACCGTCGGCATGAAGAGCTGGTCGTCGGGGTCCTGGAAGACGATCCCGACCCGGCGGCGGATCTCGCTCAGCCGGGCCCGGTCCCGGCCGTCGACCCGCAACCCGCCGACGTCGACGCTGCCCGCGCCGCCGTGCAGGATGCCGTTGAGGTGCAGCACCAGGGTGGTCTTGCCGGCGCCGTTCGGGCCGAGCAGCGCCACCCGTTCACCCTCGGCGACGGACAGATCGACGCCGCGCAGCGCCACACTGCCGTCGGGGTAGGCGAACGTCAGCCCGCTGATCGACAGGCTCACCGCAGGACCGCTGTCATCGCGATGGCCGCGGCCGCCGCCGGGAGGACCGCCGACTGGGCCCACTGGGCGGCCGTCGCGCCGCCCGCCTCGGGCCGGGGCAGCCGCCCGTCATAACCACGCGACACCATCGCCAGGTAAACCCTTTCGCCGCGCTCGTACGCCCGCAGGAACAGCGATCCCACGCTGACCGCGAACGCCTTGACCTGCCACAGGAACCTAGGATCGTAGCCCCGTGACAGCCGCGCGATCCGCATCCGCCGCGCGTCGTCGGCGAGGATGTCGAGATAGCGCAGCATGAACGTCGCGATCTGGGTGAACACCGCCGGGCAGCGCAGCCGGTCGAGCCCCACGATCAGGTCACGCATCGTGGTCGACGCCGCCAGCAGCAGCGACGCCACCACCCCGAGCGTGCCCTTCGCGACGATGTTCCACGCGCCGTAGAGCCCGTCCACCGACAGCGACATCCCCAGCCAGCCGACCCGCTCGCCGTGCCCCGCGAACGGCAGGGCGACAGCCAGGAGCACAAACGGCAGCTCGATCGAGGCGCGCCTGGCCAGCCATTTCATGGGTACGCCCGCCGCGCCGGCAACCGCAGCCAGCAGCACCGCATACCCGCCGAACGCCCACAGCTCCTCGCGCGGGGTCGCCACCACCACGACGGTGAACAGCAGCGTCGCGAGGATCTTCACCTCCGGCGCGAGCCGGTGCACGGGGCTGGGCCGGTCGAGATGCAGCGGGTGGGCGTGCCCGGCTCCCACTAGCGGGTCGCTTCTTCGGGGGTCTTGCGCTTGCGGGCCAGCCAGAACACGCCGCCGCCGATCCCGAACGTGATCAGCACCCCGAGGACGCCGGACAGGCCGGTCGACAGCCAGGCGTTGTCGATGCCCCGGATGCCGTACCCCGCGAGGGGGCTGTCGTCCATCTGGTGCGCCTGCTCCTGCTGCAGCATGCAGGTGCCGCCGGTGATCTCGTCGTCGGCGTTGAACGTGCAGCCCTGCCGGGCCGTCGCGTCGAGCCCGTCCGGGCTGCCCGACGCGAAGTTGCTGACCACCCCGGCCAGCAGCAGCGCGACCAGCAGACCGCCGGCCAGGAACCATCCGAGTCGCTTACTCATGCTGTGCCTCCCTTTGGCATGCGCTCATGGCCCTCGCCGTCACGGCCGTCCGTCGGTGACGGGAGGCGTAGCTCGGTGCAATCGCTCATGCCGCATCAGCCATCTCTGCGGCGGGAACGGTATTGCGGTAACGGCGCAGCGCGTAAACGAGGTCGGGGCGGACCCGGGCGACCGTGGCGACCGTGGTCGCGGCGATCACACCCTCACCGAGGCCGATCAGCACGTGTACGCCGGCCATCGTCCCGGCGATCGTCGTCATGGACAGCTCGGTCGTGCCACCCAGCCAGTACTCGAGGACGAAGCCCTGCGACGCGACGACCACGCCGACCACCGAGGCGATGAACGCGGTCGCGCCCACCCCGCCCGGCGTCTTCGGCAGGAACCGCATCAGCGCGGCGACCAGCAGGTAGCCGGCGGCCGTACCGATCAGTGCCATGTTGGTGATGTTCAGACCCAGCGCGGTGAGCCCGCCGTCCGCGAACAGCAGGCACTGCACGATCAGCACGGTGGAGACGCAGAGCGCACCGACCCACGGCCCGACCAGGGCCACGGCGAGCGCGCCGCCGAGCAGGTGCCCCGAGACGCCCGGCAGCACCTGGAAGTTGAGCATCTGCACCGCGAAGATGAACGCGGCCACCAGCCCCGCCATCGGTGCCAGCCGGTCGTCGAGGTCGGCCCGGGCCCGCCACACGCAGAACGCGAGCGCCAGCACGGCGATGACGGCGAACAGTGCCGACACCGGCCCGTCCACGATCCCGTTGGCGATGTGCATCGCCTGAACGTCGTCCATCGATTCCTCCCCAGGAACGCGCCACGGTCCATCGCAGCATATTGGCCAACGTGTGTAGTTGCACAGTATTGGCAACTGAGCCACCATGGCGGCGACGCGCGGGATTCACGAAGTGATGATCATCTCCAGCCACCGCCGTCCTCGTCCGGGCACAAGCGAAGGCCCGGTCGTCGATGACGGCCGGGCCTTCTGGGTAGTGCTGGTTACTTGGTGCCCACCAGGGCCTGGGCGCGCTCCGGCCAGGTGTTGATGGTCGGGGCGAGCCGCATGCCCGCCGTCGAGATCATCGTGCGCAGGGTGGCCACGTCGGTGTCCGCGAGTTCCGCGAACGTCGTGATGCCGCCGGCCGCGAGGGCCATCGCCATCTTCGGGCCGATACCGGCGATCTTCGTCAGGTCGTCGGGCTCGTGCGTGAGGATCTCGTGCGGCTGGTCGGTCGTCTGCTCCGCGACGGGGGCAGCGGCCTGGGCGGGGATCACGACCGGCTCGGGCTCCGCGAACGGCTCCGGTTCCGGCTCCGTGAACAGCGCGGGCTCGGTAACCGGCTCGGGTTCGGTCGCGGCGATGGGCGCGACCGGCTCGGACTCGGCGACCGGTTCGGTGACCGGCTCGGCAACCGGTTCCGCGAACGACGCGGATCCGGCGACCGGCGCGGCCTCCGTGATCGCGACGGTTTCGGTCTCGACGATGAGAACCGGCTCCGTCTCGGTCTCCACCACGGACACGGTTTCCGTCTCCGCTACCAGAATCGGCTCGGACGCGGTCTCCACGAGGGTGACCGTGTCCGTCTCCGCGACGACAACCGGCTCCGGCTCCGAGGCCAGATCCGGCTCCGGCTCCGTGACAGCGACCGGCTCCGGCTCGAAGGCCGGCTCCGGGTCCGTGACGGGGGCCGGTGCCGGCTGACCGGCGGCGACGGGCTCCACGATGGGCTCCCCGGCGACCGGTTCGGTCGTGCTGAGAGGCTTGGCGAGGGGCTCGTCGACGGGCTCGGCGGCCGGCTCCGGGTCGGAGACGGCAGCGTCGGCGGCGGGACTCGGGTCGGGGATCGGCTCGGCGGCCGGCGGCGTTGCCGGTGCCGACGTGCCGGCGGGAACGGCCGGGGCGGATTTCCTGCCCCAGATGAGCCAGCCGGCGATCACCCCGACCACGAGCCCGCCGACGAGGGAAAGGACTGATGCCACGGCATGCCTCCGGACGGCTTCGGGTGAAGTTGTAGCGCGCATCATAGGGGAGAGCTGCGCCGTCACGTTCACGCACCGCCGATCCGTTGTGTCACACCACAGCGACCCGGGCTCCGGTGAAGTCCGGTTCGGCCACCGGTCGGCCGAAATGGTAGCCCTGCGCGAGCCGGTACCCGAGCCGGTGGAGCTCCGCCGCCTGTTCCGCTGTCTCTACCCCCTCGGCCACCGCCATCAACCCCAAACCGTTACTGACTTGGATCAATGCGGTGGCGATGACCGCGTGCCGGCCGGCCATCGTGATCCCGTCCACGAATGATTTATCCACTTTGAGCACGTCGACCGGGATCGTCTGCAGCAGCCCCAGCGACGAGTGCCCGGTGCCGAAGTCGTCGAGCGCGATCTTCACGCCCAGCTCGTGCAGGTCCTTCACCGTCTGCACGGTCTGACCGCCGCCGAACACCGCGGTCTCGGTCACCTCGACGATCAGGTGCCGCGCCCCGAGACCGGTCCACGCCAGCACCGAGGCGACGACGTCGGCGAAGCCCGGCTCGGCCAGCTGGCGGGCGGAAACGTTGACAGACATACGTTCCGGGGCCGCCTCGCCCAGTTCGTTACGCCACATGACGGCCTGCGCACACGCCGTACGCAGAATCCACGCACCCAGCTCGACGATCAGCCCGTTCTGCTCGGCCACCGGGATGAACTCGACCGGACTGACGAACCCACGCGTCGGATGTTCCCACCGGACGAGCGCCTCCACCGACACGATCCGCCCGTCGGGCAGCGAGACGATGGGCTGGTAGACGACCCGGAACTGGCCGGTGTCCAGCGCGGCACGCATCTCCGCCGCGAGCAGCGCCTGCTCACCCGCGACCACGTCCAGCTCGCTCTGATGACTGCGGTGCCGCACGCCGGCGTGCTTCGCCGCGTACATCGCGACGTCCGCGCGCCGCAGCACCTCGCCCGCGTCATCGGTGTCCGTGCCGTCGGCGGTGCCGATGCTCGCGCCGATCAGAAGCTCGTGCCCGGCGACCTCGATCGGCCGGTCCAGCGCCGCGCAGATCCGCGCGACGACACCGTCCATTCCGTCACTCACCAGCACGGCGAACTCGTCGCCACCCATCCGCGCGACGAGACCGCGGTCGTCGCCGAGCGCGGCCGCCAACCGCTGCGCCACCACGGTCAGCAGCCGGTCACCGATCGCATGTCCGAGCCGGTCGTTGACGTCCTTGAAGCCGTCCAGGTCGAGCATCGCGACCTGCGAGCTCCCGGCAGCCACCGCCACTTCGAGCCGTTCCTCGAAGACGCGCCGGTTCGGCAGCCCGGTCAGCGGGTCGTGCAACGCCAGATCCTCCAGCTGCACGGCCTGCGACTGCACCTGCGACACGAAGCCGACGAGCCGTGCCATCACCAGCAGCACCAGCAGCGTCGAGCCGATCCCGACCGCGAGCCAGTCCACGTGGTCCGGTGCCCGCCCACCCTCGACGAACAGGACCACGGGCACGAGCATCGTCGCGGCCGCGGGCATCGCCAGCCTGCGGGGTCCGGTGCGCTCCGGGCCGGCATCGGGCGTACGCGACGAGGAGTGCACAGCCGCACCCGCCCAGCAGATGTACGTGCAGACGAACGCCCCGTAGACAAGACCGCCGTACTGGGCCAGCAACCCGGGGAAGAGCGTGTACACGACATTGCCCGGCAGGACCGTCACGCAGCCCATGGCGAGCAGCCACCCGCTCGGGCTGCGCCGCCCGGCCCGCACGATCAGCGGCAGCACCGCGGCGAGCATCAGCACACTGGCCGTCGGATAACCGATCGTCGCGATCCGGCCCAGCAGCGGCAGCGAGGTGTCACCGGCGATGGGCCCGATCACGAACACCCAGTAGACCAGGCCCAGCCCGGTGATGCTCACCCCGGCGTCGATCAGCCGGGACACGCCCGCCCGCCGGCCGCGGGCAAGCCGGAACAGGGAGAAGACGAAGAAGGGGTACGCGCACAGGTACGAAGCGTCCGCCCACGACGGGTACGGCTGATAGCCCAGCAGATGCGAGTTCGCGGCGTACGCGATGTCCCCGGTCGCCCAGAACACGTGACCCGCCGCGAAGACGAGCCACGCCAGGGGATCGGCCGGCCTGTTACGGCGTACCCCGAGAATTGTCACCACGGCGGCCAGATAGCCGACCGCGGCCGAAAAGGCAGCCGCGACCGCCCCCGATGGCAGCGTCAGGTAGACGAGGCAGCCGGCCAGGCCCAGCACCGGCCAGATCGCCCACCACCGGTCCGCGATTCTCAGCACAGTCCGCTGTTCGGCGCCCTTGACCTTCTCTTGAGGTATTCCGCCCTCAGAGCCCGCTGGCCGCCACTGTCAACGCCGCCAGCCCCGCCACCGCATCAAGATCGACCCGATCCGCCGCGGTGTCCCAGCTCGGCGAACTGAACGTCTTACCCGCCGCCACCCCGGAATGCGTCAACCCGTCCAGCACCACCTGCCCCGCCCCACGACCCACCCGGACCCGGACCGGCACATCCGCCGCGGTCCGCACATCCAGCAGACTGACCCCACCCGACATCCGCACGTTCAACGTCCCGTCCGGCGGCGGCAGCACCAGGCTGATCCGGGTGGCCCCACCGCTGAGCTCCACCCCACCGACCCGCCCGCCACTGAGATCGATGACGCTGCTGTCCGCACCCCCACCGACCCGCAGATCCCACCGCACCCGCGAACTCAGCGTGATGTCAACCGCGTCCGCATTCCCGGCCATCCGCACCTGAACCCGCCCGTCCCGCTCCTCACTGAGCGGCACAGCCGGCTGCCCCTCAGGCGTACTCACCCGATAGAGCCCCTCCCCGAGATCAGCCGTCCGAAGCGTCACGCTCCGAGCCCCATCCACAAGATCAAATCCCGCCACCGTACGCCCGGAGCGCACCCCTTCCACCACATGCGCCCCAGCAGCATTGCCAGGCTGCCCGCCCGCGCCGTTCTCCTGCTGCCCGGCTTGTTGCCCGTCCTGCTCGCCGCTTTGCTGGCCGGCTTGCTGCCCGTCCTGCTCGCCGCTTTGCTGGCCGCCCTGGCTCCCCGCCCCCGGCTGGCCGGCGCCGTTCTGCTGACCCGCCGCTCCCTGCTGGTCTCCCGCGTCACCCTGCCTACCTCCAGCGGCGGCCGGCGGAGCCCACTGCCTGCTGTCCGCCCCGGAGCCATCCCCACCGTGCCCCACCACGACAACCGCCGCCCCGGCCAGCACCAGCGCAACAGCCACAACCCCGGCCCCGACCAGCCACCGCCGCCCCGGCACCCCATCACCGGCGACACCATCGCCCTGATCCGCTACGTGGCCCTCCTCTGCATGCTGCATCCCCGGCAGAATCCACCCAGCATCCTCACCCCCACCGACACCCTCGCCGTCAAATGCCCCGGCTCCGTCCCGCGCCCCCGGGCTGATGCCACCCGCCCCCATCCGCCCGAACGTCCTCGTACTGTCGCGATCGGCGGCATCGCTGCCCGCGGAGCCAAAGTCGTCCTTCGCATCACCGGCCGCCCTGCCGCCGGTCGGCCCACCACTCACGAACACCGGCGTGGCCTCCCACCTCGCCGCCTCGCCATCCACAGCCCCACCGGCATGCGACGCCGCACCCGTCCCCGCATAGAGCGGCGCACCCATTCCCGCCCCGGCGGTTGACGTGCCCGTTTCGGCGTGGGGGAGCTTTGTCGTTTCCGCGTGGGGGAGTGTGCTCGTTTCGGCGTGGGGGAGCTTTATCGTTTCCGCATGGGGGAGCGTTGTCGACTCGGCCCAGGGCGCCGACGATGACGCGTCGAGGCCCCCGCCGGATGTCGGGGCCGCAGCGTCAAGCCGCGATGCCGGCCCGGTCATCGACGGCCCGGTCATCGACGGCCCAGTCCTCGACGGCCCAGTCCATGACGGCCCAGTCCACGACGGCCAGGCGCCCGACGACATCAGCGGCCCGGCAGCAGGCGGCGGTTCCATCGCAAGACCGGCCATTCCCCCAGCCGCCCCCGTCGCTCCGGTCGCCTCGGCTGTCCCTGTCGCTCCGGCCAGCCCGGTCGTCCCCGTCGTTCCGGTCGTCCCCGTCGCTCGGGTTGTCTCGGTCGCTCGGGTTGTTCCGGTTGTTCCGGTCGCTCGGGTTGTCTCGGTCGCTCGGGTTGTTCCGGTTGTTCCGGTCGCTCGGGTCGTTCCGGTCGCTCGGGGAGCGCTCTCCCCGGCCGCAGCGTCAACCGACCCGGCTCCGCGTGATGTGTCAGCTGACCCAGATCCGTGCTCGCCAACCGTCCCAGCTCCGGGTTGCCCGCCGATCGCCTCGGGCCCGGTTTCCCCGCCGATTCGCTCGGGCCCGGCCTGCCCGCCGATCCCCTCAGGTCTGCCTTCCTCGCCGACCGCTTGAGGTCCGCCTTCCCCGTGGGCTGAGCCGGGTTCGTTTTCCCCGGTGAATGGGGGTTGCGCGGCAGCCGTCGGGGCGGGGTCCTTGGCGGCGGGAGGTCTTCCGGCCCGGGGATCATCAGGATGCCCATCCACTGACCGCTCCTTCGCCGCCGTCCGGCCGGCAATGGGCTGGTCCGCCCCCTCGGGATCCGGGGCAGAGGATTTGTGGTTGGTCAAGGCCATGGAGAGGGCGGCCTGGGCCAGGGTGGGGCCGTTCCAGCCGGGCTTTCGGGCCGTGATGACGGGGAGTTCGGCCGTGGGTTCCTCCTCCGGGCGGGGGGTGTCGGCCGGGGGCCAGTCGGGCTGCGGGTCTGACTCGGGAAGTGCAGGCATGGTGTTGCCTCCAGGTCGGGTGCCAACCACGGGTACGGGCGGGAGCGCCCCGCGGCCGGGTTCCGGGCAAAAATTGCGGGGCACGCATCTTTGCGGGGCGCGCAAGTTCGGGTAGGGTGGGGGCATGGGGCTGCGGGAATCCAAGAAGGTGGCGACGCGGGCGGCGCTGAGTTGGGCGGCGATCCGGCTGACCGTGGAGCGCGGTTACGACGAGGTCAAAGTGGAGGACATCGCGGCGGCGGCGGGGGTGTCACCGCGTACGTTCAACAATTATTTTTCGAGCAAGGCGGAGGCGATCGCTGCCCGGCAGCTCGACCGGTTCCTGGAGGTCTCCGCCGAGCTGCGCCGCCGGCCGCCGGGGGAGTCACTCTGGACGGCGATCACGGCGGCGGCGATGGCCCAGTTCCAGCCGGGCCCCGAGGTGCTCGCGCATCCCGTGCCCGACCAGCTCCAATGGACCGTCGGCCTGCGCCTGATGATGGCCGAGCCGGTCCTGCAGGGCGAGCTCCTGCGCGCCGGCGCCGTCGCTGAGGCCGAGCTCGCCGCCGCGATCGCCGAACGGACCGGCACCGACGCACACCACGACTTCTACCCGAACCTCGTCGCCGCCACCGTCACAGCGATCAACGCCGCCACCGTGGCCTTCTACCTCCGCGCCGACCCCCCGGTCCGCATGGACATCCTGCTCCCCGAAGCCTTCACCCGAGCCGCAGCCGGTCTCCCGCCGCCCACCTGACCCCCAGCGCCGCCGCCCACCTGAGCCCCCGACGCCACAGCCGGCCTCCCGCCGCCAGCCTGACCCTCAACGCCGTAACCGCCCTCCCGCCGCGTGCCCGTCTGACCACAGGACGCCGCAGCCTGCCCGAGCACAAAGGGCTGCAGACCCCGCCACAACAAGGTCGTGCGTGACCAAGAGTGACCAGCGCAGAACCAAAGTCGCCAGTAGCGGCGAGATATTGCGCCGAAACTCGGGATACCGCAATTTCTCAAGGACCCGGCTGTCAAACCCGGTCAATCACTTCCGCGCACGAAATACACAATCTCGGGCCGATCCCGCATCCACTCAGGCCACTCGCAACGACCAGCAAAACGCACTGACCGCCCGCGGCCAGGCGCAACCGCCGCCCGCGGCTGGGCACGCCCGCGACCGCCCGCGGCCGGGCTCGACCGGTGAGGCTCACGCGTGGGCTCGATCAGCGAGCAACGCCCTGCTGTCCCCAGATCGAACGACCAGAAACCGCCCGCCCGGCTCGTACCGGGCCGATGACCCATGCCCTTGAAAGGGGTTTTGTCATGATTGACGTAGTGATTGCCGGCGCTGGACCGAACGGTCTGATGCTGGCCTGCGAGCTGGCCCTAGCCGGCATCCGCCCCGTGGTCCTGGAGCGACTGACCGGCCCGACCACCGAGCAGCGCGCGAACGGCCTGGTAGGTCAGGTGGTCCGCGTGCTGGACCGCCGGGGCCTTTACGAGCGTCTGGTGCAGGCAGACGGCCCGCCCGCCCCGGCGGAGGGTTTCATCTTCGGGGCGTTCCCGTTGGACCTGCGCGGCGTACCCAAGAATGATGTGTTCACGGTGATGGTGCCGCAGCGCCGGATCGAGGCGATGCTGACCGGGCGGGCGGCCGAGCTCGGTGTCGAGATCCTGCGGGACCACGAGGTGGTGGGGCTGGAGCAGGGCGAGAAGTCGGTCGTCGTACACATCAGGGGCCGTGAGCCGATCGAGGCCGCGTACCTGGTCGGGGCTGATGGTGGGCGCAGTGCCGTGCGGAAGCTGGCGGGGATCGGGTTTCCCGGGGTGACCACCGATACGTCGGTGTGGTTGTCGGGGCATGTGAGTGTTCCTGACGGGATGGTCGCGGAGGACGGCGGGCTGATCATCGAGGGGTACGGGAAGGTGCCGCCGTTCCAGCACACGCGCACCGATCATGGGGTGATCACGTGGGCGCCGGGGCAGGTGCCGTTGCTCAACACCGCTGAGTGGGATCGTGCTGACAAGCCGGAGGCGTCGCTCGAGGAGCTGGCGGCCAGTGCGAGCCGGGTGGTCGGGGTGCCGGTGACGCTCGGGCCGCCGGCGGGGCCGGGACCGCATCTGATGCGCCGGCTCGAAGGGGGCAACACGCGGCTGGCGGAACGGTATCGCGAAGGCCGGGTGCTGCTGCTCGGGGACGCCGCGCATGTGCATTCCGCGATCGGGGGGCCGGGGCTCAACCTGGGGCTGCAGGACGCGGTCAATCTCGGCTGGAAACTCGCGGCGGCGGTGCGGGGCGAGGCCAGGGAAGGACTGCTCGACACGTACGAGTCGGAGCGCCGGCCGGCCGCCGAAAGGGTGACCATGCACACCCAGGCGCAGTCCGTCCTGATCGGACCCGGTGCGGAGGTGACCGCGCTGCGGGAGTTGTTCGGTGAGCTGATGACGATGCCGTCGACCCGCAAGCACATCGCGGACCTGATGGCCGGCACGGATGTGGTCTACGACATGGGCGCGGCCGAGGGTCCCCTGGTCGGCCGGCTCGCCCCCGATTTTCCCGGGCTGCGGGAGCTGACCCGGCAGGGTCGCCCCCTGGTGATCGATCCGGCCGGGAACCTGACGCCGGGGCGGTTCGCCGACCGGGTGGACACGGTGGTGACGGGGGCGGCCCCGGCGGGGATGCTGGTGCGGCCCGACGGCTATGTCGCCTGGCAGGGCGACACGACCGACGGGCTCCAGGAGGCGTTGAGCTACTGGTTCGAAAGGCCGTGACCGTACGCGAAGAGCGGGTCCACGGTGTCGTTCGGGACGTCCTCGCGGGAGGCCTCGACGGCCGCCATCGATGACGGGAGCTCGAACGGCAGCGTGCCCGTGGCGGGGAACCGGCCGAAGAGGATGTCGAGCAGGGCCTCGTCGCTCGCGCCGAACGTACCGGTCAGCGCCCGGGTCGCCGGGAGCAGCGCAGTGAGCACCGCCGGGCGGTCGAGCATCACGTCGACCACGGTGGGCACCTCGGCCGCGACGGACAGCACCGGGGCGAGCTCGTCGGTGGTCCAGTCGAGGCGGCCCGCGTGGAAGAACGCCTCGAAACCGCCGCCGCGCTGCTCGTACGGTGCGGTGCGCCGCACGATCGCCACGTCCGCCTCCGCCGGGGTGTCCACGACCTTGGCGTAGCGGGCGGCGACGGCGGGGTCGACGCCGTCGAGGTGGACGGCGATGCCCTCGGCGAGTGGGAGCAGGGACTCGTTCTGCAGGACGACGACCGATTTGCGCTGGGCGTCGAGGCCGGCGTCGAGGAATGCGGGGGTGCCGACGCTGCCCGCGACGGCGGTGGCGTCGACGAACCGGCGGTCGTCGAACAGGCCCAGGCGGAACTTGTCGCGCAGGATACGGCGTACCGAAAGATCGATCCTCTCGATGGACACGCGACCGTCCTGGACGAGCTCGATGATCAGTTCCGGGCAGTGTTCGCCGCCGAGCTGGTCGGCGCCGGCGTTGATGATCTTCTCGACGCGCTGGACGCGGGAGAGGCTTTCGACGCCCCAGGCGCGGGCGGGCATCGGGGCACCCATGACGTTGTCGGCGTCGGTGACCAGGCCCCAGTCGGTGCAGACCACGCCGTCGAAGCCGTAGTGGTCGCGCAGCAGGCCCTGGATGATCTCGCGGTTGAAGCCGAAGCCGACCTCCTCGTACTCGGTGCCGACCGGCATCCCGTAGTAGGGCATGACCTGCGCGACCCCGGAGGCGAACGCCGCCTCGAACGGCTTGAGGTGCAGGTCCCACCGACCACCGGGGTAGACCTGCTCCCGCCCGTACGGGAAATGCGCGTCCTCGCCGTTCATCTGCGGCCCGGCACCGGGGAAGTGTTTGACCATCGCGGCGACGCTGTCATGTCCGAGGGAAGAGCCCTGGAAGCCCTCGACGTAAGCCTTGATCAGTGAGGACACCACGTGGGCGTCGGAGCCGAGGGTGCCGCTCGTGCGGGCCCAGCGCGGCTCGGTGGCCAGGTCGGCCATCGGGTGCAGCGCGACCCGGATGCCGACGGCGAGGTATTCGCGCCGGGCGACGTCGGCGAAGCGCCGCATCACCTCGGGGTCCTTGATCGCGCCGAACCCGATCGGCTCCGGCCACAGCGAGAAGCCGCCGGCCGCCGCGCTGGTCGCCGGGTTGTCGAGCACGCCGTGCCGCGGGTCGGTGGACACCGTGACCGGGATGCCGAGCCGGGTGCCGCGGGCCAGCTCCTGGATGCGGTTGTGCCACTCGGCGATCAGCGTCGGCGCCGTGGGCTGCAGCGTCAGGATGTTGACGTGGTTGATCAGCTTCTCGGTGACCAGCCAGGACGTCGACGGGAACATCCCGCCGGGCCCGTCCGGCTCGTGCAGGGTGCCGTCCGGGTCGACGGCGGCCATCGTGTGGAACATCAGCCCGGCCTTCTCGGCCAGGGTGAGCCGGTCCAGCAGGTCGTCGACGCGCTGATCGACGGTCAGTTCGGGATTCTCGTACGGGTACATGGCCGGACCTTTCAGCGAACGCCGCGGATGAAGTGGACCAGGGTGGAGCCGGCAGCGGCCACGATCGCGCCGAACAGGAACAGCGCGGCGTAGTTGCTGCCGGAGCCTGCGCCGATCGCGAGGATCGGGGCGGCGATGATCGGGACGAGCGACTGCGGCAGGGCGTTGGCGATGTTCATGACGCCCATGTCCTTGGCCGCGTCGTCGGGGTTGGGCAGCACATCGGTGGCCAGCGCCAGGTCGACGGCGAGGTAGAGGCCCTCACCGAGACCGAACACCGCCGCCGCGAAGAGGAACACGCCGTAGCTGTTGCTGAACCCGATGATCAGCAGCGCGACGACGATCACGGCGCCGGCGGCGAACACGAAGGGACGGCGGCGCCCGGTGCGGTCGGAGAGCCAGCCGCCGAACGTCGAGCCGATCAGCATGCCGGCGGTGGTCAGCACGGTGGCGACGAGGATGGCGTCGGCGACGTTGTCCGTGGTGTAGCCGAACCGGTCGATCAGCAGGTACGCCTGGTACGACGTGAGCGACGCGATGCCCATCCAGACCAGGAAGCGGCTGAGGACGTTCCACGCGAAGTCGGGGTGCCGGCGCGGGCTGATGTAGAACGTCCGCAGGAACTCGTGGACCGTGTACCTGCCGAACGCGCCCTTCACGGCGGGCTTGTCCTTGAGGATCAGCACGAGCGTGCCGACCGACAGCACCCCGATCACCGCCGGGACCATGAACATCAGGAACGTATTGCCGGACAGCAGCGACGCGAGCCCCGTACCGATCAGGATCGCGATCGAGGTCATCAGGCCGAGGATGCCGCCCACCCGGCCCCGCTGGTGCGCGGGGATCTGATCGGGCAGCAGGGCGGTGACGGTGGCGAGTGTGGCGTTGATGCCGAGCTGCGCGAGCGCCCAGCCCGCGGTCAGCACCAGCACGCTGCTGCCGGTCGCGACGATCAGCAGGCCGATCGCGCCGAGCAGGATGCCGCCGATCAGCCACGGGCGGCGCTTGCCGAACCGGGAGGTCGTGCGGTCGGACATCGCGCCGAAGAACGGGTTGCCGATCAGGGCGAGCAGCGCGCCGACCGACAGCACCGAGCTCAGCGCCGAGTTGCGGTTGTCCGGGGCGATCTCGGCGACGCGGATGGACAGCGTCACGACCACCGGGGTGAGCACCGCGACGTACGTGCCCAGCTGGGCGAGGGCCATCGCGGCGATCAGCCGGGCCGGCGCGTCGGGCTTGGGGGCGGGGGCGTCCGTGGGGACGGTTCGGACCGCTGCCGCGGGGTTCAGTGTGGTCATGGCGCACCTCGATGTGACGTGGACGGGACGCCTCCCACCGGCGACCTCGTCCCTCGAAGTTATCGATCGGATTGACGCTAAACCAAGCCCAAATGACGGATGGGTTTCCTTTGAATTAGCTATGCGTTTCGTATCCGGGCCGACTTTTGTTTCGTTCTGGGCGTTCTGCGCGTTCCATGCCGGCCGGGTTAAGTCTGGATACGTCAATAACCCCCGGCGTACGGTGGAGCCATGACGCCCCGCCCGGGCGGCCGGCGTGTGCACGTCGTGAGCCGCGACTACCTGCTCTCCATCGTCCGTGAGACGGGGGAGTTGAGCCGCGCCGAGCTCGTCCGGCGCACCGGCATGGCCCGGGTCACCGTCAACGGCATGGTCGCCGAGCTCCTCACCGCCGGGCTGCTCGCGAAAGGCGCGGCGACCGTCGCGGCGGGTCCGGGACGGCCCGCCCGGATGCTCACCCTGGGGCCCGCCGCCGGCTGTGTGGTGGGTGCGGTGGTCGGCGGTCCCGGCGTACGGGTGGCAGTGGCCGACCTGACCGGCGCGATCCTCGTGGAGCACGACCGCGACCTCGACACCTCCGACGTCACCGGCTCCCTCGACGCGGTCGCGGCCCTGATCCGGGACTGCGTCGCCGAGGCGGGCGCCGAACGGGGCCGCATCTGGTCCACGGTCGTCGGCTTCTCCGCACCCATCGGCACCTCCAACGGCGCGATCGTCGCCAGCAGCGTCCTGCCCGGCTGGGGCGGCGTGGTCCCCGCGACCGAGCTCCAGCAGCGTCTCGGGCACCGCGTCACCGTGCGCAACGACGCCGACCTGAGCCTGATCGGCGAGGTCGCCCATGGCGCGGCGGGCGGCCACCGCAACGTCTGCTACCTGCGCATCTCCACCGGCATCGGCTGTGGGCTGCTGCTCGACGGGCACGTGCACCACGGCGCGACCGGTGCTGCCGGCGAGATCGGCCACGTCCAGGTCGACGAGACCGGGGCGCTGTGCCGCTGCGGCAACCGGGGCTGTCTCGAGACGATCGCCTCGCCCCGCGAGATCCTCGCGATGCTGGCCGTGACGTACGGCGAGAACCTCACCGCGGAGCGGGTCACGGAGATCGCCCGGCACGACGCCACCGCCGAGCGGGTCCTCGCCGACGCCGGGCGCATGATCGGCCGCGTCGTCGCCGACCTCGCCAACACGATCAACCCGTCGCTGGTGGTGCTGGACGGCCCGCTGATCGAACCCGAGGGCACCATCATCCAGGGCGTCCGCGAGTCGCTGCGCCGCTACGCCCAGCCGGAGGTCGCCGACACCACGGTGGTCCGGGCCAGCGCCCTCGACGGCCGAGCCCCGATCCTCGGCGCCGTCTCCGCGGCGGTCGACGCGACTCCCGCCGCCCGTGGCAGCCGCGTTTTCGACGCCGCCCCCGATGGCGTGTCCCCTACCTTGCGGGAGCGCGCCGTGCGCCGAGGCATGATCACCGACCTGCTGCGGGCCCGGGGGACCGTCGAGCGCAGCGACATCGTCAAGCTCACCCGGCTGCCCCGCGCGGCGGTGATCGAGTTGCTCGCCGAGCTCGACCACGACGGCATCGTCGAGACCACCGCGCCGGTCGGGGAACGCCGCGCCGGCCGCCCCTCGCCCCACTTCCGGATCGCCGCGCCACCCGGACTGCTGATGGGACTCGCGCTGACCGCTTCCGGCATCCGGGCCGTGATCACGGACGGCGCCGGCACCGTACGCCATGACGACACGGACGCCGTACCCATCGGATTGTCCGGCGCCACCCACCTGCGCCGCGCCGCAGAATTCGGCCGTGACCTGCTGCTACGCCACGGTCATTACCTGTCGGAGCTCCGGGCGGCGGCGGTGAGTGTCCCCTCGCCCGTCGACCCTGCGACCGGCCGTTTCGGCGCGCGCGGCGTGCTGCCCATGTTCGCGGGCTTCAACCCCGGCGACGAGATCACGGCCGTGCTCGGCGTACCCGTCACCGTCGAGAACAACGCCGACCTCGCCGCACTGGCCGAAACCCGCCACGGCGCCGCGAAAGGCGCCCGCGACGTCCTCTACCTGCGCGCCGACCAGTACACGGGCGCGGGGATCATCGCCGGCGGCCGCATGCACCGCGGCGCGATCGGCTACGCGGGCGAGGTCGGCCACCTCAACGTCCGCGAGGTCGGCCCGTTCTGCGTCTGCGGCAGCCGGGGATGCCTCTCGGTCTACCTGTCCCCGGCGTACTTCGCCGCGCTGCTCGACAACGGCGCCGCGACCACCCGCCCGACGGAAGCGGACCTGCTCGCCCTCGCCGCGTCCCACCACCGCCCGGTCCAGCGCGCCCTCGCCGACGCAGGCCGCCTGATCGGCCGCTCGGTCGCCTCGGTCTGCAACGTGCTGAACCCGGCGGTGGTCGTCGTCGGCGGCGGCTTCGCCACAGCCGGCCCGTTCGTGGTGGACGGCGTCCGCGAGGCCCTGCTGCGGCACTGCTCCCCAAGCGCCACCGCCGGCCTGACCGTCGTCCCGACCTCCCTCGGCGCGGACGCCGAGATCCTCGGCGCCATCGAGACCCTGCTCTAGCAGATCTCCGGTGGGCCGCTCACCGACGCGGCGGCGATGTGGAGGCTGAGCGTCCTGGAACGCCCGCCCGGCCTGTCCCGCCCGCTCGTCAGGGAGCAACGATGATCGGGTTGCCGGCCGCGCGGGCGGCGTCGAAGCGCTTGATGACGTCTGCCCAGTTGGCCAGGTCCCACAGGCGGTCGACGTAGTCCGGGCGCACGTTCTTGTACTGCAGGTAGTACGCGTGCTCCCAGGCGTCGAACGCCAGGATCGGGGTGGAGCCGTGGCCGACGTTGCCGTGGTGGTCGTAGACCTGCTCGACGATGAGGCGCTGCGACAACGGTTCCCAGGCGAGGATGCCCCAGCCGGAGCCCTGCACGCCCTTGGTCGCGGCGGACAGCTGCCCGGCGAACGCCTCGAACGATCCGAAGTGCTCGTCGATCGCGGCGGCCAGCTCGCCGTCGGGGCGGTCGCCGCCGTCGGGGGAGAGGTTGTTCCAGAAGATCGAGTGCAGGACGTGCCCGGAAAGGTTGAACGCGAGGGTCTTCTCCAGCCCGACGAGGGTGGTGAAGTCGCCCTTGTCGCGGGCCTCGGCGAGCTGGTCGAGGGTGTCGTTGCTGCCCTTGACGTACGCGGCGTGGTGCTTGGAGTGGTGCAGTTCGAGGATCTGCCCGCTCATGGCGGGCTCGAGTGCACCGTAGTCGTAGGGCATGTCGGGAAGCGTGTAGAGCGCCATCGCCGCCTTCATTCTGCATAGAATTTGTTATTGCCAACAGTATGCAACACGTGGATCGTGGCGGCGGGCGGAGTGGAGGGGTAGCCGGATGAGCAGGCACGGGCATCTGTGGCGGTTGCCGGACGGGACCGGGTTGCACGCTCCGCCTGGGGAGCTGGCCGTCGAGGAGTCGACTGGGCGGTTGTGCTGCCACCTGTGTGGCCGGTGGTTCACGTCGCTGGGGTCGCACGTCCGCGCTCACGGGTACACCGCGCAGAGCTACCGCGCAGTCATGGGAGCGCGGCGGGAGCGGGACCTCGCCGATCGGCTGGCGCGTCTCGGTCATGCGGCGTTGGAGGATTACCTGCGTTCCGCGTACGCCGCAGGGGCCTCGCTGGAAGCCCTGGCCGCCGCCACCGGTCTGGGCCGGGCCCGCCTTCGTGCCGCGCTCGACCGGGCCGGTGTCGCGCTTCGTCCTACCGGGATCAACTCCGCGACCGGCCGCCGATCCCGTGCCGTCGCCGCCGAACTGCGTGCCGCCCAACGCCTCGGCACCGAGGACCTGCCCGGCTGGCTCCGGCAACGGCGCGCCGCCGGGTGGACACTCGGGCGGCTCGCCGAGGCCGTCGGGCACAGCACCCACTGGGTTCGCTGGCGGCTCGACGCTCCGCTCCTCAGTCACGGCGGTGAGTTACGGCGCCGTTGGTGAGGTGTTCAATTTGTGGCTGCCCGGGTGGCTGACGCTTCGCTGAGACCCTCTGGACGAAGGACCGGCCACATTGCGTACGCGTAGAAATGCCTCTGTCGTTGCTGCCCTTGCTGTGCTCGGCCTCGGGCTGGCGTGCGCGCCTGCCTCGGCGCAGGACGCGTCCTCGATCAGGATCAACGAGGTCGAGTCGAGCGGCGGAAGTCCCGGGGACTGGATCGAGCTGGTCAACACGGGGACCGTCGCGGTTGACGTGTCGAAGTGGATCGTCAAGGACGACGACAACTCCCACTCGTACAAGATCGCATCGGGTACGTCGCTGGGTCCGGGTGCGTTCCTGGCTCTGGACGTCGAATCGGCGTACGGGCTGGGCAGCGCGGATTCCGCACGGTTGTACGCCGCGGACGGCTCGACGCTCGTGGATTCCTACGCCTGGACCAGCCATGCCACCACCACGTACGGACGGTGCGCCGACGGTACCGGCGCGTTCACGACCACCGTCGCCGTGACCAAGGGTGCCGCGAACGCCTGTGGTAGCCCCTTGAGCACGAGCTGGCCGGGTGGCACGGCCGTCACCGTCGCGGACGGGTCGAACGTCTTCGGCACCAACCTCAGCGGACTGTCCTACGAGAGCGCGACCGTGCTGTGGGCCGTGCGCAACGGACCGGGCACGCTGTACCGCCTGGTGCCCAACGGCACGACGTGGCGGCCCGACCCGGCCGGGGGCTGGGCGTCCGGCAAGACCCTGCACTTCGCCAACGGCAGCGGCGACCCCGACGCCGAGGGTGTGGTCGTCTCGCCGGACGGCACCTTCGTCATTACCGAACGCGACAACAGCGGCTCGTCCAGTGCACCGAAGATCCTGCGCTTCGACACCACCTCGACGGCGACGACGCTGAACGCGACCGCCGAGTGGAACCTCACCGCCGATCTTCCCGGCCTGCCCGCCAACGCCGGACCCGAAGCCGTCTCCTGGATCCCGGACACGTTCCTGACCGCGCACGGCTTCCGCGACGAGCACACCGGCGCCGCCTACACCCCGGCGACCTACCCCGGGCACGGCAGCGGGTTGTTCTTCGCGGGGGTCGAGAACAACGGCATGGTGTACGCGTACGCGCTCACCCCGTCAGGTACCTACACCCGCGTCGCCACGTTCACGAGCGGCTTCCCCGCCGTCATGGACCTGGAGTTCGAGCCGGCCACCGGTCACCTGTGGGCCGCCTGCGACGACACCTGCCAGGGCCGCACCGCAACCCTCGACCTCAACGCCCAGGGCAGATTCGCCGTCACCCGCACCGCCGACCGCCCCACCGGCATGCCCAACTACAACAACGAGGGCTTCGCCATCGCACCCCAGTCGGCCTGCGCCGGCGGCCTCAAGCCTGTCCTCTGGTCCGACGACACCAACGACGCCGGCCACGCCCTTCGCGCCGGCACCCTGACCTGCACGTCGTGACGCATTAGCAAACAAGCGCTTGTGCAAGCGTACGTTTGCGTTAGGGTGGTGTCATGCCTCCCGATCTCGATATGGCCTTCGCCGCCCTCGGTGACCCCGTGCGCCGGGCCCTGGTGACCAGGCTCGCGCACGGGGACGCGACGGTGGGGGAGCTCGCCGGGCCGTTCGACCTGACCCCGCAGGCGATCTCCCACCACGTCGGCGTCCTACGGCGGTGCGGCCTCGTCGAGCAGCGCCGGGAGGGGACCCGCCGCCCCTGCCGGCTCCGTGCCGATCAGCTCGCCCTGATCGGCACGTGGGTCGACGACCAGCGCCGCGCCTGGGACGACCGCCTCGACGCCCTCGGCAAGCACCTCACCGAGCCCGGCGCCGGCTTCCCCCTGGAGGTCGAGCCCGGCGCCGGCTTCCCCCTGGGGGCCGAGCCCGAGGAGGCGCCGTGAACGGGGCCGCGAAGCTGCGCGGCGACGAACTGATCGCCGAGCGGCACTACGCCGTTGACCCCGGACGGGTCTGGGCCGCCTTCACCTCGCCGGTGAGCATCGCGAGCTTCTGGGGCGGCTCGCACGCCACGGTTCCCCCGGAATCCGTGACCCTCGACCTGCGCCCCGGTGGTGAGTTCGCGCTCGACACCCGTGCACCGGACGGCGCCACCCGCCGGCTCACGTTCGTCTACGTGAGCGTCACCGCGCCGCACGAGCTCGTGTTCGACGAGCCCGTCACCGGCCTGCGGACCACCGTCACGGTCCGGAGGTCCGGAGACGGCACCCATCTGACGGTGCACCAGCGCCGGCTTCCCCCCGAGCTCCGCACGGCCCGGGCGGCCACCGGACTCGGCTCGATCCTCGACTCCCTCGGCACCTACCTTCAGCTCGACAGGAGCACATCATGACCGCACCGACACAGCGCGACCTCGTCGACCAGTACTTCGCCGGATTCCGGACGAGCGACCACCCGAGCATCCTCGCGACGCTCACCGACGACGTCGAATGGGTCATCCACGGCCATCGGACGACGCGCGGTAAGGCGGACTTCGACGGCGAGATCGAGAACCCGGCCTTCACCGGCAGCCCCGAGCTCGACGTCCAGCGTGTCTACGAGGACGGTCCCGTCGTCGTCACCACGGGCGAGGGCCGGGGTGCCACCGTCGAGCACGGCCCGTTCCGGTTCGGCTTCAACGACCTCTTCACGTTCCGCGACGGCCTCATCGCCCGGGTCGACTCCTATGTGGTCCCGCTCGCCTGAGACCACCGTCAGGGCTGCAGCTTCGCGAGCCCTTCCTTCACCTTGCCGGCGATGGTGGTGATGGTCTGCAGCTCTGCCGCGGTGAGATGGTCGAAGAACGCGGCGCGGACGTCGGCGACGTGCCTCGGGGCGGCGGCGGTGATGAGGTCGGTGCCGCGGCGGGAGATGGTGACGTCCGCGCCACGCTGGTCGGCGAGCGAGCGTTCGCGGATCACCAGGCCACGGTTCTCCATCCGCCCGAGGTGCTGGGAGAGGCGGCTCTTCTCCCAGCGCAGCAGCTCGCCGAGCCTGAAGGAGCGGAGCCGGCCCCCGGGTGCCTCGGACAGATGGGCCAGGACCTCGTAATCGGCTTTGGAGAGCCCGTCGCGGTTACGTATCTGCCGGTCGAGGAACTCTGCCAGGTCGTCCTGCATCGTCATCAGGGCACGCCAGGCTTGCTGTTCCCCTTCGTCCAGCCACGGCACCTCTGTCATGGGCGTCACTCTACCGTTGGTTGACGTGTGAACCAGTTGCGATCTACCTTTGGTTCACACGTTAACCAAGTGCTGTGGTGAGGAACCGGACATGGATCGCTCGCTCGAATCTCTGGACGCGAAGTCCAAGGACCTGCTGTTCACCGAGGCGCGGACCGCGAACACCTTCGCGGACACGCCGGTGACCGACGCGGAGCTGTCGGACATCTGGGAGCTGGCGAAGTGGGCGCCGACATCGGCCAACTCCCAGCCCCTGCGCGTGCTCTACGTCCGGCAGGGCGAGGGCCGTGACCGGTTGCTCAAGCACATGAGCGAAGGCAACCGTGCCAAGACGGCGGCTGCGCCCGCGGTGGCTGTTCTCGCCATGGACACCCGGTTCCACGAGCACATCCCCACGGTCCTGCCGTTCCGGCCGGAGCTGAAGGACGTCTTCGCCGCGGACGACGCGAAGCGCACCGGGACAGCCACCTTCAATGCCACCCTCCAGGCCGGCTACTTCATCCTCGCCGTCCGCGCCCACGGCCTGGCGGCCGGCCCGATGGCGGGTTTCGACGCGGCGGGCATCGACGCCGAGTTCTTCCCCGACGGGCGCCACCGATCGATCCTGGTCGTCAACATCGGCCACCCCGGGGAGAATCCCTGGTTCGGCAGGCTCCCACGCCTGGAGCACGACGACGTGGTGCAGTGGGTCTGAGCGGCTGTCCTACGACACCAGCGACACGCCCTGACCCGTCGTGGCCGTCCTCTACTGCGGAATATCCCAGGCTGACGCCTTGAGCGTGACCGTCCCGTCCTGCGCCGTCGCGGTCACGGCGAGGATGACCATCTTCCAGGTGATCCCGCTGGTCTGGGCGGCGTTCGGCGACGTCTTGACGCAGTAGACCGAGCCGCGGCGGATCGGCTCGTTCGCTTTGCCCAACGGGCTCGTGCGAATTTGTTCCGCGCATTCGATCGGGGTCACGGCCTCGGAGGGGACGGCGCTCGCGGTCACGTCGCTCTGGAGGCTGAACTGGGCGGTGGTGCCGCCGCCACACGGATTTTCGTAACTCAGTTCAGCGACATTCGATTCCGTCTGCACCCGGGGCTCGTCGAGATCGATGTAGACGGAACTGGTGCAGCTGGGCGGAATGCGCAGCGTCTGGCTGGTGTACCGGGTCTTGTACTGGGTCTGGGCGTTGAGGCTCGGCACTGTCGCTGCCGGTTCCCCGGCGGGATCCTCCGTGGCGGCGGCTGTGGGTGGATCGGCGGTCGTGGCGGCGACGGTCGGGTCGGCGACCACCTGCGGGGGTGCCTCGGCCGCCCGAGCGGAGGCGAGGGCGTTGACCTGGGTGAGGGCATCGTCAGCCTTTCCCAGTGCGCGCCAGGAGAAGAAAGCGGTGAACGCGAAAAGGATCACAGCGATCACGGAAATGATCGACATGGTTCTGCGGACGGTAATCTTTGGACTCACCGGCCGCACCTTAGTACGGCGGAATTGGCCCGTAAGGTCCCCAAGTCGCGTGGCTGGCGCGGCTGGGACACGGGAGTCCGGGCGACCGTGCTGGGCACCGTCGCGGGCATCCTCAGCCTTCTCGTGGCATTCGTGGCCTGGCAGTGGCCGAAGTCCCCGCCGGGCCCCGGCGCCACCGACGCCGGGGCCGCTCCTTCCGCGGCTCACGAGACGGCCGCCGGACCGGGGCCGTCCAGCGCTCCACAAAGCCCGAGCGGGCCGGCGCCGGCCGCGAGTGCGGAATACCTGAACGGCTTCGCCGCGGAATCCGGCGGCGCATTCCTCGTCGCGGTTCCGCGGCCGGTGCGCGGTAAGGACGGCTGGACCGATCGGCCCATCGCGATCAGCTGCCCGTCGAACCAGACCGGCGACCAGGAGCACAGCGTCACCTACCTGCTGAAGGGCCGATACGTAGAGTTCCGCGCCGACGTCCGGCCGTACTATCCGCCGGACGCCGATGAACGGTCGGCCACTTACGTGACCGCTCTCACCGGGACCCGGCAGCGGGATGGCGAGGTGGTGACCGCCGAGGCCGGCGCGCAGCAGCGGGCCACCGCGGCGCAGTCCCAGCAGTTGACCGCGACCGTCGATGACGCCGAGAAGCTCACGCTCCGGGTGCAGTGCGGCGACCCCAACGGCACTGTCGTTCTCACTGGCGCTGTGCTCATCCCTGCCGACTGAGGCCGTCGCGAAGGCTGGGCGCAGGGGTGGGGCGGGGGCGAACTACGATTCCGTGCATGGACGACCTGGCGCCCCGGCTCGCTGCGCTGACGTTCACCGGGCTCAGCCAGGAGCAGGTGACGGCCCTGATCATCGACACGGTCGGTGAGTGGGGTGAGGCGCACGGGTGGCGGGTGTACCGGCGGGCGGCGAGTGTGGTGACGTTGCCGCCGCCGATGGAGCGGCAGCATTCGGTGCTCGATGTCGCGCTGGCCAGGGAGGACGGGCCGCCGATCGTGGTCGAGGTGGACCACACGCATCGGCAGCGGACCGTCGACAAGTTGCTCGCCGAGGCGGAGGAGGGGCGGCTGCCGTTCTGGATCCGGTGGGGGACGGGGCGGTTCGTCGAGCCACCGCCGCCGATTCATTTGATCACGCTGCCGGTGACCCGGCAGCAGGGCCGCTACACCCGCAGTCTGCTCGCGGCGCCCGAGCATTCCGCCGCGCCCGCGACCGGCGAGGCCGCTGAGCTACCGATGCCGGAATAAAGAGACCGTCGTTGAGCCTGGTGTGAAGATCATCAGGGCGGCGCTGACCGGAATCCTCGCGACGAGCCTGCTGGCCGGGCCCGCACAGGCGGACTGGACCCATGACGGCGGCAGTCCGTACGCGAACTTCTACAACCCGTACGAGCAGCCGCCGGGCTTCACCGGGATGAGCCTCAGCTGGTCCGCGCAGCTGGCGCCCGACAACGAGGTCTGTACCCAGTTCGGCGCGCCGGTCGTGCACGCGGGCCGGATGTTCGTGCGGACCGGGCACAGCATCGACTCGTACGACGGGGTCAGCGGGACGAAGCTGTGGAGCCGGCGGCTCGGGCACTGGGGGCCGCGAGCCGTGGACCGGGAACGTGCCGGGGCGATGGTGGTGGCCGGCGGGATGCTCCTCACGCTCTCCACCACCTGCCGCAAGGCCGGGAGCTCACCGTCGTATCTCACCGCGGTGGACGAGCTGACCGGCGCGCGCACATGGCGGGTGCGGCTCCCCGTGTCGACGTTCGAGCTGGTCGCCGATCGGGGGATCGCCCTGGTCAGCGGGTGGGCGGCGAAGCAGAGTCACGTCACGGCGTACCGGATCAGTGATGGCAGGAAGCTGTGGCGGCGCACCGACGGCTGGACCCGATCGGTGGCCGCCCTCGGAACGATCCTCGTGACGCGGCGCGACGGGCGGGGCGCCTATGCGATGGCCATGACGACAGGCAAGATCCTGTGGCGTACGGCGAAGAAGTGGTCGGTGCTCGCCGGGAGCCCGTCCGTGTTCTATCTCCGCGCAGGCGACCAGATCGTGCGCGTGCGGTCGAGCACCGGCAAGGTGTACGCGGGCAGCGGCTTCCCCGTAGGACCGTTCACGATCAGCGGGAACCAGCTCTTCGTCTCCCGCAGCGGCAAGGTCGAGGTCCGCGAGGTGACCGGCCAGCTGGTCAAGGTCTACTACGGGTTGCCGGCGGCCGCGCAGCAGCCCGTCCACGCCCGGGACCAGCTCTACGTCGGCACGACGTTCGTGGACCCGGACACCGGCAACCAGCGGCTCGACGTCCCGGTCGCCGGGCGGCCCCGGACCCACCCGGTCGTCACCGACGGCCGCATCTACTACGTCGAGGACAACTGGGTGCTGCGCTCCTACCTGGTGGGGTGATGCCCGAACACCGCGCGCAGGCCGTCGGCGAACGTGTTGCGCCAGTTCACGTAGTCGTGCTCGCCCGGGTATTCCGCGTACGTCACCGGGTAGCCCCTGGCCCGCAGCGCGTCACGCATCCGCCGGTTGACCGTGACCTGGTCGGGCACGCCGGGCAGGAAGATCTGCCGCTCCCGGTCGCCGACGTCGAGGTAGAAACGCACGTCGGCGCGGGGACGGCGGGCCACCTCGCGGGTCAGCCACTCCGGGTCGCCGCCGGCGGGCGCCGGCCACCAGAAGCTGCCCGAATGGCTGATCACCGCGCCGAACACCTCCGGCGCCCGCAGCGCCAGTGCGGCAGCGGTGAGACCACCGAGCGACATCCCGGCCAGGGCGACATCCTGCGGGTACGGGCTGATGCCGTGAACCCGGCGTGCCCACGGCATCAGCTCGCGGATCATGAACCGGGTGGTTTTCTCCGACGACGGCGCCAGATCCTCGAGCCGGGTCTCGTCGGTGCCGTCCACGAAGATCGCCACCAGCGGCGGTATCTCCCCGGCGGCGATCAGGTTGTCGATGGTCACCGGCATCGCCATCATCGTGCGCGCGAGATATCCGTCGAAGACGATCACCGCGGGCAGACCGGCCCTGAACCCGCCGGGCTGCCCGCCACGACCGGAAGTGCCGGAGGAGGGCCGGTAGATCGCGACCCGGTGGCCGCCGTCCAGCTCGACCCGCTCGACCGTCCCCGCCGGAACCCCCGGCCGCGGCAGGCACCAGGTCTGGGGCGCGGCCCGCGGCAGGGTCAGCACCGACACCCAGCCGTCACGGTCGGTGGGATCGTCGGGGTCGCCGGGGAACAGCAGCCGGTCGGGGTTCAGCGGGTCGACGTGGGTGGGGCCGGAGCCGCTGTCGCCGGGAGGGGGACGATGCTCGTCGACCGCGATATGCGAGAAGTAGTAGATGGTGCGCATCGTCGCCGGCAACCGGAACGTGCGCTGCCAGATGTCCGTGCCGGGCGCACGCTCCATCGGCTGCTGCGTGCCCCACCCGACCGAGGTGCGCTCCGCCTCGCCGCGCCACACGAAACTGACATCGACCAGGCCCCCCGCAACCATCAGGCCCCGCGCATCCACCGGCGAGATCACCGGGCCCCCGCCCGCGACCGCCTGTTGCCAGAGATCCGCTGCCAGCATGCAGCACAGGATCTCACGAATTCACCCCCTCGGGTGACCCTTGAGGTGGCGTCCCATCGCCCGGGAGATCTCCCGTTCGGCGTCCCGCTTGGCGAGCGTCTGGCGTTTGTCGTACTCTTTTTTGCCCCGCGCCAGCGCCAGCTCGACCTTCGCCCAGCCATCATTGAAATACAGGGACAAAGGCACCAGAGCGATACCGTTCTCCTTGAGCTTGTCAAGGATGCGAGCGATCTCGACCTTGTGCAGCAACAATTTACGGGTACGCCGGGGAGCGTGATTCGTCCACGACCCGAACCCGTACTCCGCGATGTGCAGGTTGTAGAGCAGCAACTCGCCCTCGTGCTCCGCGGCAAACGCGTCCACGATCGACACATACCCGGCCCGCAACGACTTCACCTCGGTGCCGGCCAGCACCAGCCCCGCCTCGAACGTCCGCAGCACCTCGTACTCATGCCGCGCCTTCTTGTTCGACGCGATGGCCTTCCGCCCGGTCTCCTTTGCCACTCCCGCCCCCTCCCACCCTCACTCGCAGAGCTTAACGATCAGCGTTGACGCTGCTTTACGCGTACTCACATTGTTGGGGTTTCGCGGGATTGCGGAGGTCCCGGACGGTGACCGAACCGGTGCGGTGGCCTTTTTCGCAGTGGGGGCCGTGCGGGTCGATCGTGGCCAGGTCGGTGGTGATGGCCGCGCCCGGGGCGAAGTAGGTGGTGTCCAGGGTGAACGCGAACCGGGCGCCCGCGCCGGGCGGGGCGGGGAACTCCTCGGCCGGGCCGGTCGGATGCATGCCTGCCAGGTGCTGGCGGCAGGCGTGGCCGTCCTGCCAGATCTCGACCAGGACCGCGGTGCTGAGCGCCGCGGCCGCCGCGAACCAGAGCCGGTCCGTCGTGATCAGAGAGTCGAAGTAGCCGTGCTTGCCGGGCTGGGCCCGCAGGTTGTCGGTGACCGTGAACGCCAGGTCACCGGTGATCTCGGCGACGGCATCCGCGGAGTGCACCGGCGCCACGGCGGTAGGCGGATGATCGACGGAGCCGAGCACGTCCGCGAGAACCTGGGTCGGCAGCAGCGGATTATCCTGGGCGAACCGGAAATACATCCCCGGCCGTTTGCGCACCGAGGCGTCCAGCGTCAGCACCTGGATCATGGACGCGTCGTACTTTGTCACCGCCCCAGTTTATGCCGCCCGGAGAGGTCCACCATGATCTTCATTACCGCCAAATTCCTGATCAAGCCTGAGTACGCCGCCCAGTGGCCCGAGATCAGCGGCCCGTTCACCCGCGCCACCCGCGCCGAACCGGGCTGCCTCTGGTTCGACTGGTCACGCTGCCTCGACGACCCGAACGAGTACGTCCTCGTCGAGGCCTTCCGCGACGGTGACGCGGGCGGGGCACACGTCGGCTCGGCCCACTTCAAGCAGGCCCAGCGGGACCTCCCGCCGTACCTCCAGGCCACGCCCCGCATCATCAGCCAGACGGTCGACCAGGACGACTGGTCCCTGCTCGGCGAGATGGCCGTCAACTGATGCCGGTCAAGGCCTCCTACGACACCGCCGACATCTACCTCCAGCCCGACGTCGACGGCCTCCGGGTGGCGAAGATGTATCCCTGCGATCCCGTCGCCTGATTCACTCCATGAATTCCGCGACCGACAGCACCTCGCTGAAGTCCCCTGCTGCCACAGCGGCCCGCTTTACCATGAAGCGCGCGAGGGTCGCCGACTCGACCGGCTCCTCGGACCCGAGCTGAGCCAGCGGCACCCACTCCCGCTCAGCCAGCTGCCGCCACTCGTCCAGGTCGCCACCCGTCACCTGCTGCTGATGCTCGGCGATGACGTCGGCGGGCTCCGTCTGCGGAGTGAGCGCGAACCCACCGAGCCGGATGTCGCGGTCGCCGTACCAGCCCCGCCAGAACTCTCCCGCCAGCCGCTCCAGTTTTTCGTGGTTGGGGACCCGCTCGGCGAATTCTGCACTGGGCTCGCCGCTGGGCCAGCTCGGAGGATCGATGCTGATGGTGGCACGCAACTCCACAACCGGGAACGCGGGCCCGGGCCGCTCCTCCACCGGTATGCCACCGGGCACGTAGATCAGGCGGGCGGCTTCCTGCTCACGCCCGAACCCGTCACCCGTACCCTCATAGTCCTCGAAGTTGATCATGGTGTCATCGAAGTTGACGAAGAACAGGAAGTAGCCGTCGGCCGGCAGCTCGAGGTCGAGGCGCTCGCTGCGCGGCAGGGCAGCACAGTCGACCAGGCCGTGGAACGGCAGCGGGCCGGACGGACCGACGGGCCAGGGCATGTCCGGCGGCAGCAGGGGGAGACCACCCTTGCGACCGGCGACCGGGCCGTCGATCGGCGGCGGGCCTTCCGGGACCACGGGCAGGACCACGTAGAAACGCGCGTACTCCAGCCAGTTGTCCAGCTCCTGGCCGGTGATGTCGTGTGCGGCCAGGGCAGCGCGAAACTCTTCGATGCGACTGTTCAGCATGGACATACGATGGCAAACGCCCGCCAACGGGCTACGCGTACCCCTGGAAAGGCCCGTGCCGACTGTCAATCTGTCAGCCGGTCTTGGCTGACTCGACCCGGTCCAAAGCTGCAAAGGCCGATTGAAGAGGTCCGGTCCCGCGAAGCTACACCCCACGGCTTGCAGCATCATCGGATGCGGCGATGTGGGACAGTGGCGGGGTGAGTGGGGTGTTTCGCCGATCACCTGACGTGGCTCTTTATCGTGGTCGCCCGCTCGGCGGAGACGTGAACTGGGCGGCTTTCCCGTGGCCGGACACTGGCGACTGCGACGAGGCGTCCATCCTGGCGGCCCTTCGTGCCGTCGTGGAGCCGTCCGCGAAGGACTGGGGCGATGCCGGGACGCTGGTGCGCTTCGCCGTCGGCAACGATCACCGCGGCACTGTTTATCCTGCCGCCGTAGCCATGACAGAGCAGTTGTTGTTTGTAGCGCGGGAATATCAGGGCGAGCCAAGGCGTGTCGCCCTGTCGGTACTGGAGGACTGGTGGTCCGGCTTTGAAGCGGAACAGGGCCTCGAGTCGTACCTGGATGCCGACGGTGCCAGAGTTGCCGTTGTCCCAGCCATCGCCGAGCGGATGGAAGCGGCTGCCGACATGTTGAACGACATCGCCGCGGCCCTGGCAGACCCCGCCGCTGCGGCGGTTGCGCGCGATCTTCTGATCGTCATTCCGCTCGGTTGGGGACATTGCCTCGACGACGGCGTGATCCATGACTGGGGTGGCTGGGTGGACGACGCTGGCATCGCCCGGTTCCCCGAAGATCGGGCTTGCTGAGGACCAGTGGGCGGGCCGGCCTTGGGCTTGGCCGTTGATGACCAGTTCGGATCGGTGGATGCCGAAGAAGGACGCGGCCATTCCCTCTGCCAGGGCTGCGTGGAGACCCGGGTGCTCTGCGGCGGTCAGGAAGAGCTGCCGCTTGATCGGCCATGTCAGAGGGCCCGCGGCGCGCAGGAGTCCGCCCCAGTTGCCGGTCGGGATCTGGGGCAGGAGAGCGGCGAAGAAGCCGGGTGCCGCTTTGTGGTCCTCGAAGTAGTCGATGGCCAGGCCGTAGGTGGCCGAGTCGGTGACCGGTCGGGGGCCGTGGACGAGCATGGCGGCGTACTGGCGCACGATCCAGTCGCGGAGCCGGCCGTCGGCGTCGTGCCAGACGAAGCTCAGATACATCAGCGCGGAGTACGACGGGTGGCTCTGATGGAACAGGACCAGTACGGCCGCGGTCTCGGGTGATGCGTCGTTGAGGTACACGTCGTGGCCGTCGGGTTCGGCGGTTCCTTCGGCGATGGCGTCCTCGACGGCGCTGTGCAACTCCCGGTCGACGGTCGGGCGATCGATGTCGAGCGTTGTCAGCTCTCGATCCCAGGCGGCACTGCCGATCGGCGGTGGGACCCGGGTGGACACCCGGCGGAGGCTATCCCACCAGGCCTGACAATCGGAGCGGATTTATCAGGGGGTCGTGGTGGTGAGTTGGGGGAAGGTCACGCCGGTGAGGGATTCGGAGGCTTGCCGGAGGTGGCGGGCCAGGGCGGGGTCTTGGGCGGACTTGGAGCGGCTTACGAGCTTGGGGGCGCCGCGGCCTTGGAGGAAGCCGTCCGGGCCGATGTAGCTGTTGCCGGGGATGGTGGCTGTTGCTGCGTGGAGGGTGGGCTGGGCGCCTTCGTGGTCGGTTTGGGAGAGGCGTCTGGTGATGTGGGTTCGGAGGCGGGGGAGGGTGGAGCGTTCGCCCTCGAGGTGGTTCAGGAGGTTGGTGGCGGCCATGCCGGGGTGGGCGGCGGTGGCGAGGACGGGGGCCGGCTTCGGTGAGGCCCAGGGGCGGGATCATCAGGCCGGCGTTGTTGATCAGGATGTCGATCGGGGTGGTGAAGGCCGCGGCGAAGGCTCGGATCGAGGAGAAGGGCGCGGGCTGCTGCTCGGCCGATGCCGCTGTTGGCGCCGGTGATGATGGCGGTCTGGCCGGTGAGGGAGGCGGGGGAGGATGTTGGCATGGGCGACAATGTATGCGGTGACAACAATGGTGTCAACGGCAACATTAGACTAGGGTGATCGGGTGCCTGCTTATCACCATGGGAATCTTCGGACGACGTTGCTGGATGCCGCTGAGCGCAGGTTGCGGGAGGACGGGGCGGAGCAGTTGTCGTTGCGGGAGCTGGCTCGGGAGGCCGGGGTCAGTCATGCCGCGCCGCGGCGGCATTTCGCGGATCGGCAGGCGTTGCTGGATGCGCTGGCGGAGGCTGGGTTCGCGCGGCTGGATGCGACGTTGCGGGTGGCGTTGAACGTTGCCGGGCCGGAGTTCGTGCCGCGGTTGCATGCGATCGCGGCGGCGTACCTGAAGTTTGCGACCGATGATGCCGCGTTGCTGGAGCTGATGTTCGCCGGGAAGCATCGGGAGGGCGCGGAGCAGATCGCCGTGGCCGCCTCCGTGCCGTTCGGGTTGATGGATGCCCTGATCGTGCAGGGGCAGGAGCAGGGTGTGCTCGCCGCCGGGGACTCGCACAAGGTGGGGGTCGTGCTGCTGGCGACGCTGCACGGGATCGCTTCGCTGATCAACGGGAGTCTGCTCGTGCCGGAGCTGCTCGACGGGCTCCTGGAGACCGCCGTTGACCAGTTCGTCCGCGGGGCGAGGCCGTGACGGCGTATTACCTTCCGTCGTTTGCGCAGCTGTCGGGCGTACCCGGAGGAGATCTTGTTCGTGATCTTGCCCGGTGGGAGCCGGAGCGGCGCACCTGGCCGGCGTTGTTCGAAGCCTTTACGGATCTTGTGAAAGACGGCGGGGGAGAGACGCCGTTCGGGGCGGCGGCGCCCGCGTGGGTGGGGCGGCTGGTCCGGGAGCGGATCCGGATGCTGGCTACCTCCACGATCGGGAGCGACACGTTCACCGAGATCCGCACGCTGGAACGCCTCGGCCTGGTCACGCTCGAACCCGACGACGACTACGTGCTGGCGATGGTCTCCGGGCTCGGTGACCGCTGGGGTGATCAGAGCCGGCGTGGCCTGCTGCGCGACGATCCGGAGCTGGTCGAGCGGGCGTTGTGGCGGGTCTTCGAGGTCGAGGGTGGCGGTGAGGTGAGCCTCGCGGCGCTGGACAAGTACGTCGCGGTGGGGGCGGGGTGGCGCCGGGCGTTCGCCGACCTGATCGAGGATGGCGTGCTGGACCGGGCGCGGGTGCTGCGGAGCTGCCTGCTGGCGCTGGGGCGGGGCTTCACAGCGTTCCGGGCCGGGTGGTTCTCGGCGACGTACGAGACGTTGTCACCCACTGTGGACGAGCTGGCCGCGGATCAGGCGTTGCTGCTCGACCTGCTGCGGAGTCAGGTGACCGCCACGGTCGGTATGGCGGTGCGCTGTCTGGCCACGCTCGACAAGGCGGGCCGGATCGATGACGCGGAATTCGTGGTGGCGTGTGTGCCCGCGTTGGGCGTACCGGTCAAGAAGACCGCTCTTGGTGTGCTGAAGCTCTTGGCCGCCGTTGCGAAACGGCATCCGGACGGCGTTGCGGAGGCTGCGGGTTGGGGGCTGGAGCACGCCCACGGTGATGTGCAGGTCAAGGCTCTGGAGTTGCTGCGGTCGCTGGACGCCGGTGACGTCGTTGCCGGCCGGCTCGAGACCCTCGAACCGTCCGTGCAACGCGTGGCCGTGGAGTGGCTCGGTGCGGCGATTCCTGCGGTCGGCGAGGAGGCGGCGGCCTACCAGGAGCCTGCCCGGGAGTTGATGCCGATGACGGCTGACGACTTTGTGGAACGTACTGCGGCGTTGTTGGAGAATGCCCGTGACCCGCTCGAGGTCGAGCTGTTCTTGTCGGGCATTTACGAAATGTCCGACAAGTTGAGTCCGATAGTCAAGCGGGCGGCGACGGTGGCGCGCGGAGATCGCAGTAGCTGGGAACTGCGCGGGCATCTCGCGTCGCTGGTCCTGACCGCCGGCGGGATCGAGCATCCGCGGTACGGCATGCCGGCTCAGGCACTGCTGCATGCCCGGTTGGAGCAGGGCCCGACCGTGGCCACGCCGACCGGTGCCGCGGGCTGGATCGCGCCGATGACGCTGGTGCGGCGGCTGCGGGACCGGACCCCGGGCCACCACGACCTGGTCGCCGCGCTGCTGCGGATCGCCCCCGGGGGACGCGACGAGGCCCTGCGAGCGGCGGCGGACCTTCCGGGCGAGACCGGCCAGGTCGTCCGGTACGCCCTGGGCGGCCCACCGGCCCCGATCGTCACGGACGCCTGGTGGGTGGCCGCCGCCCGGGCCCGCGCACCGTACGCGGACGACCCGCACCTGATCGCCGCCGGCCTCGACGGCCCGGGGCAGGGCCGAGCGGCGACGTACGGGCTGGTCCTGCGCCCCGACCGCTACGAGTTCGGCGTGCACTGGCGCGCTAGCCTGACCGCCGACCCGCCGTGGAAGCACCGGCTCACCCCCGCCGACCAGCCCACAGTAGTCCGGTCCTGGAGCGACGAATCACTCGGCGAGTCCTGGACCGGCGGCCCCGACTGGGTCGCCTGGGACGCGCTGACCTGGCCGCACGACGCCGAGCCGTTCTTCGCCCGCGGCGTCCGTTCCACGCTCGACGCCATCGGGACCGAGGTCGAATACAACACCGTCGCCGTCCTCGACGCCCTGCTGACCCATCCCGGCCGCCTGGGCCCGATGGCCGCCGCGACCCTGGCATCGGGCCTGTCTTGCAGCGACCCGATCGGCAGAACGCGGGCCGTTGACGTCTTTGTGGCAGGCCGGATCACGAACGAGCAGCTGGCGGAGGCGATGGCCCAGCTGAGCGGGCCGTGCAAACCCACCCGCTGGGCGATGTCGCTGCGTGACGCGGCGACTGCGGGTCAGGACACCGCCCGGAAGGTGGTGGAGGTGCTCACGCTGCTGCTGCCGCGCTTGGACAGTGGGTACGCCGGCCTGCATGCGCTGCTCACGGTGTTGCACGAGGAATCGTTGCGATTGAATGCCCGCCCGGCCGATGACGCGGATCTGCGACAGTGGCTGGGCGGCCTGCGGGGCTCCGGAAAGGCCGCCCGCACCGCGAAGGCCATGCTGGCGTGATCACGGCATCCGGCCACTCAGGAATGCCACCAGGGAGCCGCTGTCCGCGCGGGTGACGCGGCCGTCTCCCCAGGTCCAGGTGGTGTCGGTGGCTTCGAGGCGGGTGCCGGTCAGGTCGACGCCGAACAGCGTGCCACGGCTGGCGGTGAGCTGGTCGAGGACGGCGGTTACGGCATCGGCCGGGGCGACCGGTGGCACGCCGAGGGCGAGTGTCACGTCCAGGGAGTGGATGACGGCGTGGCTGAGGGCGCCCACCGCGCCCCCGCCCGGCGGCTGCCAGGCGTGCAGGTCCGGCGACCGGAGCTGGGCGAGAAGGTCGGCAGTGGGTAGCGCGGCGTCGCGCATGGCCACCGTGTCGGAGAGGACGGTGAAGTCGCCGCCGGCTGCTGCCATCTCCGCTCCGAACAGGGCGGGAGTCAGCCGCACCGGCATCGTCACATGCGCGACGACGTGGCGTACGAGCCATTTCTCGCACAGCGACGGACTGTCCCAGAAGTCGCCGGCGGTGAGCAGGCCGGCGAGGGCGTGGTAGGTCTCCGCGATCCGATGCCTGGTGATGACGTGTTGTTCGAGTTTGTCCAGCGAGGTGAGGAACCCGGCGCGGGATTCGGGCGTACGCATCGCTTCGGGCACGTGGCGTTGCTGGATGACGAGTTCGGTGGTGCCGTCGCCGAGGTCGGTCAGGGTGCTGGTGGTGTGCATCCCGGACGCCGGCTCGACCCAGGCGAGCGTCGCGGGGGCGACGACCTCGGTGAAGGTGGCGACCATGCGGTGGCTGCCGTGCTCGCCGATCATCAGCGTCTCGAAGCGGCCGCCGGGACGCAGCTCGACGACGATGCCGTCGACCGGTGTGTGCATGCCGGCCGGTCCCCAGAACCGCGCGAGCTCGGCGGGCTCGGTGAGGCACCGCCACACCAGGTCGCGGGGTGCGCGCAGGATCCTCCTGGAGATGATCACTGGTCTGCCTCCTGCTGCAGGTCGGCGAGGCGGGTCTCCAGCCGGTCGACGCGCTCCGACCAGGTGCGCCGGCTCTCCTCGATCCACGACAGCGCGGCGTCGAGCGCCGCGGGCTCGAGCCGGCACGGCCGTGTCTGGCGGTGCCGGCCCTGGCTGATCAGCCCGGACCGCTCGAGCACCCGGATGTGCTGGGAGACGGCCTGCATGCTCATCGCGTACGGCTCGGCGAGCTCTTTGACCGTCGCCTCGCCCGTGCTCAGCCGCGCGACGATGTCCCGCCGGGTGCTGTCACTCAGTGCGGTGAACACCGCGTCGAGCTGCTGCTTCTGCATGACCCTTACTCAACCATCCGCTTTATCAAGCGTCAACTAGAGGAAGAAATCTCGCAGAGCCCCGGCCATGACCTCGGGGCGGCCGCCGCGACCGGCGTTCCAGGAACCGTCGAGATGGTGACGAGTCCGGCGGCGAGGTCACCCCGCCCGTCCTCAGCGGTCATCCGGCAGCCTGCACCGTGAATCAGATACTGGATGCCGCTGGGGGTCACCCCTTCTCGGGGTAACTCCCGGGTCGACCGGACCGCAGTGAGAAGGATGCGAGGCCGGTGGATCATCGCCGCTCAGGAGCCGGCTGGTCGCGGCTCGCGCAGGCAGGCCGGGGTCGGTCAGGCGGCGAGGGCCGTGTCGGCTGCGGTGAGGGTGGTGGTGCGGTGGAGGGCCGGGTGGCGGGCTTCCCAGGCGGCGCGGACGGCGCGGGGGAGGTTCAGCTCGGGCCAGAGGCGGAGCAGGGTCGGGCCGTGGAGGTGGTCGCGGAGTTCGGTGATGCGGACTGCTTCGCGCAGGACGTTCTCGTACATCCAGAGCAGCATGGTGTGCTGGCTCAGGTCGAAGGCGCGTTGCGGGTTCCACCAGAGGCGCAGGGGGAGCTCGACCAGGCCGCTCGTGGGGCCGGTCAGCTCGGTGAGGGTGCCGGCGACGAGCACGGCCCGGCCGGGCCTGGAGAGGTAGGGCCGGGTCGCATGGGGCCGGGCCGGACTCGGCTGGCCCCCGTGCGGCTGGCCCCCGTGCGGCTGGGTGAGGTGCGGGTGGGGCTGGGCCAGACGCGCGGCCGGGGCGTCAAGCTCCGGGTTGTCAAGCTCGCTGGTGAACACGGGTCTCAGAGTAACCGCCCGATCGCGCTGCCTACATAACACCTAGGTTCCTAGGATGGTCTACGGGCAGTGCGACAAGTCGCACCAGAGCAAGAGGACGGCTTCGCCGGCAACACAGAACAGATTCCGGGCGCGTCCACCCCGGGGAGCGGGGCGGTGGGTCAGATCGTGGTCAGGCGGGTGGTGATCACGAGGTTGTGGAGGGCGGTGACCGCGTCCGGGTCGGGGTGGGCCGGGAGGGGGGAGCTGTCGCGGGCGGCTTCGAGTTCGCTGCGCAGGCGGGTGATGTCTGCGAGGAATTCCGGGCGCATGGCCGCGGGGAAGTCCGAGTGTTCCGCGTCGAGTTTCAAAGCCATGAGGTCTGCCACGTACGCAGGGGTGTCGAACGTGCGGAGGTCGGCTTGGACCGTGCCTGTTCGCATGAGGTGGAGACCGGTGTGCAGGACGCGGAGGGTGTAGAGGGCCGGCTTGATCTCGTTGGCGGTGTCGAGGAGGCGGAGCTGGGTGGCGGCGAAGCCCAGGTAGTGGTGGGCGTGGTGGCGGGTGATGAGGCCGGGGGAGAGGTCGATCAGCGCCCGGTGGGTGTCCGAGGTGTGGATCACCAGGGGGGACAGGATCTGTTCGAGGACGTAGCCGTTGCGGCTGGTGAGGAGGCGGGCGAATTTCAGCAGGTCGTGGCTGACCACGTCGAGCTCGACGCCGTCGCGCCAGGTGTCGGACTGCAGCGTTTCGGGGCCGGTGTGCAGGCCGAGGACCTCGGTGGCCGGGAGGAGGTGGGTGGCGCGCAGGTCGAGGTCGGAGTCGTGGGAGGCGAAGCCGTAGAGGTGGGCGCCGCTGACCGTGACGAAGATGGTGGGGTAGGCGAGCTGGACGGCGGTGGAGGCCCAGGTGGGGATGGTTGCGGTCACCGCAGGTTCCTTTCGCGTACGCCGTGGAGCAGCTCGTTGACGCGGTCGCGGTCCGGGTCGGCGGGCAGGGTGGTGGTGCGGTGGGCTTCGTCGAGGTCGGCGAAGAGGTCGTCGGACCACGAGACCACGGACGGCCAGTCGGTTCCACCGGTTTTGACGGCGAGGAGGCGGTCCCGGTGTGCGCGGACGTCGAGGAGGACGTTGCCGGTGCGCAGGACGTGGGCGCCGGCCATGAGGAGGCGGAGCATGTGCATGGCCTGCTTGCCGTTGGTCTCGCCGGTGTGCTCGCGGCGGGCGGCGACGCGTTTGAGCTGGTCGCGGGCGTACGCGCCGTAGGTCTGGGCGAGGTGGCGGGAGAGGAAGGCTGTGCGTACGCGGAGCAGGGCTTGACCGTCGGTGTTGATCTTCTCGGTGAGGGGTGACCAGAGCACTTCGAGGACGGTGGGGTTGGCCTGCAGGGCGAGGGTGCAGAAGCGTTCGATCTCCCAGGTGAACTGTTCGTCCTGGGGGCCGTCGACGTGGGTCGGCGGTTTGTCGAGGTGCCAGAAGTCGCGGGTGGGTGCGGCGTACACGCCCCGGCGGTCGTGGTCGGAGGCTGGCCCGTCGAGGCCGTACGCGCGTGAGCCGACCACGACCGCCAGGATCGTGTGGGGTGGGAAGTGCGTCACAGGTCCGCGACTGTGGCGTCGATCTCGGAGAGTTCGCTGTCGGACAGGCGCAGGGTTTCCAGGGCGAGGACGTTGTTCTCGAGCTGGCTGACGCTGCTGGCGCCGATGATGAGGCTGGTCATGCGGGGGTCGCGCAGGGCCCAGGCGAGGGACATCTGGGCGAGGCTCTGGCCGCGGCGCTTGGCGAGGTCGTTGAGGGAGTGCAGCGCTTCGAGGGTTTTGGGGTCGAGGGCGTCCTCGTTGAGGAAGCGGCTGGTGCGGATGCGGGAGTCGTCGGGGATGCCGTTGAGGTAGCGGTCGGTGAGCAGGCCCTGCTGCAGGGGGCTGAACGCGATGCAGCCGGCGCCGGCGGCTTCGAGGGTGTCGAGCAGGGTGTCCTCCTCGGTCCAGCGGTTGAGGATCGAGTAGGACGGCTGGTGGATGAGCAGCGGGGTGCCGAGGTCCTTGAGGACCTGGGCGGCCTGGGAGGTCTGGGCGCTGGAGTAGTTGCTGAGGCCGACGTAGAGGGCTTTGCCGCTGCGGACGATGGCGTCGAGGGCGCCCATCGTCTCCTCGATCGGGGTGTCGGGGTCGGGGCGGTGGTGGTAGAAGATGTCGACGTAGTCGAGGCCGAGGCGGGCGAGGGACTGGTCGAGCGAGGAGATCAGGTATTTGCGGGAGCCGTGGTCGCCGTACGGTCCGGGCCACATGTCGTAGCCGGCTTTGCTGGAGATGACGAGCTCGTCGCGGTAGGCCTTGAGGTCGGTGCCGAGCAGCCGGCCGAAGTTGGTCTCGGCGCTGCCGTAGGGCGGGCCGTAGTTGTTGGCCAGGTCGAAGTGGGTGATGCCCAGGTCGAACGCGCGGCGCACGATGGCGCGCTGGGTGTCGAAGGGCTTGTTGTCGCCGAAGTTGTGCCAGAGGCCGAGGCTGAGGGCGGGCAGGGTGAGGCCGCTCTTGCCCGCTCGGCGGTACGTCATGGTGTCGTAGCGGTTCTCTGCCGCGGAGTAGGTCACACACCACAGCCTAGGGACATGCTCCGGAAACATGATCACTGGTAGGTTTTCCGGTAGCCGAACAGCCGCGCGGGAGAGATCGCCAGTTCGTATGGCGGCGCCGAAGGGGCAAATCCTCCCCGGAACCTCTCAGGCAAAAGGACCGCGCTGGCAGGCGACTCTGAAATCCCGTCCTGGGGTGACAGAGGGGGAGGTTGCCTTGTCGACCTTTCCCCGGGAGCCGCCATGACGTTCGCCAATCGCCACATCGGTGCTGATGGGGATGCCCAGGCCCAGATGTTGAAGGCCATCGGGCAGGCCTCGCTCGAGACGCTGATGGATGCCGCGATCCCTGAGGTGATCCGCTGGCACGAGCGGCTCGAGCTGCCCGAGGCTGCCTCCGAGGAGGAGGCGATCGCGGAGCTGCGGGAGATCGCGGGCCGCAACACTGTCGCGACGTCGATGATCGGTCTGGGCTATTACGGTACGTTCACGCCCGCGGTGATCCGGCGGAACGTGCTGGAGAATCCGTCCTGGTACACGGCTTATACGCCGTATCAGCCGGAGATCAGCCAGGGCCGGCTCGAGGCGTTGCTGAACTTCCAGACGATGGTGACGGACCTCACGGGTCTGACGACGGCGAACGCGTCGATGCTGGACGAGGGCACGGCGGTCGCGGAGGCGATGACCCTCGCGCGGCGTTCGTCGAAGAGCAAGAGCCCGGTGTACGTCGTCGACGCGGACACGTTGCCGCAGACGTTGAGTGTGCTGCGGACCCGGGCGGAGCCGCTGGGGATCGAGTTGACGCTGGTCGACCTGGACGGCGACGTGGAGTTGCCGGCGGAGTTCTTCGGGCTGCACGTGCAGTATCCGGGTGCGTCCGGGGCGGTGCGGGATCATGCGGCGCTGGTGGAGGCTGCTCACGCGGTGGGTGCGCTGGTGACGGTGGCCGCTGATCTGCTGGCGCTGACGTTGCTGCGCACGCCGGGGGAGATCGGGGCGGACATCGCGGCGGGGACGACGCAGCGCTTCGGGGTGCCGCTCGGCTTCGGTGGTCCGCACGCGGGCTACCTGGCGGTGCGGGCCGGGCTGGAGCGGTCGTTGCCCGGGCGTCTGGTGGGTGTGTCGAAGGACGCGGATGGCGCGCCGGCTTACCGGCTGGCGTTGCAGACGCGGGAGCAGCACATCCGCCGGGAGAAGGCGACGTCGAACATCTGTACGGCGCAGGTGCTGCTCGCGGTGATGGCGAGTATGTACGCCGTGTATCACGGTCCGGCGGGGTTGCGGGCGATCGCGCAGCGGGCGCACAACATGGCGCGGGCGGTGCAGACGGGGCTGGCGTCGGCGGGTGTCGAGGTGACGAACAACGCGTTCTTCGACACGGTGACCGCGGTCGTGCCGGGCCGGGCTGCGGAGATCGTTGCGGCGGCCGAGGCGAGCGGGATCAACCTGCGGCTGGTGGACGCGGACCGGGTGTCGATCGCGGCGGACGAGACGACGACGCCGGCGCACGTGTCGGCGGTGCTCGCGGCGTTCGGGGCGGCGGACGCGCCGGAGGTTGTCGACGGGATCCCGCGTGTGCTGCTGCGGAGCACGGATTACCTGACGCACCCGGTGTTCCACTCGCATCACTCGGAGACGGCGATGCTGCGGTACCTGCGCAAGCTGTCGGACCGCGACTACGCCCTGGACCGGGGCATGATTCCGCTGGGGTCGTGCACGATGAAGCTGAACGCGACCACGGAGATGGAGCCGGTGTCGTGGGCGGAGTTCGCGAACATCCACCCGTACGCTCCGGCGTCGCAGACCCAGGGGTACGAAGCGCTGGTGTCGCAGCTGGAGGGGTGGCTGGCGCAGGTCACCGGGTATGACGCGGTGAGTGTGCAGCCGAACGCCGGGTCGCAGGGGGAGCTGGCGGGTCTGCTGGCGATCCGCGGGTATCACCGGGCGAACGGTGACACGCACCGTGAGGTGTGCCTGATCCCGTCGAGTGCGCACGGTACGAACGCCGCGAGCGCGGTGATGGCGGGTATGCGGGTTGTCGTGGTGGCGTGTGACGACATGGGCAACGTCGACCTGGCGGACCTGGACGCGAAGATCGAGAAGCACCGGGACGCGCTCGCGGCGATCATGGTGACGTATCCGTCGACGCACGGGGTGTACGAGAAGGGCATCGCGGACCTGTGCGGCAAGGTCCACGACGCGGGTGGTCAGGTGTACGTCGACGGGGCGAACCTGAACGCGCTGGTCGGGTATGCCAAGCCGGGTAAGTTCGGGGCGGACGTGTCGCACCTGAACCTGCACAAGACGTTCTGCATCCCGCACGGTGGCGGCGGCCCGGGTGTCGGCCCGGTCGCGGTCCGGGCGCACCTGGCGGCGTTCCTGCCGGGTGACCCGCTGCAGAGCTTCCCCGTGGCGGAAAACCCAGGAGAAAGCAAGGGGGCTGCGGACACGCACGCGGTGTCGGCGGCGGCGCACGGGTCGGCGGGGATTCTGCCGATCTCGTGGGCGTACCTGCGGATGATGGGCCCGGACGGCCTGGCGGCGGCGACTGCCGCGGCGGTGCTGACGGCGAACTATGTGGCGGCGCGGCTGCGGGACCACTTCCCGGTGCTGTATGCGGGCAACGAGGGTCTGGTCGCGCACGAGTGCATCCTGGATCTGCGGCCGATCACGAAGGCGACCGGGGTGAGCGTCGACGATGTGGCGAAGCGGCTGATCGACTACGGGTTCCATGCGCCGACGATGTCGTTCCCGGTGGCGGGCACCCTGATGGTGGAGCCGACCGAGAGCGAGGACCTTGCCGAGCTGGACAGGTTCTGCGACGCGATGATCGCGATCAAGGGTGAGATCGACCGGGTCGCGGCGGGGGACTGGCCGGCGGACGACAACCCGTTGCACCACGCCCCGCACACGGCGTCGGCGGTGACGGCGGACGAGTGGGACCACGCGTACCCGCGGTCGCTCGCCGGTTTCCCGGCGGGTGTGGACCGGACGTCGAAGTACTGGCCGCCGGTGCGGCGTATCGACGGTGCGTACGGTGACCGGAACCTGGTCTGCTCGTGCCCGTCGCCGGAGGCGTTCGAGGACTGAGCCGCGACGAGGGCCGGCCGGTTCGCGCCGGTCGGTCCCTCGGGGTCGCTTCCGCGCGCGGCTGGTGCCCGGCGCGGTTGTGGGTGAGCGCGGTGGGGGAGTAGGCGCGGGTGCTCGGCTGCTTCGGCGGAGCCGAGCGGGTCGCCGCCTGGTGTCAGGGGCGTCGCTCTCGGCTTCGTCGCCGGGATGCCGGGACTAGCTGTGCCTTGCAGGTGTGACGGTGTTGTCGCAGGGTCCGCGTCGGGCTCATGGCGCCTGGTGGATGGCGCCGGGTGAGTGGCTGAGCCCGGTGGGCGGGTCCGTGCGGGTCTGTGCGATTGTGGCTGCTCCGGTGACCCGGGTCGGGCCGTCCGGAGGATGGCGGGTCCGTCGGTGGGTCAGGCGGCGAGGGCGTGGCGGGCCGGGCCGCGGTGCGGCTCGATGACGCTGCAGTCGGGCAGCAGCTCGCCGGTGTCCTCGAAGACGATGACTCCGTTGCAGAGCAGGCTCCATCCCTGTTCAGGGAAGGTGGCCACGATACGGGCCGCTTCGCGGTCCATGGCCTCGGCGTTAGGGCAGGTGTTTTGGTGCTGGCACATCGGGGGATCTCCGGTAAGGGGTTGTGTTGTGCTTCACATCAACGGGGCCGAACACTACTCCTTCCGAACGATTTCGGCTGGCGCGGGTGATGGGGCTCCGTTGACAGAATCCACTGTTCAGATGTTCCACGGCAGGCGCCGATACGACCACTTTCCGACACCCGCGCAAACAGGTCCACCGGGTTCTCCGGCCTCCTGCCTGCACCGTCACCGTCCGTCATCCAGGTTCGAGTGGTACCTGTCCGACGGCGGTGACCCCGCAGAGCTTGTGACAGCCTGGCTCGCGAGCAACGGACTGCCGGTGCGAAACCTCATCCGTTCGGCCATCCCATTCCACCCGATCGATGAAGACACGGTCTGTGGATCGGCACTCTACGTGTCTGCGGCCGCCGGTTCGGTGATGGCCGGTGGGATGCCCGGCGGGGTGACCCCCGTCCCGGGAATCCCGGACGTGGCTGCGGTTCTCTACGTCCACCACACCCAGGGTAGCGAAGCTGGGAGCGGTTCCACCCCGGCACCCCGCGCTCACCCTGAGTCAGCTCCGCCGCCGTGGGAGCTCGGTTCCTGGGTGCCCAGCTGGACCCGTCAGGAACATGCCAATGCTGTCGGCGCGGTCCGCGCGGCGATCGCACGGGGCGACGTCTATCAGGTCAACGTCGTCGGTCACGCCAGCGCGCCGTACACCGGGGATGCGGTCGCGGCCCTACAGCGGGTGACCAGAATTCCCGGCGCCCGGTACGGCGGGATGATGGCGGGCGACAATTGGCATATCGCGACGGCGTCCCCGGAAACCCTTGTCGAGATCCGCGCCGGGCGGGTCATCACCCGCCCGATCAAAGGGACCCGGCCGGCGACCGTGAAAGGGCGCGCGGAACTGCTCGCATCCGACAAGGAACGCGCCGAACACGTGATGATCGTCGACCTGTCCCGCAACGACCTGGCCCGGCTACCGGGTGTCGGTCCGGTACGCGTCGACGAGCTTTTCGGTGTACGCGAATGGTCCGGTCTGTGGCAGGCCGAGTCGCAGGTGTCCGCGCCGATCACCGGCACCCTGGAGTTGTCCGCGGTGCTGCGGGCGATGTGCCCGGGCGGCTCGGTGACCGGCGCACCCAAACTCGCAGCACTGAACGAGATCGCACACCTCGAACCGGTCGGCCGCGGCGTCAGCATGGGCGCACTCGGCTGGGTCGGCACCGACCACGTCGACCTCGGCCTGACCATCCGCACGGTCGCCGCCACCGACGGCCGGCTGCACCTGTGGGCCGGCGGTGGCATCACCATCGACAGCGACCCCTGGGCCGAGGTCGACGAGGCCGCCGCCAAAGCCGGACCGTTGCGTGCCATCCTGGCCGGCGGCCGATGATCGACGTCCTCACGTCCGCGGTGACCGGGTTCGAGAAACCGCATCCGGCTATGTATGCGGCCGCTCTGACGCGTACCCGTGGTGGCAGGGTCTGGATGGCCGGTGACAACCCGGACGCCGACGTGGCCGGAGCGCGGGCAGCGGGCATCCCCGCCCTGCTGGTGCGGGACCGTCCCGGTGACGACTTGCTCGCCGCGGCCCGGCTGATCCTCGGCGGGTAGATTCGGGGCATGACTGTGCGCCCCATCCGCCTGTACGGAGATCCCGTCCTGCGTACCCCGTCCGAAGCGGTGACCGGCTTCGACGCCGCCGTGCGTGAGCTCGTCGCCGACCTGGAGGACACCGTGCGGGTGCCCGGCCGGGCCGGGGTCGCCGCCCCGCAGATCGGCGTCGGTGTGCGGGCCTTCTCCTACAACGTCGACGGCGTGGTCGGGCATCTGATCAACCCGGTGCTCAGCGACCTCGACGGCGAGCAGGACGATGAGGAGGGCTGCCTGTCGCTGCCCGACCTGGGCTTCGCGACACCCCGCGCGATGTCGGTCACCGCGTCCGGCTTCGACCAGGACGGCAAACCCGTGACGATCCACGGGACGGGGCTGCTCGCCCGCGCGCTGCAGCACGAGACCGACCACCTCGACGGGCGCCTCTACATCGATACCCTCACCGGCGACACCCGCCGCCAGGCCCTGCGTGAGCTGCGCCGCCTGCCCCGCGCGAGCGCGTGACCGTTCCCGACACGACACGGCTGGCCCGGGAGTCGCTCGCCGCGGGTGACCCGACGGGCTGGTTCGAGAAGCTGTACGCGCAGGCCGGTGCGGACATTCCGTGGGACGTCCCCCGCCCGAGCCGCTACCTCACCGCCTGGGCCGGCCGTGCAGCGATGACGGGGCACGGACGCAGCGCCCTGGTGGTCGGGTGCGGGCTGGGCCGCGACGCCGAGTTCCTGGCCGGGCTCGGCTTCGCGGTGACCGCCTTCGACATCTCCGAGACAGCGGTACGCACCGCACGTGAGCGCCACCCCGGATCGCCGGTCGACTACATGGTCGCCGACCTGCTGGACCCGCCCGCTCGGTGGCGGGACGCGTTCGACCTGGTGGTGGAGAGCAACAACGTCCAAGCCCTGCCCCGCCCCACGCGTGATCGGGCGATGGCGAACCTCGCCCCGCTGGTCGCCCCGGGCGGCACCCTGCTCGTCCTGGCCGCCGCCGCGGTGGACGAGCGCCGCGAGGGACCGCCGTGGCCGCTCGAGCGTGACGAGATCGAAGCGTTCGGCACCGGCCTGACCACCGTTGGCATCGAGCACCTCACCGGCAACCCCGGCGAGACCCTCCGTGCCCGGTGGTGCGCGGAGTTCCGCAAGCAGTAGCTATGATCGTCGCCGTGTTCTCCCCGTGTAAGTCCTAGCTGTCGAGCTGCGACACGCGGGTGGAGTCTGCCCTTTTACCGGGAGTCCTCCGCGTGTCTGTCGAGCCCCTGACAGAGCACTCAGCGACAGGACTGCCCCATGGACAACTCAATCTCGGCGCCCCTGTGGCGCCGGCGCAACTTTCAGCTGCTGATCGGCGGGCGGCTGGTCTCCCAGCTCGGTGACCAGCTCCAGTTCCTCGCCCTGCCCCTGCTCGTCGTGGCCCTCACCGGGTCCGCCACCCAGGCCGGCGTCCTGCTCGGCCTGCAGACCGCGCTCTACCTCGGCTTCGGGCTGGTGGCCGGTGCGCTGGCCGACCGCTGGGACCGCAGAACCACCATGATCTGGTGCGAGGCCGGCCGTGCGGCGCTGACCGCCTCCATCCCCGTCGCCGCGGCGTGCGGCGTGCTCGCCATGCCGCAGCTGTACGCCGTCGCAGTCCTCACCGGTGCCCTCAGCACCCTGTTCGCCGCGGCGAACAGCGCGGCGCTACCGGCCATCGTCACCAAGGATGAGCTGCCCCGCGCGCTGGGAACGATCGGCGTGCTCTCCAACACCCTGCGCATCGCCGGCGCCTCGGTGGCCGGCGTCGCCTACGCCGTGGGGCGGACGTTCCCGTTCGCGGTCAACGCCGCCTCGTTCCTGGTCTCGGCCGTCGCACTGCGGAGCATCCGGGCCGGCTTCCACCAAGAACGGGCCGGCTCCCAGCAAGAACGGGCCGGCTCCCAGCGGGAAAGGGCCAGGACCAGCGCCTCACCGCGGGCTCTTGTAGCCGAGATCGGGCAGGGGCTGGGCTGGCTGTGGCGTACCCCGATGATCCGGACCTTGGCCCTGATCGACGCGGCGGACAGTCTGCGGTACGGCGCGGGATATCTGCTGATCATTGTGCTGGCCCAACGCCTGGACGCGAACCCTGCCCAGGTCGGGTTGGTGTTCACCGGTGCCGCTGCCGGTGCGTTGCTGGGCAGCGTGCTGGCACCGGTGCTCACCCGCCGGTATCCACTGGGGAGGCTGTCGATCGCGATGCTGTGGGCCGAGGCGCTGGCGTTCCCGTTCTACGCGGTCGCGCCGGTGTGGGGGCTGCTGCTGGTCGTGGCGTTCGCGGAGTCGGTGGTGTCGCCGATCTACAACGTCGCGCTGGACTCCTACCGGCTCGCGGTCACCCCGGACGCGCTGCGGGGCAGGGTCACCAGCGCGATCGACACGCTCACCACGGGTGGCGCGGCGATCGGGACGATGGCTGCGGGTGCGCTGATCGCGCTGATCGGTGCGCCGGTGCTGACCTATGTCCTGGCCGGGTGGCTCACGCTGCTCGCGCTCACGGCGAGCCTGAGCAGAACCGTCCGCACGGCCGGCGCCGACCTGTCATAGCCGCGGAGACGACGCGGCGGGACCACGGCTGCATGAACGACGACGGGCAGTCGTGGTCCCGCCGGGCCAGCGCAGAGGCGGGGTCAGTTCAGGAACGCGAGTGACAGGTCGGCGACCTGTCGCATGAAGTCGCGGCCGCGGCGCGCCCGGCCGAGTGCGTCCATGCCGCGCACCGTGATCAGCAGTAGTGCCGCAAGCGCGTGGGGGTCGTGCCTGCCGTCGAGATCACCGGCGGCCTGCGCCTGCGTCAAACAGGTGACCAGCACCTCTTCGTACGTGCCGTACATCTGCTCGGCTCGCAGTGCGACCTCGGGATCGGAGGCGGCGAGCTCGGCACTCGACTTGGCCAGAAAGCACCCGTTCCGGCTGTCGCCGCAGCTGTCGGCGACATGGCGCATGTGGGCGCCCAGCCGTGCGGCGGCACCTGCCTCGTCACCGTCCAGGTCGCCGTGCACCGCGGCGATCGTCCCGGCGCAGTAGGAATCGAGGGCCCGCAGGAACAGGGTGTGTTTGTCGCCGAAAGCGCCGTACAGGCTTCCGCGACTGATCCCGGTCGCCTCCACCAGATCGTGGATGGAGGTCGCCGAGTATCCAGCGGCCCAGAAACGGTGCAGCGCCTTGGCGACCACGTCGTCCTCGTTGAACTCTCTCGGCCTCGCCATGCAGGACAGCGTACCCGTTCACGACCGGCCGTTCCAGAACATGCTACGGTTCTAGACCGTTCGGTCGTGAACTGCTCAGGAGGAAACCGTGATCAAGGCCTTGTCCGTCCCCCGCGCCGGCGCGCCGCTGCAACCGGTGGGCATCACCCGTCGCGAGCCCGGCCCCGCCGAGATCACGGTCGATGTCGCCTACGCCGGCGTCTGCCACTCCGATCTGCACATGGCCCGCAACGACTGGGGTTACGCGACCTACCCGACGGTGCTCGGCCATGAGGTGACCGGCCTCGTATCCGCAGTAGGTACGGATGTCACCGCGCACACGATCGGCGACCGGGTCGCGGTCGGCATGCTGCTGGGATCGTGCGGGATCTGCCCGAGTTGCCGGGCCGGCCGGGAGCAGTACTGCACGGGCGGCGGCGGTGCCCCGGCGGACGCGGGTGGCTTCAGCGAGCGCATCGTGATCGGACAGGACTTCGCACTGAGCCTGCCGGCATCGCTGGACATGGCCGCCGCGGCCCCGCTGATGTGCGCCGGCATCACCATGTTCTCCGCGCTGCGGGAGTGGAACGCCGGGCCGGGCGTCAGAGTGGCGGTCGCCGGCCTCGGCGGGCTCGGTCACCTGGGCGTCAAACTCGCCGCTGCGATGGGTGCCCAGGTCAGCGTCCTGAGCCGCAGCCGGGCCCGGGAGGACGACGCGCGACGGTTCGGTGCCTCCGGCTTCCACACTGTCGCCGGCGCACCAGCGGGCGCGTTCGACCTGATCATCTCCACCGTCTCGGCGGTCACCGACCTCGCTCCGATGCTCAGCCTGCTCGACGTCGACGGCACCCTCGTCATGGCCGGCGCACCGGCCACGCCACTGTCCGTGCCTGTCGGGCCTCTGATCACCGGCCGGCGCCGACTGGCGGGCACGTCCATCGGCAGCCTCCGCGAAGCACGCGAGATGCTCGGCTTCTGCGCCACGCACGGCATCACCGCCGAGGTCGAGATCATCGAAGCGGATCGGATGGGTACGGCGTTCGCCCGCCTCGACGCAGCAGATGTCAGGTACCGGCTCGTCCTGGACGCCGCCACGCTGTGAGGACGAACCGGCCCGTTCTAGACGATCAGGAACTGCGGGGCGGGGTGGCGCAGGAAGTCGTGGTGGGAGATGTCCCAGCCGTAGGCGCCGGTGCGGGCGAACAGCAGCACGTCGCCGATTCGCAGGCGTTCCACGGGCTGATCGCGGGAAAGCACGTCACGCGGGGTGCACAACTCGCCCACAGCGTCCACACGCGTGTCCGACACCGCAGGACGATCCCACGGGTACGGCCACAGCTCCCGCGTCACGACCGTGAACGGATGGCTGTAGCCCCACGCGGCGGGGAGCCGGAAGTGGTGCGTCCCGCCGCGCAGCACCGCGAACCACGTGCCGTGCGTGTGCTTCAGATCGATGACCTCGGTGGCGTACCAGCCCGCGTCGGCGGCGAGGATCCGGCCCGGTTCCACGATCAGCGTCACCCCGGGCGGCACGGTGACCCCGGTCGACAGCGCGTCCAGGTCGATGATCGCGTCGCTGAGATAGTCGACGCCGAGGCCCCCACCGGCGTTGACGATCTCCAGGTCGACGCCGTAGCGCGACGCGGCCGTCACCGACCACGCGAGACAGTCGGCGAGGAACCGGGCGTGCGCCGGGCCGTCGAGGTTGTTCGACACGGCGTGCAGGTGGAACCCCACGATCCGCACGTTGTCGCGGGGCAGCGCGAAGAACTCTCCGAGCGCTGCCTCGCCGACACCGAACGGGGTCGCCGTGCCCGTCATCGCGTGAGTCCCGCCGACGGACGCGGTCGCGCGATTGACGCGTACACACGCTGTCACCACAACCCCGGCGGCCGCGGCCAGCCGATCGAGCCTGCGCAGCTCCTGGCCGCTCTCGATGTTGATCTGCGCACCCGCCGCGATCGCCGCGGCCAGCTCGGCGTCGGTCTTCGCCGGGCCGCCGAACACGATCTGCCGGGCGCCGGCACCCACGGCCAGCTGCAACTCACCCCCGGACGCCACCTCCAGGCCGTCACACACCGAAGCGAGGGTGTGTACGACATCCGGGTGCCCGTTCGCCTTGACCGCGTACAGCAGCGTCGTCCCGGCCGGTAACGCCGCCCGCATCTGCGCGGCCCGCTCCCGCAACGCCTGCAGGTCATACACGTACGCGCAGACCGGCGACGGCAGCTCAGCAAGCGCGGCGACAACGTTCTCAGGCGCGGGCATGCAGAGGATTCTCCACCGGCAGGTACTCGTCACCGGCCCCGGCCAGCCGCATCCTGACCAGCGCCTTGTGCGGGACCAGCGGCGCGGTGAACGCCGCATGATCGGCGCGGGCGGCGTCACCCGGCACGTCGTACACCTCGTCGACGACCGCGCGCACGATCCGCCACGCGGCGTCCTCGGCCAGGCCGTGGGACTCGCCGAGCCGGATGACGAGCTCCCCGAGGTGTGCCTGGAACCCGGTGTAGCCGATCTTCGCGCGCAGCACGTCCTCGTCGTCGGTGCCGACCACCGACCCCGGCCACAGCTCCAGGGCGCCGGCCGCGTCGCCGAGACGTCCCGGGTGCAGCCGCAGCCCCGCGAAGTCTCGCAGCGCCAGCCGGTGCGGGACACCACCCAGGAACGTCGGCAGGCAGTTCTGCAGGTGCGCCTCGAACGCCACCCCGCGCATCGTGAGCCGCAGCAACGGCGGCAGGACCAGCCGGGCGTACGCGTCCAGGAACGCCCCCGCCGCGGCAGTGCCGTTGATGCGTCCCGTGCCCGCGGCGAACTCCGCGACCAGTTTCGCCGCCACGAACGGCAACGCCCCACCCGGCACTGCGCGCTCACCCGGGACCAGCCGGCCGGTCAGCCCGTCGCGCAGGATCGCTGCCATGTCACGACCCGACCCCGCCGGGACCGCCGCACCGGCCGTCTCGGCCATCAGCAGCAGCCGGTCCATCCCCGGATCGTCGGCGACCAGGCGGTGTAGCAGCACCGACACGGCCGGGCCGTTGCGGGTGCTGGCCACCGAGATGCTGCGCCGCGTCGAGGTCACCTGGATGTCGAGGGACACCTTCACGTAGCGGCGGCTGCCGTCCGCGGCGGCGGGCAGCAGCAGGGTCCGCAGCGCCGCCGTCGGCACCGCGTCGAGTTCCGCGTCGAGGATCCGCACGTCACCGGCGTCGATCAGGTCCCGGTAGCGGGTGCGCAGCACGGCGTCGCGCTGCCACGCGTGCACGGGCTGCAGGCGGAACCCGGACGCCACCTCGGGCAGCTGCGGGTACGCCTCCCGCAGGGCCGCGCCGACGTCGTCGCCCAGGTGCGTGTCGTCGCGCACGGCGAGGAACCCGAGGCGGGTGTGCCCGGCTTCCAGGTCGTGGGCGAGCACGTCGGAGGTGTCCCAGCCCAGCCGCGTACGCCCGCAGGGGTGCAGGTTGTGCCCGGCCACCGCGAGCCGTTCCCCGGCAACGGCCTGCGCGTCCGGATCGGCGGCGGCTTTTTGCGGGGGCCGGGCCATGGCGATGGCGAGGTTGACGACCGCGTTGCGCAGCTCGGCGGCGAGCCCTGCGGCCCCGGGCAGCCCCGGCGGTATGAGCTCCGCCGGGTCGTCCGCGCCGGAATGGGCGTACTCCACGCGATGGAACGCATGGAAGTGGTCCCCGGGCGCGGCGTCGACGAGTCGTTCCCGGACCAGAGCCCCCCGCAACCTGCGCCCCACGACGTCGGCGGCCTCCGGCAGCGCCGTTTCGTACGCCGCGGCCAGCCCCGGTGCGTGCACAGCCAGCGCCGCCCCCGCATGAGCAGCGGAAACAGCCAGCCTGCCGGAAGTCACGCTGCGCGTCATGAGGCTCCCATCGGATTCTCCAGATATGCCCACACATCGTCAAGAGGGTCTGCGGCGAGGCGCATCGCCGTGGTGGCCTTGATCGGCAGTGGCTCGGTGAGCAGCGCCGCGGCGTCAGCGGTGCCCGCGGCCGCGATCGCGTGGGCGGTGGTGGCCCACAGCTTCGCCGGGTCGGCGCCGCCGCGTTCCAGGACGGCGACGAGCTGACCGGTGACCGTGCCGAGCACCGCCGCGGCGAGTTTCGTGCGCAGCACCACGGGGTCGTCGCTGGGCAGGTCACCCTGCAGGGGCGGGGCTTCGACACCGGCGGCGGCCAGGCGGCGGGGGCTGACCCGGACCCCGCCGAAGTCGCGGTAGACGATCCGGACGGGGCGCCTGCCGGCGAGCACGACCAGGGTGTTCTGGCCGTGGGCCTCCAGCGCGACGCCCCGGTCCAGGACGGCCAGCAGCGGCGGGAGCAGCAGGTGGGTGAGGTCGTGCCACCACGCGTACGGGTCGGGCGCGGCGTGGTGCAGCAGGGGCCGCCCGTCGTACGGGTCGGGGGCCGCCAGCGCCGCGAGGGGCACGACCGTCTCGCCGGGGCGCAGCCGGGGTGCCTCGCGGCGCAGGTGGGCCAGGTGCCGGTCGGGGTGCCCGTCGACGATCACCGCGCCGGCCCCGGTCTCGGCGAGGATCTCCAGCGGCAACCCGGCGGTGAGGGTGCGCAGCAACGCGGACAGCCGTGGCCCGTTGTGCACGGCGGCCGGTGACACGGTCCGCACGGCGGAGGTCATCTGGATGTCGACGGCGGTCTTGATATGCCCGGCGCCGGTGTCGACGGTGCGCAGCGACATCAGCGGGCGGACCGGGCCGGTCTCGCCGTCGGGCCGCAGCCACGGGTGGGTGTCGCGGAGCCGGTCGGCCTGCCACGGATGGGCGAGCAGCACCGGGGGGCCGCCGCCGTACCAGCGGTCGGCGGGGACGCGCAGTTTGCGCAGGCGCAGGGTGGGCCGGTGCTCCGGGGCGTAGCGCAGGACGTCGCCTGCGGTGAGGCCGGTGCGGGTGCGGCAGCAGGGGTGCAGTGGGTGCCCGTCCGGCACGAGCTGTTCGAGGGTGGCCAGGTCCGGGGACGTGTCCAGCAGGGGCCGGTCGCCGGGCGGGGGCGGGTCGGCGTAGGCGAGGGCGAGGTTCTCCACGGAGTTGGCGATCTCGTCGCGGAACCCCCGCGCCCAGCCCAGCCGGGTCACCAGCTCCGCGGGATCGGTGGTGCCCGACACGGTGAGGCCGGGTTCCGGCACGGCGAAGGGCAGTGCGGCGCGCGCCGGATACTCGAGAGTCACGCCGAGCGGTTCGCGTTCGACGGCCCCGAGCAGCCGGGACATGATCTCCGCGCGGGCCCGGGGCAGGGCCCGGTCGTAGGCGCCGGTGAGGTCCGGGCGCAGGGTCGTCAGCTCGGCGCGGGTCCGGGCGCCGTCAGCGGTGGGCACGTGCTCATTGTCCGTCCTGGAACACCCCTCTCCCCTAACGTCCTAGGATGGCTTAGAGGATGTGCTTCGCACACCACGATCAACTACAAAAAGGAATTCAACGACCCCCACCGTTTGCTTTTAGGCAGGTCAGAGCGTTGTGGAAAGGGACCGGCAGCGAGTGGCTGCCGGTCCCTTTCCAGATGATCTCCGTGTCGGATGTCACGACACGACAGTGGACTCCTTCTCCGGGCTCAGGCCGAGCGCGGGCCTGTCCGGGCGCCGGGCGGGCGTACCACCCAGGGTCTGCATCCAGGCCCACGTGTCCGCGACGGTCTCCCGGATCGGACGCGGCCGCAGGCCCGCGGCGAGGGCCTTGCTGACGTCGCCCTGATGCAGGAAGCCATAGTCGGCGCTGCTGGGGGCGAGCCAGATCGGCAGTTCGATCCACGCCTCGATGCCGGCGTCGAGGATCGTCTTCTCGTCGGTCCAGCGCAGGTCGGCGTGCCCGCCGGTGAGCTGGTTGCCGAGGTCGAGCAGTTCACCCATGGTGGTGTGCCCGGGTGAGCTGACCACGTTGTACGCCCCGGTGCCGGTGGTGTCGAGGACGAAGTCGGCGAGGTCGCGGACGTCGATGAGTTGCAGGGGCAGGTCGTACGGGCCGGGGGCGAGGGTGGGGCCGCCGCGTTCGAGGCGGGTGAGCCACCAGGGCAGCCGGCCGACGTCCTCGTAGGGGCCGAGGACCAGGCCGGCGCGGGCGTGCAGGACGGGCCCGTCGAAGTGCTGGTCGACGGCTAGTTCGGCGCCGCGTTTGTGGTGGGCGTAGTCGTCGCCGTCGCCGGTGACGGTGGGGGAATTCTCGGTGGCGCCGGCGCCGGTGCCGTCGGCGTAGACGCTGCGGCTGGAGATGTAGGTGTAGCGCCCGGCGCGGCCGTTGAGTGCTGTGGCGGCGTCGCGGACGGCGCCGGGTGCGGCGGACCAGGTGTCGATGACGTGGTCCCAGGTGCCGCCTTGGAGCGCGGTGAGCCCGTCGGGTGTGGTGCGGTCCCCGACGAGGGCGGTGACGCCTGGCGGTGGCCGGCGGTGGCCGCGGTTGAGCACGGTGATGTCGTGGCCGCGGGTGCGGGCGGCGTCGATGAGTGCGTGTCCGGCGAAGCCGGTGCCGCCGAGGATGAGCAGTCGCATTTGCTGACCCTGCCCGGTGCGGGCGGGTGGGGGAAGGTGTTTTTGCTGTCGGCAGAGCGGGGTCGCCGGATGGGGGTGTGCCCGGTGCGGACGTCCCGGTCGGGTGGCCAGTGGCGTCCCCGGACCGCACCGGGCACTGCGCTCCAGTGTGGAGGTCGGGTGGGTGGGTTCGGCAGCGGCGTTGGTGCTCAGGTGTCGAGCCGATCATCCGATGGCACCCGTTACGGATGTCATGGGGTGAGGGTGACGTGTCACCCCCGCATCGGGGGCCGGGGGCGGCGAGGCTGGTGGCATGACGGAGCGGATGGCTGTGGAGCTCGACGGTGTGGTGAAGCGGTTCGGGGCGGTGACTGCCGTGGACGGGGTGAGTCTGGCGATCCGGCCGGGGGAGGTGGTGGCGTTGCTGGGGCCGAACGGGGCGGGCAAGACGAGCACGGTGGACATGGTGCTGGGGTTGTCGGAGCCGTCGCAGGGGTCGGTGCGGGTGTATGGGCGTGCGCCGCGGGAGGCGGTGGCTCTGGGGCTGGTGTCGGCGGTGATGCAGTCGGGTGGGTTGTTGAAGGACTACACGGTCGGGGAGACGGTGCGGTTGACGGCGGTGTTGTTCGGGCGGCCGCGGGAGCGGGTGGAGGCGGTGCTGGAGCGGGCGGGGATCGCGGATATCCGGGATCGCCTGGTGGGGAAGTGTTCGGGGGGTCAGCAGCAGCGGTTGCGGTTCGCGATGGCGTTGCTGCCGGATCCGGAGTTGCTGATTCTGGATGAGCCGACGACGGGGATGGATGTGTCGGGGCGTCATGATTTCTGGTCGGCGATCCGGGAGGACGCACGGTCGGGGCGGACGGTGATCTTCGCGACGCATTACCTGGAGGAGGCGGATGCGTATGCGGATCGGGTGGTGTTCGTGCGGCGGGGCCGGGTGGTGGCGGACGGTACGGCGGCTGAGGTGAAGGCGCTGGCGTCCGGGCGTACGGTGCGGGCGACTTTGCCTGGTGCGGTGGAGCAGGAGGCGGCGTTGAGGGCGATGGCGGGGGTGGATTCGGTGGAGGTCCGGGGGGATTCGGTGCTGGTGCATGCGAAGGACACCGATGAGGTGGCGCGGTATCTGCTGACTCGGACGGCGGCGCGGGATCTGGAGATCGTGGCGCGGAACCTGGAGCAGGCTTTCATCGCGCTCACGAGTGACGAGGTGACGGCATGACCACGGTGGTGGAGCGGTCGTTGCCGCGCTGGGGTGGGTTTTCGCTGGGGATGATCGGGCTGGAGTTGCGGCGGATGGTCCGTAACCGGCGGACGGTGGTGTTCACGGTGGTGATGCCGCCGGTGTTCTATCTGCTGTTCGGCAGTAGTGCGTCGTACCGGTCGGAGCGTCTTGACGGTGGTGGGAACGTCGCCGGGTATGTGCTGGTGAGTATGGCGGTGTACGGGGCGATGCTGGCGACGACGTCCGGTGGGGCGATGGTGTCGGTGGAGCGGGCGGCGGGGTGGTCGCGGCAGTTGCGGTTGACGCCGTTGCTGCCGGGGGCGTACATCGCGGTGAAGCTGGTCCTGGCGATGATTGTCGGGGCGGTGTCGGTGCTGGTGGCGCTGGTGGTGGGGGCGTTCACGGGTGCGGAGTTGCCGGCGGCGGCGTGGGTGGAGTGCGGGTTGCTGGCGTGGGTGTGTGCGCTGGTGTTCGCGGCGTTCGGGTTGTTCATGGGGTATCTGCTGCCCAGTGAGAACGTGTTGCAGATCCTGGGGCCGGTGCTGGCGGTGTTGTCGTTCGCGGGTGGGTTGTTCGTGCCGGTGGATCAGCTGGGGTCGACGTTCGCGCGTATCGCGGCGTTCACGCCGGTGTACGGGGTGGGGCAGATCGCGCGGTATCCGTTGACGCATGAGGGGAATTTATGGCTGGCGGCGTTGAGCGTGGTGGTGTGGACGGCGGTGTTCTCGGTGGGGGCGATGTGGCGGTTCCGCAGGGACACGGCGCGGGTCTGACGCCTGGGCGGCCCCGGTTCGTGTGGGTGTTCGCGGCGGTCTGGCTGTTCTATCTGGGTGAGAACCTGTCGGCGTTGCGGGCTCAGGCCGGGTGGGCCCGTGATGTGGGGTTGGTGGCGCTGGCCGGGTTCGCGGTGTTGTACGTGTTCCTGGTGGCGCGCGGCCGGGCGGTGAGTCGGCGGTTGCCGCTGGTGTGGCTGTTGCTGACGGCGATGCTGGGTCTGGCGGCGTTGCAGGTGCCGGGTGCGGGGTTTCATGCGCTGACGTGTGCGGTGTATGTGGGGGCGCTGGCGATGACGGTGCTGCCGGTGTGGCAGGCGGTGCCGTTCTGCGGGGCGCTGGTGGTGTCGGCGGAGTTGCTGGCGTGGCTGGTGCCGGGGTGGGAGGACAACGGGTACGGCCTGGCGGTGCTGCTGGGGTCGGCGGCGACGTTCGGGTTGCGGCTGGCGGGGGAGCGGCAGTTCCGGTTGCGGGCGGCGCAGCAGGAGTTGTCGGTGATGGCGGTGCAGAACGAGCGGGCGCGGATCGCGGCGGATCTGCACGACATTCTGGGGCATTCGCTGACGGTGGTGACGGTGAAGGCGGAGCTGGCGCAGCGGTTGCTGGATATCGATGTGGAGAAGGCGCGTAAGGAGTTGCAGGATCTGGAGGCTCTGGCGCGGGATGCGTTGTCGGATGTGCGGGCGACGGCGCTGGGGATGCGGGGGATTTCGCTGCCGGGGGAGATCGCGGCGGCGCGGGAGGCGTTGAAGGCGGCGCATGTGGTGGCGGATCTTCCGGGGGCGGCGGATGAGGTGCCGTCGCGGGTGCGGGAGTTGTTCGCGTGGACGATCCGGGAGGCGGTGACGAATGTGGTGCGGCACAGCGGGGCGGGCCGGTGTGAGGTGCGGTTGACGCCGTCGAGCGTGGAGATCGTGGATGACGGGCCGGGTGCGGGGGTGCCGGCGGCTGATGGGCAGGGGTTGCTGGGGTTGCAGCGGCGGGCGCGGGAGGCGGGTGCGGTGTTGTCGGTGGGGCGTCGTGGCGACGGGCCGGGGTTCCGGGTGCGGGTGGAGGTGCCGTCGTGATCCGGCTGTTGCTGGCCGATGATCAGGCTCTGGTGCGGGGTGCGATGGCGGCTCTGCTGGACATGGAGCTGGATCTCGAGGTGGTTGCCGAGGTCGGGCGGGGTGACGAGGTTGTCGCGGCGGTGATCGACCACAAGGTGGATGTGGCGTTGCTGGATGTGCAGATGCCGGGTTTGGACGGGATCGCGGCGGCGCGGGAGCTGCACAAGCGGGTGCCGGGGTGCCGGGTGCTGATGGTGACGACGTTCGGGCGGGCCGGGTATCTGCGGCAGGCGATGGCGGCGGGGGCTAGCGGGTTCATCGTGAAGGACACTCCGGCGCGGCAGTTGGCGGATGCTGTGCGCCGCGTCCATGAGGGGTTGCGGGTCGTGGATCCTGCTCTGGCGGCGCAGTCGCTGGCGCAGGGGGATTCGCCGTTGACGGAGCGCGAGACGGATGTGTTGCGGGCGGCGTCGGACGGCGGGACGGTCGCGGATGTGGCGCGGGAGTTGCGGCTGTCGGAGGGGACGGTGCGTAACCATCTGTCGTCGGCGATCGGGAAGACGGGTGCGCGTACCCGTGCCGAGGCGGTGCGGCTGGCCCGGGAGAGTGGCTGGTTGCCTGTGTAGGTGCTGTGCGGACTTTAGGGTTTTTCCCGGTGCAACCTTCCTGCACCTGTACGGAACCGGGTTCTGCACCCGGCGGATTGAAAAGTTCCCCCTGTCAGCCGGTGAGCCGTCACCGGGAGACGGATCCGAGGGGGAACCACGATGTCCGCTGCGACTGTTACGCCGCTGTCCGCCCGCGAGCTCGACGCCCTGGTCCGGGAGAACATGCCGCTGGTCGGTCACCTGGTCCGGGAGATGTTGTTCAAGGTGCCGGCGCATGTGCACCGTGATGATCTGGCGTCGGCGGGGTACGCGGCGCTGGTGACGGCGGCGCAGGCGTTCGACGTGTCGCGGGGGGTGCCGTTCGGCCGGTTCGCGGTGCAGAGGGTGCGGGGTGCGCTGCTGGACGAGTTGCGGGGTCAGGACTGGGCGAGCCGGTCGGTGCGGGCCCGGGCGCGGCGCGCGGATGTGGCGCGGCAGGAGCTGACGGCGCGGCTGGGTCGTACGCCGTCGCCGCGGGAGCTCGCGGAGCTGCTGGGTGTGGGTGTGGCGGAGCTGTCGTCGGTGGATGACGATGTGCAGCGGGCGGCGGTGCTGTCGTTGCAGGGGTTCACGGCGGGTGCCGCGGAGGATCTGGTGACGGAGGCGTCGCTGAACCCGGAGGAGATGCTGCTGCACCGTGAGCGGATCGGGTATCTGCATGACGCGGTGTCGATGCTGCCGGAGCGGCTGCGGTTCGTGGTGGAGGCGTCGTTCCTGCAGGAGCGGCCTCTCGCGGATGTCGCGGCGGAGCTGGGGGTGTCGGAGTCGCGGGTGTCGCAGCTGCGTACGGAGGCTCTGGCGTTGTTGAAGGACGGGTTGTCGCGGCACATGGAGCAGCAGGTCACGGCGTCGGCGAAGGGTGACGGTGTGGTGGCGCGGCGGCGGGCGGCGTATGCGGCGCAGATCGCGGCGCGCAGCACGATGTCGACGCGGCTGCGGGTCACCGACGCTCAGGGGATCAACGCGGCGTATGCGGCTTAGGCCAGGCGGTCCAGCCATTCCCCGAGCAGGGCTGTTTCTGCGGGGGTGAAGTCCGGCAGGTCGGGCAGGGCGGCGCGCAGGGTGACGGCCGCGGCGCCCGTGCCGGGGGTTTCGGCGGGTGTGTCGGTGAGGATGCCGGCGCAGACCGCGTCCCAGGCGAGGTCCGCCAGGGCGGGGTCGGGTTCGGTTTCGTCGAGCATGGTGAGGACCACTCCGGTGCCCGCGGCGCGGATGAGGGCGACAGCGCGGGTTTCAGGGACGCGCAGCCGGCCGGCTTTGGCGACGCGCTGGACGCGGCGGCGCAGGATGGCGCCGCCGGCCTCGGCGGTGGCTCTGCCCGCGGGGGTGGGGGTGCTGGTGTGCATGAGGCGGAACAGGGCGGGGTTGGCCAGGCCGAACCCGATGTGCAGGTCCCAGCCGGCGCGTAGTTCGTCGACGGGGTCGCCGCCGGTGTCGACGGGGGGTTTCTGCGCCAGGTAGGTCGCGAAGCCATGTTCGGCGACGGCGTCGAGCAGGCCGTCCTTGTCGCCGAAGAGCCGGTAGATCGAGGGGGCCTGGACGCCGGCGGCGAGGGCGACCGAGCGGGTGGTGACCGCGTCGGGGCCCTGGGTGGCGAGCAGGGTGGCGGCGACGTCGACGAGGCGTGCGCGTACGTGGTCCCGGGTTGGCTGCTCCTTCACGTTTCCGATGATAGCGGATTCTTGCTATCGCCGTGATTCCAGTGTTAACGTCAATGGCGAAACGCTGATATCACCTGGAGTGTCACCATGATCGTCATCACCGGAGCGACCGGAGCCCTCAACGGCGCCACCGTCGACCACCTGCTCACCCTCGTCCCGGCCACGCAGATCGCCGTCGTGGCCCGCGACGTCAGCAAAGCCCAGCGCTTCGCCGACCTCGGCGTCGAGGTCCGCCACGGCGACTACGCCGACCCCGCGGGCCTGCCCGCCGCGTTCGACGGCGCCGACCAGCTGCTGCTCGTCTCCTCCAGCGACCCGAAAGCCGACGCGGTCGCCCTGCACAGCGCCGCGATCGACGCGGCCGTCGCGGCGAAGGCCGGCCGGATCCTCTACACCAGCCACCAGAACGCCCTGCTCGACACCGCGTTCAAGCCGGGCCGCGACCACGGCGAGACCGAACAGCTCCTCGAACGGTCCGGGATCGCGTGGACGTCGCTGCGTAACGGTTTCTACGCCCACAGCCTCACCTGGATGACCGGCCCTTGGCGCGAGACCGGCGTCATCGCCGTCCCCGGCGACGGTCCCGTGTCCTGGACGGCCCGCGACGACTCCGCGCAGGCCGCCGCCGTGATCCTCGCGGCGGGCACAGGCTTCGACGGTCCCGTCACGATCACCGCGAACGCCGCACCGACGTTCGCCGAGCTCGCCGTCACCGCCTCCGAACTGGCCGGCCGGACGGTCACCGTCGAGCTGCTCGACGACGACGCGTGGCTCGCCGCGCAGGTCGAGCGGGGCACCCCGGAGTTCATGGCGCGGTTCCTGCTCGGCTTCTACCAGGCTGCCCGGCGCGGCGACTTCGCCGGCGTCGACCCGCAGCTCGCCACCCTGCTGGGCCGCGAACCCCAGCCCGCCGCTAACTTCCTGTGACCCGCAGGGCCCCGGACGGGCACAGCAGCACCGCCCGCTGCGTCAGTGCGGGGTCCGGGTCGGGCTTGCCGTCGATCAGGACCACGAGACCCTCGTCGTCCTGATCGAACAGCTCCGGCGCGGTCAGCACACACATCCCCGCCCCGACACACACATCCCGGTCCGCGGTGACCCCGCTCACCACGTCACCGGCAGTTCGGCCAGCCCGTACACGATGGAGTTGTCGCGTTTCGGCAGGTCCGCCGGGTCGGCGGCCAGGCGCAACCCGGGCAGCCGGGCCGCGAGCCCGGTCAACGCGATCCGCAGCTCGGCGCGGGCCAGGGGCTGCCCGATGCACTGGTGCACCCCGAACCCGAACGCGAGATGCTGATGCGCCTCCCGGTACGGGTCGAACTCCTGCGCAGCGTCGAACACCTCCGCGTCCCGGTTCGCCAGCGACAACAGCGCGGTGACGGGCTCCCCGGCCCGGATCCGCCGGCCCCCGACCTCGACGTCGCGGATCGCCTGCCGGGGCAGTCCCTGCCGCACGATCGTCAGATACCGCAGCAACTCCTCCACCACCGCGTCGGCCTGCGCGGGTTCGGCGCGCAGCCGGTCCCACACCTGTGGGTGCTGCAGCAGCAACAGGACACTGAGGCCGATCATGTTCGCGGTCGTCTCGTGCCCGGCGATCAGCAGCAGCAACGCCATCCCGATCAGCTCACCGACCTCGAGCTCCCCGGTGCGGACCCGCTCGGTGATCAGCCTGCCGAGCAGGTCGTCGCCGGGCGTTCCGCTGACGCGTTTGTCCTCGATGAGCCGGCCCAGATACGACCGCAGCCCCGTGACCGCGTCCCGCACGGCGAGGGGGCCGGCGGTGCGGTCGAGCAGGATCGCGCTGCGCTGCTGGAAGAACCCATGATCGGCGTACGGCACCCCGAGCAGGTGACAGATCACCAGCGACGGGACCGGCAGGGCGAACCCGGCGACCAGATCCGCGGGTCGCTGCCCGGCCTGCAGCGCGGTGAGGGCGCCGTCGACGACATCGCCGATCAGCGGTTCGATCCGCCGAATGTTCTTGATCATGAACTCGGCGGTCAGCATGCGGCGCAACCGCAGATGCTCCTCGCCGTCCATCCGGATGAAACCACCCCGGCGGCCCTCCGGTGTCTGCGGCGGCGCCTGGCGCAGCAGCGGGAACCCGGGCCGGGCCATGTCGGCGCTGAACGCGTCCGAGCGCAGCATCTGCTTCACATCGCCGTGCCGGGTGACCAGCCACGTCCACCCGCCGGTCGGCAGCCTCACCCGGGTCACGGGCCCGTCGAGGCGGCGCAGATCAGCCCCGCCCACCGGGGTGAAAGGGTCGTCGCCGGGGCTGAGGAACGGGAACAACGGCAGCCGGTCGGTCACCACATCACCCACGGAAGCCTCCTCAATCATCAACGCACCGTGCTGGCTTGCACGCGCTACGTTAACGCCGGAGTGGGCTATAAAACAACGAACGTCAATGAATGCGACACCCTCACCCGGATTACTTCGCGTCGATCGTCCCGGTGGCGAGCAGGACCAGCAGCAGCGAACCCAGGACCAGGCGGTAGCCGATGAAGATCGAGTACGAGTGCTTCGCGACAAACTTCAGCAGCCACGACACGGCGAACCAGCCGACGATGAACGACACGATCGTGGCGGTGATCGTCGCGGTCCAGCCGACGCCGCCGTTGGCCGAGGAGATGCCGTCGTAGTTCTCGTAGGTCTGCAGGATGGTCGCGCCGAACAGGGCGGGGATGCTCAGGAAGAACGACAGCTTCGTCACCGTCACCCGGTCGAGGTCACGCAGCAGACCGGCGGTCATCGTCGACCCGGAGCGGGACACGCCGGGGATCACGGCGAGGCACTGCACGATGCCGATGATCAGGGTGTCCTTCCACGTCACGTCCTCGGCGTGGCGGACCTCGGTGGCGGCGTGGTCGGCGAACCACATCACGAAGCTGTAGACGATCAACGCACCGGCGACGAACCACAACGAGCGCAGCGTCGTCTCGATCGCGTCCTGGAACAGCAGACCGGCGATACCGATGGGGATGGAACCGAGAATGACGGCCCAGCCGAACCGGTAGTCGGCGTTCGAGCGCTGCGCGGAGCTGAACACGCCCTTGACCCACGCCCCGATGATCCTGACGATGTCGGTCCGCAGGAAGATCAGCGTCGCGAACACGGCACCCGACTGGATGATCGCCGTGAACGCGGTGATGTCCGGCGCGTCGATCTGATAGCCGAGCAGTTTCTCCACGATGGTCAGGTGACCGGTACTGGAGATGGGCAGGAATTCGGTGAAACCTTCCACCGCACCCAGCAGCACCGCTTCGAAAATGTTCAACCCAACCTCATCCGTGATCGACGACGGCGTCGAGAATAGGGGGTGCGATCACGAGGCGTTGCGGCGGGCACGGGCCGCCGCGAGCGTGTACGACGGATCACGGTCCAGGTTGTGCCGGTCCCGATCGTAGCGGCGCGTCGTCCGCGGATCGGCGTGACCCATGGCATCCTGGACGTCTTCAAGCGGAACACCCTCGGCGCGGGCGGTCGTCGCGAACGAGTGCCGCAGCGAGTGCGGGGACAGCTTCGCCCAGCTCGCGATCCCCGCCTCCTTCGCCAGCCGCCGCACCAGCCGGAACACCGCGTGCCGGTCGATGCGGGTCCCGCCCGAGGTGACCAGCAACGCCCCGTCGAGACGGTCCACGGCCGTGCCTTCCGCCGCGGCGCGTTCCTGCAGGTACGCGTCCAGGGTCTGCGCCGCCGCCGGGGTCAGCGCCCGCCGCCGCGGCCGGCCGCCCTTGCCGATGAACCGCAGACTGCGGTGACCCCGCTCATAACCCAGGTCGGCGACATCCAGGCCGCAGACCTCCCCGACGCGTAACCCCAGATCCGCGAGCAACGTCAGCACCGCCCGGTGCCGGGCCGCCGACGGGCCCGTGTCCGCGTCCGCGGCGGCGAGCAGCGCGTCGACCTCCTGCGGGGCCAGCCCGATCGTCCCCGAATGGTCACGGGACACGTACGGGCGGTCCGCGCCGGCAACCGGGTTGTGATCCACCGCACGCAGTTTCGTCAGGAAGTCGTACCAGCTCGACAACCCGGACAGTTTCCGCGCCACCGACGCCGGCGCCAGCTCCGAAGCTTCCAGGCCCCGCGCGTACGCGTTGACGTCCAGGAACGACGCCCGCAACGGATCCAGCTCCCGGGCCGCGCACCACGCGAGCCAGCCACCCACATCGCGGCGGTACGCGGCCCGGGTGTGCGGCGACAACCGCCGGTTCGCCAGCCACGCCTCGGTGACCTGCTCAGCGCTGCCCGCGGTGTCGACAGTGCCGGGATGTGGCTGGCGGGGAACCAGTGACGTCATCCCGACATGATTTCAGCTCACCGTCACCCGGCCGTGCGCGACATGCCAGGTCTGGCCCGCCCCTGCCGCCGCGGCGAAATACCGGTCATGGGTGACGACCACCACCGTCCCCCGGTACGCCCGCAACGCCGCCTCCAGGGTGTCGAGGGCGTCGAAGTCGAGGAAGTTCGTCGGCTCGTCGAGCAGCAGCACCCGCGCCGGGCTGTTCACCATCACCGCCAGCAGCAACCGGCGCAGCTCCCCGGCGGACAGGCTGCGCAACGGCGCCTGCCACTGGTCGGCGCCGAACTGGTGCGCCTGCAGGAGCCGTTCGGCGTCGTCGGCGTACACGGGGATCTGCGACCGGAAGTAGTCAACCACCGTGACCGGGCTCCGCAGCCCGGCATCGGTCTGCGGCAGCACCGCCACCGGCACGTCCGCGGCCCGCTCCAACGCCCGCAGCAGGGTTGTCTTCCCGGAACCGTTACGCCCGGTGACCATGATCCTGTCCCCGCGCCGCACGACCAGATCGTCGAGTTTCGCCACGACCTGCCCGGCCGTGTCCTCGTCGCCGGGGAACGCGAGCGTCAGCGGTGGCCGGGTGCGGGGCTGCTCGATCCACCGCAGCGACTGCATCTGCCGGCGCAACCTGCGCTCGCGGACCTTCGCCTTCTTCGCGACCTTCTTCGCGATCCGCCGCAGATGCGGGGCCTCCACCCCGGACCGCACCGTCGTCTCCACCCCGCGGGCCTGCGCGAGGGTCTGCGCGATGTCGGCCTCCCACCGCAGCCGGTCCTTCTCCTGCGCCTCGTAGTCGAGCAGCAGCTTGCGCCACCGCCGCGTCTTCTCCGCCCGGTAGACGCTGTACCCGCCGCCGGGATAGTCCTGGGCCTGCTCATGGATCCCGTCGAACTCGATGACCCGGGTCACCGCCTGATCCAGGAACGCCCGGTCATGGCTGACAGCGAGGACCCCGCCGGGATAATCGGCCAGCCACTGCGCGAGCCAGGCCGCGCCCTCGGCGTCGAGATGGTTCGTGGGCTCGTCCAGCAGCAGCACGTCCGGGTCGTCGAGCAGGGCCCGGGCCAGCAGCAGCCGGGCCTGCTCACCGCCGGAGATCTCCTGCAACCCGCGGGTGCCGTCCAGGTGGGCGATCCCCAGCCTTTCCCGGGCCTGATCGACACGGGCCTGAGCGGTCCACCCCCGCAGGGCGGTCCACCGCTCCTGAATCTCACCGTACGCGCGGAGCACGTCAGCACCGTCCGCCAGCTGCTGTTCCAGGTGCCGCATCCGGGTCAGCACCCCGGCCAGCTCGCCGAGGCCCGCGCTCAGGAACTCCCCGATCGTGGCCTGCTCCGCGCCGGGCACCTGCTGCGGCACATACCCGACCCGGGTCCCCGGGCCGAGCGTGACGTGACCGTGCGACGGTGTCAGCTCCCCGGCGAGGATCCGCAGCAGAGTGGTCTTCCCGGCACCGTTCGGGCCGACGACCCCGACCCGGTCCCCGGCGCCGAGCACCAGGTCGAACCCGGTGAACAACAGATCACCGTCGTGGGAATGAGCGAGCGACACAGCCTTCAACACAAGCGCCTCCGCGTGCGGCAGATACCAGAACTGACACGGCGACCCGGACGCACTTACCCAGGGGGCGGCGTCACACGGGTCGGGTCGGTATCACACGGAAGAAATAGCTCCTCGGTCTCGGCTGACCTCCACCATGCCGCGTGCTCCGCCGGGCCGCAACCGGATTAACCCGTGCGATCATGGCGGCGTTATGGAGACGTCGTGGCGGGTGCCGTGGTTGTGGCGGGCGTTGCTGCTGCTCTCCCGGGTCCTCGTCCCCACGATGTGCCGGCTGAGAGTCACCGGAGCCGTCCCCGCCGGGCTGCGGCACGGGCCGCTGATCCTCGCCGCGAACCACGTCGGCCCGGTCGACCCGATCGTCATGACCGCCGCCTGCCACCGCGCCGGGATGGCACCACGGTTCATGGCCACCGGCGGACTGTTCGACGCACCGATCGCCGGGGCCGCGTTACGCGCCAGCGGGCACCTGCGCGTCGACCGCAACACCGACCGCGTCGCCGACGCCCTGCCCGCCGCCGCGGCGGCACTGCGGGCCGGGTCGGTGGTGCTGGTGTACCCGGAGGGCCGCATCGGACTCGACCCGTGGATGTGGCCCGAACGCGGCAAGACCGGCGTCGCCCGGATGGCGGCCCTGTCCGGCGCCCCCGTCCTGGCCGTCGCGCAATGGGGCACCCACGAGGTCCTGCCCTACACGACCCCGGCCCGGCTGATCCGCTCGATCCTGAGCACCCTGGCGCGCCGCCCGGTCGTCCACGTCCACTTCGGTGACCTCGTCGACCTGTCCGGGCTGACCGGCTCACCCGGCGCCCGGGCCAGGCGCGCCACCGATCGCATCATCCAGGCCCTCACCGACACCCTCGCCCCGCTACGCCCCACCGAACCCCGCCTGCCGCACCACGTCGACCCGACCCGCCCCGTCGACCTGTCCCGCACCCGCCGCTGAGCCTCCGGTGCTCAGGGCCTCCGGTGATCAGGACGATCTTGCCGCGGGCGTGGCGGGTCTCGCTCAGCTCGTGCGCGGCGGCGGCCTGTTCCAGGGGGAATTGCGCCGCGACGGTCAGTTGCAGGCGGCCCTGAGCGGCCAGGTCCACGGCGATACCCAGGCTGTGTACGGCGAGAGCGTCGACACCGCCGTGGGACAGGTGCACGCCGTGGCCCGCGGCGCCGAGGTCGGCGATCGTGATCACTTTCGCGGGGTCCCCGGCGATGGCGATCAGGTCGGGCAGGGACCCGCCCGCGCAGTCGACCACGGCGTCGGCCCCTCCGAGGGCCCGGACCCGGTCGGGCAGGCCCGGCCCGTAGACGACGGGTTCCGCGCCGAGCGAGCGCAGCAGATCATGATTGGGAGCGCTGGCCGTACCGATCACCCGGGCTCCGCGGGCGACCGCGAGTTGCACCGTGACCGTGCCGACCCCACCGGCCGCGCCCTGCACCAGCACCGTCTGGCCGGCTGTGACGGCGAGCAGGTCCAGGACGCGGACACCGGTCTCGGCGCTGCCGGCGGCGCCGCCGGCCTGCGCCCAGCTCCACGCGGGCGGTTTCGGCGCCCATGCCTGCAGGACCGTGAAGTCGGCGTTCGCACCCCGGGCAGCGGTCCATCCGAACACCTCGTCGCCGGCCTCGACGCCGCTCACCCCGGGGCCGGCCTCGTCGACGACACCGGCCGCGTCGAACCCGGTCCGGAACGGGAACCGCACCGGCATCGTGTCCCGCATCCGCCCGGAGCGGATCAGGGTTTCCCCGGCGGAGAACCCGGACGCGCGGACCGCGATCCGGATCGTGCCCGGCCCGGCATGGGGTTCGCTCACCTCGGCGACGTGGACGACGCCCGGGGGGCCGTACTCAACGAATTGGACAGCTCTCATCCCCGGACCGTAACCAGCCGGCGGCCCTGACCGGGGGAACTGAGAGCGTCAGGGCCGCAGGTGACCCGGATCCGCCGCCTTCGCGGCCTTGTCGATCATCGCCCGATGAGCGTCGCGGGCAGCCTGGTCGATCGGGTGATCGTCCCAGTCGGCGACCCCGGTGCGGCCGTCGAGGTGCTCGCGCAGGATGTCGGCGTGCCCGGCGTGCCGGTTCGTGTCGTTGAGGACGTGCACGATCACACCGAACAGTTTCACGTCCGGTCGCGGCCACCACGGCACGTGACCGGGGGTGTCCAGGGGCAGCTCGGTGATCGTCGCGTCCGCGTGCTCCCACGCCCGCCGGTAGAAGCCGACAACCTGCTCGCGGGTCTCGTCCGGGGCCACCCACAGGTCACTGCCGTCAGCGTCCTGCCACCGGGGCAGTGGCTGCGGGAACGGGCGGGCGAAGATCTCCCCGAAGTACCGGGCTTCCAGCGTTGCGAGGTGTTTGACCAGGCCGAGCAGGTTCGTCCCGGTGGGTGTCAACGGCCGCCGGATGTCGTATTCCGACAGGCCGTCGAGTTTCCACACCACCGCGCGGCGGGTGGACCGCAGTTCGTCGAGCAGATAGTCCTTCATCCGGTTCAGCCTCCTGTGCCGCGCTGGCGCAGGTACGCCAGGACGGCCTCACGGGTGGTGCGGACCCCGAACAGCGCGCGGGCCTCCGCGATGCGCCTGTTCGCGGTGCGCAGCGACAGGAACTCGGCAGCCGCGGCCGCGGCGATCGTATCACCGGCGGCGAGCCTGTCCAGCAGGGCCTGTTGCTCCGGGACCAGCGGCACGACGCCGGTGCCGTTGTCGTCGGCTGCCGCGGGTGCGGGGGTGCCGGGGCCGGCGCCGAGCTGGACCGCGCCGAGGCGGCTCAGATCGTCGACCAGGGCGCGGCCCATCGGGCTGTCGGTGTCACAGACCGCGACGACACCGGCGCCGCGGGCCGCGGCCAGGACGGCGAGTTGCAGGGTGTCGGGGTCGCTGATCCTGCCGTGCAGGACGAGTCGTTCCGTGCTGACGTCGAACGCGGCGTCGGTCAGGGCGAAACCTTCCTGCACGGACCAGCCGTCACGGGACAGGCGGCGGACCACGGTGTCGGCGTCCGCGGTGGACGTCACGACGTGGCGGGGCGCGTCGGGTTGTCGGGTCACCGGCCATCCTCACGGTCGGGTTGCGCGCGGTGCCGGGCGGCAGGTTCGGGTTCCAGCTGGGTGAGGGCCAGGGCGGCGGCTTCGGTACGGGTACGGGCACCGAGTTTGCGCATCCCGGCCCGGATGTGGGTGTCGACGGTCTCGGTGGAGATGCCGAGCTGGCCTGCGATGCGGCGGGTCGGTTCCCCGGCGGCGACCAGGCGCAGGACGTCGATCTCGCGGCGGGTCAGCCTCGATCCGGAGCGGGGGCTGCGGCTGTCGCGTTGCACGTGATGGCGGCGCAGCCCCCGCCGGGCCCGTCCGGCGAGGACGACCAGGCCGGCGTCGTCGGCGAGTTTCTCGGCCTCGAGCAGCGCCCCGACGGCCTGCTGCGGGTCGGGTTCCCGCAGCCCGGCGGCGAGCAGGCAGCGGATCTGTTCCCGCAGCACGACCCCGGACCAGCCGGCGGCGGCCGCGGGGAAACCGGTGCCGGTCGCCCACGCGGTCAGCGTGTTCTGCGCGGCCGCGGGGAGCCCGGTCACGGGGGCCGCGGCGGCCGTGGGGCTGCCGGCGTCGAACGCCGCCCACAGCAGGGTGATCTCCCGCAGCCCGCCGAGCAGCCCCGCCGGGCCGGCGGCGGGAGGCTGGGTCGCACGGTCGGGTTGCCCGTCGAGCCAGGCCGCTTCCCGTGCGACCCAGGCGGTGGCGGGGTGCAGGTCCGGCCCGGCGAGCCGCCCCCGCGCGGCGGCGAGCAGCCCGGTGTCGGCCTCGACCAGGGCTGTCGCGGCGACGGCGTAGCCGCGGGCGTCGGCGGGCAGCGACCGGTCAGCGAGATCACCGGCGCGGCGGACCACGGCATCCGCGACGTCCTCGACGGCCGTGTCACTTTCCGCGCTGGGTTCTATCGGCCCGCCCACGGCGTTGTCGTCCGGGCCACCGGCCTTGTCGCCGGGTGGGCGGGTGCCGTGCAGGACGTCGGCCCAGTCGGCGACGGCCAGGAACCGGGTCTGCCAGCTGTACGCGACGGCGTTACCGGCGGCAGCCCCGGCGTGCCGGGCGAACGCGGCGGCTTCGGTCAGGCGGGCGTCGGCTATCAGATACTCGACGAGCAGCCACGCACTCCACCTGCCGGTCAGCGGGTCAGCGCCGTCCGCGCCGGCGGCGGCGAGGGCGCGGTCCCAGCCGGGAACGCGATGCGCGGCCCGCACCGCGGCCATTGCGGCGGCGACACCGGGCGGGGGCGTCGGATAGCGGGCGGCGATCTTCTCCGCGGTGTCCAGGGCGGCGCCCGGGTCCGCGGCGAGACCGGCGAGCAGCAGGATCCGGTCCCGGGCGGCGAGCACGGCAGGCGCGGCGGCATCCGGCACCGGGCGTACCGCGTCACGGGCCGCTGCGGGCTCCCCGGCCTGCAACAGGGCCTCACCGCGCAGCACGTCGGCCTCCACCCCGAGCGGCCCGGTGGTGGTGAGGACCCGGGCCGCGGCGTGGGGGCGGCCCGCGGACAGCAACGCGTCGGCGGCGGCGATCCGGACCCGCGGGTCGGGGCTGACCCCGGGCAGGTCACAGGCGAACAGCAGCAGATCACCACGGTCAGCACCGGTCGTACGGTCGGCGGCGGTCAGCGCTTTGCGGTACGCACCCTGCGCGTCACCGGCCGCGGCGAGGTGCCGGGCGGCCTCCGCGTCGGGGGTCAGCGTCGCCAGGGCCCGGTGCAGCTCGACGCGGGCGTCGGCGTCGAGCAGCCCGGCGGCGGTCTCGGCGAAATACGCGGAGACGGGCACGACCCCGTCGCCCTCGTCGGCGATCAGCCCGGCCTGCGCCAGGTCGGCGGCGCCGGGGCCGAGCAGCGCCGCGGGGGCGGGCCGGCCGAGCAGCCCGAGCGCGGCCAGCGCCGTACGGGCGGGCCGGGGCAGGTCCGCCAGGGCGGTCGCGATCGCATACGCCACCTGGTCGATGTCGGAGCCCGGGGTGCCGCGTCCACTGCCGGCCTGCCGGGCCAGGGTGACCACCGCGAGAGGGTTACCACCGGCGCGGGCGGCGACCGTGGTGACGACGTGCTCGTCGAGCTGCGGGGCGGTGCGCCGGACCAGGTCGACGGCTTCGCCGGCGGTGAGGGCCTGCACGTCGAGCCACGCCGTCGCCGCCGCGCGCAGGTCGGTGATCGTGCCGGCGGGCAGCCGGTGCGGGGTGCGCAGCGCGGCCACGACCCGCACGTGGGCGGCGAGATACGGCAGGGCCGCCAGGGTCGCCGGGTCGGCGTACTGCAGGTCGTCGAGGACGAGCAGCCCGCCGCGGACCCGCGACCGGACGGCCTCGGCGAGCAGCGGCACGTCGTGGGCGGGCAGCCGCGCTTTCACGGCCCGTGACAGCGCCAGGGCGGGGGTGGCAGCGAGCATGGCGAGGCCACCGCCGGTGAATACCGGCCCGGGTGCGGTCCCGGCGATCCGGCGCAGCAGGGTGCTGCGGCCGGTGCCCGGGGCGCCGGTGAGCACGACGAGTCCCGGTCGGCGCAGGTGGGCGGCTGCCAGCCCGGCCAGGTCCCGTTGTGACACGCACGCCCCCATTCCGCCGCAGCCCCCCGGAGCGGCATTGCCTTGGCACGAACCAGGGAGTCGCTCGCGATCCCCGGTCCGTAGTCTTTGTGCTGCGGCAGGCGACCCGGCCCTGCCCGTGCACGGGAGGGCTGACCGCCTTGTCTTCGACCACCATGTCGCCGTCGACGGCCGCAGTGCTGACATTCTCGCCGAATGTGTGCTCGGCTGACGAGTCGTGATGGTAGGTCCCCTCACCACCCGGGTCGCGACCCTGTGTGACGACGTCGTCGCGGGTGTCGGCCCTGAGGCCGGTGAACAGGTGCGATACGTCCGCGAGCGGCTCGGCGAACCCCTGCGCGTCGCGATCGCGGGGCGGTTGAAAGCCGGAAAGTCGACACTCGTCAACGCCTTGATAGGCCGCCGGGTGGCCCCCACAGCCGCCGGTGAGTGCACCCGCGTCGTCACCAGGTTCCGTTACGGGACCGCTGACCGGGTCGACGCGGTGCTGCGCGACGGGACCCGGCGCAGCCTCCCACTCGACGACGACGGGATGATCCCGCAACGCCTCGGTGTCTCGGCCGGGCGGGTCGCGTACCTCGATGTCACCCTGACGAGTGCGAAACTGCGGGACCTGACCGTCGTCGACACCCCCGGCCTGGCGTCGTCCGACACGCAGGTGTCCGCGCGGGCAGCGGCGCAGCTGGGGGAGGCCGCGACCGCACCGTTCGACGGTGACATCGACGAGGACTCCTCGCAGGAGGTCGCCGCCGCCGAAGCCGTCGTGTACGTGTTCACCCAGGCCGTCCGTGCCGACGACGTCCGCGCGCTGGAGGCGTTCCGGGCCGCGTCGGCACGGCTCGCGTCGAGCCCGATCAACGCGCTCGGCGTGTTCGGCAAGGTCGACACGCTCGTCGGTGGAGCCGGTGACCCGTGGCCGGTCGCCGGGCCCCTCGCGGAGCAGCAGGCGGGCCTGCTGGCGCGTACGGTGTCCGAGGTGATCCCCGTCGCGGGCCTGCTCGCCGAGACCGGCGAGTCCGGGCGCCTCACCAGCGCCGACTGCGCCGCCCTGCAACGGCTGTCCACGCTGCCGGCCGGTGAGCTGCAGGTGCTGCTCGCCTCCGTCGACCTGTTCCGCACCCGGCCCGCCCCGGTCAGCGCCGAGCACCGCGAACGGCTGCTGGGCCTGCTCGACCTGTACGGCATCGGGTTCTCCCTCGCCCAGCTGGCCGCCGACCCGCAGCTCGGCACCGGTGAGCTCGTGCGCCGCCTGGTGGCGGCGTCGGGGTTCCCACGGCTGCAGAACACCCTGGAACAGACCCTGCGGTGGCGTGCCGACGCGATCAAGTCCGGGTGGGCGCTGTCCCGGCTCGAGCGGATCGCCGGGCACACCCCCGCCGGCCCCGACCGGGAGGTGTTGCAGGACGCCACCGAACGGTTGCTGCGCGAGCCCGCCTATCACCGGCTGCGGCTGCTCGAAGTCGCCCAGCGGGTCGCGACCGGCCGGGTCGCGCTCCCGGTCGCCTGGGAGCAGGAGCTGATCCGGCTGGCGACCTCCGACGACCCGCGCTGGGTGCTGCGCCGCCCGCAGGCCGGCCCGGACGAGCTCGCCGCCGCCGCGGTCGAGGCCGCGAACAGGTGGCGCGTCTACGCCGTCGCCGGTGCCGGTCCCGCCCAGTCCCGGGTCGCGCAGGTCGCCCAGCGCGGCTTCCACCTGCTCGCCCAGAGCATCCGAAACGGCGACGGCATCCGCGCAGGCAGCGAGGTGACCCGATGGTGACCCGCGACCTCGGCAAGGACCTCGACACGGCGGTCCGCGACGCGCTCGCCGCGGTCCGCGCCACCGACTCCGACGCGGCCGCCGAGCTCGCCGACCTGCGCCGGCGCCGCGTCACCCGGCCCTCGATCGTGCTGGTCGGGGAGACGAAACGCGGCAAGAGCAGCCTGATCAACGCGCTGCTCGGGGTGCCGGGGCTGTCCCCGGTCGACGCGGCCGTCGCGACCGCCACCTACCTGCACTTCACCCCCGGCCCGACGCTGAGCGCCGCGGCGTACGTTCCGGGTGTCCCTGAGCCCGTCGACGTCGATGCGCGGCAGCTGCGAGCGTGGGCGACCGGCCGGGGGTTGCCCGGTGGGGGACGCGGGCCGCGGCGTATCGAGCTGACCCACCCGGCGCCGCTGCTGCAGTACGTGACGCTGATCGACACCCCCGGCGTCGGTGGTCTCGACCCGGCCCACACCGCGGTCGCGCTCGACGCGGTGGAGCGGGCCACGGCGCTGCTGTTCGTCGCGGACGCGTCGTCGCCGTTGTCGCAACCCGAGCTCGACTTCCTCGCCGCCGCCAGCGAACGCGTCGACACGGTGGTGTTCGCGCTGACGAAGGTCGACGCGTTCCCCGGGTGGCGGCGCATCGCCGACGACAACCGCACCCTGCTGCGGGCCAAGGCACCCCGGTTCGCCGACGCCCCCTGGTTCCCGGTGTCGGCGCGGCTCGCGGAGCTGGCCCTGTCCATGCCCGCCGCCGAGCAGGCCCCCCTGGTCGACGCGTCCCACATCGCCGGTCTGCAGCACGCCCTGGTCGAGCTCGCCGGCCGCGGTCACCAGCTGCAACTCGCGAACGTGCTCCGCGCCGCCCGCGCCGAGCTCGGCCGGCAGGAACAGGCCGCGACGGCCCGGCTGCGCGCCGCGGAGGCCGACCCGGCGGGCGCTGCGAAGGTCCGCGCCGACCGGGCCGCGCTCGCCGCCCGCAAACGCACCGAGTCGCGGCAGTGGGCGCTGCTGCTCAACACCGAGACGCAACGCGCCCGCGTCGAGATGGTCTCCACCCTGCGTACGAAGATCGGCGCCCTGCAGCAGGAATTCACCGACAGCGTCGACAAACGCCGCGGGGAGGCCCTCACCGGGCTGCCCGACGAGGTCGACACCCGGCTGCAGGCCCTCGCGGTGACCCTGTCCGACGACCTGCGGGCCACGTTCCGGCAGGTCGGGGAGCGGGTCCTGGCGCAGGTCTTCGACAACGACGAGTTGTCGGCCGTCCTCGACCGGCTCAACGCGACCCTGCGCCACACCCTCGACGCGAACGCCCCCCGTGACGGCTCCGGTGACAACCTGCTCATCGCCCTGTCCGCCGGCGGCATCGCGATGATGGCCGGGCGTGGCGCCGCGTTCGGCGCGTCCGTGCTCGGCGTCGGCGGTGCGGTCGCCGGGGGACTGCTGATCCCCGTCGCCGGCCTCGGTCTCGGCCTCGCCGCCGGCGGATACGTCCTCTACCACCGCCGCGTCCAGACCGACCGGCAACAGGCCCGGCTGTGGCTGCGCGACGTCCTCGGCGAGGCCCGCGCCGCACTGCAGGACGAGATCTCCTACCGCTTCACCGACCTTCAGTACGCCCTCGGCGTCGCCGTCGACGACGCCGTCGAACGCCGCCTGCGGGAACTCGACGCGCAGGTCGCCGACATCGACGCGGCCGCCGCCGAGGACGCCGCCGGACGCTCACGGCGGCGCACCGAGGTGAGCGCCGAGCTGCAGCAGCTGCGCGGTCATCTGCGTCACGTGGACGACGTACTCACCCGGGCCCGCGCCCTGGCACCCGCCCCCGCACCTCTCGGTCAGGAGATCTGATGAGCGACGAACACGGCTGGCCGGACTTCGCCGATCACCACGGCGACCACATCCCCCACCACGAGGACCTGCCCGACACCCCGTGGGAGGAAGCGGACCACACCCCCGCCTGGGAGGACCCCGCAGCCGGCCACCTCGACCACGGTGACCACTTCGGCGCCGACGACCAGGTGGACGATCATCACGCCGTCGTGGAGGACGTCCACGAACCGGTCCACGACGACTCGCCCGCCGACGACCTCGCCGAGCACCACCCGGTCGCCGACATCACCGACGGGCACGTCCTCGGCCCGATCGGCGCCGACCCCGACGCCACCGCCGAGCACCTCGACGACCCGATCACCGCGTTCCCGCCGCTGGTCGACGTCGGCCCGCTCCCCGAACCCGTCGACGGCTTCCCCTGGATCGACACCGGCAGCCTCGGCGTCGTCGACCCGGTCACGACGCCGGTCACCCCGGTCACCGCCACCGAACTCGCCGCGTACGCCGCCGAGGACCTGCCACCCGGCGCCGACCCGTGGGCCACCCTCGCCGGCTCCGAGGACCCCGCCACCAGCGCCCTGGCCCGCTGGTGGAGCGAGAACGGCTGACAAACACCGGGAAAACCATCGCGCCGGGGTCCCGGACACCCACCCCGGGATGACATCATCTGCGGCCATGACCGCAACCACCGCGCCGGACAGCACCCGGCGGGAACGCACCGGCTGGTACTTCTACGACTGGGCCAACTCGGCGTTCTCGACCACCGTCATCACGGTGTTCCTGGGCCCGTTCCTGACCACGGTCACGGAGCTCGCCGCCGGCTGCGCACTGGGCGCGGACACCTGCGACGGCCGCGTGCACCCGTTGGGCCTCAGCATCGCCGCGGGCTCGTACTTCCCGTACCTCGTGTCGCTGTCGGTGCTGCTGACCGTGTTCGTCCTGCCGGTCATGGGCGCGGTCGCCGACCGGGCACCCCGCAAGAAACCCCTGCTCGCCGCGACCGCGTTCACCGGCGCCGCCGCCACGATCGCCATCGCGTTCGTCACGGGGGACCGCTACCTGCTCGGCGGGCTGCTGTTCATCATCGCAAACGTGTCGTTCGGGGCGTCCGTGGTCGTCTACAACTCGTTCCTGCCCCGCCTGGCCGGCCCCGACGAACGCGACAAGGTCTCCAGCCGGGGCTGGGCCATCGGCTACCTCGGCGGCGGCGTGCTGCTCGCCCTGAACCTCGTCGCCGTGATCACCCTCAGCGTCGACGGCGACGACCAGCGCACCCTCGACCTGGCCCGCTGGTCCATCGTGTCCGCCGGCGTGTGGTGGGCGGCGTTCACCCTCATCCCGCTGCTCTGGCTCCGCGAGCACCCCACCGCCACCGTCTCCACCGGCGGTAACGTCCTGACCGGCGGTTTCCGGCAACTCGGGTACACCCTGCGCAGCTTGAAGGCGTACCCGCTGACGTTGTTCTTCCTGGCCGCCTTCCTCGTCTACAACGACGGCATCCAGACCGTCATCTCCCTGGCCAGCCAGTACGGCACCGAAGAGCTCCACCTGCCACAGTCCACCCTGATCGTCACGATCCTGATCGTGCAGTTCCTGGCGTTCGGCGGTGCCCTGCTGCTGGGCCTGCTCGCCACCCGCATCGGCGCGAAGAACACCGTCCTGATCTCCCTGGGCCTGTGGCTGGTCGTCATCCTCGCCGCGTTCTGGCTCCCCGAAGGCATGTCCCTGCCGTTCATGGCCCTCGGCGCCGGCATCGGCCTGGTCATGGGTGGCAGCCAGGCCCTGAGCCGATCCATGTTCAGCCAGCTCATCCCCGCGGGCCGCGAAGGCGAGTACTACGGCTTCTACGAGATCAGCGACAAAGGCACCAGCTGGCTCGGCCCCCTCGCGTTCGGCCTGGTCTACCAGCTCACCAACAGCTACCGCATCGGCATCGTGTCGCTCGTGGTCTTCTTCGTCGCCGGTGGCATCCTGCTCGCGATGGTCCCGCTGCGCCGGGCCGTCACCGCAGCCGGCAACACCCCGCCGCGCCTGCTCTGACCCACGACCCAGGAGCGCCGCATCCCCGTGGACATCACCATCGACCCGCAGTCCCCGACCCCACCCTACGAACAGGTCCGCCTGCGCATCGCCGCCCTCGCCGCCGAAGGCACCCTGCCCGCCGGCACCCGCCTGCCCCCGGTCCGCCACCTGGCCAACGACCTCAACCTCGCCGTCAACACCGTCGCCCGCGCCTACCGCGAACTCGAACAGGCCGGCCTCGTCGAAACCCGCGGCCGAGCCGGCACTGTGGTCACCGCCGCTGCTGCCCGCACGCCCGAGGCAGCCCAGAAAGCAGCCCACAGGTACGCCGAAACGACCCGTTCCCTCGGCCTCACCTCCCAGCAGGCCCTCGACCTCGTCAGAGCCGCCCTGACCCAGTCATCGGGAGGCGCCTGATGCTGACCACCGACGACCGGCTGGCCATCCACGAACTGCTGGCCCTGCACGGCCACCTCATGGACGATGGCGCCTTCGACCAGCTCCCCACCCTGTTCACCGAAGACATCACCTACGACGTGACCGCCCTCGGCGGCGGCGTCCTGACGGGCTTCGCAGCGATCACCGCGGCCGCCCAGGCCCTCGGCGACCGCAACCCCGTCGCCCACCACGTCACCAACATCCGCGTCGAAACCACCCCCGACGGCACGGTCCGTGCCCGCTCCAAAGGCCTCGGCATCACCACCGACGGCCTCTGCGGCAGCGTCACCTACGACGACACCCTCCGCCAAACCCCCACCGGCTGGCGCATCTCCCACCGCACCGTCACCCCCCGTCGCACCCCACTCCACCCATGACCGCGTGCCCCCTGCACCCCATCGTGTCCCTGTATCCATATTCACGGAGCTAGCCGGTGCGAGCCTGTGGGATCACGCATCCCACCAAGACCTGCCGGCTCTGTTCAGCCTTGCCGTCGACTCAGCCTTGCCGTCGACGAGGGCTGGACTCGGGACGACCGCGGAGCCTGGCTGCTGCGCCGCTTCCTGGCCACATACTCGGGCTCCCCGGATGCCTTCACCGACCTCACCGGCTACGAGGCTGCCGTCAATGGACGCGGCATACCCGACCTGGACCTCACCGGGCCATCGCGGAGCAGGGCGGCCGACCTTGCGCGCCGTGGGGTCGCTTTTTCCCTGGCGGCGCTCTACCGGCTCAATGAGGAACACCCGGACCACCCGGCGGCCGTCGCCTACCTCACGATCAGCGCGGTCGACATGGACGACGAAGATGTCTACGTCGCTGACATCACCTTCGTGACCGTCCACGACGGCGAACCCCCGTACGTGAAGGACCTCGAACAAGTCACCACCGGCGCGATCCTGGCGATCGGGTCCGCGGAGTGCCGCAACCCGCTGCCACCGGCCCCAACCGCACCCGTTCGGGCGTAACATACTTTTCTTGAACTTTGTGGCAAAGCGGGTGAGTGAGTCGGCACCCGGCCGGATGGATCTGCGGACCGGGGGACTGTCACAGGCCGCCGCCGGCCACCTGTCAGCGCTCACAGCGCAGGCCGCGCACGCACCCGCCGCCATGGTCCACCTCCTCGACGGGGAACAACTACGGCTCGTCGGCGCATACGGGCTGCCGTCTCAATGGGCGCACGCACCGTCCGTACTCGTCACCTCGACGCTCGCCGGACTCGTCATCGCGCAGGGAACACCCCTGGTCATCAGCGACGTCACCGCCGAAACCACCGACCCCGTCGGCGTACCCGCGGACGGGGGACGCGCCTACGTCGGATACCCCATCCGCGACGTCGAAGGCGCCGTCACCGGGGTCTGCGCCGTCCTGGACCACCAGCCACGCCAATGGCTACCCGAACACCTCACCGCCGTCGACCTCGCCGCGCAGACCTGCACCGCCTTCGTCATCGAACAACGCTCCGCCGCACACGCCGACGACGCCCGGCGACTGCTCGCCGCCCTGCTCGACAGCCTGCAGACCGGAGTAGCCGCCTGCGACGCCCACGGACGGCTCGTGTTCTCGAACAAAGCCAACGAAGACCTCAACGGCCGGCTACCCGGCGGCACCGACCTGCGCACCTGGAAACGACACCCCGCCGCCACCCCACCACCCGCCGTCGAACCACTCATCCGCGCCCTCGCCGGCGAACGGCTCCACGACACCGAGATCGAAGTCGAACGACCACAACAACGACCGTCCCTGCTGCTCGCCGACGCCCAGCCCATCACCAACGCCGCCGGCGACCCACTGGGCGCCGTGGTCACACTGCAGGACGTCACCCACCGGCACTCCGCCGCCATGCTCAAAGACTGCGAACTCACCATCCGGCGCCAACTCTCCGGCTCCGACACCAGCCCCGCCGACGAACTCCTGCTCGAAGCCATCGCCACCATCGGCCGGATGCTCGACTGGGCCGCCACCGAATTCTGGGCCATCGACGAGGTCGGCAACGTCCTGCGCCGCCACCTGCACTGGACCGACAACCGCCACCAGCTGCCACCCGGCCTACCGGACCACCTCAACCACGGCCAAGGTACGCCCGGACGAGCCTGGCAAAGCTCCGAAGTCACCTGGGCCACCGACCTGAACACCGACCCCGACGCCCGCGCACAAGCCCTCGACTGGGGAAGCCTGCGCTCAGCGGTAGCCGTCCCCGTACCCATCGGATCCGTCACCCGCGGCGTCCTCGCCTGCTACAGCGCCTACACCGAACACCCCGACGACGTCCGCACCGCCGTCATGACCGGCATCGCCGCCCACATCGGCCAATTCCTCGAACGCCGCCGCGGCTGGGACCTCACCACCGAGCTCGGGCACAGCCGCGACGAATACATCGCCCTGGTCGGCCATGAGATCCGCACCCCACTGACCAGCATCGAGTCCTACACCGCACTCATGATCGACGACCCCGGCCTGCCCGCCGACGACCGCGCCGAGATGCTCCAGGTCGTCCAGCGCAACACCGGACGCCTGCACATCATCATCGACAAACTCCTCGACATCGCCGGCCTGCAGTCCGGCCACCTCGCCATGGACATCCACCGCACCGACCTGACCACCATCGTGCAGAACGCCGCCGCCCGCCACACCGCCCCCGGCATCGACTTCGACATCACCCTGCCCGGCGAGACAATCCTGTGGGGCGACCCCCACCGCCTCACCCAGGTCATCGACGAACTGTTCACCAACGCCACCAACTGGGCCGACACCGGCAGCCGCATCACCGCCACCATCACCACCGACGGGCCCATCATCCAACTCACCGTCGCCAACACCGGCCAGATCATCCCCGCCGCCGAACGCGAACGGCTCTTTCAGCGCTTCTTCCGCACCCAGCACGCCATCACCAACGCCGTCCCCGGCACCGGCCTCGGACTCTCCCTGGCCCGCACCATCATCGAACAACACGGCGGCACCATCATCGCCACCACCGACGACAACCCACCCGGCACCACCATCACCGTCCGAATCCCCACCGACAGGAACACCCACCCCCACCAGCAAGTATCCACCGCCACCACCCAGCCACGCTGAGCACGCTGAGCACCACCCGGCCACGCTGGGTACCAGCCAGCCCCACCCAGCCTCAGCCGGCAAACGGTCACCCTCGCCGAGCACCACCCAGCCGACCGGCAAGCGGCCGCCGCTGACCACCGGAAAGCCCGCCTGCCACGAGCCGGGCTTTCCCACAGCCGATCCCTGCCACCACTGATCCCTGCCACAGCCGATCCCTGCCACAGCCGATCGCCCACCGCAGCATTCCGGCAGCCGTCATCACACAGCTGCTCTCTCACAGCCGCGTGCTCACCGCCGGGGGAGTGGCCGGCCCTCAGCTCGCGTCGTTCAACTCCTGCAACCGAGCCTCGATCTCCGCCAGCTCCGCCCGCAACCGCTCCGCCTGCTGCTCCGCCTCGGCACGCTCCGACGACACGATCTGCTCCACGGCCTCCTGCACACCCGGCACGTCGACCAGCGCCACCATCCGCATAGCCTCCGCCGGACGCACCACATACGGCTTCGCCAACGCCTTCGAACCCTGATTCGCCGCGATCGTCCACTCACCATCGGTGTACGACAACGTCACCGTCAGGCCCGACGGCGGCTTGGGCTTAGCCGCCCGCGCCGGAGTCTTGGTGCGCTGAGCCGGGGCCGGCGCCGGAGCCGCGGTCTCCTCCGCCACCTTTGCGGGAGCCGCCACCGGCGGCGGCGAATCCAGCACGAACTCCGGCTCCACCTTCTCCGGCTCAGCCGGCGCCGGGGGAGCGGCAACCTTCTTCACCGGACCCTTCGGCGCCACCTCCAGATCCGCCGGGGCGAACGGCAACTCGTCACGCCCGAACTTCACCACCACCCACTCATCGGACTCCGCCGGATCCGTCAGCGCCACCACCTGGCCCACCTGACCCGCGATCTGACCCGCCGACTCCGTGAACATCACCCGAGGCTTACGCCCCGCCGCCAGCCCGTCGCGGATCGCCTGCAACTCCTCCGTGCCCAGCCCTCGCACACCGGTCCGCGCCACCACCATCGATCAACCCTCCTCAGCATCGAACACATGTTCCAACGACGTAAGTTCTACCAGGCCCCACCGACAAAACCACCACCAACCCACCCATCACCCGCCGGGGGAGCGCTCAAGATCCTCCCGCGCCCCCACCCACCCCGCAAAACCAGACACCCACCACTCCACCCGTACGCCCCCCACGCCCGCAACCACCGCACAGCCCACACCGCCGACTAGGCAACCACCCACCCCGTCGGGCACCCTGAACACCGTGAGCGACAGACCCGACCCACACCTGCGCGAACTCGTCCTGCTGCGCCGCGTCCGGGACCGGATCGACCGCGACTACGCCCAACCCCTCGACGTCGAAGCACTCGCCCGCGGCGTACACCTCTCCGCCGGGCACCTCAGCCGCGAATTCCGCGCCGCCTACGGCGAATCGCCCTACAGCTACCTCATGACCCGCCGCATCGAACGCGCCATGACCCTGCTGCTACGCGGCGACATGTCCGTCACCGACACCTGCTTCGCCGTCGGCTGCTCCTCACTGGGCACCTTCAGCACCCGCTTCTCCGAACTCGTCGGCATGTCACCCAGCGCCTACCGCCGCCTGGCAGCGGGGGAGGGCAACGGCATCCCCGCCTGCGTCGCCAAACAGATCAGACGACCGATCAGGAATCGAGAAGCGGGCCCCACCCGCACCGACCTAGCCTGAAACCCATGAACCTCAGCATCCACCAGAGCTTCCTGTCCGCCGACGACCCCGAGAAGGCCCTCACCTTCTACCGCGACACCCTCGGCTTCGAGGTACGCAACGACGTCGCCTACGGCGGCATGCGCTGGATCACCGTCGGCCCGCCCGACCAGCCGCAGACCTCGATCGTCCTGGAACCCCCGGCCCTCGACCCCGGCCTCACCGACCCCGAACGCCGCACCATCCTCGAACTCATGGCCAAGGGCACCTACGCCCGCATCGTCCTCGCCACCCCGGACCTCGACACCACCTTCGAAAAGATCCAGGCCAGCGGCGCCGACGTCGTCCAGGAACCCACCGACCAGCCGTACGGCATCCGCGACTGCGCGTTCCGCGACCCCGCCGGCAACCTCGTCCGCATCAACGAGATCAAGTAACCCGCACCGTCGGGGGAGAGCCGCACCCGGACGCGCATCGGCGGATACCATCTGCCGATGCCGCGCAACCAGACAGGCAACTCCCGAGCCGCCTATCCCGGAACGTTCGACCCGTTCACCGCCGGCCACCGTGATCTCGCCGACCGGGCGCGGCACTTGTTCGACCACGTGACGATCCTGGTCGCCGTCAACAACGACAAGCAGCCCACCAGCAACGGCACGCAACGCGCCCGGGACATCCGCGCCATCCTCCCGGCGGACTGGGCAAACGTCACCGTCGCCGCCTGGAGCGGACTGACAGCGGCCTACTGCCGCCAGCACGGGGCAGCGGTGATCATCCGTGGCGTCCGCAACGCCAGCGACGCGGAGCGCGAATTTCAGCTGGCGGCGATGAACGAGACCCTCGGCGTGACAACTTTGTTCATGCCTGCCCGCGCGGAACTGGCAAGAACGTCCTCAACAGCGGTACGCGCGACAGCGACCTAGCCTTCCAACCTGCCTCACGCCGGCAGCCGGGGCATGTCCGAATTGTTCCCTGGCTGCCGCGTTACCCGTTGGTCGATAATTGACATTATGTAAACCTGAGCGCAGAGCGGACCCGGAAGAGGACAAAAACCCCATCACCTCATGGGTACGGAAACAAAAACGACTCGGAACCCCTGACCCGAATCTCAGGAGAATCCGCCCCACAGAACTGCCCAACCTGCGTATCCATCAGTGTCGGCGGCCCGCGCCGGCGAGCACACCGGACGTGACCGCAGGATCGCCGCGACCGCACCGCTTGGCCGAGGCGGCACCCATCCCGCCTCTCCGCACACGGGCTCGGGCAATCTGGCCAGGCTCCTACCCCGGCGCGAGCAGGGCCTGGCGACACCCGCGCGGCCAGTGCGCGACGTACTGCGGAGACTGCAAAAACGCCCAGCTGATCAGTATCACCCCAGACCTGTCGATAACCGTCTAAGTGCTGCATAATATGCCTTATGCAGCACAGTGGCGATATCGCGGTGGAGACGCTGGTTGGCGAGTTTCTCGGGGCTCGGGCTGTGCGGAAGCCGTCCGAGCACACGCTGCTCGCGTACCGGCGGGATCTGACTGCTGTTCTGCGTCTTGTGGGTGAGGATGTCACTCTGGGTGACCTGTCCCCCAAGGCTTTGCGGGCGGCTTTTGCGATCTTCGCCGGTGGGCGTGCCCCCTCCTCCGTGTCGCGGGCGTGGTCGAGCTGGAATTCGTTCTTCGGGTTCCTGGTGGTCGAGGGTGTGCTCGCGGGGAATCCGATGTCGGCCGTGGGGAAGCCGCGGTTCATGGCGCCCTCCCCCAAGCCGTTGCGGGGTGAGGACACTCCGGAGCAGTTGCTCGAGGCGGTCAGCCAGGTGGACGAGCGGCAGCGGGATCCGTGGCCGGAGCGGGACGTGATGGTGCTGGCTCTGGCGTTGTGTGCGGGGCTGCGGCTGTCGGAGTTGCTGTCGTTGCGGGCCGGGTCGTTCCTGGGGCGCCCGGGTGAGCGCCGGGTGGAGGTTGCCGGTAAGGGTGGGCGGCCGCGCAGTGTGCCGATCGAGCCGGAGCTCGATGGGGTGGTGGACCGTTATGTGGAGAGCCGGCGGGTGAGGTTCGGGCGGGTGCGGCCGGATGAGACGTTGCTCGTGGATCGTAAGGGGCTGCCGTTGCGCCGGGGTGGGCTGCAGTATCTGGTGGAGTCCTGTTTCAAGCGGGCCGGGGTGTCGGACCGGGTGCCGCGGGGTGCGCAGTTGCATGCGTTGCGGCATACGTTCGCGACGCGGCTGGCGGAGGACGGGGCGAACGCGTCGGAGATCATGCGGTTGCTGGGGCATGCGTCGTTGACGACGTCGCAGGGGTACATCGAGGTGACGGCGGCACAGCAGCGCGCGGCTGTCCGGGCGAACCGGACGAACCGCGCGCTGGGGAAGCTGTAGTGCGGGTCAGCTGTTCAGGAAGCCGATCAGGGCTTCGTTGAATTCGCCGGGGTGTGAGGCGTTGATGCCGTGCGGGCCGTCCTTGATGACGTGGACCTTCGCCCCGGCGACGATCTCGGCGGTGATTTTGCCGCTGTTCTCGAAGGGGACGACGGCGTCGCTGTCGCCGTGGATGACCAGTGTCGGGATGCTGATCTTCTGCAGGTCGCCGCGGAAGTCGGTGGTGCCGAAGGCGGCGACGCAGTCCAGGGTGCCTTTCGCCGAGGCGACGTGGGCGAGTTCCTGGGCGTAGCGGACCTGGGCGTCGCTGACTTTGAGGGTGCTGCCGGCGGTGAAGAAGTTGGTGGCGAACCCGTCGACGAACGCGATGCGGTCCTGGTTGATGCCGTCCTGGAAGCCCTTGATGGTGGCGTCGTCGAGGGCGCCGTCCGGGTTTTCGGGGCCTTTGTGCAGGTAGGGCGGGACGGCGCCGGCGAAGACGGCTTTGGCGATCCGGTCGCTGCCGTAGTTGCCGAGGTAGCGGGCCACCTCTCCCCCGCCCATGGAGAAGCCGACGAGGGTGACGCCGGTGAGGTCGAGGTGGCGCAGCAGGGCGTCGAGGTCGGCGGCGAAGGTGTCGTAGTCGTAGCCGTCCCAGGGCTGGCTGCTCTTGCCGAAGCCGCGGCGGTCGTACGTGATGACGCGTTTGCCGGCGGCGATGAGTGCGGGGATCTGGGCTTCCCAGCTGCGTCCGGACAGTGGCCAGCCGTGGATGAGCACGACGGGGTCGCCGGTGCCGAAGTCCTCGTAGTAGAGCTCGACGCCGTTGTTGACGCTCAGTGTGGGCATGGTGCTAGTGCCTTTCAGGCGAGGGCAAGCTTCACGTCGACGTTCCCACGGGTGGCGTTGCTGTAGGGGCAAACCTGGTGAGCTGCCTCGAGCAACTGCTGGGCGGTGGCTTCGTCGACGCTGGGAAGCTCGGCCTCGATGGTGATGTTCAGGCCGAATCCGCCCTGGCCGTTGGGGCCGATGCCGACGTCGACGGTGATCGCGGTGTCGGTGAGCTGGATCTTCTGCTTGCCGGCGACGAGCTTGAGGGCGCTGTGGAAGCAGGCGGCGTAGCCGGCGGCGAACAGCTGCTCGGGGTTGGTGAGGGCGCCGCCGGGGCCGCCCATCTCCTTCGGCACGGCCAGGTCGAGGTCGAGGACGCCGTCGCTGGAGCGGGTGTGTCCGCCCCGTCCGTCACCGGTGGCGGTCGCGGAGGCGGTGTAGACAGCGGTCATGGGGGGTGCTCCTCAGAGATTGCTGGCGGTTGCTGTGCCGCGGACGCGGCCGAGCAGGTGGTAGAGGGTGGTGAAATCCTCGACGCTGAGGTCGAGGGCGCAGGCGAGCCGTTCGGGCAGGTCGGCGAGTTGCTGCTCGAGCAGCATTCCCTCGGGGGTGGCCGACACCCAGACGGTGCGTTTGTCGTCCTCACCGCGGGTGCGATGGACGAGGTTCTGGCCTTCGAGGCGTTTGAGCAGCGGCGACAGGGTGCCGCTGTCGAGGTGCAGGGTCGCGCCGAGGTCGGTGACCTTGACGCTGCCGCGTTGCCAGATCACGCGCAGGGCGACGTATTGCGGGTAGGTGATGCCTGCCGCGTCGAGGGCCGGCCGGTAGAGGCCCGTCATCGCGCGGGAGGCGGTGTAGAGCTCGAAGCAGAGCATCGCTTCTAGTCCGGTGGCCTCGTCCATGAGGAGAAAGGTAGTGCACAACTTAGTTGTGCACAATTAAATTGTGCACAACCTAACGGTGAGGGTGAACACAAGCTCGGGCGAGCCGCTGAGGGCATCGGGTGGCGCCGGCGGGGCCCGAACGCCAGACGGGGCGGTTGCTGCGCGGGGCTGGACCTGGCGTGCCGGGGATTCGGCGGGAAGACGCTCGGATCGAGTTCGCGTGGGTGGTGGGCTCTTCAGGGACTGCTGGGCGAGCGGGCGCGCAGGGATTGCAACTACAGCAGTGCCGAACAGCCGCCGTGATATCAGGCGGGAAGGCGCCCGGGCCGTGCCGGTAGCCTGCGGTTCATTCGCAGACGACGCTGACCGGGCCGTTGTGGTCCAAAGGGTGGCGGGCGATAACCGAAGGCGCCCTTGGGGGGCCGCAAGGTACGTGCCGGCCACCCGCTCCGCCTCGGTTGCTGTACCGCCGCCCGTGGACGTGTGCCGGAGCGAGGGTTGTGTGCTCGGCGCCGGAAGGTCAGCTCGACCGGGCGGGTGTCAGCGCCGAGGACGTCGCAGCCTCGATGGGTTCGGTTACGTCTGTGGGGCGTGGTTGAGGAGGAGTTCGGCGGCGGCTCGGGCGTGGCGGCCGTAGGTGGGGTCGTTGAGGACCATGGCTCGGGTGGTGGCGCCGTCGGAGAGGGTGACCAGTTGTTCGGCGAGGGGTTCCGGGTTGGCGATGCCCAGGTCGGTGACGAGGGCGGTGACCAGGGTGAGCATGAGGCGTTTCTTGTCGCGTGCGAAGGCGTGGACCGGACTGGCCGGGTCGGGGTGTTCGGTGGCGGCTTGCAGGAACGGGCAGCCATGGACGATGCCGTCGGGCCATGGCTGGGTCGTGAACATGGCGAGGATGCGGTCGCGGGGTGGGACGTCGGTGCGTTGCAGGGCGTCGAGCATGGTTTGCCCGGTGTTCAGTAGGTAGTTCAGCTGGGCGAGTACAAGGTCTTCTTTGGCCGGGAAGTGGGCGTAGAGGGTTCGTTTCGAGACCGGGGCGGCGGCGGCGATGTCTTCCATCGTGGTTGCGGCGATGCCTCGGGTGGCGAAGAGGCGGACTGCGGCGGTCAGTACGCGTTCCCTGCCACCGCGTCCCGCTCGTCGTCCCGGTTGCTCGCCCCCAGCGCGAGAGTCCCCAGCGCGAGAGTCCACGGCTGAGGTGTTCGTGGCTCGGGTGTCTCCGCCTGGAGTGTCCATGGGCAAAGTATACGACGGCGTTTACTTGGAGGGCGGCGGCTGTTACGGTCGCCGATGTAAACGTGTCCGTGTACTTGAGGAGTGGGTATGGCTTTGAGCGAGGCGGCGGAACGGATCATTCGGGGGCGGCGGGCGACCCGGGCGTTTCTGGGTGACGCTGTGCCGGAGAAGACGGTGCGGGCCGTTTTTGAGCTGGCCGGCGCAGCGCCGTCGAACTCCAATGTGCAGCCGTGGCGGGTCGAGGTGGTCAGCGGGGCGACGAAGGACCGGCTCGCCGACGCGCTGGTCGACGCCGACGGTGAGGGGCGGCGCACTGTCGACTTCCCCTACAGCGAGGCCATCTACGCGCCGGAGCACAACCAGCGCCGGGCGGCGTTCGGTCAGGCGCTCTACGGTGCCCTCGGCATCAGCCGCGACGCCCGGCGAACGGGCGACGGGGGCCAGGTGCGGGACGCCCGCGAGATGCTGGCCGCCTACAACACGGCGAGCCTGCGGTTCTACGGGGCGCCGCACGTCGCGTTGCTGTTCGCCCCGGACTCCGGTGATCCCCGGCTGACTGCCGACGTCGGCATGTACGCGCAGACCCTGTTGCTGGCCATGCGGGCCCACGGTGTGGACAGCTGCCCCCAGGCGCTGCTGAGCTTCTACGCCGACACGGTCCGCGAGACGCTCGGTGTCTCAGGTGGCAAGTTGCTGCTCGGCGTGGCGTTCGGCTATGCCGATCCCGCGGCCAGGGTGAACGCCGTGTCCGTGGGCCGTGAGCCGCTGGAGCAGACGACGCGTTTCCATCATTGATCGAGGTGGACGACCAGGGGCCGGTGGTCGGAGACACCCACCGCGGGCGTGCGGACCTGCACGACCCGGCCGAGGGTGCCGGCGCCGCGGGGGTCGGTGAGGATGTGGTCGAGCTGGGCTTTCGGGGCGGGGCTCGGGTAGGTGGCGTGGCCGCGGGCGAGGCTGCGCCACCCGGTGAACGCCCGCACCGGCCCGGACGGCATGTTGAGATCACCCATCAGGATGCGCGGTGCCGGCAGCGCGCGCAGGGCCCGCACCGCGTGGCGCAGCTGGCGTACGTTCCATCCGGGTACGAACGACAGGTGCGTATTCGCGACGGTCATCGGCCCCGTAGGCGTGTCGATGACCGCGGCGATGAGGATGCGGGGTTCGTCCTTGAGCAGCAGCAGGCCGCCGTCGGGGCCGGGGACCCAGACCGGGGAGCGGATCGGGGCGGCGGGTAGCTGGGTGATCTGCCAGCGCAGGACGGGCCAGCGGCTGATCAGGGCGATGCCGTAGAGCGGGTGGTCGTTGTCGGCCTCGGATTTCCAGGGGTGCCAGGTCTCCCCCGGGGTGCCGACGACGGCGGCGGCGAAGCGGTGGGCGGGGGCGCCGAGGGCGTCGGCGGCGATGGCGGTGAGGTCGAGGTGGCCGCTGCGGGGCTGGGCGCGGTCCACCTCCTGCAGGCCCAGGATGTCGGCGTCGAGGTCGGCGACTGCCGCGGCGACCCGGTCGGCGTGTACGTTTCCGTCGGACAGGGACCTGCCGTGCAGCAGGTTGAAGGTGGCCAGGCGCACGGAAGTGACCTTAGCGCCGGGCGGGAGGGGGTGCTGTGTTCAAGGCGGTGTGCTGCTTGGTCGTGGTGTTTGTCATCCTCGGGTCGGCGGGAATCTGGCTGCGGCGTCGCCGGGGGATGTGATCATGGCCGAGAATGGGCGGATGAGCGACGACGATCTGATTACCCGGCTCGAGGAGCAGGAACGCCGGCTGGTGTTCTCCCGGTTCGACCATGCCGACGCGTGGCATCTGGGGAGTCTGCTGGTGGATCTGGCGACGAGCCGGGACCTGCCGGTGGCGGTCGACATCCGGCGCGGGACGCAGCAGTTGTTCCACGCGGCGCTGCCGGGCAGCACCGCGGACAACGATCACTGGATCGTGCGCAAGGTGCGGGTCGTGGAGCGGTTCGGGGCGTCGTCGTTCCTGGTGGGCCGGCGCCTGGCGGCGAAGGGTGAGGCCCTGGACGCCAAGTACGGCGTGGACCCGGCCGATTTCGCAACCCACGGCGGAGCTTTCCCCGTACGCGTGGAAGGTGTGGGGGTTATCGGTGTCGTGACCGTGTCGGGTCTCCCCCAGGCCGACGACCACGCCCTGGTCGTGGAAGCCATCGAGACCTACCTGGAGGAGTAGCGGTCGAACGTCGCCTCGACAATGCCCTCGCCGTGGGTGAGGCCGGGTAGCCGGCGCCGCAGCTCCTGGATGCGTGCGGCGGGGAGCTCAGCGGACAGGGTGGCGCGGCGGCCCGGCACGTGGGTGTCCAGGACGGTCCCGCCCAGCGCGGCGAGCACCGGCAGCACCGCGGGGAGCGTGTCGGCGGGTAGTTCCAGCTCCAGGTGGTGCACGGGTTCGCAGACCCGGGTGCCGGCGCGGGCCAGTGCGGCGGCGAGCACGAGCCGGGTCAGCTGCCGGAAGTCCCCGGCGGTGCTGGACATGCTCTTGTCGAACGTGCCGTGCGAGTGGCTCTGCCGGGCCAGGTAGCCGTTGCGGATCAGGGTGACCCGGGCGTCGAGGACCTGCCAGCCGTGCGGGCCTGCTGACAGGCCTTCCCGCACGGACTGCTCGACGGCGGTGAAGAACGCGGCCGGCATCGACCCTGGCTCGACCTCGATGCCGAAGCCGCTGCCCGGTTCGACGCGCAGGCCGATGGTGGCGAGGAACGGGCCGGCGCCGATGACCTCGGTGTGCTCGCCGACGCCGGTCACCCGCTCGACGCTGATGATGCGGGGTTTCGAGAACCGCACGTGCAGTCCGTACTCCTCGGCCAGGGTCCCGGCGATGACTTCCTGCTGGACCTCGCCGTAGAGGGTGACCGACAGCGGGTCGCGGCGCAGCCCGATCAGCGGATCCTGCTCGGCGAGCTGGGCCAGCGCGGCATAGACGGCGCCCCGGTCCTCGGCGACGACCACGGATTCCAGGGTGGGCGGGGCGAAGTACGCCGGGGCGTCCCCGGTGGTGTCGCCGAGCTGGTCCCCGACCCGGACGGTGCGCAGCCCACGGATCACGGCGATGTGCCCGGCCGTCGCGGAGCGCACCACACGATCGAAGACCCGCAGACCGGTGACGCGGCCCTGGGCGAGCCGGTCACGCACGTGCAGCGTGCCGGCGTGGATCCTCGCGTACGCAATCCGCTCCCCGTTTACCCGCTCGATCTTGAACACGCGGGCGTTCAGGGGCGCGTCGCTCTGCTCAGGCGCGTACGGCAGCAGGGTCGTGATCGCGTGGGTGAGTCCGTCGATGCCGTCACCGGTGATCGCCGACCCGCACCGCACCGGCCTGTCCCACAGCTCGCTGAGCTGCGCGCGGACCTCGTCGGGGCGGGCACCACTGCGGTCGGTCTTGTTGATGAAGAACAGCGTCGGCAACCCCAGCCGGCGCAGCGTGCGCAGCAGGACATGGGTGTGCGCCTGGACGCCTTCGACGGCGGAGACGACCAGGATCGCGCCGTCGAGGACCGACAGGGCCCGTTCGACCTCGGCGATGAAATCCGGGTGCCCCGGTGTGTCGATCAGATTGACGGTGACGCCGGGCAGCCGGAACGACGCGACCGCGGCCCGGATGGTGATGCCGCGGCGGCGTTCCATGTCCAGGGAGTCGGTGCGGGTGCTGCCCGCGTCGACGCTGCCGAGGGTGCCGAGCTCACCCGCGTCGTACAGCAGGCGTTCGGTCAGGCTGGTCTTACCAGCGTCGACGTGAGCGAGAATGCCGAGATTGAGCAATGCCACGAACAGAGTCCTTCGACGAAACCGGCAGGGCGGAAGGGAACTCAGTCGTGGCACGCATACGGCCATCCTGGCCTGGGCAGTTGCGACGGTCCACCGAATAACCACCCGGAGCGTACGATTCCCGGTCGTGTCCACATCCCCTGAACCGTCGCACGGGCTCACCCTGCGCCCGTGGCACGACAACGACGCGGCCGCGCTGGTAGCGGTCGCCGGTGACCCCGCCCTGCACCGCTGGACCGGGGTGCGCGCCGCTGACACCACCGAGGCGTTGCGGTGGCTGGCCGTGCAGCACGCCGGGCTCGCCGACGGCAGCCGCTACACGTTCGCCGTCGTCGGCGACGGGCAGGACCTGCTCGGCCAGGTCGTCCTCAAACGCGGGGAACGCCCGGAGAACCTCGCCGAGGTCGGCTACTGGGTCGCGGGACCCGCCCGCGGCCGGGGCGTCGCCCCACGAGCGGTCACGATCCTCACGACGTGGTCGTTCACCCGGTTCCCCGAACTGACCCGCATCGAGCTCAGACATCAGAGTGACAACACGGCGTCGTGCCGGGTCGCGGTCAAATGCGGCTACGCGTACGAGGCCACGCTCGCCGCCGCCCATCCGTATCCGCAGACCGGGCACCTGCACGCCCTGGAGAGGACATTGTGACGATCACCGCCGAGGCAGCCGGGACAGCACCACTGGGAGACCGCGTCGTCAACCGCATGGGCTTCGGGACGATGCGGATCACCGCGAACCCGGACCGTGACCTGGCGATCCGGGTGCTGCGCCGCGCGTACGAGCTGGGCGTCAACCACTTCGACACGGCCGCGTTCTACGTGTCACCCGGCGGGACGCTCGGGGTCGGGACCGGGGAGAAGCGGTATGCCGCGGAGCTTCTGCGGGCCGCGCTCAGCCCGTACCCCTCAGAGATCGTCATCGCGACCAAGGTCGGAACCCGCAGCGGGAAGCCCCTGCGGGAGCGCATCGAAGCGAACCTGCAGTTACTCGGAGTGGAACGCCTCGACGTGGTGAACCTGCGTCTCGCCGACAACGCCGGGTCCCTCGCCGAGCCGTTCGCAGAGCTGGCCCGAATGCGCGACGAAGGCCTGATCCGTGACCTGGGCATCTCCAACGTGACCGTCGCGCACCTCGACGAGGCGCAGACGATCGCGCCCGTGGTGTGCGTGCAGAACGCGTTCGGCCTGGACTACCCGGACCGTACGATGCTCGACGCCTGCGGTCAGCGACAGATCGCGTTCGTGCCGTTCTTCTCCCTCGCCGGCACCGACCGTGAGAAAGGCACCCCGGCCACGGTGCGCGACCATCAGCAGCGGCTCGCGTGGACGCTGCACCAGGGACCGCACGTCCTCGCGATCCCCGGCACCGGCAGCGTCGAGCACCTGGAACAGAACATCGCCGCCGGTGCGCTAGCCCTGTAAACGGCGACCGCGGGGGCCGAGCGGGACCAGTGACATGTCCGTGGTCTGCGAGGTCAGATTTTTGTACGCATACCCGCGCGCGTTCATCCACTGCGCGGCCGCGGTCTCGGCGGCGGCGGTGACCTTGGCGATGTCGCTGTCCTGCTCGGCGGTGCCCTCGTAGCGGAACGTGAAGAACGGCCGGGTCGCGATGTCATAGGTCAGCGACCCGGCCGCGGTGAACGCCGCGAACGCCACATCGTGCTGCGCGGCGTCGGCGAGCAGTGCGGCACGCTGGTCGGCGGTCAGCACGTCGAACGCGCCCTTGACGGTCACCCGGATCGTTTTCACGCAGTCGATTCTCGCAGCCGCCGCCACCGAATTTATCGAGGCGGGGACAGGGGGCGGCTGGTGTCGTCGGTGGGACCGAACGCCGTCAGGAACCGGTCGCGGAACTCCGCCATCGGCCACACCGGCGCGGCGGGCTGCGGCTCCAGGCCGTCGGTCCAGCCCCAGTCGCTGACCCGGTCGAGGACCTTCGGGTCATGGGCGACGATCGTGATCGGCACGTCGTGGCTGGCGCCCTCACCCACGACGATCGGGGCGGGCTGATGGTCGCCGAGGAACACCAGGACGAGGTTGTCGTCGCCGTACTTCTGCACCCAGGACACGAGCGCACCGACCGAGTACACGATCGACTTGGCGTACTCGGCGCGGATCAGGTCCTTGTCCTTCCACACCTCACCGGTCGTCTTCGCCTGCGCCTTCTGCTGCGTGTAGACCGAGCCGTCGCCGACCTGGTCCCAGCCGATCTTCGACGGGATCGGCGCCCACGGCGTGTGACTCGACACGAACGTCATCTCGGCCATCAACGGACCCCGGCCGGGCTTGGCGTACTCCTGGTCGGTGAACGACTTCAGCGTGAACTGGTCCGGCATCGTCGCCCACGAGAACGCCGGCCCGTGATAACCCAGGGTGTGGGAGTCGTACACCTGGTCGTAGCCGTAAAAAGTGCCTTCCGGCCACGCGTACGTGACACCGGGCTCGACGCCGACCGTACGCCACGCCCCGGTCTTCTTGAACGCGCTGGTCAGCGTCAGCCGGTCCCCCGACACCAGGCTCCGGTAGCGCTGCTGGTTCCCGATCGTCACCCCCGACTGGAACGTCGAATGCGCCAGCCAGCTCCCGCCACCGGCCGTCGGTGAGGTCAGGAACCCGGACTTCGCCGCGAACCCGCGGGTCTTCAGATCCGCGGTCCCCTTCGTCAGCGCCGCATGCACGATCGTGTCGAGCGTCGGGTCCTGCACCGCGGAACGCCCGTAGCTCTCGATGAACGTGAACACCACATCCTTGCCCCGCAGCCCGGTCAGCAACTGATCGCCCGCGGTGTCCTTGAACGCGTCGGTCGCCGCCTCATCCGCGAACGCCTTCTTGTCCCGGATCGCCGCCGGCACCGTCCCGATCCCGTCGCGCGCCAGCGCCACCGCACTGTCGGACGCCACATACACCCCCGGCACGAACGAGGTCCCCAGCAACGCCACCGCCACCCACACGACCGCCCCGCCGGCCAACCCCCTGCGCGAGGCCGTCTCATGCCGCCCCGCGACGGCGGCCAACCGCCTTACTGCCAAAACCATGCCTATGAGTACGCCCAGAGCAACCAGAACCGCACCGGCCGCCGCCCCGACAGCGCCCAGCTCACCGAACGAGTCCTGCACGAACCGGTACCCGTCGGCGAACAACGGCCAGTCCAGCACCGGGTCGAACGCCCGCGCCAGCACCGCGAAGAACCCGATGTCGATCACCTTGAGCACGGTCAGCAGCCCCAGCACACCCCCGAGCACCCCCGCGACGATCATCCGTGCCCGCCGCGGCAGCACCAGCAGCACCGCGAACGCGACCAGCGCCTCGATCGGCACCCGCACGAACGCCCGCCACACCGGCGTCCCCGCCGGCAACCGGGTCACCTGATCCGGGACAACAAGGGCAAGGAAGACAATCACGGCGGCGAACCCGGTGAGGGCCCACCCTGCGGCACGACGCTTGCGAGACAAAACGGGAGATCCTTAGACGAGACGACAGCGAACGGCAGGAGGTTACTCCTGCTGTCTGGACACGCCTCCCGGCCACATCCGGTTCATTACTTTCCCCACGGGCCGCTTTCTTGCTTTCCCCACGGGTTAGCGTCAGTCCATGAACCTCTGGGCAGCCGCCGACCTGCTGACCCCGATGGCGATCCGCGTCGCGGCAACCCTGCGCCTGGCCGACCACCTCACCGCCGGCACCCGCACCACCACCGCCCTGGCCACCGCGGTCGACGCCGACCCGGGCGCCCTGCAACGCCTGCTGAATCACCTGGTCACCGCCCAGGTCCTCACCCGCGACGACGACCTCTACTCCCTGACACCCCTCGGCGACCAGCTACGCGCCGACCACCCGTCGAACGCCCGGGCCTGGCTCGACCTCACCGGCGCCATCGGCCACGCCGAACTGTCCTTCATCCACCTGCTCCACACCGTCCGCACCGGCGAACCCGCGTACCCCCAGCTCTACGGCACCCCGTTCTGGGACGACCTGACCGCCGACCCCGCCCGCGCCGCGTCCTTCGACGCTCTGATGGCCTCCCGCCTGTCCACCGACGCCCCCGCCATCGCCGCGGCGTACCCCTGGTCCGGCCTGGGCCACCTCATCGACGTCGGCGGCGGCAACGCCACCCTGCTCATCGCCATCCTGCAAGCCCACCCCACCCTGCGCGGCACCGTCCTCGACCTGCAGGGCCCCGCCGCCCGCGCCGCCCAGGCCATCGCCGCGGCGAACCTCACCGACCGCGCCGGTACCCACCCGGGCAGCTTCTTCGACCCGCTCCCCGCCGGCGCCGGCGGCTACCTGCTCAGCGGCGTCCTGCACGACTGGGACGACCCCCACGGCACCCACATCCTGCACCGCTGCGCGACCGCAGCCGCCCCGGCAGGCACCGTCCTCGTCCTGGAAGACGGCACCGGCATCGAACCCCCGAACACCACGGGCGACCTGCGCATGCTCTGCTACCTCCAGGGCCAGGACCGTACGCACACCCACCTGATCGCCCTGGCCCACGAAGCCGGCCTCACCCACACCGGCACCACCACAATCGCCGAGCGTTCCCTGCTCAGCTTCCAGCCCGCTTGATCATCGACACTCCCGCACACAGCAACCCGACCAGGAACGGCTCAGCGGCGCCCCGCTCGATCAGCCCGATGACGCCGATCGGACTGTCACCCCCGGCCATGATCGCCGCGAGATAAGCCACCGTCGACACCAGACCAACCACCCCAGCGACCACCATCCCCCGCCCAGCGTCACGCGACACCCCGATCCGCCGCCACATCCTCCCGAGCCCCATGGCCAGCACGTTCGCCCCGGTAAAACCCGCAAACGCCCCCAGGCTGTGAAACTCCCCGGTGCCATCGGTCAACGCCTCCCCCGACCCATGAAACAACGCGAGCAGAACACCCCCGACGGCCAACATCCCCGCAGGAACAAGCGCCGCCCACCGCCGCGCGCCGTTCAGCCCGCGCAGCATCGCCACCCCGGCAAGGATGACAATGCCGAACAAGAAGAACCCGGTATTCATCACCCACGCCAGCGGCGAATACATGTACTGCCCGAACAACGTCGACGGCCCGCGAACCCCCAGGTCACTAATGAAGTGATGGGTGTAGCTGTACCCCGGATCCGTCCACGCCGCCGCCGCAACAAACTCCGCAACCAGGTAGATCGCCGGCCCTGCAACGAGCAACGCGCCTGCGGTCCGGCGTTGCTCAGGCTGGTTTGCCGCGGTGCCGCGGCTTTCTGATTCGGTAACGGCCATCAGGGTGCCCTCCGTGGTCAGCTCAGTTGATAACGCTTCAGCGACCACAGGCTGAGCCGCATCACTGACACCCCACTGACACGACGCTGACAGGCGTGGCCGGGCCCGCTATGACGGCCGACCATGGCCTGCGTGTCGCGCAGCGTTGGCGACGGCGCTGCCAACCCTTCCCTTCGAGGGTCGCCGGACTAGCTCGTCAAGGATCCGGCGCACGGCACCGGCGGCCGTGCCGGTGCCGCAGGCGCGGGTCGCGTCGTCCAGGGCGAGAGCTACAGCTTGATGACCGGCTTCCCTCAGCGGCGTTCTCTCAAGATTTCGGTACCACCGGACGGCCGGCCTCGCAGACACTTCTCGCGGCATCGCTCGACCCGTAATTATCGTATTGCGATTAACAGCAATCCAGTAAAGCAAAAACGGACAAATCTAGAGCCGCCCATAATGACGACTATGTTGTATCAACGCGAACGTTAGGTCTGGTGGAGGTACGAGACCGCGGCCAGGAGAGCAGGGACGCTTTCGCGGAAGCTGCCCAAGCCGGCGTTGCACCCGCTGCAGAGCAGGCCACGAACCCGGAGCGAGGTGTGACAATGATCAACAGTGAGCTTGAAGGCTGGCGCCGACGGGCTGCCATCCCGCCGAGGCCGTCCACTGGCGACGACGGGGATGTCATCCTCGTGTCGCTGACAGATTGCGCATCGGTACCCCTGCTTTGCACGCAGCGAGTCGTACTCGGCGACGGAGATGCCGTACTTGGCTCTCAGGTTCACGGCTCGTACCCGGTCCGCGCCGAGGCGTTCCCGAGACCTCCGGTTGGTCACCACGGAACGGGCTCGGCACGACTGACAGCTCAACCGGAGTTTTCCTGACGTGTCGACAAATGCCTCCGGCGGAGCCGTACGCCGGCAACGGGAGCACCACTGGGGCGCGGATTGGTCGGGAGGAGCGGGGTCGTCCAAGTTCGCCATGGAGCGACGCTAGGACTCACCTACGACAGTTTTGCCGTCCTGCCGCGCCGGGATGAGGAAAGTGTCAGACTCTCGGTTTAGGTTCGGCGGGTGGGCGAGAAGGTTTGTCAGGCGTGCCGGAAGGTGCGTCCAGAGGGGAACTTCCAGACAACCGCCGGACGGGCTACCGCTCGGTGCCGTGAGTGCCTGCAGTATGCGCGGGCGCAGAGCCGGGCGGTGCGGGCGCGGATCGGGTCTGCCAGGGTCCGGGCGGACAACCTCTGGCAGAAGTACCGCATTACCCCGGAGCAGTACGACGCGTTGCGCTCCGCGCAGGGGTTCCGGTGCAGGATCTGCGGGATCCACGAGGACGACATCACCGCAGTGTCGCGGGGGCGGCCGCGGCTGGATGGGAAGCCGGCGGCGGAGGCGTTCCGGCTCGTGGTGGATCACTGTCACCGAAGCGGGCAGGTGCGGGGGCTTCTGTGTGCTCACTGCAACGCGATGATCGGTCAGGCCCGGGATCGGCCGGACGTGTTGCGCGCTGCTGCTGCGTACCTTGATGACGCCGACGGCACCGGGGTGAGCGTTGAGGCGGTGTGCAAGCTCAGAATCATCGACTCGGATCCGGCGGGCCGGCCACCACGGACCGTTCGTTTCGGGGGTGCCGTTTCGGTGCGGATTGACGGCTACATTGTCCGGCTCACGCCGGGTGAGACGAAGACCGTCATCTCAGCGTCGGGTGAGTATGAGGTCATCACGCTGCCGTGGTCATGAGGACGGTCCCCAGTCGGTGGTGCTGGTGTGGAAGAGGGCTGGGTCGGCCAGTGGCACGTTGAGGATCGACTGTTCGATGGTGTATATGCCGCCCGCCAGGTTGGAAAGTTGCTGCGGGGTGGGGGCGAGGGTCAGGTGGAACGTGGCCGGGGCCTGGCTGGTGAGGGTGAGCTGCAGCCGGGTGCCGGCGGGGAGCAGGGCGAAGGTGGCCAGCAATGCGATGTCGTAGCGGGTGGTGACACCGGGGGTGACGGGTTGGCGGCTGGCCTTGGTGAAGGGGTGGCTGGGTTGCAGGAGGGCGTGGCTTGACCCGTACCAGCTGATTCGGGGGTCGAGCTTGCGCTGGCTGCCGATCAGGACGCCCTCCGCCTGCTTGACCACCGAACCGTCCGGGGTGAGGGCGGTGAGGGTGGCGGTTAGCTGGACGTCGGTGGTGGTGGAGCTGGCGTGGACCGTGACGGTGCTCGGTCCGTCGAGGACGGCGGCGTGGGTCAGTGGGGCGCTGGTGTAGGTAAGCGCGCTGGACGGAGCCCAGGCCAGAGTCTTCGTGTCGGCGCCGAAGTCGAAGGTGGCGGTTGCCGGGGACGGGGGCCAGGCTGCTACGTCGACCCAGCGGTTCGCGCCGGTCTGGAACAGGTGCAGCGGCGTACGGGTGGTGGCCATGGCGGTGGGGGTGTGTTTGAGCCAGGTGTCGAACCAGGCCAGGCGGATGGCCTGCATGGTGGGACTGTCGACGTTCTGCTGGTGTTCCCAGGGGCCGACGATGGCCTGGTAGCGGGCGGTGACCCGGTCGCCGGGGCGGACCGGGGCGGTCAGGGGGCGGTGGAAGTAGGCGTTCTGGGCGGCGGTGTAGGCGCCGAGGTTGCCGCCGGGGAACAGGTCGTGCCAGCCGGCTTCGGTCAGGGCCGGGATGTTGTTGGCGACGACCGCCGGCATCAGGCGGATGACGCTGCGGTCCTGCCAGTAGCGGTTGTTGTACGAGCGCGGGCCGCCGGTCGCCAGGTCGTTGACGGTTTCGGACTGCGGGTCCGTGGCCGGGTTGTCCTGCGGGCCGCGGGGTTCGAGGTCACCGGTGTCGGCTACGGCCGTGGTCGGGATGCCACCGAGGGCGGCGAAGTCGTTGTAGAAGTCCGAGTCGGTGCAGAACGGCGCGATGACTTTCAACGGGGAATGCGGGCCGACCGCGGCCGCGGTGAACCACTGGTTGATGCCCAGGTACGAGCAGCCGTCCAGCCCCACCGTGCCGTCCGAGCCGGGCAGGGCGTGCGCGGCCCAGTCGACGAGCTCGGCACCGTCGCGGCCCTGGCGGGCGCCGAACCAGTCGAGCCGGCCACCGGAGGAGCCGGTTCCGCGTACTGACGTCGCGATGTAGATGTAGCCGTGCTGGACGAAGTACCTTCCGGCCATGACCGACGGGAACGGCCCGGCGATACCGTACGGATCCTGGCTGAGCAGCACCGGGAACGTCCCGGGGGCACGAGCGCCGGTCGTGAGGTCCGTCGGATAGATCACCTGCGCGGCGATCACGACACCGTCGTCCATGGTCACGGTCAGGTTCTGCAGCGCACTGACCCCGTACAACGATGGGGTGGCAGCGCGGGCCGGGGTGGGCGTGAGGATGAGCAGAACCAGAACCGCGATAGCGCAGAACCGACGCATGCGAGCCACCCTACGACGACGCCACAGAGCACGAGGCGCCTGACGTCAGGGATCTGACTGAGCATCAGGGATCTGACTGGGCCGGGGTGAGCGACGGCCAGCGGTCGGTAGCCCATTGCGGCCAGCCGGACCAGCCCGGCGGTGGGCCGGGCACGGGACTGGTGCTGTCGAGTTCGGCGTCGTCGGGTGCCTGGAACTGGGCGCGCCACGTGACCAGGTCGGCGTCCGACATCGGGAACGTCGTGTGAGGTGCGGTGGCCTGGCGGTGGGCGACCCGGGCGCGTTGGACGTCCGGCTCGACGGGCAGGTACACCACCGTGCAGGACGCGTCGGCCGTGGCTGCCAGCCAGCGCAGGGCGGAGCGTTCGTCGCGGCCCCAGAGGCCGAAATCGAGGACGACGTTCGTGCCGATGCGAAGGGCCTGCAGGGCGACCATGATGAGCCGGCCTTCGAGCAGGTCCCGTTTGCCGTCGGGCTGGACGCCGTCGTACAGGGCGATCATCCATTCGTCCGGGGTCAGTCTCAGGGCCTGGTGCGACGCCGCGAGCTGGGCGGCCGTGGTGGTTTTACCGGCACCGGGCAGGCCGACGATCAGGAAGAGGTGCGACAAGGGTTGCTCCACGGATCACGCGGGATGGTCGGGACACCGATCCGGCGGTAGGAAGAGGCCGCCGGCTAAGCGGCGGAACCGATCTCCATGCAACCCATGGCGTCACCCTAGCCTTTGGGGTGCAGGATGTCGCGGGCCTGGTCGGCGGCGCGGACGATGGCTTCGGAGACGAAGTCGACGAAGCGGGCGATGTTCTCCAGCCGCTCCGCAACGGGGGTGCCGGCGCCGACGACGCCCACACCCTGGCGGGCGATCACGCCGAGGTGGGCGGTGGCGCGGGCGCTGGCCATGGTGGACTGGTAGAGGACGTCGTCGTCGACGACATAGCGTTCCCGGCGGCGGTCGTCGCGTTCGCGGCGGACGAGGCCCTGGGCTTCGAGGAACGCGACCGCCTTGGACACCGATGCCGGGCTGATCCGCAGGCGCCCGGCCAGCTCGGCGGCGGTGAGGCCGCCGGTGTCGGTCATGTAGATCGCGGCGACGATCCGGGCCGTCATCTTGGGCAGGCCGCCCTGAACGAAGACCGCCGCGAACGTCTCCTCGTAGTCCTGCACGGCCTGCGTGTCACGCTCGCCGGGCTGCGGGGGTGCGCCGGGGGTGGTGGTCTTCTTGCGCTGCCGGGCGCGGCGTTCCGTGGCAAGGCCGGCCAGGTCGGCGCGGTAGGCCGTGGGGCCGCCGTTACGCATGACCTCGCGGGTCACGGTCGAGGTCGGGCGGTCGAGGCGCCGGGCGATCTCCGCATAGGGCAGCCCGCCGGCCAGGCCCGTGGTGATCTGCTGGCGTTCCTGCTGGGTGAGCCTGCCTCCCGGCATCGCGGTCTCCTTCGTCGTCGCTGTTCTGTCCACAGTAGCGTTCAATTTCAAACCATTGCAACGTACATGCCCGGAGTGTTGCGTTAAATTCAGAACCAATGCAATGAATGTACGCCTCTGAGCTGCTAGAACGTCGTCAGTGCGCAACGAAAGCGTTGAGGGAACCGTGAAGGCAACGTAGCGTTTCTCGTATCAGAAAGAAGGAGCACATCATGCAGACGTTCACCACCCCCACCCCCGTCACCGCCGTCCTCGACATCCCCGCCGGCCGCATCCAGGTCATCGCCGCCAACCGCGCCGACACCACCGTCGAGGTCCTGCCGTTCGACGCCGCCAAGGGCCGCGACGTGAAAGCCGCGGAACGCATCACGGTCTCCTACGGCGACGGCGTCCTGCGGATCGAGGCAGCGAAGCCGGCAAACGCACTGCTCGGCTCGTCCGGATACGTCGAAGTGACCGTGCAGCTGCCCGCTGGGTCGTCGGTCGAGGCGAAGGCTGCCAGCGCCGAACTACGCGGCGTCGGACGTCTCGGCGACGTCACCGTCGAGGCCGCGGGCGGCTCGGTCCAGCTCGACGAGACCGCGAATGCGCACCTGACCCTGCAGAACGGCGGGATCACGGTCGGCCGGCTCGGTGGCTCCGCGCAGCTCAGCACCCAGAAGGGCGACCTGAGCGTCACCGAGGCCACCGGCGGCACCGTCGAGCTGAACACCGGGCACGGCAGCATCTCGGTCGGCGCCGCACCCGGAACCGCCGCGTCCCTCGACGCCGGCACCTCCTTCGGCCGCGTCCACAACGCCCTCGCGACCACCGGCGGCGGCACCGCGCTGAGCATTCACGCGACGACCGCCCACGGCGACATCACCGCCCGCACCCTCTGAGCCATTCCCGACAAGGAGAACCGTCATGACCAAGGACCTGCAGAAAGCCACCGAAGCGTTCGTCGACGCCGGCTTCGCCGGACTACAGCTGCGCGTGCACGACGAGCAGGGTGAATGGGTCGGCAGCGCCGGCGTACGCAAGCTGGGCGAGAGTGCCCCGCCACCGACCGACGGCCGCTTCTGGGCGGGCAGCGTCGCCAAGCCCTTCACCGCCACCGTGGTCCTGCAACTGGTGGGCGAGGAGAAACTCGGCCTGGACAGCCCGGTGGCGCAGCATCTGCCGAGCCTGGGGCTCGACGAGCGGATCACCGTACGCATGCTGCTGCAGCACACCAGCGGCCTGTTCAACTACACCGGCGAGTACTACGCCGACGGAACCTTCGCACCGGGAATCCCCGCGACCGGCAAGGAATGGGTCGACACACGCCTGCAGACCTACGACGCGCAGGCCCTGGTGGAGCTGGCGTTGTCGAAACCGGCGCGCTTCGACCCGGGCACCGACTGGAGCTACTCCAACACCAACTACACGCTGGCCACCCTGCTGATCGGGGCGGTCACCGGCAGCTCGTACGGCGAGCAGCTGCACCACCGGATCCTGCGGCCGCTCGGACTGCACGACACCCAGCTGGCGGGCACGACCACGGACCTGCCCCACCCGTACGCCCACGGCTACTACCGCTACGAGGACGCCGGCGACTGGACGGTCGCCGACGTCTCGCGCCAGAACCTGTCGATGATGCCCGGCGCCGGTGGCGCGATCACGACGACCCGGGACCTGCACACGTTCTTCGCCGCACTCAACGGCGGCACGCTGCTCCCGGCGGCGCTGCTGGCGGAGATGCGTACGCCGCAGGGCCCGATCGACTACGGCATGGGCCTGTTCGTGCAGGACCTCGGCCCGGACTGCGGCGGCATCGTCTACCACCACAACGGCGGCGCACCCGGCGGCTACGGAGCCCTGATGTACAGCACCCCCGACGGCACCAGGACCCTGACCGCCGGACTGACCATGGGCGACGCCCCGATCAACCCGGCCGAGGTGTTCCCGCAGGCACTGGACACCCTCGTCAGAGCGGTGTTCTGCGAGTGACTTATTGAGGGGCGGCCGGGCGTCGCCCCTCAATAGGATTCCCTGATGGAGACACGGGAACGGTTCGTGACGTCCGGGCCGGTGCGGTTGTGGACCGAGCGTGCGGGGGACCCCGGTCACCCCGCCGTGCTGCTGATCATGGGGTCGGCGGCGCAGGGCATCAGCTGCCCGGACGCGCTGGTCACCGGGCTCGTCGACCGCGGCGTGCAGGTCATCCGGTTCGACCACCGCGACACCGGCCGTTCCAGCGTCATCGACTTCGACACCCACCCGTACACGCTCGACGGCATGGCCGCCGACTGCCTCGCCGTGCTCGACGGCTACGGCCTCGATGCCGCGCACCTGGCCGGGGGGTCGATGGGCGGGGTGATCGCGCAGTGGCTGGCCGTGCACGAGCCGGCCCGCGTACGGTCCCTGACGCTGCTGAGCAGCACACCGATGGGCCACCACCCGGACCTGCCGAAGCCGTCACCCCAGCTGCTGGCGCATTTCGCCGCCGGACTGCCGCAGGGAGTGGAGACCGACGTGGCGCTGTTCCGCATCTTCAACGGGCCGGTCCGCCCGTTCGACGAACCGGCCTTGCGCGTGATGCTCGAGCGGGCGTTGTCGCGGGCCACCGACCCGGCCGCGGCGGCGAACCACAACCGGGCGGCGAGGGCGCTCACCCCTGGCCTGCTCGCCCCGCTGTCGTCGATCGTCGCGCCGACCACGGTCGTCCACGGTGATCAGGACCCGATCTTCCCGCTCGAGCACGGCGAGGCATTGGCTGCGGCGATCGCGGGTGCGGACCTGCACGTCGTACCCGGGATGGGGCATGTGTATTTCTCGCCCGGCCTGCCGGGCCGGGTCGCTGAGCTGATCCGGCTGTGAGCTCTATACCGACGGGTCCCACGCGATGAGCTGCTCGAAGACGGTCCGGTCGCCGGTGATCTCGACGTCGTCGATGGAGTTGCGGCCGTAGCAGAACAGGACCAGGTCACTGGCGGTGCCGCGGGCGGAGACGTCCGCGGGGGCCGGCTCGGTCCCGATGGTGGCCCTGGCGCCGTCGGCGGAGAAGTGCAGGCGCCAGGAGCGGCCCTCGGTGGCGTGGTAGTCGAGGATGGCGGGCTTGTGGGGCCAGGGGCTCGGCGTGGCGACGCAGGTGAACTGGAACTCCTCGATCCCGTCGAGGGCCACGTCGTCGGGTAGCGGCTGCGGGGCGCCCACGGTCAGCTGCGCGTCGTACGTGTGGACGGAGATCTCCTGCAACTGGTGCCGGGCGACGGCGAAGCAGGTCTTCGGGGACTGCGATCCGCCCCACCACACCCAGCAGCCACGGTCCGGGCCGGCTTCCCGCAGCGCGTCCAGCAGCTGCTCGGTGGCGTCGGCCAGCCAGGCGAGCAGCTGCTCCCGGTCGCTGGGTACGGCGGGGCCGTTCCCGGTGGCCTTGGCGGTGGCGTCGGGACCTGCGGCAACGGTCGCGGCCCAGGCGTAACGGCCTTCACCGATGTGCTTCGCCAGGTCGGACAGCGTCCACCCGGGACAGGTCGGCACCGGCGTGTCAAGGCTGGGCGCGGCGGCGATCGCGGCGCGGAAAGCCGTTGACCGCTCGTCGATCAGGCGCAGCAGGTCGGTGAAGTCAAGAGTGGTGTCCACCGCGGATGTCTACCATCACACCCCGCGCACCGACAGCGAATTACGGCGTGGAGCTGCTCTGCGTCCGCCGCATGGTCCGCAGCAGGGCGTCGTGGGCCGGTGGCGCCGGCAGCGGGCGGCTGTTGTCGGCGGCGAAGGCCTGCAGCATGTACTCGATGTGGCGCTGCCACGCATCAGGTGCCGTGGCGGCGGTCGCGGCGACCACGCCGGCGTTGGCGATCAGCAGGACGATCATGTCGTCGGGGTGGAAGTCCTTACGCAGGCCGCCGGACGCCTTGGCCTTACGCACGATGGTGAGCCAGTCGCGCAGGGCGGAGCCGCGGTGTTCCTCCAGCTGCGCGACGGCCGGATTGACCGCGGCGAACGTGACGGTGAGCAGGTCGGCGAAGCCACGGTCACCGGACTGCATGGCACACACGCGGCGCACGTAGCCGCAGAACCCCTGCCACGGATCCGGCTCTGCCAGCGCCTGCGCGGCGGCCTCCGCGTAGGCGGTCATCTTGTCGCCGAACGCGGCAGCGATCAGCGAGGCCCGGTCGGGGAAACGGCGGTGCACAGTGGCTTCCCCGACCCCGGCCCGCCGGGCGATCTCGTCGAACGGCACCTGCAGCCCGGCTTCGGCGAACGCGCGTTGCGCGGCCGCCACGATCGCGGTCCGGTTACGCGCGGCGTCGGTGCGCAGGGGCCGCTCGGGAGACGTCGGGCTGGTCACACCCCACATGCTCGCACAAGTGGAGCCATGCCGCCACTTATCTGCTAGCGTAAATGAAGGAACGGCTCCACTTACGGGGCCAGGGAGGAATCAGACATGCCCACTATCGCCATCATCGGTGCCGGACCCGGTCTCGGCCTGTCCATCGCCACACGGTTCGGGCGCGAAGGCTTCAGCGTCGGGCTCGTCTCGCGTACCCGGAAGAACCTGGATGCACTTGTTGTCGAGCTCGGATCAAAGGGCATCGAAGCAGCCGGGTACGCCGCGGACGTCACCGATCCGGTCGCGCTCGCCGGTGCCGTCGCGAAGGTCACCGAGCGGTTCGGGCCGATCGATGTGCTCAGCTTCTCCCCCAACGCGGGTGGCGACAGTGCACTCGCGCCGGTCGCTGTCACCGACCTCACGCTGGAGTCGGTCCGCCCGCAGGTGGACTTCTACCTGGGTGGGGGGCTCGCCGCCGCGCAGCAGGTCCTGCCGGCGATGACCGGGCGGGGCAGCGGCACGATCCTGTTCAGCACCGGCGGGACCTCCGCCAACCCCGGCATGATGCCCGCGTTCGGCAACATCGCGGTCGGTGCGGGCGCGCTGCGCACGTATGCGTTGTCGTTGCATGCCGCCGTTGCCGACCGGGGCGTCTACGTCGCGCATGTCCCGCTGTCGGTCTGGATCGGGCACGGCGGCCCGGAGACGCAGCCGGACACCATCGCCGAGCACTACTGGAGCATCCATACCGAACGCGAAGGCGCCGAGCACCCCTACGTCGCGCTGGGGTAGCGGGTCAGGACTCCCAGCGGGCGAGGTCGCGCAGCCAGGCGTAGGCGGTGCCGTCCGAGGGGGCTCGCCAGTCGCCGCGCGGGGAGAGGGAGCCGCCGGCGGACACCTTCGGGCCGTTCGGCATGGCGGAACGTTTGAACTGGGCGAACTGGAAGAAGCGGCGGCAGAAGTACTCCAGCCACTTGCGGATCTCCGGCAGGTCGTACTCCCCGCGGTCGGCCTCCGGGAAGCCGGGCGGCCAGGCACCGGCGGCAGCATCGTGCCAGGCGTGCCAGGCCAGGAACGCGATCTTCGACGGGCGGAAGCCGTAGCGCAGCACGTGGAACAGGGTGAAATCGTGCAGCGCGTACGGGCCGATCGTCGACTCCGTGGACTGCGGGGTGTCGCCGGGGACGAGTTCGGGGCTGATCTCCGTGCCGAGGATCGCGGTCAGGGTCGCGGCGGTGCCGGCGTCGAACTGGTCGCTGGCGACGACCCAGCGGATCAGGTGCTGCATCAGGGTTTTGGGGACGCCGGAGTTGACGTTGTAGTGGCTCATCTGGTCGCCGACGCCGTACGTGCACCAGCCCAGGGCCAGCTCGGACAGGTCACCGGTGCCGAGGACGATCCCGCCGCGCTGGTTGGCGAGCCGGAACAGATAGTCCGTGCGCAGCCCGGCCTGCACGTTCTCGAAGGTGACGTCGTAGACCGGCTCCCCGGCGGAGAACGGGTGTCCCATCTCCTCCAGCATGATCCGCGCGGCCGGTTTGATGTCGAGCTCCGCGGCGGTGACCCCGAGCGACCGCATCAGCGCGTGGGCGTTGGCCTTGGTGTGGTCGCTGGTCGCGAAGCCTGGCATCGTGAACGCGAGGATGTCGCTGCGGGGCCGCCCGGCGCGGTCCATCGCCTGGGCCGCGACGATCAGGGCGTGGGTGGAGTCGAGACCACCGGACACACCGATGACGACTTTCGGGCCGCCGATCGCGGCGAGGCGCTGGGTCAGCCCGGCGACCTGGATGTTGTACGCCTCGTAACAGTCCTGCGCGAGCCGTTGCGCGTCGGCGGGCACGAACGGGAACCGTTCCACGCGGCGGCGCAGGCCCAGGTCGGTGGCGGGCGGGTCGAGCCGGAACGCGATCTGCTGGAAGTCGCCGGTGCGGGCGGCGTGGGTGCGGCGGTTGTCGTCGAACGTGCCCTGGCGCTGGCGTTCCTGGCGCAGCAGGTCCAGGTCGATGTCCGCGATCGCCGTGCGGTCGTCGGGGGGGAAGCGCTCGGTCTCGGCGAGCAGGGCCCCGTTCTCGTAGATCATGGTCTGGCCGTCCCAGGACAGGTCCGTGGTCGACTCCCCGGCGCCGGCAGCGGCGTACACATAGGCGGCCAGGCACCGCGACGACGCCGAGCGGACCAGCAACCGGCGGTCCTCGGCGCGGCCGACGGTGATCGGGCTGCCCGACAGGTTGACCAGCAGGGTCGCTCCGGCGAGGGCGGCTTCGGCGCTGGGCGGCACCGGCATCCACATGTCCTCGCAGATCTCGGCGTGCAGGACCAGGCCGGGCACGTCCTCGGCGGTGAACAGCAGGTTCACCCCGAACGGTACGTCCACCGCGCCGACCCGGATCGTCGAACTGCGCTCGTCGTCACCGGCGGCGAGCTGGCGTTGCTCGTAGAACTCGCGGTAGTTCGGCAGGTACGACTTCGGGGCCACCCCGAGGACCCGCCCGCGGTGGATGACGACTGCGCAGTTGTAGATGCGGTTGCGGTGCCGCAGCGGCGCCCCGACCACGAGCACGCTCAACAGGTCGCTCGTCCCGGCGACCACGGTCTGCAGCGCCGTTTCGACGTCGTCGAGCAGGACGTCCTGCAGCAGCAGGTCCTCGATCGAATAGCCGGACAGCGTCAGCTCGGGGAACACCGCCACGGCGACACCCTCGTCGGCGCAGCGGCGTGCCTGCTGCAGGACCGCGGCGGCGTTGACCGGCGGATCCGCGAGGGCGGTGTGGCCGGTGCAGGCGGCGACCCGGGCGAAACCGTGCTGGTAGATCGACCGCATGTTCATCACCCAAGATCTTACGCCAGCACCCGCCGCACCTCGGCCGACACCGGCGGGGACAGCAGGGGTGCCCAGGACGCGAACAGGTCCCGGAAGTAGCCGCCGTACCGCGCGGCGATCGCCGGGTCCTGCTCGAGCACGTCCAGCTCGTTGATCACACTGAGGTCCGCGAACGGCGTCACGACATCATCGGGCAGCGCCACCGCGGTGTCCGTCCAGCGGTCCCAGACCTGCCGGGTTTCGGGGAGCATTTTCCACGTGCGGGAACGTTCACACGACCCGTACCGATGGACCAGGTCTTCGGCCCGGTCCCCGATCAGAGCCTGCAGCGGCCCGCGGTCGGTGTGGTCCAGCAGGGCCAGATCGAACCCGTCGGTGCTGTACGCCGCATGCGTCAGCCCCGCCACCTGCACCTCCCGATCGTGTCCCAGCGCACCGAGCCGTTCCTGCACCCGGTTGAGATGCGCGTAGAGGGTCCCGCCGGGGTGTTCGACCGTCTCGGTCCCCCGCGCCCGCAGCCATTTCCTGACGTCGTCCATCTACGACACGATATGCGTTAGGCGACCGATTTCCAGGGCCGCCCACACCCCGCCGGTGGCGTCGACGGTGATGCCGTGCGGCTCGGACTTCTCGGTGGGCAGGTCATGAGCGGTGAGTGTGCCGTCGGGGGTGCGATGGCCGATCCTGTTCGCGCCCCACTCGGTGAACCACAGGTCCCCCACGCCGGCGGCGGCGATCGCGTGCGGCCGGGCCGTCCGGTCGCTCAGCGGGAACTCCGTGATCGTCCCGCCGGTGGTGATCCGGCCGAGCTGCCCGGCGCCGATCTCCACGAACCACAGGTCCACGCCGTCGCTGGTGATACCGACCGGTGCTGCATCGGGGGTGGGCAGCTCGTGCAGGCGCACGTCACCGCCGGTGGTGATCCGGCCGATCGCATTGGCCTGGTTGAGGGTGAACCACAGCGCACCGTCGGGCCCCGCGGTGATCATCGCCGGGAACGCCGCGTCGGGCAGGGGGAACTCCGTGACCGTGCCGTCGGGTGCGAGCCGGCCGATGCGGCTGGTGGTCATCGCGGTGAACCACAGCGCGCCGTCGGGGCCGGCCGCCAGGCCGTACGCTCCGGAGCCCGTCGGCAGCGGGAACGAGCGCAGGTCGGTGCCGAGGCGGCTGATCGTATCGTCGCGGGTGCGGGTGAACCACACGGCGTCGTCGGGGCCGGCGACGATCACGGCCGGCTGGCTCTGCGGGGCGTCCAGGCCGATCGTGGTGACGTCACCGCCGGGGCTGATTCTGACGAGCTCGCCGCTGTGCGCGCACGTCACCCACAGCGTCCCGTCGGGGCCGGTGGTGAGGGAATACGGTCCGGCGTCCGGCCCGGTGATCGTGAGCTCTCGGATATCCACCAGGACGACCTTAAACGGACAGTGCCATGTGCAGGCTCGCCGCGGAGGCGGGCAGCAGCGGCAGGCGGACGTCCGGGGTGGGGATGCGGCCCCGGGCGTGCAGGACGGCTTTGATGACGGTCGGGTTGGGTTCGGCGAACAGGGCCAGGGCGAGCCGGGCGAGCCGGGGCTGGGCGAGGTGGGGCTGGGCGAGGTGGGGCTGGGCGAGGTGGGGCTGGGCGAGGTGGGGCTGGGGCTGCCGGTCACGGACCAGCGTCGTGAACGCCGCGGTGTCCAGGTGGGCGGAGGCGATGATCGCGCCCGGGACACCCATGCTGAGCAACGGGGCCAGGAACGCGTCGTCGCCGCAGAGGATCGCGAAATCCGCGGGCGGGTCGCTGAGCAGATCAACGACCGTGGTGTCGATGCCGCCGGCGGCGAGTTTCATGCCGGCGACCCCGTCGATCGCGGCGATCCGGCGCAGCGCCCCGGCGCTCAGGGTCTGCCCGGTGCGGTAGGGCACGTGGTAGGCCAGGACCGGGACGGGGCTGCGGGCCGCGAAATCCTCGAAATATGCGACCACGCCGTCCTCACCCGGCCGCAGAAACGGTGGGACCAGGGTCAGGACGGCGACAGCATGCGACGGCACGGCTGCGGCGTCGCCGATCCGGTTGGCGCCGACGATCAGCTGCGCCCGGCGGTCACGGCACACCCCGGCGATCACGTCGAGGACCCCGTCGCGTTCCTTGTCGTCGAGTGAACCCGGCTCCCCCGTGGTCCCGAGCGCCACCAGCCCGGCCGCCCCGCCGTCGAGGACGTCGTGCGCGAGGCGTTCCAGCGCGCCGAACGCCACCGCGCCGGCGGCGTCGAACGGGGTGATCAGCGGCACGTACACACCGGCGAAAGTCATACGACTACTTTCAACCCCTGCGACCTTAAGGTCCAGTTCCGATTGGTACGCCCGAACGTAAGCTGACCTGATGCTCGATGTGCGCCGCCTCCACCTGCTCCACGACCTGTCCCGCCTCGGCACGATCGCTGCGGTCGCGCAGGCCCACACGTACACGCCGTCCGCGGTGTCCCAGCAGCTCGCCGCCCTGGAACGCGAGGCCGGCGTGCCGCTGCTGCGCCGCACCGGGCGCAGCGTCACGTTCACCCCGGCCGGGCGGGTCCTCGCCGAGCAGGCCCGCACGGTCCTCGCCGCCCTGGAGCAGGCCGATGCGGCCCTCGCCGCGGTCGCCACGGGGCTGAGCGGGCCACTGCGCATCGGGGCGTACCCGTCAGCGGTCCGGACCCTGCTCCCACCGGCCCTGGTGACGCTGGGCCGCGAGCATCCCGGGCTGGAACTGCTCGTGACCGAGCTCGACCCGGCGCAGGTCCCGGACGCACTGCGCGACCGGCGTCTCGACGTGGGCCTGCTCAACGACTACGACGTGGTCCCGTCCCCGGACGACAGCACCCTCGACACGGTGCCGCTGCTCGACGAGCGGGTCTTCCTCGCCGTCCCCGAGGGCGCGGGTGCAGCCGGGCTGGACGACGTGCGGGACAGCCGGTGGATCCTGGCGAGCCCGGGCACGTTGTGCCACACGATGACGGTCCACGTGTGCCGTGCGGCCGGGTTCGCGCCGCGCCCGCGTCACTACGCCGACGACTTCACGACCGTGCTGGCGCTGGTCGCGGCGGGGCAGGGCGTGTCGGTGGTGCCGCGGCTCGCGGCTGCGTACCCACCGCCGGGGGTTGATCTGATCCCCCTGCCCACCCGGCGGAGGACCCGGGTCGCCTGCCGTCGCGGTGCGCTCACCCACCCGGCGGTCGCCGCCTGCACGGCCGCCCTGCGTGACAGCACCGCGGCGTTCCTGGGTGATCAGAGCGCCGCGTAGCCGATCTGCGCGATGTCCTCGGCGAGGTCGTTCAGCGTGACGTCGGGGTTGAGGCGGCGGACCAGCTCCGGGGTCAGGGGGCGTTGCGTGAAGATCTCGATGACCGCGTCCAGGTCGACGGGCATCTCGTAGTAGTCCTTGGCGAAATCCTGGTACACCGCCGCTGTGCCGCCCAGCAGCAGCTCGAACAGCCATTCCGAGCCGCAACGCCGCGGGGACGGTGTCGACCAGGCCGGGCCACAGCTTGCCGTTGTTACCGTACGTGCTGGTTGAACGAGAAGTAGCGGTAGTCCCGTTCGGGGCTCAGGATCGCGTCGGCCATCGCGAACACCCGGCAGCGTTCCCGCAGGGTGGCGGGGTCGGGCAGGGCGCGGGCGACGTCGTGCGCGGTCATCGGGTGGACTCCAGGGTGCGGGAGTCGAACGGGTTCTCCTCGGCCGGGGCCGTGGGGTCACCGGGACGCCAGCCGCGGCGGCGGCCCTTGCGGATCGCGGCGGCGATCAGGACGACCAGCACGACAGAGCCCGCGCCGATCGCGGCGAACAGCATGGCCCGGTCCTGGGCGTCGGCGCGGCGCTGAGCCAGTGCCAGCGCGGCCGGGTCCTGAATGATCATGACCTTGGCCGGTGGGGTGGGCGGGGTGTCCGGGCCGAGAGTTTCGGTCAGCGCACGGTACGGGTTGAGGATGCCGGCGCCGTACTCGTCGCTTTTCGCACCGCCGGGGGCGGCGTCGGCGGTGGCCAGGATGCGCCGGGAGATCTGCGCCGGGCTCAGCGCCGGGAAGCGCTGCTTGACCAGCGCCGCGGTCGCCGAGACGTACGGGGTGGCGAAGCTGGTCCCGCTGTCGGAACGCTGCCCGGTGCGCGGGGTGGCGACGGTGACGTCGCGGCCGGGGGCCATCACATCGACGTAGGTGCCGTGCTGGGAGAAGTCGCTCTTCACACCGGTCGCGTCGATCGAGCCGACACCGATGACGCCGGGCAGCGCGGCGGGGTACGGGTCCGGGTTGCCGTCGGTGGCGTGGTTACCGACCGCGGCGACCACGACGACGCCCTGGGCGATGACGTCGCTGACGGCGGCCATGACCGCGTCACTCTTGCCCGTCATGACCAGGGACATGTTGATGACGTCGGCGTCGCCACCGGACGGGCTGGCCGCCCAGCGGATGGCCTGGGCGAACACCGCCGGGCTGGCCGGCTCGCCGCTGGTGCCGCCGTTCGCGGTGTCGGTCTGCTCGCTGACGCGCACCGGGACGATGGTGGCGTCCGGGGCGAGACCGCGCAGGCCCGCCGCGGCGCTGGGTTTCGCGGCGATGATGCTCGCCACTTCCGTGCCGTGCCCGATGCAGTCCTGCCGGGCGTCGCTGTTGTTGTGCAGGAAGTCCTTGCCCCGGTCGACCTGACCGTCGAGCTGCGGGTTGCTGTCGTCGACGCCGGAGTCGAGCACGGCGACGCGGATGCCCTTGCCGGTGGCGAACGGCGCGAGCCGGTCCGGGGCGAACAGCGCGGTCTCGTACGGCACGGCTTTGCTGTTCTGACCGGCCTGGACCTGCTGCTGGCACACGAACGCTTTTGCCTGTGCCGGCCCGCCCTTCGCCTGTGCCGGCCCGGCCGGGATCAGCACCCCGGCGACCAGCGCGGTCACGGCGACCGCTGCCCTGCTCATGACCATGTCGAACCCCCGTACAACGACCGGTCTGGATGGTACCGGCGTGGCGGCGGGCGCGGGGACCCGGTGGTGGTGACCTCCGCCGCGATTGACCGGCTCACCGGGGCACAGCTAGGTTGAGGACACCATTTCTGCGGCGTCGTGAGGGAAACCGGTGTGAATCCGGTGCGGTCGCGCCACTGTGAACGGGCCCTTCACACGGGGCTCGTGAGTCAGGACACTCATGCGTCGCAGGCCTGTCGATCGGGACGCGTCATCCCGCAAGGAAGGGTCTGATAGTTATGTCCAAGGTTCAGGCGGTTCGCCCGCTCAACGTACCGGCGGTCTCCGTCCGGGTCCTGTGGACCGCCGCCGCTGTGGTGGCCGGTCTGCTCCTGCTGGCCTACCTGGTCGCGTTCGACCAGGGTGCGGTGTCGCAGAGCGGCATGTTCCTGCACGAGCTCATGCACGACGGGCGCCACCTGCTCGGCGTTCCGTGTCACTGACGGGCCGGTCCGCGGCGCCCACCTACGGCGCCATTCTGCTGCGGGGGTTGCTCGCGGGTCTGATCGCCGGGCTGCTGTCCGGTGTGTTCGCGTATTCGCTGGGTGAGCCCAAGGTGGATGCGGCGATCGCCATCGAGGAAGCCAACTCCCAGGCCGCGGCGGCACCCGCGGCTGACGGGCACTCCCACGACGAGGAAGATCCCCTCGTGTCGCGCGACGGTCAGAAGGGCGGGCTGTTCCTGGCCACCGCCCTGTACGGCGTCGTGATGGGCGGGCTGCTCGCCACTGCGTACACCTTGTTGCGCCGCCGGTTGCGGACCTCGGACGACTCCCGGGCCGCGCTCGGGCTGGCCGCCGCGGCGTTCGTCGGCCTGGTGCTGGTGCCGTGGGTGAAGTATCCGCCGAACCCGCCCGCGGTCGGTGACCCGTCGACGATCAACCAGCGCACGATCAGCTACCTGTCGATCCTGGTGATCGGTCTCGTGGCGGTCTGGGCCGGCGTCCTCGCGTCGCGGTCGCTGCGTGCCGGTGCACCCGAGTGGCTGCGGCTCACCGCGGGCCTGGCCGGTTTCCTGGTGGTCGTGGTCATCGGGTACGTCCTGTTGCCGAACATCGACGAGGTGTCCGACACGTTCCCGGCGAGCCTGCTGTGGAACTTCCGGGTCACGTCGCTGGGCACGCAGGCGACGCTGTGGCTGTCGCTGGGGATCGCGTTCACGGCGCTGCTGTCGCGGCTCGGGTCGCGGCGTGCGGCTGCCGCGGAAGTGCCCGAAGCGGAGTCAGTGCCGGTGTGAGCGGGCTGCGTTTGCTCGCCTGCGCGCCGACGGCGGCCCTGCGGGGTGCGCGGTTCGGCGGCGACGAGGATCTTGACGAGGGCGGCCGCAAGGCCGCCCTCGCTCTGTCCGCGTTCGGCCGCGGCGACATGTGGGTCTGCGCGCCGTCCCGTGCGTCGTGCGAGACGGCCCAGGCCCTGGGTCACACCGCGGCGACCGAGCCGGACCTCGCCGACCCGGACTTCGGCCGCTGGAACGGTAAGAGCCTGGACGAGGTAGCGCTCGCCGACCCGGATGCCCTGAAACAGTGGCTGACCGACCCGGGTGCGGCCCCCCACGGCGGTGAGTCCCTGGTCCAGATCCGCCACCGCGCGGGCGAGTGGGTCGACTCGATGGCCCGGCACCGGGTCGTCGCGGTCGCGCACCCGATCGTCGTGCGGGCGGCGCTGACCCACGCGCTGGGGCTGCCCGACGAGCGGTTGTGGAGCCTGGACGTCGCGCCGTTGTCGCTGACCCGGCTGATGTGGCGTTCGGGCCGCTGGAACCTGCACTTCCCCGCAGCTTGAGGCGTGTCAGCGGCTGTCCGGACGAACAGCGCGCCAGCGAGCACGGACGTAGGGCCTAGCGTTCCCGCAGTCGTTTCCCGGTGGTCGAGCCCTCCTCGTAGCCGTAGGCCGCGAGGTGCTGGCCGCCGGAGCCCGGCACCGGGTAGAGCTGGTAGGTCAGCTCCAGCTCGCCCAGCGCGGGGTGGGCGATCAGCACCGGCCCGGAGATCTTGCGGAGCACGTCCTGCCGTTCCCACCGTCGGGTGAAGTCGGTGCTCGTCGCCCGGAGTTCCGCGATCAGCCCGGCCAGCGGGGTGTCGCCGGGCCGCCGTCCGGCCTGCAGGCGCAGGTGGGCGACCACCTCATCGGCCAGGTCCCGCCAGCCGGGGAACAGGGCGTGCACCCGAGGATTGAGGAAGAGGTAGCGGGCGCCGTTCATCGGCACGCCCGGGGTGAACCCGAAGACGGTGTCGGCCAGCGCGTTCGTGGCGAGGATCGTGGTGTCCGGGCCGAAGATCATCGCGGGTACGTCACGCATCAGCTCGATCAGTCGTAGCGTGCCCGGGTCGGCCTCGGGCCGGTGCTCGTCGCCGCCGCCCGGCCGGGCCAGGTTACGCAGGTGCTCGTGTTCGGCCGGGCTGAGCCGCAGCACCCGGGCGACGGCGTCGAGCACGGAATCCGAGACGTTGACGGCGCGGCCCTGTTCGAGACGCACGTAGTAATCGGCGCTGACTCCGGCGAGGTGTGCCACCTCTTCGCGCCGGAGGCCCGGAACCCGGCGCGACTGCGCACCGGGGAAGACCCCGGCCGGCGGCGGGCCGGCCCGGCCTCGCCGCGACTGCAGAAACGCTCCGATCCCCTCGCTCACCGCACCGAGTCTAGAACCGGCCGAAGGTGTGTCTGCCGGACCTACCCACCGGCTGAACCCTGGCCGGCCCCGGCGACGCGGCGAGTATTTCCCCGATGCCGGCGAGGTGCCGGTGGCAGGGAGGAACACGGAGATGCGTGCACTCGTGGTGAAGCGGTTCGGTGGCCCCGAGGTGCTGGAGGTGGTGGAGGCACCGGTGCCGGTGCCCGGGCCCGGGGAGGTGCTGGTGCGGGTGGCGGCCGCCGCGGTGCAGCCGGCGGACACGATGGTGCGGACCGGGGCGATGGTCGCCTTCGGCGTGGCGGTCCGGGCAGAGGTGGCGTCGTTCGGTCTTGACGTCGCCGGCACGGTCGAGGCGGTCGGTGCCGGTGTCTTCCGGGTCGCTGCCGGTGACGAGATAGTCGGCCTGGAGGAACGGCTCGACCTGCCGTACGGCGTTCATGCGGAGTACGTGGTCCTGCCGCAGTGGGCCGTGGCCCCGGCCCCGCGCGGCGTCCCCCCGGTGCTGGCGGCGACGCTGCCGCTGAACGCGATCACGGCGGATCAGTCGCTGACCGCCCTGGGTCTGAGTCACGGGCAGTGGCTGCTGGTCACCGGCGCGGCCGGTGCGGTGGGGGTTTCGCCGTGGAGCTGGCCCGGCTGCGCGGGCTGCGGGTGATCGCCCAGGTCGCGCCGGCCGACGAAAGGCTGGTCCGGGGCTTCGGTGCGGAACTCGTCGTAGCCCGCGGCGTGCCGCTGGCCCCGGCCGTCCGGGCGCTGATCCCCGACGGGGTCGACGGTGTGCTCGACGCCGCGAACGTCGGCGTGGCCGCGATGGACGCTGTCCGGCACGGTGGCGCGTTCGCCGCGCTGCTCGACAACGCGCCGATGGCCCGCCGGGGCATCCGCTCGGTGAACGTCGCGTGGACCGTCGACGGCGGCCGGCTCGCCGAGCTGTCCGCGCTGGCCGAGGCGGGCCGGCTGACGCTGCGCGTCGCGGCAACCTACCCTCTGGAACAGGCCGCCGAGGCACACGAGGCTGTGGACCGGGGCGGCTCCCGGGGCCGGCACGTCCTGGTCCCCTAGCTAGCTGGTGGCGAGTGTCTCCCGGGCCCAGGCCGCCACGACGTCGAGCACGGGAGCACGCCCCGCGAAGACGGCCTCGGTGTCCCGGCTGTCGTAGGAACCCTTGCGGGGTGTTGTGGTGAGGCCCATCAGCATCCGCGGCGCGAGCCAGTAGTACTTCGCCGCCCCGGTCACCTTGATCGCCCGGTCGATCAGCGCGGCGTCGACCAGGGCGGCGTCTACCCCGGTGAGTCCGCGGCGGTATCCGTCCCCGACCGCGGCGATCACGTCGTCCATCAGGGCGATGTCGATGAGCCCGTCGAAGAACGTGTCCAGGGTCAGGTTGGCGACGTCCTCCCCGATCGCGCCGGGCCCGACGAACGCCCAGTCCAGCAGCACCGGCCCGCTGTCCGCGACGATCAGGTTCATCGGCCACAGGTCGTGGTGGCACAACGTGCGCGGCAACCTGTCCGCGGCCGCGAGCACGTCGTGGCGGCGCTCCCACAACGTACGCAGCTCCGCGCGCAACGCCGGCGACCATGCCGCCGCGGCGATCGGGTGGTCCCAGTCGAGGTCGACGGCCAGTGACTGCGACGTCGTGTAGTCGCGCAGGAAGTCCCGGGCCAGCCAGGTCTCGGCCGGGGGTCTGCCCAGCCAGCGGGCCTGCGCCACCCCGATGCGGTAGGCGACGTCACCGAGCTCGGTACTGCCGCACGCTGTCCCGGCGGTGCCCGCGACGTCTTCGAGCCACAGCTCGACCGATCCGTCGGCACGCTGCGCGGTGGAGAGCAGCTGCGGTGCCCGCACGCCCGCGTCGGCGAAGGCAGTGCCGGCAAGTCCCGATTGGTACGCGAACAGCTCGCGCCGCCAGTAGTTCCAGTGACCGGGCTCGTCGGAGGCCTGGAAGTGCGCAACCGCGTCGTCGCGCCCCGGGGTGGCGACTTTCAGGACCCTGCTGACGCCGTCGTCACCCCGGACCCGCCAGATGCCGCCGGTGGCCCCGTTCATGGTGTTGTGCTGCAACTCTTCGGTCGTCGTCACGTGCTCGTTTCTACCGCACCCCGGTCGATGTCGTGTTCGGCGATCAGCGCGGGAAACCAGGTGGTGTCGTCCTGGTCGGTGCTGAGCAGGTCGACGACGTGCTCAGCGTCGCTGAAGGTGGTCAGCATGCCGGACTTCCCCGGCCGGATCCCGAGCTCGTCGTATGCGGTGGTGTCGTGCCGGTGGCAGAGCCAGCTGTGGAAGCGGCCGGTGTCGAAGCCGAGAACCTCGAATCCGAGCACCGCGCCCGGTGGGGCGGCCGCGGGCCGGGTGAGGTTCAGCCGGATCGGATGGGGAAGGTCGCCGAGCCACCCCTCAATCAGGGCCGTCAGCACGGTGCCCTGTGCTGCCGTCACGCTCATGCTCAGAACATGCGCGGTTCCGGGGCTGGGCGGGGCGTGCCCGGCGGCGGCGGCCGCGTCGGCGAAGGACCGCTGCCATGGTTCGAACAGCGGCCGCTGCCACGCCTCGATGTCCGGTCCGGCCGGGAGGAAATCGGTGAGACAGTCACTGACGGTGGGAATCGCGCGTGGGAGGCCGGTGGCCCACTTCTTCGCCGGCGGCACCCAGCGGAAGCCTGCCACGAAGCCGGCCAGCACAAAGTTCTCTGCGTCTGTCACGTGGTCATCATCGGCGTGGTGTCGACCCCATTTTCCTGTGGCGTTCGCTCGTGGTGCGTTCCCGCAGGTCGGTGACCTGCGACATCCCGCTCACGTCACTGGACAAATTTTGTTGTCGGTGGGAGGGTGGGCGGCATGGATGACGTGGCGGTGATCGAGGATGCGGCGGCGGCCGAGGTCAGTCTGGATCCGATCCGGTCCCGGCTGCTGGCTGCGCTGGCCGAGCCGGCGTCGGCGGCGATGCTCGCCGGGCGGGTGGGGCTGCCCCGGCAGAAGGTCAACTATCACCTGCGCACGTTGGAGCAGCATGGGCTGATCGAGCTTGTCGAGCAGCGCCGCAAGGGCAACATGACCGAGCGGATGATGCGCGCCACCGCCGCCAGTTATGTCATCTCCCCCAGCGCGATGGCCGCCGTCGCCCCGGACACTTCCCGGGCGCCGGACCGGTTGTCGGCGCGGTGGCTGCTGGCGGTCGCGGCCCGGCTGGTCCGCGATGTCGGGGAGCTGATCACCGGGTCGGCGAGGGTGAACAAGCGCGTCGCCACGTTCGCGATCGACGGGGAGATCACGTTCGCGACCGCGGCTGACCGGGCCGCGTTCGCCGAGGATCTCACCGCGGCCGTCACGCACCTGGCCGGCCGGTACCACGACGACAGCACGCCGGGCGGCCGCCGGCACCGGATCGTCGTCGCCGTGCACCCCAGCGTGACCCGGCCTGACGTGAGCGACCCCGGTCCCGGAGGCGCCCGGGCCGGTGGCGTGCGGGCCGGCGACGCGACGGAGGGCTGAGGGGTGGGGAAAGAGTTCGAGACGCGCCTGGAGGCGGAGGTTCCGGCCGGTCCGGAGCAGGTGTGGCAGGCGATCGCGACCGGGCCGGGGATCAGTAGCTGGTTCGTGGGGCGCACGGAGGTTGACGGGGACACCGTGCGGACCTCGTTCGGCGACGACTGGATGCCCGCGGGGACGGTCAGCGTCGTGGAGCCGGGGCGGCGGTTCGCGTACTCCAGTGCCCCCGGCCCGGACGGCCGCTTTGTCGCGTACGAATATCTGGTCGAGGGTGTTGATCGTGGCTCGACCGTGGTGCGGGCCGTGACCAGCGGGTTTCTTCCGGGCGAGGACTGGGCCGGGGAGTACGAGGCGATGCGGTCCGGCACCGAGATGTTCTTCCGCACGCTGGTGGAGTATCTGCGGTTCTTCCCCGGGCGGGCGGCGACGCCGGTGACCATTTTCGGTCCCCCGGTTGATGACTGGCCGCGCGCGTGGGGGCGGGTGCACGAGGCGCTGGGGCTGCGGGGTGCTGTCCGGGCAGGTGACCCGGTGCCCGGCGGCGGCGTCGTCTACTTCACCAACGCGCACAGCCTGGGTGTGCGGACGGCGGACGGGTTGTGGCGGGTTCTGCGGGGGATGCACGGCGCGATGATCGCGAGTCATGCCGCGTTCGGGCCCGTTGATTCTGATCGTTGGCGGCTTCTACTGGAGAAGAGTGGTTCATGAGTGCGGTGACTTCGGCGGACGGGACGCGGATCGGGTTCGAGACGTCCGGGTCCGGGCCTGCGGTGATCCTGGTCGACGGGGCGATGACACATCGCGGGTTCGGGCCGTCGGGTGACCTGGCGGCGGCGCTGTCGGATGCGTTCACCGTCTACCGCTACGACCGGCGCGGGCGCGGGGAGAGCGGTGACACGGCGCCGTACGAGCCGCGGCGGGAGGTCGAGGATCTGGCGGCGCTGCTGCAGGCGGCCGGTGGGTCCGCGGCGCTGGTGGGGGTGTCGTCCGGGGCGGTGCTGGCCGCCGACGCCGCGGACGCGCTGCCGGGGGTGACGAAGCTGGCGCTGTATGAGCCGCCGTTCATCGTCGACGGGACCCACGCGCCGCGCCCGGAGGCGTTTCTGCCGGAGATGGAGGCGCTGGTCGCGGCCGGGGACACCGGTGGGGCGGTGAAGAAGTTCCTGCGCAGTGTCGGCATGCCCGGTTTCGCGGTGACGATCATGTCGGTCCTGCCGCCGTTCAGGAAGATGCGGGCCACGGCGCCGACCCTGCCGTACGACCTGCGCGTCCTCGGCGACACCGGCCGCGGGCAGCCGCTGGACGCGTCGCGGTGGGCTCGCATCAAGGCCCCGGCGCTGGTGATGGATGGCGGGAAGAGTCCCCAGTACATGCGTAACGCGGCGGCGGCGCTGAGCGCGGCGTTGCCGGACGCGCGGTACCGGACGCTGCCCGGGCAGACCCACATCGTGAAGGCGTCGGTGCTCGCGCCGGCGGTGAAGGAGTTCCTCTAAGCGCACACCGGGTTGCGGCCGATCAGGTCTGTGTGGCGCAGCAGTGGGCACTGGTCGGCAACATCGTCATCGCGTGCGCGTACGCCGCGATCACCGTTGCGATCGTGGTGCCGGTGGTGCGCGCGGGGCAGTTGCGCACGAACCGGCTCGCGGTCGCCACCGCGATGATCTTCTTCAGCTGCGCGGTCGGGCACGCGCTGCACGCGGCGACGTACTGGCAGGCGGCGTGGGCGTCGTCGACGACCATGGCGGGGATGCATCAGAGCTGGTCGTTGTGGCCGACCGCGGCGTGGGACGTGCTGACCGCGGCGGTCGGGGTCTACTACTGGACGCTGCGCCGCGGGTACGGGGTGCTGCTCGCCGGGCGCGGGGCGTTGTTCGAGGAGCCGCACGAGCAGCAGCGCCGGCACGCCATCGAGATGCGCGAGCAGGTCGCGGTGGGCCGCGCGCAGGCCGAGGCGGAACGTGACGCGCAGACCGCGATGCTGCTCGCGGTGATCACGAACAGTCAGTCGGCGATCTATGTGAAGGACCTCGACGGGCGGTACCTGCTCGCGAACGAGACGTTCCAGAAGGCGTTCGGGCTCAGCGAGGCGCAGATCCTCGGGCGTACCGATCATGATCTGGATCCGGAACTGGCCCCGGTCTGGCAGGCCAACGACAAGCTTGCCCTGGCCGGGGCGGTGCACATGGAGGAGTTCCTGGAGTCGGCGACCGGGGAGCGGCGGTTGTTCGAGTCGAACAAGTTCCCGCTGTTCGACCCGTTCGGTGAGCTGTACGGGATCTGCGGGGTGTCGCTGGACGTGACCGATCTGCGCAAGGCGACGCAGAACGCCGAGCTCGCCCGGGACGAGGCCGTCGAGCAGTCGAAGATCAAGACGGAGTTCCTGGCGACGATGAGCCACGAGATCCGTACGCCGATGAACGGGGTCCTGGGTCTCGCGTCGCTGCTGATGGGCACCGACCTGGACCCGGCGCAGCGCCGTTACGCCGCGGGGATCCATTCGGCGGGCAACGCGCTGCTCGGGGTCATCAACGACATCCTCGACTTCTCGAAGATCGAGGCCGGCAAGGTGGTCCTCGACCCGGACGACTTCGATCTGGGCGCGTTGCTCGCGGAGACGGCCGCGCTGGTCGCGCCGACGGCGCAGGACAAGGGCCTGACGGTGGTCACCCGCCGCGGTCCGGGTCTTCCCCGCACCGTACGCGGTGACGGCGGCCGGGTCCGTCAGGTGCTGATCAATCTGGCGGGCAACGCGGTGAAGTTCACCGGCAAGGGCAGCGTCACGGTCCGCGCGGATCTGGTGTCGTCGTCGGCGGACGGGCCGGTGGTGCGGTTCGAGGTCACCGACACCGGCATCGGGATCACGGCGTCGGACGCGGCCCGGCTGTTCGAGCCGTTCACCCAGGCCGACGCGTCGACGACCCGCACGTACGGCGGCACGGGGCTGGGCCTGGCGATCAGTAAGCAGCTCACCGAGGCCATGGGCGGCACGATCGGGGTGGACAGCGAACCGGGTCAGGGTTCGACGTTCTGGTGCTCGATCCCGTTCGAACCGGCGACCAGTGATGTCGTCGCGGCCGCACCGGACAACGCCGGCCTGCGCGTCCTGGTGGTCGGCACCGGCCCGGACCGGCCGGCTCTGGAGGCCGACCTGCGGCGCTGGCATCTGAAGGTCGCCGCGGCGGACACCGGCCCGGCGGCGATGCACGCGCTGCGCGACGCCGCCGAGCACGGCCGCCCGTTCGATGTGCTGCTGCTCGACGCGGACGCCGGTGACGTCGACACCGCCGGGCTTACCCGGGTCGTCGCCGCGGACGCCGCCATCCCGGCCGCGCACGTGATCGTCCTCGGCGCGGCACCGCCGGTGGATGCCCCCGAGGGGGGTGGTGCCACGTATCTGCCGAAACCCGTGCACCGCTCCGACCTGTACGACGTGCTCGCGCAGTGCCCCGCGGTGCCCGTACCCGCCGCTGCTCCCCCGCGGATTCTGGGCACGGTGCTGCTGGTCGAGGACAACGACATCAACCAGATGGTCGCCGTGGGGGTCCTGACGACGCTCGGCTACGAGGCGGACGTGGCCGGCGACGGCGTACGCGCGCTCGAGATGGCCGCGGCCCGGCACTACGACGCGATCCTGATGGACTGCCGGATGCCCCGCATGGACGGTTTCACCGCGACCGCGCAGCTGCGCCGCCGCGAGGCCGACGGCGGGCCCCGCACCCCGATCATCGCGATGACGGCCAGCGCCCTGGTCGCCGACCGGGAACGCTGCCTGGCCGCCGGCATGGACGACTACCTGTCGAAACCGGTCAACCCGAACGAGCTCGGCCACGCCCTGGAACGCTGGATCCAGGGCACCCCGGCCGTCCCGGCACTACCCGCCGCCGCCGGCCACGCCGACGACCCGGTCGGGCGCCGCCTCGACGAACTCGCCGGCGACCACACCGACCCCGAGATGGCCCTGGTCGACCGGCTCGTCCAGTCGTTCCTGCGGCGCGCCCCCGCGCATCTGACGGTGCTGCGCTCCGCCCTGGCCGCAGGTGACGTGACGACCTTCGAGGAGGAGGCCCACACGTTCAAGGGCGCCGCCGGCAACATCGGCGCGACCGTGGTCGCCGACATCTGCGACGGCCTGGAGGAGACCGCCCGCGCCGGCAGCCTCCCGGGCTCCCTCGACGGTGACCTGCTGCGCCTGGAGGAGGAACTGCGCTGGGTCGAACGCCGCCTGCATCTGGTCCTCGCGCACTGACTCTCCGCCTCGGCGGGTTGTGGCGCGGAAGTGTCGGTGGGTGGGGTTAGGGTCGGGTCGCTATGGCAGATGACGATGATTTCCACGCTCCGCGGCAGGTTCCGAAACAGCCGGTCCTGACCGCTGCTGTCCCTGACGATTCCGGGCCGGGTGGTTCCGGGGACCGGGCCGCTTACCGGTCGGTGGCGGTGGCGGCCGGTGGGGCTGACGGGGGCGGGCCGGGGCTTGATGAGGACGGGGTGCCGGTGGAGACGCGGCCCTGTGCTCATTGCGGGCGGCCGGTGCCGCAGCGGGCTTCGGCGGGGCGGCCGTTCCGGTATTGCCGCGACAACGACGGGGAGTGCCAGCGGGCGTCGCGCAACGTCCGGATGCGTCACCGCGCGTCGCCGGGGCTGGCGGGGCAGGTCGCGCGGACGTGGGAGGTCGTCGAGCGCCTGGATCAGCTTGTGGGGACGCTGAGCGAGTCCCTGCACGCGGAGATGTCGCCGTCCGGGGTGGAGCGGCAGGTCGCCGAGGTACGCGCGGAGACGTCGCGTCAGGTGGCCGCCGCGCACACCGAACGCGATGATGCCCGCCGCGACGCCGACCGGGCCGCGGACGCGGCGGGTACGGCGGTGCAGGAGGCGCTGGTCGCCCGCGCCGACCGGGATGACGCCCGGCAGGAGGCTGACACGGCGCGGCGGCTGGCGGAGGCCGCCGCGGTGGATTCGCGGCAGGCGCTCGCGGCCCGCGATGAGGCGCAGGCCGCGGCGAGTGCGGCGGCGGCGTTGCGGGTGCAGGCCGAGACCGACCGTGACTCGGCCCGCCGGGAAACCGGATCGGTCCGCGTCGAGCTCACCGCCGCCCGCCGCGACCTCGATGCCGCTGCCCGTGATCTGGCGCAAGCAGCCGCGGATGCACAGTCGGCCGGTGCGGCGCGTGACGCCGCCCTGCGGGACCGTGACAGTGCGCTGGCCGACCGGGACACCGCGCGTGCCGAGGCGGTCAGGTCCGCGCGGGAGGCGGGAGACGCTGCGCGTGCGCTCGAGACGGCGCTGGCTGATGCCGCGCGGGCGGCTGCTGATGCGGTTCGTGACGTGGAGCAGGTGCGGGCGGAGTCGCGGCGTCAGGTGGTGGCCGCGCAGGGCGAGGCCGGGGCTGCGCGGGCGGAGACGGTGGGGGTGCGGGCCCGGGTGGCGGAGCTGACCGAGGCTGCCGGTGCCGATGCCGCGCGGCTCGCGGCGGCTCAGGCGGAGGCCGGCCGGGTCAGGGCGGACGGTGAGCGTTTGGCGGCGGAGGTGACGGAGCTGCGGCGTACGGTCGAGAAGGCCCGCGCCGACGCTGACGCCGCGCATGCCCGGGTGGGTCAGCTGTCGGCCCAGGTGGGTGATCTGGCGTCCGCGCTGGCGTCGCTGGGGTCGTCGCGGCCCGGCGGCTCCACGGGCAAGTAGAGCACGCGGCCTGGCTCGGCGGCCGTCTCTGGTGCCGGATGTGTGGTCCGGTGGGTGGTTTGTCGGAGCTGGGCGGGAGCGGGGCGGTGCGGGGTGACCGAAGTCTCTTCGCGGGGGTGCGGAAACGGCGCTGAGTGTCATACAACGGGCTGTGGGGGTGCCACGGCGACACCGATGGGGGACGATGTCGGGGGTTGCGGGGGTGGGACGGTAATCTTCCGCTGTGCTGGAGGTGGGTGGTTTGTGGGTTATCGGGGTCGGTGTCCGGCGTAGCGGTATCTGCAGATCTCGCAATATCCCGTAAAGTGGACCAAGGTCCACGTCAGGGTGGGCCTGAGTCGGCCGATAGGGGTTCCTGCCGGTTACGCTCGAAGCGTTAACACCGCCGACATACGGCGGTCGCCAGGAATCTCGCGACCGTCCGTTTCGTTACACCAACGGCAAGTAGCACCACGAGCGAGGGGATAGCCGATCATGGGCGAACGCATGCTGCGCGGCAGCCGTCTTGGCGCAGTCAGCTACGAGTCCGACCGCAACACGGAGCTGGCGCCCCGGCAGACCCGCGAGTACCTGTGCGTGAAGGGTCACCAGTTCGAGGTGCCGTTCGCCGTCGACGCCGAGGTGCCGATCACCTGGGAATGCAAGTTCGACGGCAGCGTCGCGCGACTGGTCGACGGGAACGAGCCGGAGCAGAAGAAGGCCAAGCCGCCCCGTACCCACTGGGACATGCTGCTCGAGCGCCGGTCGATCTCGGAGCTGGAGGACATCCTCAACGAGCGCCTGCAGGAGGTCCGCACCCGCCGGGGTCGCTGACCGCAGGACACCACGGTCGCCGTTCCGCCCAGCTTCAGGGGCGGGGCGGCGATTTGCTGTGCCCGGCCATAGGTCAGAACGGGCCCGACGCATGGCTGCCAGAATTGTGGGCGGGCCGGAGGGCGGCGGGGTGCGGGATGTGAGAAAGCCGCAGCGGCCCGGAGCGGGGCTGCTGCGGCTTTCTGCCGGGAAAAGCTTTCAGCGGACGATTTCGCCTTCGACGACTTCGCCCTGCAGGACCTCCGCCGGCGGGGTGTGACCGGTCGGGCCGGTCGTGGTGGGTGGGGTGTCGTCGACGGGGGCGGACTGTTTGACCTTGACGTGGCGGGGGCCGAACAGGTCGCTGGCGACTGTCGCGGAGACGCGGCGTTCGGTGTAGTGCTCGACGGCCTTGCGGGCCAGGATGCGGCCCGGGGGGACGATCAGCAGCAGCCCGGCGACCGCGGAGATGAAGCCGGGGACGGCGAGCAGCAGCGCGCCGAGCAGGCCGATCAGGGAGTTGCTGACCTGGGCGCCGGGCGGGCGGCCGGTTTCGGCGGCGGCGCGGAAGGCCCGCCAGCCGCGGATGCCTTCGCGGCGGAGCAGGGCGAGGCCGGTGATGCTCGCGGCGCCGAGGAGCAGGATCGACCAGAGCGCGCCGATGGTGTGCACGGCCGTGACGAACACGGCGATCTCGGCCACCGCGAGCACCAGCAGTGCCAGGGGTAGCAAGGCCAGGCTTCGTGGGAGTCGCATCAAACTGTCACCCTTTCCGGGTGGTCACCGGTCCGGGTTCCAGCATGACACGCACGTGCCCGTTCACGGCCAGGTGGAAGGCTGCTTCGGTTTGCGGCCGAGCTTGGTCAGCACGGCTTCCTTACGGGCGGCGGCACCCCACACGGTGACCCTGAGCAGCTGTTCCTTGAAAATGTTGCCGCTCATCTTGCTGACGCCGTGTTCGCGCTCGGTGAACGTGATGGGCACCTCAGCCATGCGGAAACCGTTGCGGTAGGTGCGCCAGGTCATCTCGACCTGGAACGAGTAGCCCTGCGACGCGATCGTTGCGACGTCGATCTTGTCGATGACGTCCATGCGGTAGGCGCGGTAGCCGCCGGTGGCGTCCTTGAACGGCATGCCGAGGGCCATGCGGATGTAGATGTTGCCGCCGCGCGACAGCAGCAGCCGGTGCATGGGCCAGTTGTGGACGCTGCCGCCGGGGATGTAGCGGGTGCCGAGCACGGCGTCGGTGTCGCCGAGGGCGTCGAGGAGCTTGTGCAGCTCTTCGGGGGCGTGGGAGCCGTCGGCGTCCATCTCGACGACGGCGTCGTAGCCTTTGTCCTTCGCCCAGGCGAACCCGGCGACGTACGCGGCGCCGAGGCCTTCCTTGCCGGCGCGGTGCAGGACGAAGATCTGGTCGTCGCCGGCGGCGATCTCGTCGGCGATCGCGCCGGTGCCGTCGGGCGAGTTGTCGTCAGCGACGAGGATGTCGACCTGGGGTACGGCTTTACGCACCCGCCCCGTGATCAGGCGGACGTTGTCGGCCTCGTTGTACGTGGGGATGACCACGAGGACGCGCCCGACCCCCGGGTATCCCTCCGAGCCCGCCGCCGTCGCGTTCGCGTCGCTCACCGTTCCTCCGTCGTTCACTCTGCGGCCGGTATGCCGCGGGTCCTGCGGCGGCGCAGGGGCGCCGCCGCGAGCAGGGCGAAAAGGGCCAGGGCGACCATGGTCAGCTCCGGCCAGTGTCCCAGGCGAGTCGCCAGCGTACGCGGTCCCCCGATGTGCATGTCATGCAGGACCACGGCGTCCACATTGAAGCCGGTGGCGGCGATGACCGTGCCGTCGGTGCCGGTGAACGCGGACACCCCGACGGTGGACACCATGAGGCCTTCGCGGCCGTGTTCGACCGAGCGCAGCTGCACCATGGCGAGCTGCTGGCGGGCTTCGGCCTCGTTGAACGTGGCGTTGTTGGTCTGGGTCGCGAGGATCTGCGCGCCGCCGACGACGGTGTCGCGCACGATGCTGTCGTAGGCGACCTCGAAGCAGATGACGTCACCGACGACCCCGATGGGGGTTTTCACGATGCCCGGGGTGGTCCCGGCGACCATGTTCTGGACGAGGTCGACCTTGTCGGACACCAGGCGCGCGACGGACCGCATCGGCATGTACTCGGCGAACGGGACGGGGTGGCGTTTCACGTACGCCTGGTCGAGGTCCGGCCCGGTCGCAGGCTGCCAGAGCAGGCTGGCGTTGCGGATCTCGCCGGGCACGTCACCGCGCAGGACGGTGCCGAGCAGGATGGGTACGCCGATCGCGTCGGCGGCCTGCGCGATCTGCTGGGCGGCGTCCTGGTTCTTCAGCGGGTCGATGTCGCTGGAGTTCTCCGGCCACACGACGAGGTCGGGTTGCGGTTTACGGCCGAGTTTGACTTCCGAGGCGAGTGCTTCGGTGGCGTGGACGTGGTTGAGCAGCACCGCGGCGCGCTGGGCGTTGAAGTCCAGTCCGAGCCGGGGCACGTTGCCCTGCACGATCGCGATCGTCTGGGTGGCGGTGGCCGGTTTCGCGGTGGGTACGAGCGCCGGCCCGAACACCAGCACGGCCAGGGCGACGGCGAACCCGGCGGCGGGCACCAGGGTGCGGGGTTTCCAGGTGCGCCAGGCGAGGGCGACGAGGGCTCCCCCGGCGGCGGCGGCGATGAACGTGACCAGCGGTGCCCCGCCGAGCACGGCGACGCGCAGCGCGGGGGCGTCACCCTGGCTGAACGCGACCCGGCCCCACGGGAACCCGCCGAACGGGGCCCGGTCGCGCAGGGCTTCCTGCGCGACCCACAGCAGCCCGGTCAGCAGCGGCCACAGCGCGCGGAACCTGTCGGTGAGCGGGGACAGCCACGCCGAGGCCATGCCGAGCAGCCCGAGGTAGAACGCCTGCGCCAGCGAGAGCAGCATCCAGGGCAGCCAGCCGGCGGCGATGCGGGTCCAGTCGAGCAACGGCACGAACAGCACGACACCGGCGAGGAAGCCGACGCCGAGAGCGCCGCGGAACCGGCGGCGGTGGGTGGCGGCGGCGAGCCCGGCGATCCCGGCGGGTGCGAGCCACCACAGGCCGTACGGGGGCAGTGACAGCAGCAGCGCGGCGCCGGAGGCCAGGGCGAGCAGCACCGCCACCCACAGCGGCAACGGCCGGGGTGTGCCTGGCCCACCCGCGGCGCTCGGCTGCGCCGGCGCGGGTGTTGGCTGAAGCGTCAATAAATCCACTCGCGAGAGGCTACCCGGCGACCATAACGAAAACCGCACAGTACGAAATGGCAAGGAGCAGGGGCGCGGCCCGCCGGACCGCGCCCCTGGGTGCTTCCTGGTGTCCTCGTCCCGGGTCGAGGGGTCGTGCGGGTGTCGCCAGGCCTTCGGACCGGAGCGCTACGGGCCGGCTGCCCGCGTCGTGCCGTTGTCTACTGGCCTGTCTTCCCCCGTCGACCCGTCCCGCGAGCATTCGGCTGGTCCGCGCCGCCCCGCACGACCCCCACCCCCTGGACCTGGTGCACGCGCCGTTCGGGTCTGCCGCGTGGCCAGTGGGCGAAAGAGTTGGAGCGAACAAAGCCGTATACCCGGGAATGGGACCCGTCGACGGTACGTCCTCGCCCCGGAGGGTTGTCAACCGCCACACCCGTGCGTGGGCGTGTCGCGTTTCCCGGCGTGTCACAGGGCGTTCACCAAGGCGTGCGCGGCGCCGGGGTGCTCGGCGGCGAGCAGACCCGCGGCGGCCAGCACGTACTGGCTGTCGACGGTGCGCCGGGCGGTGCGCGGGGGCGCCCACCCGCCGGCGGTGTCGGTCAGCACGGCGTCGAGGACGGTGTCACCACCGCCATGGCGCAGGACCCCGCCGGACCCGACCACGAGGCGTACGTCGCGCAGGTCCCGCCCCCCGGTGCGGGGCATCCCGGGCCCGGGCGAGTGCCCGCGGGCGTGCCTGCGCAGCGCGATCATGGCGGCGGTCGACGCGAGAACCCGGTCCGCGGCGACCGTACCGAGCAAAATGTTCGGAAAATCCAGTTTCTCGACACCGGCGGCCGCAACAACTCCGGGCGCCCCGACACCCACCCCGAGATCACCCTCAACGGTCCGGGACCGCCACAACGTCCCGGCGACATCCCGCTGCGGCCCCGTGGACAGTTCAGCGTCGGGGATCAGCGCCGAATACACGTCCGTCGTCGCCCCACCCACGTCGACGACGAGAACTCCCGCACCGAGGGTGTCGGCGAGCACGGACACCCCGGCGAGGACCGCGTCCGGGGTCGCGGCCCGCACGAACCGCGCGAACCTGCTGCCCCGTGACAGCCGTTTCCCGCCGATGACGTGCCGCAGGAACACCTCACGGATCGCCGCCCGCGCCGGCCCCGGGTCGAGAACCCCGATGCGGGGCAGAACGTTTCCGGTCACGGTCACCGGCACCCGCCGCTCTGTGAGGACCGTCTCGGCGTACTCCCGGACGTCCGCATTTCCGGCGACGACGACCGGGACACGCATCCGGGACGTCGCCAGGCGGCGCGCGTTGTGCGCGAGGGTGTCACCGTCACCGCCGTCGGTCCCGCCCACGAGCAGGATCACATCGGGCCGCGCCGCCCGCACTTCGAGGAGAGCGGACCCGTCGAGGAGCCCGGCGTGCACGTGGACGACCTGCGCCCCGGCGGACAACCCGACGCGGTGCCCGGCCTCGGCGGTGACGAGGGCCTCGTACCCGATGACAGCGAGGCGCAGCCCCCCGCCGGCGGACGAGCACACGTACAACTCCCCCGCCCCGACCTGCGCGACCGCCCGGTCGAGGCCGTGCAGCACATCGGTGCCGGCGGTGGTCGGGATCTCGGCGCGACCGGTCAGGGTACCGTCGGCCAGGTCTATCCGGCAGGCCTTGGTGTACGTGGACCCGACGTCGACACAGACCGCGAAACTCACGGCTTCGGGGGCACGACCACGGTGCCGACAGCGGTCACCGCCACGATCGGCTCGGCGAGCACCGCGGCCGCGGACCCGTCCGTGCCCCGGCACACCACGGCTGACGTGAACTCGATGCGCCGGGACCGCGTACCCATGTGCACGACCGTCGCCGTGACCTCAAGGACGTCGCCGGCTTTGACGGGGGCCTTGAACTGCACATCGGAGTACGACGCGAACAGCCCCTCGTCCCCGTCGAGCTGGATGCACACCTCCGTGGCGACATCACCGAACAGCCCCAGCGAATACGCCCCGTCGACGAGGTTCCCCGCGTAGTGGGCATGGGAGTACGGCACATACCTGCGGTGCGTGACAGTGATCATTTTTGGTCTCCGAGCAGGGCGTGGACGAGGTAGGAGGCGACTTCGCGGGGGGTGGTGCCGCGGCCGAAGATCCGGTCGACGCCGAGCTCCGCGGCCATCAGCTCGTCGAAGCGGGGCCCGCCGACGATCAGCAGCGGCCGTTTCCCCGCCGGCATAGCCTCCCGGAACGCCGCCGTCATCGCCCGGGTGTTCTGCAGGTGCGCGTCGCGTTGCGTCACGACCTGCGACACCAGGACGGCGTCGGCTTTCTGCGCGCGGGCGGTCTCGACGAGTTCCGGGACCGACACCTGCGCACCCATGTTCGTGACGGCGAGTTCCCGGTAGTACTCGAGACCTTTCTCCCCGGCGATGCCTTTGACGTTGAGGATCGCGTCGATCCCGACGGTGTGCGCGTCGGTGCCGATGCACGCCCCGACCACCGACAGCCGCCGCCGCAGTTTACGTTTGATGACCGCGTTGACGTCCTTCGCCGACAGCAGCGGATAGTCCCGCTCGACGACCTGCACCTTCTCGGTGTCGACGAGGTGCGTGACCCGGCCGTAGACGACGAAGAACGTGAACCCCTCACCCATCGGTTTGGCGTGCACGAGCATCGCCGGGTCGAGACCCATCTTGTTCGCCAGCTGGATCGCGGCGCCCTCGGCGCGTTTGTCGTGGGTGACGGGCAGCGTGAACGACACCTGCACCATCCCGTCACCGGTGGTGTCCCCGTACGGGCGCACGATGCTCATCGCAGTCCTTCCAGGGCGTTCGTGACGGGGTTGAAGTAGTCGCCGTCGTGGCGGGCGACCCCGTCGAGGCCCTTGCCACGGTCGGCGGGCCGTTTCATGATCCCGAACGTGCCGTCCGCGATCGCCGTCAGCATCGAATCGGCGACGATGCGTTCCAGTAGCTCGACAGCCTCACCGAGGACTTCGTGGGCGCGGCGCTGGATGAACCCGCCGGGGGCGGGCACGAAGTCCTCGTGCAGGTTTCCGGCACCGTTGAGCACATAGCGGACGTTCTGCAAAGCGATGTCACGGTCCGACAGCCACGGCGTCACGACCGCCTCCGTCATCATCCCGACCAGCAGAATCCCCTGCCCGGTCAGCGCGCCGACGAGGTTGAAGAACCCGTCGAGGAGGTTCCCGCGGAACACGTCACCGGTCATGTGTTTCGTCGGCGGCATCCACTTCAGCGGCGCGTCCGGGAACAACTCCCGGGCCAGCAGCGCGTGGGCGAGTTCGAGACGGAACGACTCCGGGACCTCCGGGTTGATCTCGAACGCGTGCCCCAAACCCAGCTGCCAGTCCTCCAGACCCGCCTCGTGGGCGAAGAACTCGTTCATCAGCTGCGACACCGTCACCGTATGCGCTGCCTCGACCGCGTCCGCCGTCGTCAGATAGTTGTCCTCACCGGTGTTGATGATGATCCCGGCCCGGGCATGGACCTGCCGCGAGAACCGCTGATCCACGAACGTGCGGATCGGGTTGATGTCGCGGAACAGGATCCCGTACATCGAGTCGTTGAGCATCATGTCGAGACGTTCCATGCCCGCCATCGCCGCCATCTCCGGCATGCACAACCCCGACGCATAGTTCGTCAGCCGCACATACCGGCCGAGCTCCTTCGACGTCTCATCCAGGGCCGCCCGCATCAACCGGAAGTTCTCCTGCGTCGCGTACGTGCCCGCGAACCCTTCCCGGGTCGCACCCTCGGGCACGTAGTCGAGCAGCGACTGACCCGTCGACCGGATCACCGCGATCACATCCGCACCCGCCCGCGCCGCCGCCTGCGCCTGCGGGATGTCCTCGTAGATGTCCCCGGTCGCCACGATCAGATAGATCCACGGCCGCCGCGGCGCATCCCCGAACCGCTTGATCAGCCGCTCCCGCTCGACCCGGCGCCGGTCCACGACCTTCAACCCCACGTTGGCGGCCCTGGTCGCGGCGCGCCGGGCCGCGACCAGTTCCACCTTCTTTGCGGGTACGCCGAACGTCACCGCCCCCGCCGCCGCCTTCTGCGCGAGAACCGTGACATCGTCGATCCCCTCCCGCGCCATCGCCGCGAACACCGGCACCGACACCCCGTGACCCAGGCCCACATCCGCCCGGACAGCGTCAACGAGACGGTTCACCCAGGGGATCCCGTCCGAGTCCGCACCCCGCACCCCGGCCAGGCGCAGCACCGCCCGCTCCACCGACACCGTCGTATGCGACCGTGCCAGCTCCACCACCGGCGCCCCCGCCTCAGCGGCCAGTGCCCGCGCCCGCGCGACCACCCCGGGATCCAGACCCAGCTTCTCCACGCACCTACTCCTCGAAGATCGTCTCGCCGGACAACACCGTCCGGCGGCACACCGGCCGCTCAGGAACCACATCGTCGACGTCGGGCAGCAACGCCGGCAGGCCACCGTCGAGCCCCGACGGCGTCTCCCACACCGCGAACGTCGCCTGCGCCCCCGGAGCGAGCACCCCCGCGTCGTCCACCCCCACGGCACGCCACCCACCCCGCGTCGACGCACCGAACGCCGAACGAACACCCATCCGATACACCGGGTTCCGCGGCGCCGCAGCAGCCACCACCGCCGCCCACGGATCCAGCGGCGTCACCGGCGAATCCGACCCGAACGCCAGGGTCACCCCCGTCGCGTACATCGCCCCGATCGGATTCGTCGCCAACGCCCGCTCCACACCGAGACGCTGCGCGTACATCCGATCCGGGCCACCCCACAACGCGTCGAACACCGGCTGCACACTCGCCACCACCCCGAACTCGACCATCCGCGCGATCATCGCCTTGTCCGCGAGCTCCACGTGCTCGATCCGATGCCGGCCCTCTCGCACCCGATCCACACCCACCGCCCGCGCCGCGATCGCAAAACCCTCCAGGACAGCCTCGATCGCCGCGTCCCCGATGGCATGGAACCCGCCCTGCACCCCCAGCTCCACACATTCGAGGAGGTGCGCACCCGCCTGCCCCGCGGTCACAAAAGCCTCACCACACCCAGGACCATCCACGTACGCCGACCGCACCGAAGCCGTCCGCGACCCCAGCGCCCCGTCCGCGTACAAATCCCCACCCGCACCGACCGCACCCAGATCCCGCGCCCGGACCGCCCCACCGAGCTCACCCCAGTACCCGAACACCCGCGGCAGACCATCACCCGACAGACGCAGCACCGACTGGAAATCCGCCTCCGACGACGTCCCCGGCCCGCCACACTCGTGCACCGACGCCACACCCCGCGACGCCGCAAGACGCAACGCCGTCCGCTGCGCATCCGCGCGCTGCTGCATCGTCAGCGAACCAAGAGCCACCTCACGCACGGCGTGATGCTCGTTCTCGCGTACCCAATTGGACGTGGGGTTGATCTGCGGGCACGCCGCGAGCATCGATGACGACACCAGCGCGGAATGCACCGACGCCTGCGACAGATACACCCGCCGGCCACCCGCGGCCTTGTCGAGTTCCTCCGCGCTGGGCGGGGTCTGCACGGGCCACGTCGACTCGTCCCAGCCATGACCCAGCACCACCGCGTCCGACGCCTTACCCGCCGCGAACGCCGCCACCGCGTCCAGCACCTCACCCGCCGACCGCACACCCGACAGATCCAGGCCATCAGCCGCCAGACCCGTATCCGTCGCATGGATGTGCGCATCCACGAACGCCGGCGTCACCAACCCACCACCAAGATCCACCACCCGGTCCGCGGCCGGCACATCACCGTCCGCCCCGAGCCACACGATCCGGCCGTCACGCACCAGCATCGCGGTCGCCCGCGGATCCGCCGCCGAGTAGAAACGCCCGCCCTTGAACAGCACCACCGAAGTCATGACCGTCAGTGTGCCGAAACCCGCGCCTCGAACAACGCCCGCACCGCAGGAGTGCGCCGCACCACATCCAACGCGAACGCCGCATGCCCCGGCACAAAACCGTTCCCCACCAGCATCGTCACATCCGCCGCCAGGCCCTCCGCCCCCAGAGCAGCCGCGGAGAAACTTGTCGCCATCGAGAAGAAGATCACCGTGCCACCCGCCGCCGTCGCCAGGATCGCCCCGTGCTCACACCCCGGCACATCCACACACACGACCGTCACCGTCGCCGGCGTCTCGAACGCCTCCGCGACCGCGACCGGGTCCCGGGCATCAACAACCGCGACCCGATCCGCAAGACCATGGTCGATGACCATCGAACGCTCAGCCTCGGAAACCACCACAGCACGAGTCCGCGCCCCCGCCAGCCTCGCCGCGGTCAACGCCAGGGAACCACTCTTACCGGCTCCACCCAGCACCGTCACCGACACATCACCGGAATAGCCGCGCACCACCCGATCCACCAGGGCCGGCGCGCCACACACGTCGAACACCGCCAGGGCCAGCTCCGGAGACAGATCATCCGGCAGCACCGCCACCACGGAACGCCCGAACAGAATCGCATGCCCCGACGCCGGGACCTGCTCACTCAACCCGTCCCAGCCCGCCAGGCCGTCATCGATGACCAGAGGCGTCAACGTCAGCGACACCAGCGTCGCCACCCGGTCACCGGCCTTCACCGGCAACAACGACTCCGGACCGACCTCCTCCACCACACCGATCAGCATCCCACCCGACCCCGTGACCGGATTGTGCATCTTCCCGCGCGTACCGACGATCTCCAGAACCTCAGCCCGCACCGCCGCACCATCACCACCGTGCTTCACCGACAACTGCCGGAAACTCGCCGCATCCAGATTCAGCCGCGACACCCGCACCCGCACCTCATCAGCCGCCAGCTCCGCACGCGCATCAAGACGCCAAGCAGCCTGCGGCAACACCCCCACCGGCTCCAGCACCCGCGGCAAACCCACCCCAGAGGTCACACCCACCACCCCAGACGTCATACGAAAAGACTGTCAGGCCGCCATCAAACCGTAAATCCTCCCGGCAGACGGTTACCAGACCACAGATCCTCCAGTACGGTCAGAGTCGATCACACCTCGACCCAGGAGGCATCGGTGACCCAAGCCGCCGGCCAGCCCTACGACTACCAGCGCCGCCCCCTCACCGAACCGGACTGGACCCGCTTCCCCGGATGGCGCGACGTCACCACCGCCCAATGGGAATCCGCCCAATGGCAACGCGTGAACTGCGTCAAAAACATCAAACAACTGCGCGCCCTCATGGGTGACCTGCTCGACGAAGCGTTCTACGCCGACCTCGACACCGACCAGCAACGCCTCGCCACCATGTCGATGCTGGTCACACCCCAGATGCTCAACACCATGGTGCCCGACAGCGAGATCACCACGGAGGCGTTCTACGCCGACCCGATCCGCCGCTACATGATCCCCGTCGCCACCGACCGCCACCTCGACTGGCCGTCACACCCCCACGCCACCCGCGACAGCCTCCACGAACACGACATGTGGGTCGCCGAAGGCCTCACCCACCGCTACCCCACCAAGGTCCTCGCCGAACTGCTCAGCACCTGCCCTCAATACTGCGGCCACTGCACCCGCATGGACCTCGTCGGCAACAGCACCCCCACCGTCGACAAACTCAAACTCACCCTCAAACCGGTCGACAGGTACGACGCCCACCTGAAATACCTGAAGGAACACCCCGGCGTCCGCGACGTCGTCGTCTCCGGAGGCGACGTCGCCAACGTCCCCTGGAAACAACTCGAGACCTACCTCATGGGACTCCTCAACGTCCCCACCGTCCGCGACATCCGCCTCGCCACCAAAGCCCTCATGGGACTCCCCCAGCACTGGCTACAAGCAGACGTCGTCGAAGGCCTCAACCGCGTCGCCATCACCGCGGAACGACGCGGCGTCAACCTCGCCGTCCACACCCACGTCAACCACGTCAACTCCCTCACACCACTGGTCGCCCGCGCCGCCCGCATGCTCCTCGAAGTCGGCGTCCGCGACGTCCGCAACCAGGGCGTCCTCATGCGCGGCGTCAACGCCACCACCAAGGACCTGCTCGACCTCTGCTTCGGCCTGCAGGGAGAAGCCGGCATCCTGCCGTACTACTTCTACATGTGCGACATGATCCCGCACGCCGAACACTGGCGCGTCCCCGTCTGGTACGCCCAGCAACTCCAGCACGACATGATGGGCTACCTCCCCGGATACGCCACCCCGCGCATCGTCTGCGACGTCCCGTTCGTCGGCAAACGCTGGGTCCACATGGTCAGCGAATACGACCGCGAACACGGCATCTCGTACTGGACGAAGAACTACCGCACCAGCATCGAGGCCGACGACACCGAAGCCCTCAGCAAGCTCCACGCGTACTACGACCCGATCGACACCCTGCCCCAATCCGGCCAGGACTGGTGGCGCAAACAGATCGCCTAGCACTCAACGAGAAATGGCCCCGGACCGTGTGGTCCGGGGCCATTCGCCGTTAAAAGAAAAGGTCAGCTGAGCGCGTCGCGCACATCGCGACCGGCGTCCTTGACGTGCTCGCCGGCCTGGCGCGCCCGGGCCGCAGCCTCCTGGCGCTGACCGTCCGCGACCAGCTGCTCGTCGTCGCGCATGTCGCCGATGCCCTGCTTCGCCTTACCGGTCAGCTCATCGGCCTTGTTCTTGACCTTGTCAGTGAAGCTCATCGTCAACACCCTTCTCACTCACGACTCGAAACGTCTTTGTTCTTGTCGGTGAACGGAGTGCCCGAAGGGCTCCTATTTGAAACTTGCCTTTTGTCATGTGCGGCGCAGCGCACACCCTCTAAAGCATCCTAGGATACGTGATCCTGGTCCCGACCGGCCCCGCCGACCAGCCGGCATGCTGCACAATCGGCGCCGTGAGCCGCATCCTTGTCGTGGACGACGACGACCAGCTACGCCGGGCCCTGCGCATCAACCTCACCGCCCGCAAATACGAGGTCATCACCGCCCCCGACGGCACCCAGGCCCTCACCGCCGCCGGCCACACCCCACCCGACCTCGCCATCGTCGACCTCGGCCTACCCGACATGGACGGCGTCGACGTCGTCCGCGGCCTGCGCGGCTGGACCGCCATCCCGATCATCGTGCTCTCCGCCCGCGACGACCAGACAGGCAAGGTCGAAGCCCTCGACGCCGGCGCCGACGACTACGTCACCAAACCCTTCGGCATGGACGAACTCCTAGCCCGCATCCGCGCCGCCCTGCGCCGCGCCACCCCCCAGCCCGAAACAGCCACCATCACCACCCCCGACTTCACCGTCGACCTCGCCGCCAAACGCCTCACCACCCCCACCGGCCAGGACATCCGCCTCACCCCCATCGAATGGCGCATGCTCGAGGTCCTCACCCGCCACGCCGACAAACTCGTCGCCCAGAAACAACTCCTCCGCGAGGTCTGGGGCCCCGCCTACGAAACCGAAACCGGCTACCTCCGCGTCCACCTCGCCAACCTGCGCCGCAAAATCGAACCCGACCCCAGCCGCCCCCGCTACCTCATCACCGAACCCGGCATCGGCTACCGCTTCACCCCCTGAGCTCCACCAGCGGTGCAGGGGCAGACCACGCCGCCTGAGCCCTCAGGCACGGCCTCCGCTCGCGGAACGCTGCCCGGCACGGCCGCGCGCCGCGGTGAGTTCGGCCTCGATCAGATCGGCGGCCCGGTCGGCACCTCCGGCCTCGCGGGCCTGCCGCTTCAGGTCGGCGCTACGGGTCACCACGGCGGGGTCGCCGGTGAGAGCGAGCAACGTCTCGCGGAGCTCCGCGGCGGTGACGGTGGCGGAGGCGACGACCCGGGCGACGCCGAGGGTGGCCAGCTGCTCGGCGTTCGCGAACTGGTCGGCCGCCTGCGGAACGGCGATCATCGGGGTTCCGCAGTAGAGGCCTTCGCTGCTGCCACCCATGCCGGCGTGGGTGACGAAGGCGTCTGCCTGCTCCAGCACGGCGAGCTGCGGCACCCATGGGGAGACCTCGACGCTGTCCGGGACGGGACCGAGCTCGGCGGGATCGACGTGGCTGCCTATCTGCAGAACGGTGTACCAGCCGGGCAGGTAACCGAACGCGGCGATGCAGCGGCGGTAGAAGTCGGTCTGCCGGGTGAAGGCGGAGCCGAGGGAGACCAGCAGCATTTTCTCGACGCCGTCCGGACGGACCCAGTGCCCCTGGTGAGAGCGGTCGCCCAGGACCGGGCCGACGAAGCTGTAGACGGACCGGTCCACCCGGTCGGCGTTCGGCTGGAGTGCCTCCGGCGGCAGAACGAGGCTGCGCACCGGCCGGCCTTGGAACGCCATGCTGTCGGTGACCGACGAACCCTCCGCGGTCAGCCACCTCTCGAACCGCTGGTAGTAGCCGGCGCCACGCGGATCAGCCCGCATCGCCTCGACGACCGGCGCCATCTCTTGCTCGTAGCCGTCCCAGGCCACGAACGTCGACGACAGCTGAATGGCCGGAATCCCCCACTGCTCGCCGAGCAGCCGAGCCGGCGCGCCGGCGATGTCGTAGAGGAACAGGTCCGGGCGATCGCCGGCATAGGCGGCCCGCAGCTGCGGCAGCATGGCGATGGCATCGTCGAGGAAAAGCGTGAGCTGCTCGATCGGGTCGTCGGTTCCGGAACCACCGTCGCTGGGAAGCTGTGATTCATACGGTCTCAGCTCGGCCCCGGTGCCCTCGAGGACATCGGCGAAGGCGGGGTCATTGGCGTAGGTGACCCGGTGGCCACGCCGCACCAGGGTCCGGATGATCTCCAAGCTCGGGTTGACGTGGCCGTGGAACGGAATGCTGACCATGGCGATGTGCGACACGGTGATCTCCTGAGGCTGGATGAGACGAGACGTTGCGTCTCGAACCAGGAGACCATGCGACCCGGAACGCGTCAAGACGAGACGTTTCGTCTCGCTGTAAGGTGATGGCGTGACCCCACAGCCCGCCCGTCGCAACGAGCAGTCCCGCCGCGCGATCCTCACGGCCGCCCTGGAGCTGTTGACCGAGGCCGGCTACTCCGCCGTGACCATCGAGGCGATCGCCGCCCGCGCCGGGGTCGGCAAGCAGACCATCTACCGCTGGTGGCGCGGCAAGGGCGCGGTCATCCTGGACGCGCTCGCAGACAACGTGCCGGAGGTCCTCGCCCTGCCCGACACCGGCGACCTGCGGGCCGACCTGCGTCAGGTTCTCCGGGCCACGGTCGCCGAGTTCGCCGATCCACGGCTGTCCGCCACCACCCGCGCCATCACCATCGAGACCCTCGCCGACGACGAGCTGGCCGACCAGGTGCGCGACCGCCTGCTCCGTCCCCAGTTGAACGCGGTCCGCACCCGCCTGGAAGTCGCCCGCGAGGCCGGCCAGGTCCGCCCCGACGCCCCCTTGGACCAGGTGGTGGAGCTGCTGTTCGGCCCGCTCTACCACCGCTGGCTGCTCCGCAACGGCCCCCTGACCGACGACTACGCCGATGGCATCGTCGACCTGACCCTCGCCGCCATCACCCCTCCCTGCACCTGCCTTGGCATTTGACGCCGGGCGGTGAAGATCTGGCTGGCTACAGCCTGCACGTCACCGCGCCGCCCGAGGTCCACCAGACGCTGCCGGCCACACACAAATTTGTTGTTCGTCGGTGCAGTCGCCGTCAGGCGGCGTTGAACGTTCTGACCTGCCTAAACCCAGCGGCGCCACGCACACCCCGTAAGGCATCCTAGGAGGCTAGTTTGCGGGAATGCGGACCGAGTCAAAAAATTTCTTCAGGCCCATGTCCGGATCGGTGTAGTCAACGCGACGCATACGTGACAGGCGCCCCGCAGCCGCTCACCAGGGAGCAGACCATAACCAGCCATGCAGCCACCGCTATCGCACCGCCGGCACCGAGGGACAGACGGCGGCTGGCGTGCGGCCTCATCGCAGGTCCGGTGCTGCTCGGCGTGGGGATGGTGCAGGTGGTCACGCGGGACGGGTTCGATCTGGACCGGCATGCGCTGAGTCAGCTGTCGCTGGGGCCGTGGGGGTTCGTGCAGATCGCCAACTTCCTGGTGACCGGTGCCCTGGTGATCGCGGCGGCCCGGAGGCTGCGTGGCGTGCCGGGGGCGGTGTGGGGGCCACGGCTGCTGGCCGGTTTCGGGGCCGGGATGCTCGTCGCGGGTGTGTTCGTTGCCGACCCCGCGTTCGGGTTCCCGGTGGGGACGCCGGGCGGGCCGGGCTCGATCAGCTGGCACGGCGTCCTGCACACCGCGGGCTTCACGGTGGCCATGGTGTCGTGGACGGCGGCGATGATCGTCCTGGCTCGCGGCGATCGGGCGCGGGCCGCTGTCTGCGTGACCGCGCTGGTCATCGCGGCGGGCGTCGCCACAGTGCCGGTGCTCGGATCGTTCGGGCTGCGTGCCCTCGTGGTGTCCGGCGTCCAGCTGGCCGCCCTGGCGCTGCTCTGCGCGAAGGCCCTGCGCGCACCGGCACCGTCATGTTGAGACCATCGGTAATCCGTTGAACAGGAGAAAGACCATGCAGTTCATGACCATGCTGAAGGCACGTGAGGACGCCGGAGCGCCGCCGCCGGACTTCTTCGAGGCGATGGGTGCCTACATCGCCGGTGTCGCGGCGGGCGGCAAACTCATCACCACCGGAGGCCTGCTGCCCAGCTCGACGGGTGCGGAGGTGCGGGCCACCGACGGCAAGGTCGTCGTCACCCACGGGCCGTTCACCGAGGCGACCGAGCTGGTCGGCGGCTACGCCATCTTCGAGGTGGATTCCCGCGACGAGGCCATCGCGATGGCGACCGAGTTCGTGCAGTTGCACGTGGACCACTGGCCCGGCTGGGAAGGCGCCTCGGAGGTCCGCCAGATCATGTGACCGCGGGCGCGCGGCGTGCCTTGCCCGCGTGCGGGGGCTCTGCTGAGATCAGTCGGTGAGCAGCGCGAACGAGGCCGTCGTGGCGGCCTGGCGGGAGCAGTCCGCACGACTCGTCGGCGGGCTGCTCCGGCTGACCCGCGACATCGACCTGGCGCAGGACCTCGCCCACGACGCCATGGTGGCGGCGCTGGAGCAGTGGCCGGTCACCGGTGTCCCGGACAACCCGGCCGCCTGGCTCATGGCCATCGCCAAGCGCCGCGCGATCGACCACTTCCGCCGCGCCGAGCGCCACACCCGCGCCGAGACCCGGATCGCCCACGAGCTTCACGCCGCACAACGGGAGGAGGAGGACGTGCCCGAGCCGATGGAGGACGACACCCTGCACCTGATGCTGCTGACCTGCCATCCGGCGCTGACCGTCGAGTCCCAGGTCGCCCTCACCCTGCGGCTGGTCGCCGGGCTCACCTCCCGCGAGATCGCCCGCGCGTACCTCGTGCCGGAGGACACCATCGTCCGGCGCATCACCCGGGCCAAGAGCACCTTGGCGCAGGTCACGCGTACCGGCACGACCGGTGACGAGGAGCCGTTCGACCTGCCGGGGCACGTAGGGCGTCAGCAGCGGCTGCCCGCGGTGCTGAACGTCGTCTACCTCGTCTTCACCGAGGGATACGCCGCGACCGCCGGCGACGACTGGATGCGCCCGGCGCTGTGCGACGAAGCCCTCCGCGTCGGCCACCTCGTGACCACCGCCTTCCCGGACCAGCCGGAGGCGTACGGGCTGCTGGCCCTCATGTGGCTGCAGGCCTCCCGGATCGACGCACGCACCGACGAGACCGGTGCCGCCCTGCTGCTGGAGCACCAGGACCGGCGCCGCTACGACCAGCTCGCCATCCACCGGGGCACCGAGGCGCTCGGACGCGCCCTGTCCGCCGGACCGCCCGGCCCGTACACCCTGCAAGCCGCCATCGCGGCCTGTCACGCCCGAGCCACCGGCGTGCACGACACCGACTGGGCCACGATCGCCGGTCTCTACGACGCCCTGGCCCATCTGAACGCCTCACCCATCGTGCTGCTCAACCGTGCCGTCGCCCACTCCATGCATTCCGGGCCGCAGGCCGGGCTGGACCTCGTGGACGAGCTCGCCGCGGCCCCGGGCCTGCGCAACCACCACCTGCTGCCCAGCGTGCGCGCCGAGCTGCTGACCCGGCTCGACCGGCACGCCGAAGCCCGCCAGGAGTTCCGGCTCGCCGCCGGACTCGCCACCAACACCCGGGAACGGGATCTGCTGCTCGGCCGCGCCGAGCAGAGCTGAGGAGAACACCATGTCGTTCCAGGCCTACCTCGACGCTATCGAGGTCAAGACGGGTAAGACTCCCGCCGAGCTCCTCGCCGAGGCCCGCGAGCGCGGTTACGGCCCCGACACCCGCGCGGGTGAGGTCGTGCAGTGGCTCAAGGACGACTACGAGCTCGGCCGGGGGCACGCGATGGCCCTCGTCCACGTGATCAAGAACGGGCCGGTGATCGGCGACAAGCACGTCGGCAGCACCGGCACCCACCGGGACGACAGCAACACCCTGCATCTCGACGGGAAGGCGAACCGCGGCTAACCTTGGGATCGGGTACCCCCAGGGGGTACCTGTCACCGGAGGGGGCGGCGTGAGCAACGCGAGCTGGAGAACCGCCGCGGCGGCCACGGTGCACTGCCTGACCGGGTGCGCGATCGGGGAGGTGCTCGGCATGGTCGCCGGGACGCGTTCATCGTCGCGGTGCCGGGGGCGATGAACGCCGGGCTGACCAGCGTGCTGTTCTGGGCGTCCCTGGCCGGGTCGCTGGCGGTGGCCTTCCTGCTGACCACCCCGGTGAACCGGTGGCTGATCAGCCGCGGCAAGGGCCATGCGGTCGTGCACCGGTACCACCACGCGCACTGACCACAGCGCGGGAAGGGGCACGGCGCGGGGCGAGGGCTATGGGAGCGGGTCGGGGCCGGGCATGCGGGGCGGGCGGTTCTCGTAGGGCGTGCTGAGAACCACTGTTGTGCGGGTGGTGACGTTGGCGGCGGTGCGGATCTCCTGGAGGAGACGTTCGAGATCCGCCGGGCTGCCCACGCGCACCAGCAGGAGGTAGAAGTCCTCCCCCGCGACCGAGTAGCAGGAGTCGATCTCGGCCAGGTGGGCGAGTTTCTCCGGGGCGTCGTCGGGCTGGGACGGGTCGAAGGGGCGGATCGCGACGAAGGCGGTCAGCGGGAGCTGGAGCGCCTCGTACGACACCTTCGCCGTGTATCCGGCGATGACGCCGCGCTGCTCGAGGCGGCGCACCCGCTGGTGCACCGCCGAGACGCTCAGGCCCACGCGCTCCGCGAGGTCGGTGTACGACAGGCGGCCATCCTCGGTGAGGGCGCCCACGATCGCCCTGTCGATCTCTTCCACCGCGTCAAGATACCGGGCGGGGCCCCGCCGTAACGAACCCGTTTCCGCCTCGTGTTCCCGGGCGACCGACGCAATGTCGCCCGGGAGGATCAGCGGAACGCCGCCCGGGAGGATCAGCGGACCAGGGACCGGGCGATGACCAGGCGCTGGATCTGGTTGGTGCCCTCGACGATCTGCAGGAGCTTGGCCTCGCGGAACCAGCGCTCGACGGGGTGGTCGGCGACGAACCCGTAGCCGCCGAGCACCTGGACCGCGTCGGTGGTCACCTTCATCGCGGTGTCCGTCGCGAAGAGTTTCGCCTTGGCGGCCTCCACGGAGAACGGGCGGCCGGCGTCCTTGAGGCGGGCGGCGGCCAGGGTCAGGGCCCGAGCCGCCGACACCTGCGTGGCCATGTCGGCGAGCATGAAACCCAGGCCCTGGAAGCTGCCGATCTTGCGACCGAACTGCTCTCTCTCCTTCGCGTACGCGGCGGCGTAGTCGACAGCCGCCTGAGCGAGCCCCACCGCACACGCGGCGATCCCGAGCCGTCCCGAGTCGAGGGCGGTCATCGCGATCCGGAAACCGGACCCCTCCTCGCCGACGAGCCGGTCGGTGCTGACCCGGGCGTCGTCGAAGACGATCTGCGCGGGCGGGGACGAGCGCAGGCCCATCAGGCGTTCCGGGGTCTGGGGCAACAGCCCGGGGGTGCCTGCCTCGGCGACCACGCAGGAGATGCCCTCGGGGCCGGGGCCGCCGGTGCGGCAGAAGACCGTGTAGAAGTCGGCCTTGCCGCCGTGGGTGATCCACGCCTTGGTGCCGGTGAGCCGGTAGTAGTCGCCGTCACGGTCGGCGCGGGTGGTGAGCGCGCCGGCGTCGCTGCCGCCCTGCGGTTCGGAGAGACAGTACGCCCCGAGCAGGTCCCCGCCGAGCATGTCGGGCAGGGACTTGCGCTGCCGCTCGGTGCCGTACGCCGCGACGGGGAAGCACGACAGCGCGTGCACGCTCACCGCCTCGGCGATGGCGAGCCACGACGACGCGAGCGTCTCGAGCACTTGAAGGTAGACCTCGTAGGGCTGCCCGCCCCCGCCGTCGGCCTCCGGATACGGCAGCCCTAGCAGGCCCGCGCGCCCCAGCGTGCGCAGCACGTCCCGGGGGAACTCCCCACGGGCCTCGTAGTCGTCGACCCGTGGTGCCAGCTCACCCCGCGCTATCTCCCGGGCAAGGCCGAGCAGCTCGTAGGACTCTTCGGTGGGCAAGATCCGCTCAACCGTCACCCCGTTAGCTTAACGTCCGTTAAGGGCGAAGTCACGGTGCTTCAATTTCGCCATCCGCCCACCGGCCGCGTGCCAGACGATCCCCTCGTACTGCGGGTGCGCCAGCAGCCACTCCCGCAGCCCGTCGTAATCACGCGGCACGTCGAACACCTCGGCGTCGGCGTGCGCGACGAGCTGGTGCGTACCCACGCTCTCGGGATTGCCGTTGATCTTAGGGCCGATGAGCTCGTGGGTACCCGGCGAGAAGGAGCCCGAGGACACGGCCTCGACATGACATGCGGCGTACGCGGACTGCGCAATCGGCTCCCAGCCCTGCGTCTTGCCGGTGACCTCGTCCGTCGTGACAGGACGGTAGCCGGGCGGGCGGGTGCGGCCCGGGCGGACCTCGCGGCGGGCCCACCAGACCCCGTGCTCGTCGAGCAGCACGCAGGTGCCGTCGTACTTGCGGGTCGCCACACCCTCACCGGCGAGCACCCACTCGCAGCCGGGGTTGACGTCACGGGTGGTCCGCTTGCGGTCGGCGGGGTCCCGGAGAAACACCGTGGGAATCTTCTGCACGCACCCATGATCGCAACGGCGTCAACGACATTCGCGTACGCGGGCCACCGGCCACCCCACGAACCCGGCGATCTCCTCGTCCGGGGTGCCGGGATCGGCGACCCACTCCCCGATCGCCCGGGCCAGCGACGGCGGGATCCCCGGGGTCACCGGGTCGGCGCCGGGGATCTCGGCGTAGAGGTCATCGGAGTGGTAGAAATCGGCCAGGGCTGCTTCCAGCCCGGCCGGACCGTCGTCCCCGCGGGCGACCACCGCGCCGGTCAGCCGGTCGCGCAGCTCCCAGCGGGTGGCCGACCTCAGGCCTCCGTCGACGACGGTCCGGCCGGCCCGGCGGAGCTCGAGGACCCGGCGGGCCCGGGCCCGCTCGGCGAGCAGCGGCGCCTCGAGGACCCTGCGGGCGTGCGTACGCACCTGCACGGCGATCCTCCTCGGGGCGTGCCGTAAAATCGGTGACCTGGCGTGGAAAGGACTTTCGTTGACCGACGCGACACATCGCGATGGCATGTCGCAGGGTGACCGGGTCGTCGACGCGCTGCGTGTCTACTCCGCGGACTACTCCGAACTGACCCATCAGCTGGCCCGGTGGCTGGGCGTCCACACCGCGGACGCCGCCGCGTTCTCGGAGATCGTCTACGCCCAGGAGTCGAGCGAGCCGCTCAGCCCGATCAAGCTGTCCAAACGGATCGGGCTGACCTCCGGGGCGACCACGTCACTGCTGAACCGCCTCGAGGACGCCGGGCTGATCGTGCGCTCCCGGGAGCACAGTGACCGCCGGATGGTGACACTGCGCTCCACACCCGACGTCGGCCGCGACGCCGCAGCCGTCTTCGATCCGGTCGCCGAGCGGGTCGACGCCATGATGGACGAGTATTCGCCCGAGTTCCTGCAGGAGGTCGAGTCGCTGCTCGACCACCTGCACACCGTACTCGGCGGCGCGATCCAGAGCCTGCAGGGCAAGGCCTCGAAGTCCGCGGCGAAGCCGGCACCGGACTAAGCCGGTCCCGCGCGGCCCGCCGCCTCGGCCGCTTCCGCGCGGGTCGCCGTGATGAACACGATCGCGACGACGGCGCTCACGACCAGGATCCCGGCACCCACCCAGAACGTGACGGCATACCCGTGGATGGTCGCGAGCGCGGCTGCCCCGGTGCCGTGGTCCGCCACGTATCCCGTGACGGCGTTGGCGAAGATGGTGTTGAGCAGGGCGGTGCCGATGGACCCGCCGATCTGCTGCGTCGTGTTGACCATCGCGCTGGCCACCCCGGCGTCGGCGGCCCCGATGCCGACGAGCGCCGTGCTCTGCACCGGGCCGAAGGTCAGGCCGAGCCCCAGGCTGATGAGCACGACCGGGGGCAGGACGTGTGTCCAGTAGCTCGTGTCGACGCCGATCCGGGTCAGCAACGCGAGACCGGCCGCCGCGACGAGCAGTCCCGACGCGATCAGCACGCCGGGGCGTACGAGGGTGGCGAACTTCGCCCCCACGCCGACCCCGACACCGATGCCGAGCGTGAACGGCAGGAACGCCAGACCCGACCGCAGCGCCGAGTAGCCCAGGATCAGCTGCAGGTAGAACGTCAGGAACAGGAAGAACGCCAGCAGCGCCGTCCCGAGCATCAGTCCGACCAGGTACGAGCCACCGCGGTTGCGCTCCTGCAGGACGCGGGGCGGCAGCAGCGGGTTCGCGGAGCGGTGCTCGACGATCCAGAACGCCACGAGCAGCACGACGCCGGCGGCGATGAGCCCGATCGTCAGGCCCGCGGACCAGCCCTGCGAGCTGGCGTTGGACAGGCCGTAGACGAGGGCGACCAGGGCGGCGGTGACGGTCACCGCGCCGGTGACGTCGTAGCGCGTACGCCCGGCCGCCCGGCTCTCCGTGAGCACGACCGCGGCGACGATCGCGGTGACCAGGGCGATCGGGGTGCCGACGCCGAGGCACCAGCGCCACGACACGTACTGCGTGAGCAGGCCGCCGAGCAGCAGACCCAGCGCGCCCCCGCCGGCGGCGATCCCGCCGAAGATCGCGAACGCCCGCGCCCGTTCGCGCTCACCGGTGAACGTCACCGCGAGAAGTGACAGGGCGGCGGGTGCCATGAGGGCCGCGAACGCACCCTGCAGACCCCGCGCGGCGAAGAGCATTCCCTGGTTGACGGCGAAGCCACCCAGCGCCGAGGCGAGCGCGAATCCGATCAGCCCGATGAGGAACGACCGCTTGCGCCCCGCGTAGTCCGAGATCCGCCCGCCCAGGAGCAACAGCCCGCCGAACGCGAGGGTGTACGCGGTCACGACCCACTGGCGTCCCGAGTCGGAGATGGCGAGGTCGACCTGCGCGGTCGGCAGCGCGATGCTCACGATCGTCGCGTCCAGCACGAGCAGCAGCTGGGCGATCGCGATGGTCGCGAGGATCAGCCCCTTCGCGGTCTTTCTTTCTTCCAGAACGTGCGTCACCGGTGCTCCAGGATCAGAGGTAGCTTGATTTTCAAGTGACTCTAACATGAAGCAAAATGGCGTCGGGCACGGCGAAAAGAGGGCCGCGTCGTCGCGACCCTCTTCGGGAAATCCGCCAGGAGCTACCCGGCCAGGGCGGGATGCCAATCGTCGTCGATCGCGACCACGTCGCGGCCGGCCCGGGTGAGCAGGCTCGCCGCCGCTGCCGCCCGGTAGCCCGCCGCGCAGTGCACCCACACCGTGCCCGGCGGGACCTCGCCGAGCCGGACGAGCAGTTGCGGCAGCGGGATGTGGATCGCGTCCGGCAGGTGACCCGAGCGCCACTCGTGGTCCGCGCGCACGTCCAGCACGACCTCGGGCGAGGCCGTGACCAGGTCACGGAACGTCGCACTCCGGCCCGGGACCAGATCCTGAGGGGTACGCGACCAGTCCTGCGGCGCACCCGTCGCCGAGGCCGCGGGACGGTCGATGCCGATCCGGGCGAGTTCGCGCCGGGCGTCCGCCACCTGCTGCAGCGACTCACCGAGCAGGGTCAGCGGCGTGCCGTGTGGCAGCGTCCAGCCGAGCCAGGTCGCCAGGGAACCGTCGAGGCCGAAGCTCAGCGTGCCGGCGAGATGCTGGTACGCGTACGCCTTGCGGGTGCGCAGGTCGACCACCCACTCCCCGGCGGCGATGCGCAGGGCCAGCTCGGCAGGGTCCGCCTGCGTCACCGGGGTGAGGTCGATGAGGTCCGCGCCGGCGGCGTTGCGGTCACCCATGTGCGCGTAGTACGCCGGGTACGCGTTCAGCCCCGCCAGCGACTGGTCGGCGAACGCGTCGACGGGCAGCCGCAGGGCCGGGTTGGTGCCCTTCTCCCGGCCGATGGTCGACGCGTCCGACTCCGACGGCGGGCCCGCCGAGCAGAAGCTGCCGAACCCGTGCGTAGGCCAGACCAGCGCCTCGTCCGGGAGCAGCGTGGCCAGTTTGTGCGCCGAGGCGTGCTGGTGGGCTGCCAGCTCCCGGGCGTGCCCGGTGCCGAGCAGATCCGTGCGGCCCGTGGTGCCGAACAGGAGCGAGCCGCCCGTGCACACCCCCGCGAACTCGCCGGCGTAGCTCACGGCGTACGCAAAGTGGTGGAAGGTGTGACCGGGTGTGGCCACGGCCGTGGATGTCGCGCTGCGGGTCGACGACCACGCCGGCCACCCCGTCGTGCAGCAGGTACGTGCGGTCACCCAGCGACGACGTGTCGACCACGACCACACCCAGGGTCACCGCGCCACACCCGCGAACGGGATGCTGGCCGCCTCGTGCCGGGTGTCGCCCGCCGGGTGGTTCCACAGGCCGCGGCGGCGCAGCTCGGGCAGGACACCCTCGCCGAACCAGTACGCCTCCTCGAGGTGCGGGTAGCCGGACAGGATGAACTCCGTGATGCCCAGGTCGGCGTACTCGGCGATCCGGTCGGCGATCTCCAGGTGGCTGCCCACCAGGGCCGTGCCGGCGCCACCGCGGACCAGGCCGACACCCGCCCACAGGTTCGGCGAGACGACCAGCCCGTCGCGGCTGCCGCCGTGCAGGTCGAGCATGCGGCGCTGACCCTCCGACTCGCTGCGGCGCAGCCCCTCCTGCACCACGGCGATGTCGGCCGGGGAGACGTGCTTCAGCAGCCGGTCCGCCTCCGCCCAGGCCGCCTCGGACGTGTCGCGGGCGATCACGTGCAACCGGATGCCGAACCGCAGGTCCGGGTTGAGGCCACGGATCCAGTCGAGCTTCTCCTTGACCTGCGCCGGCGGCTCACCCCAGGTGAGGTAGACGTCGCTGTGCTCGGCCGCGACCGGGCCGGCCGCCTTCGACGAGCCGCCGAAGTAGATCTCGGGGACCGGGTCGGGCAGCCGGGCCAGCTTCGCGCCCTCGACGTGCAGGTGCTTGCCGTTGTGGTCGACCGTCTCGCCACGCCACAGCGCGCGGATGATGCCGAGGAACTCCGCGGTGCGCTCGTAGCGGGCGTCCTTGTCGAGGAAGTCACCGTACGAGCGCTGCTCCGACGACTCCCCGCCGGTCACGACGTTGAGCAGCAACCGGTTGCCCGACAGCCGCTGGAACGTCGACGCCATCTGCGCCGCCAGGGTCGGCGAGATCAGCCCGGGGCGGAACGCGACCAGGAACTTCAGCCGCTCGGTGGTCTCGGCGAGCATCGCGGTGGCCAGCCAGGCGTCCTCGCACCAGGCCCCGGTGGGGGTCAGGGCGCCGACAAAACCGAGCTGCTCGGCACTGCGGGCGATCTGCCCGAGGTAGCCGATGGTCAGCGGCCGCAGGCCCCCGGCCGAGCCGACCGGGGTGCCGTGCCCGCCACCGACGATGTCCCGGCTGTCGCCGTTCGTCGGCAGGAACCAGTGGAAGTCCAGGGAGGTCATGACCTCCAGGCTACCCACATATCCTATCGACTAGATAGACGCGTCTTACTCGGGGAGCGCCAGGCAGGTCGCGCAGAACGGGCTGGGCAGGGCCTCGGTCTCGGTCTGCGCGCCCGCGAACGCGGTTGCGCCGAGACCCAGGGCCAGCGCGAGGGCGATGAGGAAGGTCTTCGTGCGTACGGTCATGATGGTTCCCCGTTTTCCGGTAGTGCGGGATGGATCGTTCCGGTCGAGCCCAGGAGCAGGCCGAGCTGGAAACGGTTGTCGACGCCGGCGCGGTCCATGAGCGCGCGCATCGTGTAGGAGACCGACCGAGGGCTGATCGCGAGCTCGGCGGCCGCGGTGATGTCGGTGTGCCCGGCGGCCAGCAGGATCACCAGGGCGTGTTCCCGCCGGGAGAGCTCGATGGGGGCGACACCCTGTTCGTACGGGTCCCGGCCGCCGGACCAGAGCCGGAAGAACAGCTCGCAGCACCGTTCGATCCCGGCCGGATCGGTGATCTCCACGTACCCCTGTTCCAGGTCGAGCGGGTCCGCCGGGAAGAACGCCACCCTCCGGTCGAACACCATCAGCTTGAGCGGCACGTCACCGGTCTGGCGGTAGTGCCCGGGCGGGATCGACGCGACGCTGCGCGCCGGCACTCCAAGATCGCCGTCGCGGGGTGGCCGCTCGACGACGAGCACGCGGATCCCCCGGTCCAGCAGCGCCCGGTCCAGGGGACGGGCCGCGGAGAGCGACTCGGCGGTGAACTGGTCCTCGGTGTTCAGCGCGAGATGCTCGTACTTCTCAGCCTCGACGAGCTGGGCGGCCCGGCGCCGCGCATCCTCCCGCCGGGGCCACAGCCGCACGGCCGTCGCCGCGAGCGGGCCGAGCCCTTCCACCGCCGCGACATGCCCCCGCCAGCGGTTCCTCGGATCGTCGGCCAGCCGCCGCTGCCGGCGCGAGCGCAGCCGCTCGACCACCCCCGCGGCGTCGGCCGCGGACAGGACACCCGCCTCGGGCGCCGCCGCACCGATCGCCACCAGCTCGTCGACCGCGGCGCCGATCCGCCGCCGGCTCATCCCGAGATCCCGGGCCAGGCCGGCGGCGTCGCGGGGAACGGGCTGCAGCAGCGTGCGGTAGACGAGGTCGGCGTCGGCACTCACGCCCCACCGGGTCAGCACCGGCACGACCGTCCCCATCCGCGATCCTCCCGCCCCGTGCGACCAGGACAGCAGACCACTGTGGAGACCTCAGGGGAAGGGCCAATAAGTTGATCTTGCAGTATTCGGCAAACTCAGAGCGGGCGGCGGGCCAGCCATAGACTGCGATCGGTACGCACGGTGAGGTCCCCACGGTTCGGCAGGTCCCCGATCAGCGTGTCGAGCTCCGCCAGGTCGGCGGCACCGAGGTCCGCCTCGAACTTCTCCCGCAGGCGCAGCAGCGACACCTCGGCGTACCGGGCGGTGGCCCGGGGCAGCGGGGCGGTCAGCGCGATCGGGAAGTGCTGCTCGGTCTCGACCGTGAAGCCGGCCTTCGCCAGGCGGGCACCCCAGTCGTCACCCATGTGCGGCACGTGCTCCTCGTGCTGGGCCTTGAGCAGGGTGTGCAACCGGGCCTCGACGTTGTCGTCACCGCGCACGAACCGGGGAAAGCCGGTCAGCTCGACGACGGCGAACACGCCACCGGGACGCAGCGCGGTCAGGATCTCGGCCACCACGCGGTCCGGGTCGGCCATGTGGTGCATCGACGCCGACGCCCACGCCAGATCGACCGGCTCCAGGGCGGGCAGCCCCTCGTCCAGATCGGCCTGCTGGGTGCGAATGTTGAGGCCGTGGGCGCGGTGCGCGAGGTGGGCCAGGAGCTGCTCGGAGAGGTCCAGCGCGAGAACCTCGGCCTGCGGGAAGCGCCGGGCCAGGGCGAGCGAGCCGGTGCCCGTGCCGCTGCCGACGTCGACGATGCGGCGGGCGCCGGGGACGGCGGCGTGGACCCTGCCCAGCAGGTCGGCGTGATACTCGTGGAGGACTTCGGCGTCGAGGTCGAGCATCTCGGCGAACGGGTCGGTCTCGTGCTGGTGCTTGTGGTCATGCTTCTGGTCGTGGTCGTGCGGCTGGTCGTGCTTGTGTTCGTGGGCCATGACACGAACGGTAGCGGGGCTTTGCGCGTACGACATAGCATCTTGCGTATGAAGCAAGACGGAGATCTCGACGGTCTGGTCCGGATGCGGATCCGCGGGTTACGGGTGGCCCGCGGCTGGTCCCTCGACGAGCTGGCCGCGCGCTGCTACCTGAGCCCCTCCACCCTCAGCCGCATCGAAACCGGCCACCGCCGCATCGCCCTCGACCAGCTCACCCCGATCGCCCGCGCCCTCGGCACCACCCTCGACCAGCTCGTCGAGCCCGCCGACGACGCCGACGTGGTCATCCGCCCCCACCGCGACGACGGCCGCGGCGTGACAACCTGGCTGCTGTCCCGCGAGCACGGCCCCGGCGGCGTCACCGTCGCCAAGATGCGCATCACCCGCCCGGCCCCCTCCCGCGAGACCATCACCCAGCGCGTCCACCCCGGCCGCGACTGGTTCATGGTCCTCTCCGGCACGATCGAGCTCCTGCTCGGCGACCGCACGATCATCGTCCGCACGGGCGAGGCCGCAGAATTCTCGACCATGGTCCCGCACGTCTTCGGCGCCCACGACGGCCCCGCCGAAATCCTCACCATCCTCGACCAGGAAGGCCAGCGCACCCACCTCACCCGAGGCATCGACCCACCCTCCTGACACCCCTCCCCCTCGCATGATCAGCAGGCCCCTGTGATCGGGCGTCGCCGACATCGAAACCTGGTCGATCGATGAGGGAGGGCGCGGCACCTGTGGCACTGGGCGCATCCAGCCCTGCACCGCCACTTGGAGCCGGCAGAGGCTCCTGGTCCGCCGCCCCTGATCCCCGATATTGCGCCAACCCCAGCGACAGCACAATTTTCTGCGGCGCTACGCGTCAAGTCCAGACAATCGCGTCTTAGCAGATTCCCGGCCCGACGTGATCGGCCCGTGTTTGACAGCTCGCGCCGCAGGAAGTTGCGGCATTCCGGGCCGCGAGGCAACATCCAGCCCGGGGTGGAAATGGGGTTAGCCGTGCCATTCCTTGGCTAGGAGTTCGAAGGAGCGGACGCGGTCGGTGTGGTCGTAGGTCATGGTGGTGACGAGCAGTTCGTCGGCCCCCGTGACGCGTTGCAGGGTCCGGAGCTGGGTGGCTACGGTCTGCGGCGAGCCGACGAACTGCGTCGCCAGCCGGTCCGCCACGAGGTCACGTTCTGCGGGTGTCCAGGCGTGGGCGGCGGACTGGTGTGGGGAGGGGAAGGGGATTGCGCCGGCGCCCGTGCGGATGCTGTGGACCCAGAGGCCGAACGGTTCGGCGATTTCTCGGGCTGTGGCGTCGTCCGGGGCGACCACGACGTCGGCCGACACCATGACGTGTGGCTGAGTGAGGGTTGCGGACGGGCGGAATGCGGCGCGGTAGGCCTCGACAGCCTCGAGGACCTTTGCCGGGGCTACGTGGTAGTTGGCGGCGAACGGGAGGCCGCGGGCGCCGGCGACCTGGGCGCTTTCGCCGCCGCTGCTGCCGAGGAGCCAGATCTGGAGGTCGGCGCCTTCGCCGGGGACGGCTCGGGCCTCGTTGCCCTCGTCGTCGGTGACCGGGCCGGCCAGCAGGGCTTCGATCTGGTCGAGGACCTCGGTGAAGGCGGGGGGCTGGGAGCCGGGCAGGTGCAGCAGCTTGCGGAACAGCGCGGAGCGGGCCGAGGCGAGGATCGGGGCGAAGGAGAACGGTTTCGGGATGAGGAGGCCGTCGACGACGCGTTCCTCGGCGGGTGGGGGCGGGGTGGCGAGTTCCTTGACCGCTTCCTTGGCGCGCTGGCCGGAGCGGCCCAGGCCCAGGTCGAAGCGGCCCGGGTAGAGGGCGTCGAGGAGGCCGAACTGCTCGACGATCGACAGCGGGGTCTGGTGGCCTGTCTGGACCGCGCCGGAGCCGAGGCGGATGCGGGAGGTCGCCGCGGCGATCTGGCCGAGCAGGAGTGCGGGCTGGGAGCTGGCCACGCCGGGGGTGAAGTGGTGCTCGGCGACCCAGTAGCGGGCGTAGCCGGACTGTTCCGCGTGCCGGGCGAGGTCCAGGGTGCGGTGCAGGGCGTCGCCCGCGGTGCCGCCGGCGATGATCGGGGAAAGGTCGAGGATGGACAGCGGGACGCTCATGACGACTCCCCTAACGGCCGGCTCGGGATCTCGCGGCGCAGGACCGGTGCGATCTCGCTCTGGAAGAGCTCCAGCGTCGTACGGTGCTGCTTGTCGGTCAGGCCGTCGCCGTCCGCATGCAGATGCATGACCTCGTGGCCGAACTCGGCGTGGTAGCGCAGGACCTTCTCGGCGATCTGCTGCGGGCTGCCGACGAGGATGGAGCTGCGGTCGATCGCGTCCTCGAGGGTGGTGAACACCGGTTCGAGGCCGAGCCGGCGGAAGGTCGCGATGCGGGCGTCGAAGATCGGGCGGTACGTGTCGATCGCCTCCTGGGAGGTCTTCGCGGCGTAGTAGCCGGCGGAACCCGCGCCGACGAGGGCGTCCGCCGGGTTGTGGCCGTAGTGCTGCCAGCGTTCGCGGTAGTAGCGGATCAGTTCGGCGTACGGTTCGATCGGGTTGGTCACGTTGGCGGAGAACAGCGGGTCGCCGTAGCGGGCGGCGAGGTCGACCGACGCCTGGCTGGTGGCGCTGCCGTGCCAGACCCGGATCGGCTGTTGCAGCGGCCGCGGCCAGGTCTCGGCGTCCTCGAGGGGCGGGCGGAAGCGGCCCGCCCAGGTGACCTTGGGCTCGCGCCAGAGCCGGCGGAACAGCTCGTAGCTCTCGCGGTTGCGGTCCCACTGGTCGTCGGCGGTGACGTGGAACAGTTTGGCCTGCGCGGCGCCGTTGCCCTTGCCGATGATGAGCTCGAGCCGGCCGCCGGAGAGGTTGTCCAGGGTGGCGTAGTCCTCGTACGCGCGGACCGGGTCGAGCAGGCTGAGCGTGGTGACCGCCGTGAACAGCCGGATGCGGGAGGTCCGCGCAGCGATGTGGCTGAGCACGACGGGTGGCGAGGAGGAGATGAACGGGCGCTCGTGGCGTTCGCCCACGCCGTACCCGTCGAAGCCGAGCTCTTCGCCGAGGACGGCGTTGTCGACGACCTCGCGGAACCGCGCCTGGGTGCTCGTGCCGGGGTCGGTGTGCGTGATGAGGGTGATCAGCAGGAACTTCATGCGAGCCCCAGGTTGCCGCGAAGGGTCGTGGACTCGTATTCGGTCCGGAACACGCCCCGCTCCTGCAGCAAAGGAACCACGCCGTCGACGAAGTCGTCGAGGCCGCCCGGGGTCAGGTGCGGGACCAGGATGAACCCGTCGCAGGCGTCGGTCTGGACGTATTCGTCGAGCTCGGCGGCGACGGTGGCGGGCGTACCGATGAAGGACTGCCGGCCGGTGACCTCGATGATCAGCTCGCGGATGCTGAGGCTCTTCTGCTCGGCGATCCCGCGCCACTCGGCGGCGGTGGCCAGCCGGTCGGCGTGCTGCGCGGCGCGGCCCTGGATGATCGACTCCGCGTCCACCTGCGGGTCGATCTCCGGCAGCGGGCCCTCGGCGTCGTACGCCGACAGGTCCGTGTTCCACACCTGCTCCAGCAGCAGGATCGCGGTCTGCGGGCTGACCTGCTGACGCCGGATGTGGTGGGCCTTCTCCTGCGCGTCGGCGAGGGTGTCACCGAGGACAAACGACACCCCCGGAATGATCTTCAAGCTGTCCGGCTCCCGGCCGTACCGGGAAAGGCGGGCCTTGACGTCGCGGTAGAACTCGCGGCCGTCCTCGAGCTGGTGGTGGCGGGAGAAGATCGCGTCGGCCTTGGCGGCCGCGAGCTCCCGGCCGCCGTCGGAGTCACCCGCCTGCAGGATGACGGGATGACCCTGCGGTGATTTCGGTACGCCGAACCGCCCCCCGATGTCGAACTGCGGCCCGGCGTGCCGGAACGTCCCGGTGTCGGCGAAGAAGCCGGCGTCGCGATCCGGGGCGAGGGGCTCCCACGAGTCCCACAGCTCGCGAGCGGTGTCGATGAACTCGCCGGCCCGCGTGTACCGGTCGGCGTAGTCGAGGAAGCCGCCCTTGCGGAAATTCTCGCCGAAGAAGGGGCCGGACGAGGTGACGACGTTCCACGCCGCGCGGCCGCCGGACAGGTGGTCCAGGGTGGCGAGCTGACGGGCCAGCTCGTACGGCTCGTGGAACGTGGCGTTGAGCGTCCCGGCCAGCCCGAGATGCGTGGTGACGGCGGCGAGCCCGGCCAGCACTGTCAGCGTGTCCGGGCGCCCGACGACGTCGAGGTCGTGGATGAGGCCCCGCTGCTCGCGCAGCCGCAGCCCCTCGGCGAGGAAGAAGAAGTCGAACTTGCCGCGCTCGGCGGTGCGGGCGAGGTGCTTGAAGGAGGCGAAGTCGATCTGGCTGCCCGCCTCGGGGTCGCTCCACACGGTCGTGTTGTTCACGCCCGGGAAGTGCGCGGCGAGGATGATCTGCTTAGGCAACGGGGGCTCCTTCCGGGGTCGCGTAACGGTTGACGGCGGGTGGCAGGCCGAGCCTCGACCGCAGCGAGCCGGTGGGCTGCGTGGTGCGGAAGACGCCGCGGTCCTGCAGGACGGGGACGAGCAGGCGGGTGATCGCCTCGAGGTCGTACGGCAGCGCGCCGGGCCGTAACCGGAATCCGTCCACCCCGGCGTCGCGCCACGACAGCAGCAGGTCGGCGAGCTGCTCCGGGGTGCCGGCGAAGATCAGCGCGTCGGACTGCCACGGCTCGGTGAGCAGGGCGTCGAGGCGGCCCCGGCGCTCGTGCGCGGCCGGGGCGTGGTCGTCGAGGAACACCACAAGATCGGCGAAAACCTTGGGACCGGGGACTCTGCGTACGATCTCAGCGGCGTCCTGCGCGTCCGAAGGTGTCACGAACACGAGGTCGGCACTGCGTGACGCGAACTCGTACGGCACGGCGGCGTGTGCGAGCGCGGCGACCACCGGCTGGCCCTGCGGGGACCGCGGCACGATCGACGGGCCCTTGACCGTGAAGAACTCCCCGGCGAAGTCGATGTAGTGCAGCCTGTCCCGGTCGATGTACCGGCCGGTGGCGACGTCCCGGATGATCGCGTCGTCCTCCCAGCTGTCCCAGAGCCGCCGCACCACCTCCACCGCGTCGGCGGCCTCGTCGAAAAGCTCGGACAGCTCGCTCGCGGCCGGGCGCCCGAGCAGCGCCGCCTCACCGGGCCGGGCCGAGACCCGCGCCTGCCAGCCGGCCCGCCCGGAACTGAGGTAGTCGAGGGTGGCGATCGCGGTGGACAGGTGGAACGGCTCGGTGAGCGTGGTGGTGGCGACCGGCACGAGCCCGATGTGCTCGGTCACCGGGGCGACGCGCGACGCCACGAGCACCGCGTCGAGCCGCCCGTTGAGCTCGCCCGGTGCGTCGGTGGGCGGCCCGAACGTGTCCTCGAACGTCACCAGATCGAGCAGCCCCGCCTCGGCCTCCTGGACCAGCCGGACCCAGTAGTCCCCGCGGAACACGTCGGCGGCGTCGTGCGTCGAGGTGCGCCACGCGGCGGGATGCCATCCGAGCCCGTCCAGCGCGACGGCCAGGTGCAGCGGCGATGTCATGAGGAGACCTCCAGCGTCGGTACCGCGGCGAGCAGCGCGCGGGTGTAGTCGTGGGCGGGCCGGGCGAAGACCTCGTCGACGGGTCCCTGCTCGACCACGCGGCCGCCGCGCATCACGAGCAGCCGGTCGGCGAGGTGGTGCACGACACCCAGGTCGTGCGAGATGAACAGCAGCGCGGTGCCGTCGGCCTCGCGGATGTCCGCGAGCAGGTCGAGCACCTGGGCCTGCACGGAGACGTCGAGCGCGGAGACCGGCTCGTCGCAGATGATCAGGCTGGGGCGGGGGGCGAGCGCGCGGGCGATGGCGACCCGCTGGCGCTGCCCGCCGGAGAGCTGCCGCGGGTAACGGTCGAGGATCCGCGCGTCCAGGCCGACACGTTCGAGCAGCGGCAGCGGGGACTCGCCCGGCGGCAGCGCCTCGGCGACGACACGGCGTACGGTCCAGCGCGGATCGAACGATGCCAGGGGGTCCTGCGAGATCAGCTGCAGGTGCCGGCGCAGCAGCCGGCGTTTCCTCTCGCGGACGTTGCTCCACGGCTGGTCCTCGAAGGTCACCGTCCCGGCGGTGGGCTCGGCGAGGCCGAAGAGCAGCTGCGCGACGGTCGTCTTGCCCGACCCCGACTCGCCGACCAGCCCGACGATCTCACCCCGGCCGATGGTCAGCCCGACCTCCTCGACCACGGTCTGCTTGCCGTAGGCCTTGCTCAGCCCCTCGGCCCGCAGCACCACCCCCTCGCGCGGCACCACCGGTGGGCGACGGGTCAGGGTGGCTGCCGCGACAAGTTTCTTCGTGTACGGATGCCGCGCCCCCGCCAGCAGCTCGCGCGTCGGCCCCGACTCCACGATCTCGCCGTCCTTCATCACCAGCACCCGGTCGGCGAGCCGGGACACCACCGCCAGGTCGTGACTGATCAGCAGCAGCGCGGTTTCCGGGCTCTTACGTTCGGCGAGCAGCTCGAGGATCTGGGCCTGCACGGTGACGTCGAGCGCCGTCGTGGGCTCGTCGGCGATCAGCAGCGGCGGGCGGGCGGCGATGGCCGAGGCGATCAGGGCCCGCTGGCGCAGCCCGCCGGAGAGCTGGTGCGGGTACTGCCGGGCGCGGCGTTCCGGCTCGGGCACGTGCACCTCCGCGAGCAGCCGCTCCGGGGTGTCACGCTTGCGGTGCACGCGCAGCACCTCACCGATCTCGGCGCCGACCGTGCGCAGCGGGTCGAGCGAGCCCAGCGCGTCCTGCAGGACCAGACCCGCAAAACCACCGCGGACCGTACGCCAGTCGCGCTCGCTGTGCCGCCGGGCGTCACGCCCCGCCAGCTCCAGCCGGGCAGCGCGGACCTGCGCACCGGGACCGGCCAGCCCGACAAGCGTCCGGGCGGTGACGCTCTTACCGGACCCGGACTCCCCCACGATCGCCACGCATTCGCCCGGCTCGACGGTGAAGCCGATCCCGCGGACCGCGTGCACGTCGCCAAAGCTCACGTGCAGGTCCTCGACGGTTACCAGAGCGCTCATCGGGGGTCCCGTCCCTCGAAGCGATGCTGCAGGTGCCGGCCGGTGACGGTCAGGCTGATGACGGTCAGGGTGACGATCAGGCCCGGCAGCACCGACGCCCACCAGGCGATCCGGAGGTAGCCGCGGCCGTCGGAGAGCATCGCGCCCCACTCGGGTGACGGCGGTTGCGGTCCCATGCCCAGGAAGCTGAGCCCGGCGGCGGCCAGCACCGCCTCGCCGAGCCCGATCATCGCGAGCACCGGGACCGGGCCGAGCACGTTGGGCAGCACGTGCCGCACGACGAGCCGGGCCCGTGATCCACCGTACGCCACGGCCTGTGTGACGTACCCGGCTCGCCGCACGACGAACGTCTGCGCGCGCACGACCCGGGCGTAGTGCGGCAGGGTGGCGATCCCGATCGCGATGATCAGGCTGACGGTGCCCGGCCCGGCGATCGCGATGAACAGCAACGCCAGCAGGAGCAGCGGGAACGCGGACAGCGCGTCGAAGCCGCGGGTGATGGCCTCGTCGGCGTACCTGTGGGAGAGGCCGGCAAGCACGCCCAGCAGGACCCCCGCTGTCACGGCGATCGTGGTCGCGGCCAGGCCGATCGCGAGGCTGTGCCGGGCGCCGTGCACGACCCGGTCGAAGACATCCCGGCCGAGCTGATCGGTGCCGAACCAGTGCGCGGCGCTCGGGGCCTGCAGGACGTGCAGCGGGTCGGCGGCGAGGGGGTCACCGCTCAGCAGCGACGGCACCGCCGCGGCGACGGCGGCCAGCCCCAGGAACGCCGCGGCGGCGAGAACACCGGGTCGTATCGCCATGTCAGCTCCTCCGCAGACGCGGGTCGACGAGCAGGTACGCCAGGTCGGCCACGGTGTTCAGCACGACGTAGACCAGCGCGGACAGCACCACGACGGCGAGCACGACCGGCATGTCCTTGCTGTTCACGGCGGTCAGCGTGACCTGCCCGAGGCCGGGACGCCCGAACACCTGCTCGATGATCACCGCGCCGCCGAGCAGCACCCCGAACAGCCAGCCGAGCAGCGTGACCGCCGGGAGCAGGGCATGGCGCAGCGCATGCCGGACCAGCACCGCACTCTCGCGCAGCCCCCGGGCCCGGGCGGTGACCGTGAACGGCTCGTCGAGGGCCCGGTCGAGGCCGTCGCGCAGCACCTGGGTGAGCACCCCGGCGATGGGCAGCGCGAGCGTGACGGCGGGCAGCACCAGCGCGGCGACGCCATGGTCCCCGGAGACCGGGAACAGCCCGAAGCGGAACGAGAAGATGCTGAGCAGCACGATCCCGATCAGGAACGGCGGCGTCGACACCACGACCAGCTCGGCGGTCGAGCTGACCCGCCGCGCCCAGGGCCGCCGGGTGGTCAGCGCCAGGACCAGCGCGAGCAGGATGCCGAGCACCGCGGCGGACAGCGCGAGCTTGAGCGTGGGCCACACCTGCTCGCCGACGATCGCGCTCACCGGCCGCTGCAGCAGGTACGAGCGGCCGAGGTCACCGTGCGCGGCCCGCCACAGGTAGTCGAGGTACTGCAGGACGGCCGGGCGGTCGAGACCCCACTCGGTGATGATCTGCGAGCGGATCGCCGGGGTGTCCGCGCCGTCCCCGACGATCGTGTCGACGGTGCTGCCCGGGGCCGCGAGCAGCGCCAGGTAGGCGGCGGTCGCGGCGACCCAGAGCACGACGAGCCCGGTGCCGATCCGGCGCAGCACCGCCCTCACTTCGCCAGCCAGACACCGTACGCGCTGACCGGCACACCCGCCGTGGGTTCGAACCCGAGCCCGCCGACGCTCCTGCTCGCCGCGATCTGGTCGGCGGGCGCGTAGAGCGGCAGGACCAGCGCCTGCTGGGTGACCACCTTCTGCTGGATCTTGGTGTACGCGCCGAGCCGGTCGGTTCCCGCGTCCGCCTGTGCCAGCAGCTTGTCGACCTCGGGGTCCGTGACGCCGGTCCGGTTGATGGCCCCGCCGGAGCTCAGCAGCAGGTTCAGTGCCGCACCCGCGTCGGTGTCGGCCCGCGAGTTGTCGAACACCTCGTACGCGCCGTCGGCCAGTGCCTTCGTCGCCGTGCCCTGGTCGACGACGGCGACGTTCAGGTCGATGCCGGCGCTCTTCCTGACGGCGGCCTGCACGGTCTGGGCCAGGATGTCGCGGCGGTCACGGACGAACGGCGCGCTCTGCACCAGGCGTACGGTCAGCCGTTTGCCGTCCTTGATCCGGAAGCCGTCCGCGTCGCGCTGGGTCCAGCCGGCCTCGTCGAGCAGCTGGTTGGCCCGCGCCGGGTTGTTGCCGTACGCGTTCTCCAGGCTCTTGTCGTAGAACGGGCTGGTCGGGCTGATCACGCTCCACGCCCGGGTGGCGGTCCCGCGGTAGACGGCGTCGAGCACGGTGTTCACGTCGAGGGCGTCCCGGAACGCCTGCCGGACCTTCACGTCGTCGAACGGCGCGTGCGCGGCGTTGAGGTAGTAGCTGTACGCGGAACCGGAGTTCAGTCCCTTGCTCAGCGTCAGATCCCCGGTGATCACGGCCTGATCGGTCGCGGGCACCCCCTCGATCACCTGCACCTGCCCGGAGGTCAGCGCCCCGACCCGTACCGACGGCTCCTTCAGGAACCGGTACGTGACCTCGTCCAGGTACGCGGGGCGGCTCCCCCAGTACGCCGGGTTGCGCTTGAAGTGGACCTCCTGGCCCGCGGTGTACCGGTCGAGGATGAACGGGCCGGTCCCCGCGAGCTCGGGGCCGCCCGCCTTGAGGTTCTTCGCAGCCCTCAGCGACGCCGGCGACACGATCGCGCCCTGCGGCGACGAGAGGAAGTCGAGGAACAGCACGTCCGGCGCGGTCAGCCGGAACACGACCGTTGCCGGGTCCGGGACCTCGACGTCCTTCAGGCTGTGCAGCTGGACGGCGGCTACCGCCGGGGCGTACCCGGCGGCTCGCAGTTGATCGATGTTGGCCTTGACCGCGGCGGCGTCGAAAGCCGTGCCGTCACTGAACTTCACGCCGGTACGCAGTGTGAACGTGTACGCCTTGCCGTCGGGTGAAGCCTCGTAGCCGGTCGCGAGCAGGGGCACGTAACCGCCCTTGTCGTCGTGGGTGAGCAGCCCCTCGAACGAGTTCCAGACCAGCAGGCGGGCCTTCGCCTGGGCGTACTGATGCGGGTTGAACGTGATCGGCTCGGTCTCGACACCCCAGGTCAGCGAGCCACCATCAACGGGCTGACCCGCCTCGGCGGAGGTGGTGGCGCTGCCGGAGTCGCAGGCGGCGAGGGCGAGGGAGAGGGTGGCTATGAGGGCGGCGATGGTACGGGTTCTGCGCACGGGGAAATCTCCTGTCGCTGCGTCTTTACTCACTGGAGGACTCGGGTCAGCCTCTCGGGAGGCGGCTGGTCAGCGGCGACAGGACAGGCCGGCCCGCCGGCACAGGTCAATGCTGAGCCGGCGGGTCAGGAGCATCGGGGCGGGCATACCTATTTCCTATAGCCGAAATAGGAATAGCGCAAGGGCGAACCGGGAAAACTGTCGTACCCCACATCCAGAGTCGACGGTGGCTACTCCGTGCGCAGGGCCGTCACCGTGCGGGTGCGGGCCGCCCAGCCGGCCGGGAGCAGCGCGCCCGCCACCGCGATGACCAGGCCGCCCACGGCGAGCAGGAGCACCACGCCGGGGCCGTACGCGTCGACGACCGACGCGGGCAGGGTGAAGCCCGTGCCGCGGCCCATCGCGGCGAGGACCGCGCGCTGGACCAGGACGCCGACGGCCACTCCCGCCGCGCCGCCCGCCAGGCCGGTGAGCACCACCGAGGCGATGACCATCGCGATGGTCTGCCGGGGAGTCATGCCCAGCGCCTTGTGCACGCCGAGGTCGTGGACGCGGTCCCGGGTCTCCAGGACGACCGTGTTGAGCACGCCCAGGCCCGCGACGACCACCAGCAGGACGGTGAGCAGCGCTGTCAGGGCGTCGATGAGGACCAGCATCTCCGGCGGGGAGTGATCCACCGTGTCCGCCACGGCGCCGAGGGGTTCGAGGGCGGTGCTCAGCGCCGCGGCGTACGTGCCGATGTCTGTTCCGTCCTTGACCGTGATGTAGTAGATCTCGGGGGTGAGGCCGAGGGTCGCCTGGTCGGTGAGGATCTGCATGCCGTCCTCATCGATGTTGAAGGCCTCCCCGACGATGCGCACCGGGATGTCCCTGCCTTCGCTGGTCAGGGTCACCTGGTCGCCGACCTTCGTGCCGGTCGCCGTGAGGAACGGGGTCGCGACGACGATCTCGCCCGGTCCGCGGAGCCATCTCCCGGAGACCATCCGGTAGTAGCGCGACGCATCCGGGCCGGTGAGTCCCATCGCGGTCAGCTGCCCGGTCGCGCCCGGGGTGGTCACCTCGGTGCGGGCCGTCCCCAGGTAGCCGCTGGTGCCGGATTGCGCGGTGATGGCGGCGACGACCTTGTCGGGGTCGGTTATCCGGCTTGGCCGGGGTCCCTCCATGGGGGCGGTTATCTGGACCGCGGCGATGTCCTCCACCTCGTCGATGCGGCTCAGCGACGTCGCCAGGCCCACCGCGAACGTGACGGACGCGGCGCCGAACGCGATCGCGGCGATCATCCCGGCCGAGCGCATCGGGCGGGTGAACGGGTACGCCAGGCCGAGGCTGACCGGACGACTCAGCAGCGGGATCCGGCTGGTCAGCCGGGACGCCCACCGGCCACGACCGGCATGCGGGGTGCGGCCCACCGCGAGCGCGTCGACCGTGCGGAGCCGGCCCGCCCGCGCCGACGCCGCCCACGCGGTCAGCGCCACGACGGCGAGGATTCCGGCCACGACCAGGACACCGATCCAGGGAGCTGTGCCGCGGTCCGTCGTACCGTAAAGATCGTTGGTCTTGGTGATGACCGGCAGAGTGCTCAGATATCCGGTGCCGAGACCCAGGACGGCACCGGCCGCTGCCGGGATCAGCGCCTGCGTCACGTACGCCCGGACGACCTGCCCCGGCGTGAACCCCAGCGCCTTCAGAATCCCGATCCGGCGGGTCGCGGAGGCCACCGCCCCGGCGATCACGTTCCCGACGATCAGGACCGCCATCACGATGCCGAGCAGCCCGAACGCGATCAGGAACGGGATCAGCAGCACCGTGTCCCCGACAACGTCACGGCGCACGGCCAGCCAGGACGTCGCGCTGGTCAGCGACCCGGCGGGCAGTGCGGCGGCGATCGCCTCGTTGGCCGCCTCGACCTGTGCCTGCGTCCCGGCGGTCGTGAGGCGGTAGAGCATCTGGTAGCCGGGCTGGCTCGCGGTTTGGTTCTGGTTCTGGCTTTGGTTTTGGTTTTGGTTTTGGGCGGTCTGCCAGGCGGTGACCTGGTCGGGCGGGGCCCAGGCGTCGGCGGTGCGGGTGATCGACCGGGCGAAGCCCACGACGGTGACCACGGGGTTGCCGGGCACGTTGTCGAGTGTCAGCTCCGTCCCGGTCGCCAGCAGCGGACCGTTGAACCGGCCGTTCGCGGCCAGGACGATCTCTGCAGGACCGGTGGCCCACCGCCCCCGGGTCAGGGTGAGCTCGTCAACCGCGCTGTCCGGGGTGCCGCGCCCGGCCACTTCCATCGGCGGCATCCGGAACTGCCCGCTGCCCGCACTGACCGTCGCCAGCGGGAACGGCCCGGCCACGGCGGCGACCCCGGCGGCCGTGGCGGTCGCGTCCAGCTGCGCCGGAGTCGCCTTCGCGGGGTCGATCCGCACAGCGAGATGCGCACCGTGATGCTGTTGGAACGCCCGCTCGAACGGCCCCCGCGACGCCACGCTCAACGAAGCCCCGAGCACCGCCGACGTCACAGCGACCATCACCACGAGCCCGGTGACGATCGTCGGCACCCGCCGCCGCGCCACACCCGACCGCACCACCTTCCCGAGCGCACTCATCGGTCACGTCCCGCCGCGTCGTCGCCGGTGGCGCGGTTCCGGCCCTCGGCCCCGGACGGGGTGACCCGGGCGCCTGCGCGGCCCTCCGCGCCGGACGGGGTGACCCGGGCGCCTGCGCGGCCCTCGGCGGCGGATGGGGTGATGCGGCCGTCGAGGAGGCGGATGGTGCGGGTGGCGCAGGCGGTGGCCAGGGTGAGGTCGTGGGTGACCAGGATGATCGTCTGGCCGTCGGCGTGCAGCTCGGTGAGGAGTTTGCGGACCTCCTCGCCCGAGGCGGTGTCCAGGGCGCCGGTCGGCTCGTCGGCCAGGAGCAGCGCGGGGTTGTTCATCAGGGCGCGGGCGACCGCGACCCGCTGGCGTTCCCCGCCGGAGAGCCTGCCCGGGTAGGCGTCCGAGTGCCTCGAGACGCCGAGGCGGGCGAGCAGGTCAGCGGCGCGGCGTTCGGCGTCGGCACGGGCGGTGCCGGCGAGCTGGGCCGGGAGCATCACGTTGTCGGACACGGTCAGGTCATCCAGAAGGTTGAAGAACTGGAAGACCAGGCCGATCCGGGCCCGGCGGTAGCGCGCCGAGGCTGCTTCGCCTAGGCGGTCGACCCGCACCCCGTCGACGGTGACCGTGCCGGTGGTCGGGTGGTCCAGGCCGGCGACGAGGTTCAGCAGCGTGGACTTGCCGCTGCCGGACGGGCCGAGGATCGCCACCGCCTCGCCCGGGGCGACGCTCACGCAGATGTCGTCCAGCGCCGGCGGACCCTCGTCGTAGCGGCGGGTCACATCACACAGTTCGATCATGGAAACTCCAAGGTGGAAGAGGATCCCGACGCTAGGAGAGAGGCGCGGCCGCGCGCGTCAGCACTGAGTCGTCATCCCTGCGATGTACGCGGCCCCGACCTGAGACGGATACCGCCGGCGCGGGCGGACGGCCAGAATGGAGCGGTGAAGCCGCGTCTCGTGAAGGACCCCGGGCTGCCCCCGCCGCTGTCCCGCCGGGGCTGGTTCTTCGACGCCGCGCTGGCGCTCGGCATGGGCCTGATCGCGATCCAGGCCGGCGACTCGAGCTACGGGGACGCCCCGGCGCCCTGGCCGGTCACCATCCCGGACGGGCAGGGCGGCATGCCGGTCGCACCGGTCGCACCGCCCGGGCCGGGGCAGCGCGTCTGGCCACCGCTGCTGCCGGTCGAGGAGCACATGACCAGCGGGACGGTCGCGCTGCTGCTGCTCGTCGTGGCGCCACTGGCGTTCCGGCGCCGATATCCGCTGGGCTCGCTGTGGGCCGTGCTGGTCCTGGCGGTCACGGTCCAGGACAATCCCGCCGCGCTGCGGTTGTCGTTCTTCGCGTGCGTCGTCGCGGGGTACGGCGCCGCGGTGTTCAGCCCCTACCGGCTGCCCGCGCTGGCGAGCCTCCCGGTCGCCGCGATCCTGCACACCGCGCTGCAGACCGACGCCAGCTCGGTGTCCGACGGCGCTATCCCCTTCCTGATCATGCTGCCGATCGCGGTCGCGGCATACGGTCTGCGCCGCTGGCGGACCCGGGCCGACGAGAGCCGGGAGAAAATGTCGACGATGGAGCACGAGCGGATCGAGGCGGTGCGGCGTGCCACCGAGCACGAACGAGCCCGGATCGCCCGGGAGCTGCACGACGTGGTCACCCACAACGTGAGCGTGATGGTGATCCAGGCCGGAGCGGCACGCAAGGTCATGGACGCCGCCCCCGATCAGGCCCGGGAGGCACTGCTCGCGGTCGAGGCCGGTGGCCGGTCGGCGATGACCGAGCTACGCCAGGTGATGGGCCTGCTCACGATGCCCGGCGACGACGAGGACGAGCTCACCCCGCAACCGGGCCTCGACGGGCTGGACGAAATCGTGCGGCGGACGCGGGCTGCGGGCGTACCCATCGACCTGGCAGTGACCGGCGACCGGCGTGAGGTGCCCGCCGGGGTGGAACTCACCGTCTACCGGCTGGTCCAGGAGGCCCTCACCAACGTCGTCAAGCACGCCGCCGGCGCCCGCGTCCTGGTCCGCATCGGCTACGGCGCCGACGGCCTGGACGTCGAGGTCGCCGACACCGGCGGCCGCGCAACCACCACGACCGGCACCGGGCGAGGCCTCATCGGACTCCGCGAACGCCTCGCCGTCTACGACGCGGCCCTGCAAGCGGGCCCGTCCCCCAACGGCGGCTGGTCCGTCCACGCCAGGATCCCGGCATGACCACGGCCCCCGCCCCGAACGGTCCGTCCGCGACGCCGCCACAGCACTCAACGCGCTGGTCCCGGGCCGGTGGCAGGAGGACGCTCATGGGTCCGAGCGAAAGCCCTGCCATGACCACGGCCCCCAGTCTGCGCGGTCCGAGCGAGAGTCCCGGCATGACCACAGTGCCCGATCCGAGCGGTCCGGGCGAGAGTCCCGGCACGACCACAGTGCCCGATCCGAGCGGTCCGAGCGAGAGCCCCGGCATGACCACAGTGCCCGGCCCGAGCGGTCCGAGCGAGAGTCCCGGCATGACCACGGCCTCACCGCCGCGCGGCCAGGGTGAGAGTCCCGGCATGACCACGGCCTCACCGCCGCGCGGCCAGGGTCAGAGTCCTGGTGTGATCACGGACTACGGGCCAGCCGGCGTGGGCGCGGGGCCCCGGGTGGTGGTCGCTGACGATCAGGCGCTGGTGCGGGCCGGGTTCCGGATGATTCTCACGGCTGACGGCATCGACGTGGTGGCCGAGGCGACCAACGGCGCCGAGGCCGTCGATGCGGTCAGGCGGCACCGGCCCGACGTGGTGCTGATGGACATCCGGATGCCCGGGACGGACGGTCTGGCGGCGACCCGGCAGATCATGGCGGGTGCTGACGCGACGCCCCGGATCATCATCCTGACGACGTTCGATCTGGACCATTACGTCTACGCGGCGCTGACCGCCGGGGCGAGTGGCTTCCTGCTCAAGGATGTCACCCCGGAGCACCTCGTCGGCGCCGTGCGGCTGGTCCGCGACGGCGATGCCCTGCTCGCGCCGTCTATCACCCGGCGCCTGGTCGAACGGTTCGCCCGCGGCGAGACCGAGCCGCCGCCCGACCTGGCGGGCCTGACCAAACGGGAGCTCGAGGTGCTCGCCCTGCTGGCCCAGGGTCTGAGCAACGCCGAGCTGGCCGCGCGGCTGTACCTGTCCGAGGCCACGGTGAAGACCCACGTCGCCCGCATCCTGGGCAAACTCGGCCTGCGCGACCGGGTCCAGGCGGTCGTGGCGGCCTACCGCACCGGCCTGGTGACCCCCTGACGACCGGCCTGGGTGAAAACCCACGTCGCCCGCATCCTGGGCAAACTCGGCCTGGGCAAGCTCGGCCTGGGCAAGCTCGGCCTGGGCAAGCTCGGCCTGGGCACCGGCTTGGTGAACCCTGACCGGCCTTCGCGACCCCCAGCCCCGACCGGCCTCCGCGCTCCGGGCTCCACGCGGCACGGGTGACCCGACCGGCCTGGTGCCCCCGTAGGGGGAACCGCGGCGCACCGGCGTGCCCCGTGGGGCGCGGCCACGGCTCCTAGAAATAGTCCTCGATCAGTACGCGGGTGAAGTAGTCGGCTAGGTCGACGGCCACCGGGCGGCGCTCGTCGGTGTCGCGGTCCCAGACGAGGATGTGCGCCGGGCTCATCGCGTCGTACGCGACCCGGTCGTTGCCGCCTCCGCTGTCGCCGAAGACGACCAGGGTTTCGCGTTCCTTGAACTCCGGCAGCTGGCGGAGTTCGGTGTTGTCGTGCACGATGCGCGCGATCGGCCATACGAGGTCCTGGCCGTCGGGGGCCCGGATGCCGTCGGTCTCGGCGAGCATCGCCACCAGGTCGTCGGGCAGGGGGGCACCGAGCAGGTCACCCGCCACCGACAGCGCGCCTGGTGGCGCGCCCTCGGTGAGCTGGGCGGACGGCAGCACCGCGAGAACCACATCGCGCCAGGAGACGGCCAGCATGGTTGGCATCCTACGAGAGGGCCGGGGCAGGATCCGAGGGTTTGTTGCGCATAGGTAAAAGTCTGCGTTGACCATTGACCCTCGATAGTGGATCACCCGAAGCTGTGACCACACAGCGACACAAGGTGGTGGCGACAGCTGGAAACGGCCGAGTACGACGTGGTGATCGTGGGGGGCGGAACCGCCGGTGCGGTGGTGGCTGCCAGGTTGTCGGCCGATCCGGGCGTCCGGGTCTGCCTGATCGAGGGCGGCCCGTCCGATGTGGGCGACCCTCGCATCCTGCACCTGCGCAACTGGCTGAACCTGCTCGAATCGGAGTTCGATTACCAGTATCCGACCGTGCCGCAGCCACGGGGGAACTCGCACATCGTGCACTCTCGGGCGAAAGTGCTCGGCGGGTGCTCCTCGCACAACACCATGATCAGCTTTCTGCCCCCGGCGGAGGATTTCGCCGACTGGGTGGCCGCGGGGGCGTCCGGCTGGTCGTACGGGGAGATGCTGCCCTACTGGGAGCGGCTGGCGATCAACATCGTCCCGGTCCGGGAACGCAACGCCCTGGCCGTCGACTTCATCAGCAGTTGCACCAAGGCGCTGGGCGTGCCCGTGCGCCCGGACTTCAACGCGCAGCCGTTCTCCGACGGCACCGGCTTCTTCCCCGTCGCGTACTACCCCGACTCGGGCATGCGGTCGTCGTCCTCGGTCGCCTACCTGCATCCGGTCCTGGACCGGTCGAACCTGACCGTGCTCACCGACACGTGGGCGTACAAGCTGGAGACCAGCGGCGACCAGGTCACCGGCGTGCACGTCCAGAGCGGGGACAAGACCGAGATCATCAGGGGCGGAGAGTACGTCCTGAGCGCCGGCGCGATCGACACCCCGAGACTGCTGCTCCTGTCGGGCATCGGGCCGGCCGAGCAGCTCACCGCGCTCGGCATCGACGTGGTGGCGGACGTCCCCGGCGTGGGCGAGCACCTGCTCGACCACCCGGAGTCGCTGATCCTCTGGGAGGCGTCGCGCCCGGTTCCCCCGGAGACCGCGATGGACTCCGACGCGGGGCTCTTCATCCGCCGCGACCCGCAGGGCACCCGCCCGGACCTGATGTTCCACCTCTATCAGATCCCGTTCACCACCAATACCGAACGCCTCGGTTACGACGTGCCGATGCACGGTTTCGGGATGACCCCCAACGTGCCACGCCCGCGCAGCCGGGGCCGCATGTGGCTGACCAGCGCGGACCCGCACACCAAGCCGGCGCTGGACTTCGGCTACTTCACCGACCCGGACGGCTACGACGAGCAGACCATCGTCGACGGGCTGCGGCTGGCCCGCGAGGTCGCCGCCACCGAACCGTTCGCGAGCTGGATCACCCGGGAGATCGCGCCCGGGCCGGACCTGCAGACCGACGAGGAGCTCTCCGCGTACGGAAGGGCCGCCCACCACACCGTCTACCACCCGGTCGGGACGTGCCGGATGGGCGCGGCCACCGACGAACTCGCCGTGACCGACCCGGAGCTGCGGCTGCGCGGCTTCACCAACGTCCGCATCGCGGACGCCTCGGTCTTCCCGGCGATGACCTCGGTCAACCCCGTCGTCGCCGTCCTCATGGTCGGCGAGAAGGCAGCGGACCTCATCGCGGGCCACGACACCACCACCTGACAGCCAACCCGAGGGACCGGACATGCCCACCACCATCGACGTGGACCACCTGTGGAAAGTGTTCGGCCCCCGGCCCGACCGCGTCCCCGGCTCGCCACTCGCCGACCTCTCCCGCCCGGAACTGCGTACGAAAACCGGCAACGTCGTCGCCGTGCACGACGTCAGCTTCGCCGTCGAACAGGGCGAGGTCTTCGTCGTCATGGGACTGTCCGGCAGTGGCAAGTCCACCCTGGTCCGCTGTCTCACCCGCCTGATCGAACCCACCGCCGGCGAGGTCCGCATCGACGGCCGGGCAGTTCGCGAGATGAACCCCAGACAGCTGCGCGACCTGCGCCGCCACGGCGTCGCCATGGTCTTCCAGCACTTCGGCCTCCTCCCGCACCGCGAAGTGATCGACAACGTGGCATACGGCCTGGAGATCCAGGGCACCTCCCGCGCGGCGCGCCACAAACGGGCCGGCGAGGTCCTCGACCTCGTCGGGCTGACCGGGCATGAACACCAGTTCCCCGACCAGCTCTCCGGCGGCATGCAGCAGCGCGTCGGCCTGGCCCGGGCGCTGGCCACCGACCCGGCCGTCCTGCTCTTCGACGAGCCGTTCAGCGCCCTCGACCCGCTCATCCGCCGCGACATGCAGGCCGAGGTGCGCCGGCTGCACGCCGAGGTCGGCAAGACCCTCGTCTTCATCACCCACGACCTTTCCGAAGCCCTCACCCTGGGCGACCGCATCGCCGTCATGAGAGACGGCGCCCTCGTCCAGGTCGGTACGCCCGAAGAACTCGTCGGCGCCCCCGCCGACGACTACGTCACCGATTTCGTCCGCGACGTCCCCCGCGCCGACGTCCTCACGCTGCGCTGGATCGCCCGCCCTCGCCGCGCCGACGAGACCCCCGACGGCGAACCCCTGCCGGAAGGCACCCTCATCCGCGACGCCATACCCCGCATCCTCCGCGCCAACGGCCCGGTCCGAATTGTCCCCAGCCCAGGCGCAGGCGGGGCAGGCGCGGGAGGGGCAGGCGCTGGCGGGCCAGGCGCGGGCGGGGCGCGGGCAGGCGGGTCGCGGGCAGGCGGGTCGCGGGCGGCTGGACCGGGCAGATCCGGGACAGGCGTGGCCGGGGCGCGGGCAGACGGCTCGGGCGCGGACCTGGTTGTCGGGGTTGAGGAGTTGCTGCCCGTCATCGCGGGGCACGGCGACCGGGTGCCCGCGTGACCGCCGCTTCCGCGTCGTGGACGGGCCGGATCTCGCGCCTGCCCCGCCCCGGGAGACGTACCTATGTCGGGGTGCTGGCCCTGGTGACCGTGGTCGCCTATCTGGGGGTGCGCACGACGGGGGCCGCGGACAGTGACAGCAGTGCGGCGTTCCGCTTCTTCACCGACGTGCGCACCTGGGTCGACGACAACCGGGACACCAGCCCGGTGTTCCTCTACGGCATCAACTACGTGCGGCTGGGCGTGGTCGAGCTGGTCGGCGCGGTGCAGTCGCTGCTCTACGCGCTCGGCGGCGCCGGGCTGGTCGCCGCGGCCGGGGCGCTCTCGTTCGTGCTGGCCGGGTGGCGGGCCGCCGTGCTCGCCGTCGCCGGGTTCTGCAGCCTCGGTGTGCTCGGGTTGTGGGACGAGAGTGTCGACACGCTGGTCCTGACGCTCTCCGCGGTGCTGCTGTCGGTGCTGATCGGGGTGCCCATCGGAGTGCTCGCCGCGAGGGTCCGCGCGGTCGGTGCCGTGCTGCGCCCGGTGCTGGACGTCATGCAAATCATGCCGACGTTCGCCTACCTCGCCCCGATGACGCTGCTGTTCCTGATCGGCTCGCCCGCCGCGGTGATCGCCACGCTGATCTACGCGCTGCCGGTGACGATCCGGATCACCGAGCTGGGCATCCGCGAGGTCTCCCCCACCACCGTCGAGGCCGCCACCGCGCTCGGCTCGACGCGCTGGCAGGTGCTGCGCAAGGTGCGGCTGCCGATGGCCGCGCCCGCGATCGTCCTGGCCGTCAACCAGACGATCATGATGGCGCTGTCCATGGTGGTCGTCACCGCGCTGATCGACGCGCCGGGTCTCGGCGAGAACATCATCCAGGCCCTGGAACGGGTCAACGTGGGTGCGGCCTTCGACGCCGGTCTCGCCATCGTGATCCTCGCCATCGTCCTGGACCGGGTCACCACCCGCGCCGCGACCTACCGCCGCCGCGGGATCCGGGTCACCGCCGCGGCCGTGGCCGCCGCCGTCGTGGTCGCGCTGATCCCGTGGGGCGACTCCTTCCCGGCGTTCTCCTTCGCGAAGCCGGTCAACGACCTGTCCCACTGGGTCGAGCTCCACTGGTACGACGCGACCGAGGCGATCAAGAACGCCGTCAGCGCCGCCCTGCTCAACCCGCTCGAATCCGTGCTGACCACCACCCCCTGGTGGTTCTTCGTCCTGGTCGTCGCGGTCTTCGGCACGCTGATCAGCGGCTGGCGCTCCGCGGTGATCGCCGCCCTGGCCGCCGCAGGCATCGCGGGGCTCGGCCTCTGGCTGCACGCCATGCAGACCCTCGCCACGGTGCTGGTCGCCACGCTGGTCACCATGGCGCTCGGCGTCCTGCTCGGGGTGCTCTGCGCCCGTCATGACCGCTTCGCCGCCGGGTTGCGTCCCCTGCTCGACGCCGCGCAGACCATGCCGTCGTTCGTGTATCTGCTGCCCGCACTGGCGCTCTTCGGCGCCACCCGGTTCACCGCGATCGTCGCCGCCGTCATCTACGCCGTCCCCCCGGTCGTCCGGCTGGTCGAACGCGGCATCCGCGACGTCCCGGCCACCGTCGTCGAGGCCGCGCTCTCGGCCGGCTCGACGCCCCGGCAGCTGCTCTGGAAGGTCCAGCTGCCGATGGCCCGCTCCGGTCTGCTGCTCGCCGCCAACCAGGGCATCGTCATGGTCCTCGCCATGGTCGTGGTCGGTGGCCTGGTCGGCGCAGGCGCGCTCGGATACGACGTCGTGGCCGGTTTCGCCCAGCGCGAGGACTTCGGCAAGGGCCTCGCCGCGGGCTTCGCGATCGTGCTGCTCGGCGTCCTGCTCGACCGTCTCACCCAGGGACTCTCCCGGACCCCCGCGAAGGGACACTCATGACAGACCGGTCGGCGCGCAAGATCGTGATCATCGGGGCGGGGATCGTCGGGTGCGGGCTGGCGGACGAGCTCACCCGCCGCGGCGAGACCGACGTGACCGTCCTCGAGCAGGGCCCCCTCGAGGACACCGGCGGCTCCAGCTTCCACGCGCCCGGCCTGGTCTTCCAGACCAACCCCTCCAAGACCATGGCGGAGCTCGCCCGATACACCGTGGAGAAGTACGCCGAACTGGGCTGCTTCGACGCCGTCGGCAGCCTCGAGGTCGCCACCACCCCCGAGCGCCTCGCCGACCTGCACCGCCGGCACGGTTTCGCCACGTCGTGGGGTATCGAGGCGTCGCTGCTGGGCCCCGAGGAGTGCGCCGAGCGATACCCGCTGCTGGGTGACACCGTGCTGGGCGGCCTGCTCGTGCCCGGGGACGGCCTGGCCCGCGCCTCCGCCGCCTGCCACTTCCAGGCCCAGCTCGCGATCGACCGGGGCGCCCGTTTCCTCGGCGGCCAGCGGGTCGTCGAGATCGCGCAGCAGGACGGCCGGGTGACCGGTGTCCGCACCCCCGACGCGTTCCACCCCGCGGACGTCGTGGTCAGCTGCGCCGGATTCTGGGGGCCGGTCATCGGCGCGCTGGCGGGGGTGACGATCCCGCTGCTGCCCATGGCCCATCAGTACGCCTACTCGTCCACGCCCGCCGAACTGCCCGAGACCATCCTGCGTCACCAGGACCGCGACCTGTACTTCCGCTCCCACGGCGCGCAGCTCGGCATCGGCTCCTACCTGCACCGCCCGATGCCGGTCGACGTCGCCACCCTTGACGGCTCGATCATGGCCTTCACCCCGGCGGACTTCGCCGAATCCTGGCAGGCGGCCACCGAGCTGCTCCCGGTGCTGGCGGACGGGCAGGTGGACCGCGGCTTCAACGGCGTCTTCTCCTTCACCCCCGACGGTTTCCCGCTGCTCGGCGAGGCCCGGAGCCTGCGCGGCTTCTGGACCGCCGAGGCCGTCTGGGTCACCCACTCCGCCGGCGTGGCCCGGGCGATGGCCGAATGGCTCGTCGACGGGCGGCCCGCCGTCGACCTGCACGAGTGCGACCTCAACCGCTTCGACGCGGCGCAGCTGTCCGCCTCCTACGTGCGGGAACGCTCCATCCGCAGCTTCATCGAGGTCTACGACATCGTGCACCCGCTCGACCCGCCGTCGGTGCGCGGACTGCGGGTCAGCCCCTTCCAGGAACGCCAGGAAGCCCTCGGCGCCGTCTTCGGCGAGGCCGGCGGCTGGGAACGCCCGCTCTGGTACGAGTCCAACGCCGCGCTGGCGACCGTCACCACGCCCCGGGACGAGTGGTCCTCCCGGCACTGGTCGCCGATCGCGGCGGCCGAGGCGCACGCGACGCGTAACGGGGTCGCTCTCTACGACATGACACCGCTGACACGGCTCGAGGTCCTCGGCCCGGTGTCGTTCCTGCAGGGCCTGACCAGCAACGACGTGGACCGGCCCGTCGGCGCGGTCGTCTACACCCTGCTGCTCGACGACACCGGCGGCATCCTGAGCGACATCACCGTCGCCCGGCTCGCCGAGGACCGTTTCCAGGTCGGCGTCAACGGCCCCCTCGACCTGGACCGCCTGCTGCGGCTCGCCCCACCCGGTGTCACCGTCCGCGACATCACCGGCGGCACCTGCTGCCTCGGCGTCTGGGGCCCCCTCGCCCGGGAGCTGGTCGCGCCGCTCGCCGACATCGACGTGTCGCACCAGGGCTTCGGCTACTTCAAGGCCCGCGAGGGACATCTCGGCGACGTCCCGGTCACCATGCTGCGCGTCTCCTACGTGGGCGAACTCGGCTGGGAGGTCTACACCCGCGCCGACCTCGGACGGCGGCTGTGGGACACGCTCTGGGCAGCCGGTGCCGCGCACGGCGTGATCGCGGCCGGCCGGGCGGCCTTCACCAGCCTGCGCCTGGAGAAGGGCTACCGGGCGTGGGGAGTCGACATGACCGCCGAGCACGACCCCTACGAGGCCGGGCTGGGCTTCGCGGTGCGCCTCGACCGCGGTGACTTCACCGGCCGGGCCGCTCTCACCGACCGGCCGCCGCCGCGACGCACACTCACCTGCCTGCTGCTCAACGACACCGGGGACGTGCCCATGGGCCGCGAACCGGTCTATGTTCGAGGTGTTCCGGCCGGTTACGTCACCAGCGCGGCCTACGGTCACACCGTGGGGGCGCCGATCGCCTACGCGTGGCTGCCGGCCGGGCTGACCGTGGGTGACACCGTGCGGATCGGCTACTTCGACCGTCTCCTCGACGCGACCGTGGCAGCGGAGCCGCTGGTCGACCCGAAACACGAACGCATCCGGCGATAGGGGTTCACTGACTTGGCGACTTACGACGTCATCGTGGTGGGGCTGGGCGGCATGGGCAGCTCGGCCGCCTATCATCTCGCCGCCCGCGGCGAACGGGTCCTCGGCCTGGAGAAGTTCGGCCCCGCCCACGATCAGGGCGCCAGCCACGGCGGCTCCCGGATCACGCGGCAGTCCTACTTCGAGAGCCCTGAATACGTGCCGCTGCTGCTGCGGGCCTACGAGCTGTGGGACGGCCTGAAGCAGGACTCCGGCCGCGACGTGATCAGCCTGACCGGCGGGGTCATGGTCGGGCGCCCGGAGAGCCTGACCGTCGCCGGCAGCCTGCGCAGCGCCCAGCAGTGGGGCCTGGAGCACGAGATGCTCGACGCCACGCAGCTGCGCCGCCGTTTCCCGGCCATGGCGCCGGGGCCGGAGGAGGTCGCACTCTACGAGGCGAAGGCCGGTTTCGTGCGCCCGGAGGAGACCGTCTCGGCCCACCTGGAGCTGGCGGCGAAGCACGGCGCGGACCTGCACTTTCACGAGCCGATGACGAGCTGGGAGACCACCGCTGACGGCGGCGTGCGGGTCGAGACGGCGTCGGGGAGCTACACCGCCGGGCACCTGGTCGTCACGCCCGGGCCGTGGGCGCCGGAGCTGCTCGCCGAGCTCGGTGTGCCGTTCCTGATCGAGCGGCAGGTGCAGTACTGGTTCCAGCCGGGCGGCGGGGTCGCCGCCTTCGAGCCGGCGAACTTCCCGATCTACATCTGGGAGGACGCCGACGGGAGCCAGGTCTACGGCTTCCCGGCTATCGACGGCCCGGACGGCGGCGCGAAGATCGCGTTCTTCCGCCGGGGCGTGCCGACCACCCCCGCGACCATCGACCGCGAGGTGCATCAGGACGAGATCGACGCCATGGCCGACCGCACCCGGCGCCACTTCCCGGACATGCCCGGCACATTCCTGCGCGCGAAGACCTGTCTCTACAGCAACACACCCGACGAGCATTTCGTCATCGCCCCGCACCCGGGCTCCCCGTCGGTGACGGTGGCCTGCGGTTTCTCCGGGCACGGCTTCAAATTCGTCCCGGTGGTCGGCGAGATCCTCGCCGACCTGGCGACCACGGGCGCGACGGCGCACCCGATCGCCCTGTTCGACCCGCACCGTTTCGCGTCGCACCTGACCCAGGGGTGAGTGCACATGAGCAGTCTTCTTCCGACGCTGCCAGGCCACTACTACACCGACCCTTCCCTCTTCGCGGTCGAACAGGACCGCATCTTCTCCGCCATGTGGTTCTGCGTGGTGCGCTCGTCGGACATCGCCACCCCCGGCGCCTTCCGCACGGTGCCGGTCGGGGGCGAGTCGGTGCTGGTGACCCGCAACTCCGCCGGAGCGGCCCGGGCCTTCCTCAATGTGTGCCGTCATCGTGGAGCCCAGCTTTGTGCCTCCCCTGAGGGGAGTGTCAAGCGCACTTTCCGTTGCGCGTATCACGCCTGGGCGTACGACCTGGACGGCAGGCTGGTGGCGGCACCCAACCTGGTCAAGATGCCCGACATCGACCGTGTCGAATACGGTCTCCGGCAGGTCCACGTGCGGGAATGGCTCGGCTACGTCTGGGTCTGCCTGGCCGACGAACCACCGTCGTTCGAGGACGAGGTGCAGGGCGCCTGCGTGGAGCGGCTGGGCGATCTGGCCTCGGTCGAGCGGTACGGCATAGCCGATCTCGCCGTCGGCAGGCGCATCCGCTACGACGTGAAGGCCAACTGGAAGCTCATCATCGAGAACTTCATGGAGTGCTACCACTGCGCGACGATCCACCCCGAGCTGACCCACGTCCTGCCGGAGTTCGCCGGTGGCTACGCGGCGCAGTCGTACGTCGGGCACGGCGCGGAATTCGGCCCGGACGTCCAGGGCTTCACCGTCGACGGCAGCGCCGGGGTGCAGACCATCGCCGGCATCGACGAGTCCCAGGACCGCCGCTACTTCGCCGTCACGATCAAACCGCAGGTCTTCATCAACCTCGTCCCCGACCACGTCATCATCCACCGTATGTTCCCGCTCGCCGTGGACCGCACGATCGTGGAGTGCGACTGGCTCTACCTGCCGTCGGTGGTGGAGTCGGGCGTCGACCTCTCCCGCTCGGTCGAGCTCTTCGACCTCGTCAACCGTCAGGACTTCGAGGCCTGCGAGAGCTGCCAGCCGGGCATGGCCTCCCGCTCGTACGCGCAGGGCGGTGTCCTGGTCCCCAGCGAGCACCACATCTCCGAGTTCCACGAGTGGGCCCGCTCCAAGATCGCGTGAGAACGCCGGGGCCCCCGGCAACCGTCCGGAGGCCCCGGGCGCAGAATCATGATCATGTCGGCTGACTTCACGCTCCGGTCGGTCGCGCTCCCCGCGTACGGTCCGTCGTTGCTCTATGGGTTTTCGTCCGGTCTGACCGCGCCGGTGATCGCGCTCACCGCGATCCACCGCGGGGCTTCCGTGGCCGTTGCCGGGCTGATCGTGGCGCTGATGGGGATCGGCTCGCTCGTGGCGAACATCCCCGCGGGCGTGCTCACCACGCGGTACGGCGAACGCCTCGCGATGATCGGCGCCTCCGTCCTCACGGCGGTGGGGCTGGGGCTCTGCGTGATCGACGTGGGGCTGTGGCCGTTCGCCGGCGGGGTGCTGGCGGTGGGCGTGGCGGGCGCCGTGTTCCAGCTGGCGCGGCAGTCGTACCTGACGGAAGTGGTGCCCTTCGGTATGCGGGCACGGGCGATGTCCACGCTCGGCGGTGTGGTGCGGATCGGCTCGTTCGTGGGTGCTTTCGCGGGAGCGGGGGCGATCACGCTGTGGGGGCTGGACAGCGCGTACGTGCTGGCCCTGATCGCCATGGCCGGCGCCGGAGTGATCACCTATGCGGTGCCGGATCTGACCGAACGCGACGCCTCTCCCGCGGGGAGGGGCACGGTCTCGACGTGGTCGATCATCAAGGATCATCGGGGTACGCTGGCCACGCTCGGCGCCGGGGTCCTGCTGCTCTCCGCGATCCGGCAGACCCGTCAGGTGGTGGTCCCGCTCTGGGCCGAGCACCTGCACCTGAGCCCCAGCACGTCATCGGTCCTGTTCGGCGTCTCCGGCGCGATCGAGGCGCTGGCCTTCTACCCGGCCGGGCTGGTCATGGACCGCTGGGGCCGGCGCGCCGTCGCGGTCCCCTGCACCCTGATCATGGGCGTGTCTTTTTTGATCATGCCGTTCACCCACGCGGCGGTCACCCTCGGCGTGGTCGCGGTCGTGATGGGCCTGGGCAACGGGATCGGCTCGGGCATCATCAACACGCTGGGCGCCGACAGCGCCCCCGCGCTCGGCCGCCCGACCTTCCTCGGCGTCTGGCGCGAGCTGGCCGACGGCGGCGCGGCGCTCGGCCCGCTGCTGCTCTCCGCGGTGACCGGCCTCGCGGGCCTCGCCAGCGGCATCGCGGTCTCCGGCCTCGTCGGCCTCGCTGCCGCGGCGGTGCTCTACCGCTTCGCGCCGAGAAGAATCCAGTAACGCCGCGCACCCTTACGGACATCGTCGAGTACGCCGCCCTGGCTCTCGATCGTCCGCGCCGACGCCTCGTTCCCGTCCGCGCACAGCACCAGAACCCGCTCCAGCCCCAGCTCCCGGGCCTCCCCGAGCATCGCGCCCAGCGCCCAGCTCGCCAGCCCCCGTCGCCGCGCACCCGGCCGGATGCCGTACCCCAGATGCCCCATCGGCGGAGCCGACCCGTCCGGTTCCTGCCGGAGCGCGATCCCGCCCTGCACCCGGCCGTCCTCGACGATCCACCGGAACAGCGCCGGCGATGCCGCCAGCCGCGCCGTCCAGGCGGCGAACCCCGCATCGGACTCGACCTCGTCACCGTCGTGCAGCCCGAAACCGTCCTCGTGACGCCCCGGCCCCCACTCCCGATGCGCCTCCAGCCAGGCCGCGTGCAGACGGACGGTGGGCGCGACGAGCTCAGGCATCCGACGACGATAGCGCCGCCGCGGGATCGGGCGTGGTCGCGGTGCGGCAGGCCGCGTCGGTGGGCGCCGCCGGGCGCCGCCGCCGGCCCCAGGCCTCCAGCAGGGAGTCCTCGATGTGCAGGTCGCGGACCCGGACGCGGTAGATCGGCAGCTGCTCCGCGGACGGGCACAGGACGCGCCCCTCGATATCGTCGTTGGGGAGGTAACGGATGCCACCCTCCTCTCGCAGTACCGCGGTCAGCTGGTCGTCCGAGGTGATGACGTAACCGCGTACGGTCTCCTGCGGTCCCCCGTCGTGGCTGACCGTGGTGACGGTCAGCGGCAGGACGGGCACGGTCAGCACGGGGACCGCCGACCAGACCGCCAGCGCCAGGACCGCCGGTTGGCCCACCCGGGCCAGAACCCGCGCGACCGGGACCGGGACCGGCCCGGGTGCCAGCGAGGCGAGCAGCGGAGGAATCGCGAACATGGCGACGATGAACCCGTCCTCCGACAGCACCGGCCGGACCAGCCAGTAATAGCCGATCAGCAGGATCGCGTAGACGCCGAGACGTTCCGCGCGATCGAAGCCACGATAGGCCGGGACCGTCTGGAAGGCCATGACGAATGCCGGCAGGAGCAGCGGCAGATACAGGATCTGCCACGTAGCACCGGCCAGCACGAACGTGGCGACGAGCAGCCACAGCGGTGTCGCGGCGGCCCAGCGCGCGAACAGCGGCTCACGCCGCAAGGGCCGGCCGGCGGTCCGGGCGTCCGCGGCGCTCACGCCCAGCAGCGTTCCCAGGGCGAAGATCACGACCAGAACCATCGTGACCGTACGCGTACCGATGAGAAACATGGACGCGAAGAGGTTCACCGTGTTGACGTTCGCCACGATGAGCAACGTGGTCTGCAGCTCCCCGCCTGCCTCGATCCAGAGCCGCAGCAACGAGAGCGCCGCCGGCCCCGCCACCACGACGGTCCAGAAAGCCTGGCCACCGTGGGGCCTGCTACGCGGTTCGGGCGTCGTCATCGGCCCGGCGACTTGGCGTCGTAGTCCAGCAGGTCGGGCACCTGCGCCGGCGCGGGCTGCGAGGCCGGGCCGAGATGGCTCAGATACTGCCTGTACGCCCGCTGCCACTCGGTGGACCGCCCCGCCTGCTGGTCACGGTAGCTCTTGTAGAGGAAGTAGTCGATCAGCTCACGCAGCGCGACGTTGTCCTTGGCGACACCGATGCCGAGCTCCTCGATCCCGGGATTGCCCAGGGTCGTCAACTGGATGGCGGGCAGCTCGAACTTACGGGGATACTCAGCGGCGAACCCCGCGAGGACCGTACGGTCACTGCTCATGGCCTGGAATGTTCCGTCCCTGAGCCCCTTGAAGCAGTCGCGGTCGCTGTTGAGCGGGGTAACCGGGATCCGCCTCTCGTTCAGCAATGCCTCGGACGTGGAACCGGTCGACGTGCAGACCTCATAGGCGGGCTTCTTCAGATCCCCGATCGTCGCGATACGGCCTTTCAACGCGGCCGGGATGAGCACGCTCTGCTCGGTGAGCAGGTACGGGCCGGCGAACCCGATGCTCTTGGCCCGATCCGCGTTGATGGAGAAACTCGCGACGACCATGTCAACGGTTTTCGCCTCCAGCACCTTCATCCGGTCGGCGATGCTGCTCAGCGGCACCCAGTCGATTTTGTCGTCGCCCTCGTACCCCAGGTTCCTCGCGATGTAGCGCGCCACCTCGACGTCGAATCCCTTGTTGACGCCGCGCTCCGTGTAGCCCATGGTCCGCTGCCAGGTGTAGACGCCGATCCGCAGCTTCGGGGACCGGTTCGGATCCCGGAGCCCGGCCTCGACCATCTTGTCCTCGACCGACGGCGGCGGAACGTGAGTAGCGTTCTCGCACGCCGCCACGATGAGAAGCGTGATCAGCAACGTCAGGCTCACGGCCGACCGGAATCGCGGCATCGCCCAGCGACGCCGCACCGGCGGAACGCATTCTTCGGAAGCGGGTGCCGATCGCCTCATGCATTGTCCATTCTCTTCGGCCACCTCCCGAAAAGGTGGTCCGATATAGCACGATATAACCGTCACCCAAACGAATGCCTCAGCCGCCTATGCTGGCCCGGTGCAGATCAACCTCGTGTCCCTGATCGTCGAGGCGTACGACCCCGCGATCGAGTTCTTCACCCAGGCGCTCGGCTTCGACCTCGTCGAGGACTCCGCGTCGCTGACCAACGACGGCCGCCCCAAGCGCTGGGTCGTGGTGCGCCCGCCGGGGGCGGAGACGGGCATCCTGCTCGCCCAGGCCGACGGCGAGGAGCAGCGCGCGGCGATCGGCAACCAGCTCGCCGGGCGGGTCGGGTTCTTCCTCAACGTCGACGACTTCGACGAGGCGTACCAGCGGATGCTCAGGGCCGGGGTCACGTTCCTGGAGGAGCCGCGCTCGGAGGCGTACGGCAAGGTCGTCGTCTTCCGCGACATCGCCGGCAACCCCTGGGACCTCCTCGGTCCCGCCTGACGCTCAGGCTGCGAGCAGACCGTCGACGAGGGCGCGGAGCCCCTCGGGGTAGGTGTCGCGGGCGGCCAGGGCGGGCCATTGGGGGCCGATGGCTGCCAGGTGCGGGAGCTCGGCGGCGTCGAAGGCGGTGAAGTCGCCGTCGTCGCGGCGCCGGGCGGAGCGGACGAGGATCTCGCCGACCGTGTAGTACCAGATGCTGCGGAAGACGCCGACGGCCTGGGACGGCGTACATCCATGGTCGACGGCACCTGCCACGATGGCCTCGACGAGACGCAGGGCGGGCAGGCCGAGCAGGCCGACGAAGCCGTCGGTGGTGAGGATTCCGGTGACCCAGGGCCAGGCGGCGAGCGCGTCGTGCATCGCGGTCGCCGCCGCGAGGATGCGCTCCCGCGGATCGTCGGGCAGATCCCACTGCGGGAGCTCTTCCGCGTACGCGTTGAGCAGCTGAAGCAGCAGATCCTCCTTGTCCCGCACGTGGTGGTAGAGGGTCGTCGACCCGATGCCCAGCTCGGCGGCCAGCCCGCGCACGGTCAGCTTCTCCCAGCCGTCCCGGTCGATCAGCCGGCGCGTGGCGGCCAGGATCTGCGCCCGGGAGGTCACGGGCGGCCGGCCGGTGCGGCCCTGCGGGGAGTCTGATCGAGGCACCGGCACATTGTCGCTTTTTTCGTGCGCTCGACAGCGGGCAGCCCCGTCGCTAGTTTCGGAACATGTTCCTAAAGTCGTCAGGCACCACTCTCGCCGCGGTGGCCGTCGTGCAGTTCATGATCTCCGTGGACCTCTCGGTCGTGAACGTCGGACTCCCCCGCATCGCCACCGGCCTCGGCTTCAGCACGGCCGGACTGACCTGGGTGATCCACGCCTATGCCCTGGCCTTCGGCGGCCTGCTCCTGCTCGGGGGCAAAGCAGCCGACAGGTACGGCCGCAAGCGCGTCCTGCTCGCCGGGCTGGCGGCGTTCGGCGTCGCCTCTCTCGCCGGCGGATTCGCCCAGAACCCCGGCCAGCTCGTGGCGGCCCGCGCCGCCCAGGGCATCGGGGCCGCCGCCCTGGCACCCGCCGCTCTGGCCCTGCTGACCGCCACGTTCCCCACCGGCAAGCCCCGGCTGCGCGCGTTCGGCGTGTGGAGTGCGATGAACGCGGCCGGGGGCGCCCTCGGTGTCCTGATCGGCGGCGTCCTCACCGAGTACGCCGGCTGGCGCTGGGTGATGTTCGTCAGCGTCCCGATGGCCGCCACGGCCCTGGCCCTCACCGCACGCGGCGTCACCGCCGACCGGCCCGTGGCCCCGGACGGCCGCCCGGACGTATGGGGCGCGATCCTCGCCACGGCCGGGATGGGTCTGCTGGTGTTCGGCACAGTGCGCACCGACCGGTACGCCTGGACCTCCCCGGTCACCCTGCTCACGCTGGCGATCGCCGCCGCCCTGCTGACCGCGTTCCTCCTCGTCGAACGCCGGACCACGCGCGACCCACTGATCCGGCCCGGCCTGCTCGCGGGCCGTTCGGTCGCCGGCGCCAACGCCTACAACCTGCTGCTCGGCGCCGCCATGACAGCGGCGTTCTACTTCGCCTCGCTCTACCTGCAGCGCGTCCTGGAGATCGGCCCCGCACGGACCGGTCTCATGTTTCTGCCGTTCGCCCTCGGCGTCATCGCCGGCGCCGTCCTCGCCGTCAAGCTCGGCGCCCGCCACACACCCCGGGCCCTGCTGATCGCCGGAGCCCTGCTGGCCGCCGCCGGATTCGCCTGGTTCAGCCTGATCAGCCCCGGCGGCACGTTCACCACCGACATCCTCGGCCCGTCGATCCTGGCCGGCATCGGCTTCGGCATCTGCCTCGGCACGGTCGTCGCCACCGCCACCGCCGGCGTCGCACCCCACGAAGCCGGCGCGGCCTCCAGCCTGCTCAACAGCTCCCGCCAGATCGGCGCCTCCCTGGGACTCGCCGCTCTCAGCACCGCCGCCCAGCACCGCACGGGCACCACCCCCACCCCGCAGACCCTCACCGACGGGTACGCCTTCGCGTTCACCCTCAGCGCCGCACTCCTGCTCGCCGCGGCCCTCATCGCGTTCACGGTCCTGCGAGACCGCCACCCGGCAACCCTCACCGCGCCGTGACGTTGCCGATCATCCGCCGCATCACCCTGAGCGCGGCAACGTACTCCTCATCGGACACACCCTCATGAACCCGCACGCGCACCCCGGTCACCAACTCCTTGATCCGCGCCTGCCCGTCCCGCCCCGCCCCCGTCAGCGACAACCGCCCGCCCTCATCCACCGTGACCCATCCCCGCGCGAGCAGCTGGTCCACGGCCCGCGGCACGTCATACGGGGTGTCCGCGACATCGGCGAGCTGCGCGGTGACCTCCTCGCGGGTGAGACCACCCCCCAGATCCACCCGGGTCAGGGTCCACCACTGCGGCTGCGTGACATCGATGCCGGCCATGGCATCCCGCAAGTGATTCACCACCGCCTTGTGCAGCGCCCCACTCCAATACCCGATCGGCTGCGCCGCGAGCGCCTCCTCAGCTGCGAAAGGATCTGCCGTCGCCTGCACCCCACGCGATTCCATACCGTCGACAGTAGGTTCTACCCGTGAACATCGAGATCGTGGAGGGCCGGCTCGCCGAGACCTCCGGTACGCAACGACGTGCCTTCGGCGAGTTCGCCGGCCCGCACGGCGAGCTCGCCTCGTACGCGTTCGGCTGGACCACCGGCGACGAGCCACGCGTTGCCACCCTGACCATCGGGATCGGCGCGGGCAATCCGGGCGGCGGCACGTTCCACGCCGTTCTCTCCGAACGCGGGCTCTCGCTCACCGACGAGCCGTTCGAGCGGGTGCCCCAGGGCGGCCCGGACCTGACCGCGGAGCAGGCCCGCGCGCACGAGGATCTACCCTTCGTGTGGTGGGTCGCCGACCAGGTCATGGAACGCGACCGCCGCGCACAATGGATGCGGCACTGGGTCCTGGGCACCAGCGTCATCCAAACCCTGGAGGTCTCCGAGCGCCGCGAGCCCGTCCTCCTGATCTCCCACGACGCCGACGACGGCATGTGGCAGCTCATCGGGACCACATCCGCATCCGTCAGCACCGGCAGGATCGGCCACCTGCACCACGCCGTGGACCACGACCGGACCCTGCTCGACGTCCTCGCCCTGCCACCCGGCCACAGCGCGACCCGAAGCCACGTCGGCGGCACCTGGACCCGTCAGGAGGACAGCGACGCAAACGGCATGAGCCCACCCTCAGTGCCATAAAACAAATAAGGCCGAAGCTCCGGGTACGCGACCAGCGCGCGATCCAATTCCTTGGGCGCCCCAGCGGCCACAGCCAGAACGGGCTGCGCGCCGAGCAGATCGCGCAGCCCTGAATACGGCCACGCGGCGCCGAGCAGTTCCCTCAGCCGCCCAAGAACAGCAACCGAACCCGGCGGCACCCCGTCGACGTAGATGTCCGCGACAGCAGGCAGATTCCACGCGTCTGTCGTTCCGCTCCGCCTGCACCCTGGAAAATGCCGCGCCGCAGCACCTCCCTCACCACGCCACCACGCCGCGTCGATCTCCACGTCACCGCTCTCGAGCAGGTCATCCGCCACGACCGCAGCCGGACCCCGTAAAGCCACAGCGACAACCTCCTCCGGAAGCACCACGCCATGCTCCTCGACGTAATGCGCGAGCCCCTCCGGCCACACGAAGTGCTTGCCGTCGGTCAGCTCCGTGGTCCCGTTGGCAGCGCCACACAACCGGCACACCGACCACCCCGCCGTGGCGACGAAACACGTCCCTGACCGCAGATACGCGGCGACCGCCCGCTGCACGTCAAGGTCGACGCCGGCGTGGACGAAGCCACAAACGTCGGGCAGCTCGTCCTCGACCCCCGGCCCGTCCCAGTACCCGATCAATCTCAACGCCCCGGCCACTGCCACCCCATCCCGCTCCGGCCGCCCACCATAATGCCGAATGGCTTTCGAGGACGATCTATCCGACTGGACCGACTGGGAAGGCGCCGAGTTCCAGCTGGGCAGGGCCCTGGGCCTGTTCACGGACAAGGTTTTCACCAAATCCAAACGGGTCTTCTGGACAACCAACCCGCCGGACGACGGCCTGCACGAGGCCCTGCTGGCCCTCGTGCAGGCGGGCGTCCTCGACCGCCGCGACGAACCCGACGACGAGCAATTCCGCTGCCACAGCCCCGACTACGGGCAATTCCGGTGGCACAGCCTCGATGCCTGAGCCTCTACCAGTCGATTGCGGTCATCACCAGCTCGGCGACCTGGCGCGGAGGGCCGGTACCCGCGTCGACGGTCACGTCCTCGATGCGGGCCTGATCGAGGATCTGGTCCAGCTCGCCGGAGCGTTTCAGGAACCAGCCCAGGCCGGCGGCGTCGTTCGCCTGCCGCCGGGTGAGGCGTTGCCGGACGGTCGGCAGATCCACCCGGAGGCGGCAGACGGTGAGCGGGACCCCCAGCGCAACCTGATAGGCGTCACGTTCCGCGGCGCTTTCCGCCACACCGGCCAGGACCAGGCGCCGCGCTCCCGCCTCGAGGTAGGTGGCGGCGACCGCGTGCAGGTTGCGCAGGGTGATCTTTCCGTTGAAGGGATCGCCGGGCGGGGCCGGCCAGGACCGGCGCAGCCAGTCGACATCGATGATCGCCGACGGGATCCCGTCCTGGATCAGCAGATCGCCCAGCGCTTCCGCCACGGTTGTCTTGCCCGCACCGACGGTGCCGGTAATGAGCAGCGCCCTCGCATCAGCCACCCGCTGAATCTACGGGTCAGTTGCGGCTGGCGAGGCGGCGATAGTCGCCGGCGCGCGTCAACGCGAACGCGAGCAGGCCGACGGTGGCCAGAGCCCAGGCCGGGATGCTGCCCGCGTGCAGGAGCACCGGCAGGTTCTGGGTCAGCACGCTGGGGACCACGACCAGGATCAGCCAGGCCGTGCCCACGCTCATGGCGGCGAGCTGGACGCCGATCCGGCCGCCCAGCGCGATGGTCGCGGCGGTGCAGGCCAGCGATGGCAGCAGGACCAGCGCTGTCGAGGACTGCGTGACGGCACCGGCCAGAGCGAGGACGGGGATGACGACGGCCAGCACCGCCGCCGTGCGGCGCAGCAGCATCGTCAGGCCCGCGGCCGGGGTGCTGGCGACCAGCTCCCAGGCCGGGTCGGCACGCCGGCTCCAGGCCACGGCGACGCCGGGCAGCGGCAGGACGGGCGCGAGCAGCAGGACCAGGGACGGCAGCTCCGGCGCGAGCTGATCGAGGATGTACGCACAGCCGACCAGCGCCACCGTCATCGTGAGCCAGGGCACCAGGGCCCACGCGAACCAGCGACGCCGGACCGCTGACCAGGGTCGTGGTGCCGGTGCCGGGGCGGGGCCCTCGGCGATGCCGCGGTCGATCCCGGCGGCGACGAGGTCGAGCAGTGAGCGGGTGCCGGCGCTCGCGGAGCGGGAGAGCTCGTCGCGGCACCGCGGGCAGGTCTCGAGGTGGGCCTCGACGGACCAGACGGCGGCGTCGTCGAGGCCGGGGCCGCCATCCGCATACGCGGCGATGACCTCGGGGGTGGGGTGTGTGGTCATGACAGTGCCTCCCGCAACGCCATCCGCGCTCGCCGCGCGCGGGTTTTCACGGTGCCTTCCGGCACGCCCAGCAGAACCGACGTCTCCCGGACCGAGAGGCCGTCGAGGACCATCGCCCGCAGCACCAGCCGCAGCTCCGCCGGCAGGACCAGCAGCGCCTGCTCGAGGTCCTGCCCGACCCGGCCCGCCATCACCTCGTCCTCCGCGGCGGGCGCCGTGGTCTCCGTCATCGGGACGGGCGGCACCTGCTGCTGGCGGGCCCGGCGCCGGAACGCGTCGACGAGGCGGTTGGCGGCGATGGTCCACACCCAGCCCACGGCGCTGCCTGCCGTGACCGTGCCCGCGAAGGTCCCGGCGGCCCGCCACACCGCCAGGTAGGTCTCCTGCAGCACGTCGGCGACCACGTCCTCGTCGGCGCACCGCCGGCGCAGGCGCACGGCGAGCCACGGCGAGGTGCGGCGGTAGAACTCGTCGAACGCGAGCCGGTCACCACCGGCGGTGCGCCGCACCAGTTCCTCGTCGTCGGCTTCCTCGTCGTCGGCCGAATCCAGGCTTCGTCTCACATCAGGCAAGACGACGCGTCCTCCCGATCGGTTCTCGCTGGAAAGTGATCGTCGTCACACAAGGCCGTCTCTAAAAGCAAAAGGCCGTCCCTAACCGCAGAAGGCATGGCACACGCCACTGCGGGCTCGGCGGGGCGGAAACCCGTCGTACCCCGACCCTATGCTCGCAGTTCATTCAGGGACGGGAGGGCAGCGGTGGAACCCACGATCACGATCGACGACGAGGACGAGGGCCTCTGGCAGTTCGCGGGGCTGCCCGGCGGGCTCCCGCAGGCCGCCTACCTGGTCGGGCCGCTCGCGGCGCAATACCGGCTGATCGTCGACGTGCTGCTCGCCCAGCAGGAGTTCACCCTGACCGGCGTCGCCGCCGCCGACCTGCCCGAGCTGCTGCGTGAGCACCTGCAGGCGAGGCGCGCCGACCCCGCGATCGTCGACGACCCCCGGTTCAACCTCGACGCCCGGATGCGCCGGTTGCGCGCCTGGGGGGTCGTCGACATCTGGCAGGACCGCGCCCGCCGCGATGAGGACTTCCTGCGCAACCTCGACCGCTACCAGCTCACCCCCGGCGCCGCCGACCTGCACCGGGCCGTGCGGAGCATGGGTGACGACATCGTCGACGAGGCTGCGGCCACCCTGGCGCCCAGCGTCCTGACCGCCCACCTGAGCACGCTGCGTGACACCGTGAGCAGCGATCCCGCCGCGGCTGCCGGGGCATGGTCGGTCATCCAGACGACGCACCGGGCGATGGCCGACGCCGCAGCCGGGTGGCAGGCCCGGCTGGCCGGCGCCCAGGCCGGCGCGCCCGACCCGGGCAAGCTGGTGCAGGTCCAGGAGACGCTGCGGCGCTACGTCGAGATGTGGGGCGCCGGCGTCGACACCCACTCGGAGACCATCACGGGCCTGGTGAGAAGCCTGGCAGGGGTCGACTGGCGCCGGATCGCCGTGCATTCGCTGGGCGCGAGCGCCGACGACACCGCGGTCGACGACCTGACCGCGTCCTACGAGCGCACGCTCGACGCGCTGGCCGGCTGGTTCGACGGGCCACAATGCCAGGCCCGCCGCCTGCGCCGGCAGATGAGGGACACAATCTCTCCTTTGGTACGCGGCCAGCGCACTCTCGCAGCGGTCGGCGGGCACGTGTCCCGGCGCGCCGAGCTGCTGGCGCTCGCGGGGCGGATCGAGGCGACCGGCGATGACGAGCAGGGCTGGGCGCTGTGGTGCGCGGCGACCGGGCTCTTCGAGGCGCGGCACCTGCCCGGGGTCGCCCCCGACCCGGCCGGGAACCCCGCCGCGACGTCGTTCTGGGAGGCCGAGCCGGTCCCGGTCGAGGCGCGGCTGCGCAAGCACGGGCACAAGGCGACCGGCGGGTCGGCTGCGCGCATCCAGGACAGGTCGGAGGGGCGGCGGGCGGCGAAGGCGCGGGCATCGGAGATCCAGTCAGCTGCCGCGCGTACGGAAGCCGCGGTTGTCGCCCGGTCCGGGCAGCGACTGTCGCAGTGGCGCAAGCTCAGCGGACCCGAATTGGATCTTGTCCTGGTCATGCTGGCGGTCGTCGCCGGGGCACGCGCGGGCAAGGACGGCATGCGCAGGGCCCGCACGGGCGACGACCGGTGGGAGCTGCGCGCCGAGCCCGCACCCGAGGGTGCCCCGGCCGCCGTCGTGCACACCCCGGACGGGCGGCTCGTGCACCCCGACATCCGCCTGCACATCACCGCCGCGGGGAGGTTCGCGTGAACAGGGAGGCCCAGCGGGCGTTCGTCGGGCTGCTCGATCGGCCCCTGGTCACTCCGGCCACCGATCCGGAGCTGCTGCGGCTCGTGCTGCGTCACCTGCAGGCGGTCAGCGACAGCGCGCGGCGCCTCGGCTACCGGGTGCAACGCGTCGGCCGCGCCGTACGCATGATCAGGGTCCCGATCGACGGCACGGTGACCGCACCGCCGCGCCCTGCCGACGCCCCCTCGCGGCGGGTCCTGGCCCTGGTCTGCTGTCTCGCCGCGTGCTGCGAGGAGATCTCCGAGACGGTCACCCTGCAGCGGCTCTCCGACATGGTCCGCGACCTGCTCGCGGCTCCCGGCCTGAGCGCCACCCGGCTGAGCGTCACCGGGTACGACCCGGACGAGCGCGCCCAGCGCAAGGCCCTGCGGGACGCCGCGAAGGTCCTCGACACGTGGGGTGTGCTGCACCGGCGCACCAGCGACGACTCGATGCTCGACGAGTGGACCGAGCGCGGGTCCGGGCCGGGCGCGGGCTACGACGTCGACCGCGACGCGCTGCTGCTGATGACCAGCCCGGACGTGCTCGACCTGGCGCTGAACCCGCAGGAGCGCCGGCACGAGGCGCTCGGGGTCCGGCAGCTGCGCGCGCTGATCGAGACACCGGCCGTGCTCTACGCGGATCTGCCCGGCGAGGAGGCCGACGAGCTGCGGGCCACCCGGGCGCGGCGGGCCGGTGAGGTGACCCAGCTGACGGGCGGTTACGTCGAGACGCGGGCGGAAGGGCTGGTCGTGGTCCTGACCGACGACGAGCAGCAGGCGACCGTCGCGGAGTGGCCCCGCGCCCGCGCCGCGGACTGGGTCGCCCTGCTCATGGCCGACCTCGCCGGGCAGCACGGCACGCCCGCACCCGGCGGCACGGTCCGGCTCACCAGCGGGCAGGTGGACGAGGTCGTCGCCGACCTCACCGCATGGCGCGGCGAATACATGAACAAGGCCCAGAAAACCGTGCCCGGCACCGTACGGGCCGACGCCGAGAACCGCCTCGCCGAGCTGGGCCTGCTCCGGATCTCCCCCGACGGGAGCTGGACCCTGCTGCCCACCGCCGGCCGCTACCGCGCACCCGGCGTCACCATCACCGACAACACGGGAAGCCGAGCATGACACCCCTGGGACCGGCCGCCACCGACCGTCAGCTGGCCGCGTGGCGCGACGCCATGACCGGCCACGACCTGCCCGCACCCGCCCGGGAGCGGTGGCAGGTGCTGCGCGGCGGCGTGGTCAACCTGTGGGAGTTCGACGTCGCTGAGTACTGGTTCGCCGACGGCCGCGGCCAGTTCGTCGGCGCCAACCAGTCCGGCAAGTCGACGCTGATGGCGCTCACCACCCTGATCATGCTCGCCGGTGACCTCGACCGGCAGTACGTCGACACGTTCGGCCAGTCCGACAAGGCGTTCCGCTACTACGTCGAGCCGACCGACGACGCCCGCGACCGCCGCGACGCCACCGCCGCCACCAACCGGGGCTGGGCCTGGGTGGAGTACGGCCGGCTCGGCGCCGACGGACCCGAGTTCTACACCACTCTGCTGTACGCCCAAGCCAAGCGCGGCGTCGCCGCCATGCCCCCGACCTGGATGATCTGCCGGGGCAGCGCCCGCGTCCGCGACGGCCTCGAGCTGGCCACCGGTCAGGCGGTCGTCGAGCCCAAGGAGCTGCACGACGTCGCGGGCATCTCGGTCTTCGACAGCGGCCGCCGCTACGCCCAGCGCCTGGCCACCGAGCTGTTCGGGTTCACCGACACCGACCGCTACGCCACCGTCCTGGAGATGCTGAAGGTCCTGCGCACGCCGCACCTCGGCCAGCGCCTCAACCCCGACTGGTTCACCCGGCAGATCCGCTCCGCGCTGCCCCCGATCGCCCGCTCCGAGGTGGAAGAGCTCGCCGAGGGCTGGCAGCAGCTCGAGCAGCTGCGCCGCGACCGGGATTCCGCACGGGAGGCCCGCGACGCGATCGCCGTCTACGTGAACCGGGCATGGAAACCGTGGGCCGATTCCGTGCTGCGCCTGCACGCCGACGAGCTGCTTGACGCGGACGCCGCGGTCGCGCGGGCCGGGCGGGAGGTCGCCGGGGCCGACGGGCGGCTGGCGAAAGCGCGCCACGAGCTCGACGCCGAGTCAGGGCGCACGGACGAGTTGCTGCAGGCCGGGCGGGCCGCACAGACGCGTTATGAGGAATTGCTGCGCTCCAAGGCGTACCTGGATGCGGCGGGACGGGCCGATCACGCCGAGACGCTGCGCAAGGAGGCGGAGGGCGCGCGCCGGCACGCCCGGGTCGCCGCCGACCACGCCGGGCGGACCCTCGCGGAGAGCTCCCGACGGGCCGGGCGGCTGCGGGAGGCGGAGCAGAGCGTGGAGGCCGCGCGGGGCCGCGCCCAGGCGATCGCCGATCACGCCGTGCAGAGCGTGTCCCGGGCCGGCCTCGGGGATGGTGCTTCCGACTGGATCGGGCGCGGCGACGCCGACCGGCTGACCGCGGCGATCTCGGGGCGCCGGGGCAGCGTCGCGGTGCTGCGCAAACTGCTGCGCGCCGCTGCGAAGGCGGTCACGCTCTGGGAAGCCGCCGACGAGAAGGCCGCTGCGGCACGGCGGGAATTCGCGTCGCGCGACGAAGCTGCCGACGGTTCCGCGGAGCTGTTGTCGTCGGCGTTGCAGCAGCTGTCCGACGATCTGGAGCGCTGGGCCGTGCAGGCCGGGCCCGCCGCGCCGGACGTCGCCACGAGGGAACGCTGGCTGGGCCAGGTCACCGGCGTGGTCGGCACCAGGCGGCCCCGCGCGGTGCTGCGCGGGCTGGTCACCGGGGAATGGCTCGAGCCCGCCGTCACCCCGCTGACCGAGCAGATCGGGACGCTGCGCACTCAGGCCGTCGCCGCCGACCGTTCGGCCGCCGACGCTCTCGCTCTGGTCGAGCGGTTGTCCCAGGACCACGATCCTGCCCCGGCCGGCCCGCAACGGTGGACACGCCGGGAGCGGCCCGTCTCCCCGTCGGCGGACGGCGCTCCACTGTGGCGGCTGGTCGACCCGGTCACCGGGTGTGATGTGGACGGGCTGGAGGCGGCGCTCGACGCCGCCGGGCTCCTCGACGCCTGGGTCACCCCCGACAGCACCTGGTCCCCCACCCGCGACGGCCACGACACCGTCATCACCCTGCCCACCGCGTCCGGCCCACCCGACTCCGCTCGCCCAGCCGCCGTTGCCACCCCCGACTCTGCTCGCCCTGCCGCCGCTGCCTCTCCCGACTCCGGGCGCCCTGCCGCCGCTGCCTCTCCCGACTCTGCTCGTTCTGCCGCCGCCGGTTCCGCTCTCGCCGAATCGGGCGCGGGGAGTCTTGCCGAGGTGCTGCGGCCGGCGGAGGATGCCGGGGAGCTGGGGGCGGCGATCGGGCGCATTCTCGCCGGGATCGGATACGCGGCGGCGGGTCAGGAGCTTGGCGGGGACGTGGCGGTGTCGGACGACGGACGGTGGGTGACCCCGGTCGCCGCCGGACGGGCCGGCAGAGCGGTGAACGGTGCCGAACTGCTCGGTGTCGCGGCCCGGGTTGCCGCGCGGCACCGGCGGATCGAGGAGCTGGCGGCGCAGGCTGAGGAGTCACGGCGTACCGCTGAGGAGTTGCGGGCCGAGGCCACCGGGTTGAGTGAGCGGGTCTCGCAGCTGAGGGATCTTGCGGCGCAGGCACCGGAGGACGCCGACGCGATCGCCGCGGGCACGGCCGTCACCGCCGCGAACGCCGAACGGGACCGGGCCGAGGAGATCCTCGCCCGCGCCGAGGACGCCGCCGCCAAGGCCGGGGTCGCCTCCTCGGAAGCCACGAGCGACCTGTCGGCGCACGCCACCGGCGAAGGTCTGCCGGTCACCGACGACCTGCTCGACGTGGTCGCCGGCGAGCTGGACCAGGCCGCGCAGGCGGTCGCCGACCTCAGCCTCGCCCTCGCCGGGCGCACCTCCGCCGAACGCGACCTGACCTCCAGCGCCGAAGCTGCGGCGTCGGCAGAAACAGCCGCCGACGAGGCCGCGCACGCCGCGACCGAGGCCGCGTCGGAGGCACAGACGGCCGAGCTGCGCGCCGCCGAGGCTTCGGTCGCGCGCGACGACGAGGAGCAGCTCGAGCTGGCCCGCAGCCTCGACGCCGAGCGGGCGGAGATCGACGTGCGGGTCGATGCCAGCCGGAAGGCCGGCGTACGCCTCGCGGAGATCGCCGCCAAGGTCGCCGGGGAGGTCGAGCAGCGCAAACGGGAGGAAACCGGCGCCGGGCAGCGCCGGGCGTCGGCCCTGGACGCGTGGTGGGTGCCCGTCGGCTCGGGGCTCGCCGCGGCCCGCGAGCTGCCCGCACCGGCCGACCGGAGTCTGGGGTCCGCGCTGGAGCAGGCACGGGTCGCCGCGCAGACGCTGCGACCGCTCAACTGGCCCGACACCGCGCAGGAGAAGGCGCGCCGGGCCCAGGCGGCCCTGGCGAAGGTGGTGGGCAATCCGGCTGCTGAGCTGCGTACGGTGCTGGAGGCCAGCGGCGGCCGATCGGTCCTCACCGCCACCCCGGAGGACGACGACGCGGGCCTGCCCGCCGTGCGCATCCTGGTCGACGCGTCCGGCACCCAGCACGCCCCCGCCGACGCGATCCGCCACCTCGACGACCTGGTCGCCGAGCTGGCCACCGCGCACAACGAGAAACTCGACCAGATCTACACCGAGCTGCTCTCGTCGACCTTCATCGACCACCTCAGCGACCGCGTGAAAAAGGTCCAGAGCCTGCTCAAACTCGTCAACCAGGTCCTCGAACGCCACCCCACCGGCGCCAACCGGACCACCCTGCGCCTGCGCCGCCACCCCGCCGAGGGCCAGCGCGCCGGCTACACCATCCTGCGCGCCCTCGAGAACGGCACGATCGACTCCTCCCAGGACGACATCCGCGCGTTCCTCGGCGACCGGGTCCGCGAGGCCCAGGAGGCCGGCCAGGGCAGCACCCAGGACTGGACGGAGCACCTCGCCGGCCTGCTCGACTATCGCAACTGGTTCGACGTGGTCGCCGAGTTCCGCGTCGAGGGCAGCGACTTCAAACCCCTCACCAAGCAGGTCCACGGCGTCGACTCGGGCGGCGGCAAGGTGGTCACCCTGCTCCAGCCGCTGCTGGCCACGTTGGTCGCGCTCTACACGGAATCCCCCGACTCGCCGCGACCGCTGTGGCTCGACGAGGCCTTCGAGGGCGTCGACCCCGGCAACCGCGCGACGATGCTGCGCCTTCTCGTCGACTTCGACCTCGACTTCCTGCTCGCGGGCCCGGCCCCGCTGGTCGCGGCCGCCCAGGTCCCGGCCGCCGCGGTCTGGATCATCTCCCGGGCGCCCGCCCCGGCCCCGGGGGTCGACCTGTCCCTCATGCTCTGGGCAGGCCGCACCCTGGAACAGATCGTCGTCCCGGACCACGCCGGCCGCGCCCTGACCCCACGCCGCTCCCCCGAGGAAACCGGCCCCGACCTCTTCGCCGACCTCGACTGATGGACAGCCGGGACGCGGGTGATCGCAGCCGGGTCCCACGATGGAACCCGGGCCCGGATGGTCGCGGCCCGGTCCCACAATGGAACCCGGGCCCAGCTGTTCGCAGCCCGGTCACACAATGGGAGCCGGGGCAGGCGATCGCGGTCGGTGATCACAGGAGAGGGAGCGGACGGATGCGGATCGAGCTGGTCACGGGCGACATCACGGCCGAGGCGGTCGATGCCGTTGTCAACGCGGCGAATTCGTCGCTGCTCGGTGGGGGCGGGGTGGACGGGGCGATTCACCGCAAGGGCGGGCCGGAGATTCTGGCGGCGTGCCGGGCGTTGCGGGCCGGTCACTACGGGCGGGGGCTCGGGGTCGGGCAGGCCGTGGCGACCACCGCCGGCCGGTTGCCCGCGCGGTGGGTGATCCACACGGTCGGGCCGGTGTACAGCGCCGATGTGGACCGGTCGGGGCTGCTGCGGGACTGCTACACCAACTCGCTGACCATCGCCGACGGGCTCGGAGCGCGTACGGTCGCGTTTCCGCTGATCTCCTCCGGGGTCTACCGCTGGCCGAAGGAGGACGCCGTCGCGCAGGCCCTCACCGCGCTGCGCGGCCACCCCACCGAGGTCGAGGTGGCCCGCATCGTCGTGTTCGACCAGCAGACCCGCGACGCCGCCGACCGGGTCTTCCGGACCCACCCGGGCTCCGCCTGAGCCGATCCGTCAGGCGCGCACGAGGCTGAGCACGGTGTCCATCGCGCGGAGCCGGTCGGCTCCGTCGCCGAGCAGCCCGTCCGGGATGATCAGCTCGTCGAGGCCGATCGCGCGGTACCCCTCGATGTCCGCCTTGAGCTGGTCGATCGTGCCGCCGATGACCGGCGGTGTCAGGTCGCCGGGGACCGGGCCGTCAACGACGACGAGCGCCTGTGCCGTACGCGCGATGGCCTTGGGGTCTCGCCCCACCGCCGCGCAGTGATCGTCGAGGACGTTCATCCGGTGTTCGATGATGTCCGGCAGGCCCCAGCTGTTCCACAGGTCGGCGTACTCGGCGACGATGCGCAGCATCCGCTTCTCGCCCTTGCCGCCGATCATCAGCGGCAGCGGGTCCTGGACGGGCTTCGGCTCGCAGATGGCATCGGTGAGCTGGTAGTACTCCCCGTTGACCGTGGTGGTCGGGGTCCGGAGCAGGCCGGTCAGCACCTGCAGGGCCTCGACGAAACGGTCGAGCAGCTGCTTCACCCCGGGCAGCTCGATTCCGTACTGTTGATGCTCGTTCTTCTGCCAGCCCGCGCCGACGCCGAGCGTGAACCGGCCCCCGCTGATCTGATCGACGGTCGCTGCCATATTGGCGAGCACGGCCGGGTGCCGATAGGTGTTTCCATAAACCAGGGTCCCGATTTGTACGCGCGGAACGGCCGCCCCGAGCGCGGCGACCAGCGACCCGCATTCGAGAACCGGGTGGCGTACATCGGTGCCGGGGCCTTCGTTCGGCATGAAATGGTCGGCGATGTAGACGCCGTCCCAGCCCGTGGCGGCGGCGTGCTGCGCCACTTCCAGGATTTCACCGTACGGCTTGGCGGCGCCGGGCCAGATCGCGATTCGCATGGTCCCAGCCTGTCAAAACCCGATTGACCCGCCGTCACCGGACCACCACCATCGCGGTATGGACCCGGTGACGCGTACCAACAGGACGGCGTGGGAGACGGCGGGCGAGAAGTACGTGCTTGAACGCGACGATCTGCTCGCCCAGGCCGTGGCCGGTGGTTCGCTGCACCCGTTCGAGCTCGAGCTGCTGCGGGACGTGCTGGACAACCATCCGCGGGTCGTTCATCTGCAGAGCGGTGACGCCATGGACGACCCCGATCTCGTACGCGCCGGAGCGCACTCGGTCCTCGGCGTCGACTTCAGCGCCGTGGCGGTCGCGACCGCCCGCCGTCGCGCGATCGATCTCGGCATTCCCTGCAACTACGTAGTCGCGGCGCTGCCCCACGTGCCGGTGCGTTCCGGGAGCGCCGACCTCGTCTACACCGGCAAGGGCGCGCTGATCTGGATGCCGGACATGACCGCGTGGGCCGGGGAGGTCGCCCGGCTGCTCCGCCCCGGGGGCCACTTCTTCGTCTACGAGCAGCATCCCGCGAATCCGTTGTGGACCTGGGACCCCGACGTCGCCCGGATCCGCCCGGACCGCAGCTATTTCGGCCGTTCCTTCGTCAACTACGACTTTCCCGCGAACGGCGCGGTCGAATGGCAGTGCACCCTCGGCGGGATCGTCACCGCGCTGATCACCGCCGGTCTCGAGATCCGTCACCTGGCCGAACACTCGGAGCCTTTCTGGCGCATGGGCGGCGTGGAGGCCGCGGCGTGGGACGGCCGCCTGCCGAACAGTTTCTCCCTGCTCGCCCGGCGCCCGTCATGATCCCCCGGGAGCGCGCCGTCGAGCTCGCCGAGGCCGCGCTGCCCGTGAGCGACCCGCTGCTCGTCGTCGCCGCGGTGGAGGAGCACCCGCTCGGCTGGCTGATCTCCTGGCAGACACCGGCGTTCCTGCGCACCGGCAGCATCTACGACATGGCTGTCGGCATGGGCCCCTATCTGGTCGACGGCGACGACGGCAGCGTCCACCAGATCCCCGTCGCCGAGTTGAACGGCTGGGAGGGTCGCTACCTGCGCGAGATCAAGGGCGTCCCCGACCCCGACCCGCTGCGCGACGACGTCGCCACGATCGTCCACCGCGACGGCACCCTGCCCGCCATGCGCCACCTGCGCCGCGAATGCCCCGCGCTCACCGTCACGCAGGCGAAGGCGTACGTCACGGCCGTACGCGACACCGGCGACCACCCACCGGAGCTGGCCGTCCTCACCCGCCCCGAACCGGAACGCAGCCGCCTGGGCTTCACCACCCTGACCGGCCCGGCCTGATCATTCCCCGGGTTGTTCCAGGGTCGACCCGGTGCCCTCGGGGTGACGGCCGAGGGTGCCGCCGAGATAGAACGGCAGGTCCTCAAGGGTTCGGCCCATCGACCGCCGGATCTCGTTCAGCAGTACGAGATGGGCGGCGGCGGCCGGGCGGGAGGCCTCGGTGAGCGTACCCTCGTCGACCGGGTCGTCGACGGGATCCCGGGTTGTGACCGCGGCGAGGTAGACCGCGACGGCCTGCCCGAAGCCGTCGATCGCCCGCGCCACCCGCAGCGGCGCGACGAGGCTCGCCGACACGAGGGCAACGCTCCACGCGGCCCAGTCAACGGTGACGGGGGTGCGGCTCAGGTGGGCCTGCCGCAACGTCATCATGAAGCGGGCGTACTGCGCGAACAGCTCCTCGTACGCCTGCAGCTGCTTGTCCCGCAGCCAATGCCGCTCCTGCACCCTGCGCGTGACGATCCCGCCCACCATGACACCCAGCGTCGCCGAGAAAGCGCCGCCGAACGTCGTCACGATCACCGCTGACGTATCCACCCTGGTCGTAGTCTGTCAGCCGGCGTCTCCCTGGTACAGCTGGTACCACGCGCCGGCCCCGCCGGTGGGGCAGCATGGGAGACATGAACCATCTGGGTGACGCGCTGCGAGCGTGGCGGGACCGGCTGGATCCCGCCACTGTCGGGTTGCCGCAGCTGTCGCTACGCCGGGTGGCGGGTCTGCGGCGCGGCGAGCTGGCGCAGTTGGCGGGCATCTCCGTCGAGTACGTCGTGCGTCTCGAGCAGGGCCGGGCCGCGACCCCGTCGGCGCAGGTCTGCTCGGCGCTCGCCCGCGCGCTGCAGCTTTCCGACGACGAGCAGGCCCACCTGCTGCGGCTCGCCGGTCACGCCGCGGACCCGGCCCGCATCCCGCGGCTGATCCCGGCCAGCGTGCACCGGATCGTGGAGCAACTGGCCGCGAGCCCGGTCGCTGTGTACGACGCGACCTGGCAGTTGGTGCACTGGAACCCGCTTTTCGCGGCGACCTTCGGCGACCCGACCCGGCGCAACACCGAGAACCGCAACGCCCTGATCGCGCACTTCGAGAACGGCTCGGCCCGGATCCGGCAGACCCCCGCGGAGCGCGACGCCTTCGAGGCGTCCCTGGTCTCCGATCTGCGCGCCACCACCAGCCGCTACCCGGACGACCCCGACGTCGCCGCCGTGGTCGCCCGGCTGAACCGCAGTCCCCGGTTCCGGGAGCTGTGGGCGCTGGGCTCGGTCGAAGGCCACCACGGCGCGAACAAGATCGCCCTGCACCCCGAGGTCGGCGAGATCGCCCTCGACACCAGCGTCCTCACCACCCAGGGCACCAACCTGCGCCTCGTCGTCCACACCCCGCGCCCCGGCACCGACGCCCGCAGCAAACTCGACCTCCTGGCAGCCATCGGCATCCAGGAAATGGCAGCCAGGAGCTCCTGACCGCACAAAGCCGGCCGCAACGGTAACGGCCCGGGAGATGGCCGCCCGCGCGCCGGCGCAATAGGCTTCCGGGCATGACGGATCCGCTCTGGCACGGCCCGGCCGTGGCGCTGCTCAACCTGTTCACCGCCGACGGAAGCGTCGACGCCCCGGCGACCGCGGCCCTCGCGGCCCGGGTGGTGGGTGCCGGCATCCGGGGTGTGCTGGTCAACGGGAGCACGGGCGAGGCGTCGGCACTGACCGACGACGAACGGGTGGCGCTGGTCGCGGCCGTGCGTGCGTCGTGCCCGGACGTGCCGGTGATCGCGGGCGCGTCCGGTGAGTGGGCCGGGCAGGCCGTGGCGCGGGTGGAGGCGGCGGTGAAGGCGGGCGCGGACGGCGTACTCGTGGCTCCGCCCCGGTTCGGTGGGGATCTTGACCGGTATTTCGAGGCGGTCGCCGCGGCCGCGGGGGACGTGCCCGTGCTGGCCTACCACTATCCGCCGGTCGCGGGCGGCCCGGTGCCCGTGCCCGCGCTGGCCACGCTGCCGGTGAGCGGCATCAAGGACTCCAGCGGCGACCCGGTCCGCCTCGGTCACGAGCTCGACCTCGGCGGCGTGGTCTACACCGGCTCGTCGGCGCTGCTCGGGTACGCGGGCTGGCTCGGTGCCACGGGTGCGATCGTCGCGGCCGCCAACCTCGTACCCGAGGAATGCCTTGCCGCCTGGGACCGCGACGCGGCCGCGCAGCGTGCTGTGCTCACAGCCGAACGCACCGCCAAAGCTCAGCCCGGCGGCTACAAAACCGCGGTGGCGGCACGTTTCGGCACGTCGGCAACCCGCCGCATCGGTTGAGCGGGCACGGGCGATGGGGACGTTCGGGACCGGCCCTTTCTCGATCAGGTCGTTGCCGCCGCGGCGATCGTCGCGGCGGCTCTGCCAGGCGGCCGGCGATTCGAGGAACTTCTCGAATCGCTGGTGGAGCATGACCTCGCCCCTGATGTCCGGCTGACCGCACCGGCGCCCGGCCTGGCGACCGTCGCGCTCGAAGCCTTGATGTTCGTCGCCGGCCCCCGGGGCCCGTGGCATCAGGGTTGGACCACCGACACGGACGCCGCTGAAGCGCGCGACACGGTCGCCGAGCTGTCGCGGGTGCTAACGCTCCAAGGCGTTCCAGAGCGCGGAATCCCCCGATGAGCGTCAGACGAACCGGGAAGCGAACGCCGTCAGATCGTCGAGGCTGGTGCTGCTCACCACCAGCCGGGTGACGCCCTGGGCGGCCAGTTCCGCGACCCGCTCGGCGGTGATGTCCAGTGCGGCCGGGCGGGTGTATTCCTGCGGACGACCGGCGAGCTCCCACTGGGCCGCCCGCTCGTCGGGCGTGAGCATGCCGCCGGGGTAGAACCCGTCCCCACGCAGTGCGGCCCGGCGCGCGGCCGCCCGGCTGGACCCGCCGACGTGAATCGGCAGTGTGGCCGCTTGGTACGGCTTGGGGAAGCTGCACAGCCCGTCGAAGTCGAAGAACTCCCCGTGGAAGCTGACACCCCGCTCGTCGCCCGCCCACAACGATCGCAGCACGTCGATCGCCTCGTCAGCGCGTCGCCCCCGGCTCGCATAGTCCACACCGACCGCCGCCGCCTCGCCCGGGAGCGCGCCCAGACCCACCGTGAGCAGCCGCATCCGGCCCTTCGAGAGCACGTCGACCGTCGCGAGGCGTTTCGCGAGCGTGACCGGATGGTGGTACGGCAGGAGCAGCACCGCCGTGCCGAGCAGGATCCGGCTGGTGGCGGCGGCGATGAAGCTCAGGCAGTCGAGCGGATCGAGGTAGGGCAGGTCGGGTGGCAACTCGAACGTGCCGAGCCGGGCGCCGGGGTGCAGGACGATGTGCTCCGGCACATAGATCGCCTCGAAGCCGCACTGTTCGGCGTGCTGGGCGTACCCCACGATGGTGTCCGGATCGACGCCGTGGAACGGCGGGCTGTAACTGACGGCGAACTTGATGATGACCCCCTTTGCCGCAGGTCACGGTAGGCCTTGACGCCGGTGTCAAGGCAATCGATGTTTCGCCGGGCGCTGCTGGGGCACCTCAGCCAACTACCGACGACATGAGGAGTACGCGATGAAGGTTGTGACATTGGCTGCCGGACTGGCCGTCGGCTACGTGCTCGGGACCCGCGCCGGCCGGGAGAAGTACGAGCAGATCGTGGCGGGCGCCCGTAAGGCGAGCAGCCACCCGCGTGTGGTGCAGGCGCAGGAGAAGGCGAAGGAGTTCGTGGGTACGGGCACCGACGCGGTGACGCAGAAGCTGGCGTCCGTCAACCCGGAGCCCACCACCACCGACCTGAGCGACACGGCCGTTCCCCGCCCGCCGCGCCGCAAGCCGGTCGTCACCACCCCCGATGTGGGCACGACCCCCCTGGTATGAGCAGGTCAGCGGCGCGCTCAGGAGTGAGCGCGCCGCTTCGGCGGACGAGGTGACGGCGGTGCCGGACGGTCCTGCTCGGGTTCGATCCCGACGGAGAAGGCCTGATCGGCGGCGACCGTCACCTCTTTGCCGTAGTGGCGGAAAGTGATCGGGTCGCCGGTGACCTCGTAGGTGACGTCGACCGGCGTGACCGTGACCCGCAGGACGCTTTCCCGCCAGCGGAGATGGAAGCACAGCCGCGGCAGGTGGGCCGGCAGGCGCGGGGTGAACGACAACCTGCCGCCCTCGTCGCGCAGGCCGCCGAAGCCCATGACCAGGGCGATCCACGAGCCGGCACAGGCCGCGATGTGCAGGCCGTCCCCACCGGACTCACCGCCGCCACGCAGGTCGAGCAGCGCCGCCTCGGCGAGATAGTCATGGGCGAGCGACAGGTGCCCGGTCTCGGCGGCGAGGACCGCCTGCACGGGCGCGGACAGTGACGAGTCGCGGACCGTGCGGGCCTCGTAGTAGGCGAAGTTGCGGCGCTTCTCGTCGAGGGTGAACGACTCGCCGTACACCATCATCGCCAGCACCAGATCGGCCTGCTTGACCACCTGCTTGCGATACAGATTCAGGTACGGGTGGTGCAGCATCAGCGGGTACTGCTCCCCCTCGTAGTCCCACTCCGGTAACCGCGTGAAGCCCTCCGCCTGCTGATGCACCCCGCGTGACCGGTCGACGGGCAGCGCCAGCTCCACCGGTTCGTCGTCGAGCGCGGCGGCCCGCAGATTCTGCTGGGCCACGAGATTGGTGTAGATGTTGTCGTCCATCAGCGCGCTGTACTCGTCCGGGCCGGTAACGCCGGCGATGTGGGCGGTCCCGCTGTCGTCGGCGAAGACGAGGTCCTGCCACATCCGGGCCGTTTCGGTAACCATCTCCCGGCCGGCCGTACGCATGAAGTCGTCATCGCCGCTGGCCGCGTGGTACCGCAGCACCGCCGCCGCGATGTCCCCGTTGACGTGCAGCGCCGCCGTCCCCGCGGGCCAGTAGCCGGAGCACTCCGGCCCGGTGATCGTGCGCCACGGGAAGCTCGCCCCGGCCAGCCCCAGCTCACGGGCCCGTTCCCGCGCCGCGTCCAGGGTGCTGTGCCGCCAGCGCAGGGCCAGCCCGGCACAGGCCGGATGGGTGTACGTCAGCACCGGCAGCACGAACGCCTCGGTGTCCCACAGCGTGTGCCCGTCGTAGCCGTTCCCGGTCAGCCCCTTCGCCGCGATCGGGTGCGGGCCCGCCTGCGCCCCGGCCTGCAGGACGTGGAACATCCCGAACCGCACTCCCTGCTGGACCTCCGGGTCACCGTCCAGTTCCACGTCCGCGGTCGACCAGAAGTCGTCGAGGTATTCACGCTGCTCCGCGGCGAGGACATCAAATCCGGCAGTCGCGGCGGCGTCCCGCTCCCGCACCGCGGTCGCTTCACAATCAACCGCATTCCACGCGTACGCCACCAGCTTGTCGAAGCCCAGCTCCCCACGGCCCGCAGCGCTCCACCGGATCCGGTCCGGTCCGACGTCGACCTTGCCGTCGGCGCCGGCGTGCACGACTGCGGACGCGACCTCGATGCCACTGCGCCCGGTGCGATGGACGAGCACATCCCGGTTGTGGGACACCGCGCGGAACGGCCGGGGAATCACCGCACTGGCCCGCGGATCGTCCCGGGCCCCCGGAAGCTCCTCGTTCACCACGAGATCCGACTCGACCCGCAGCTCAGCGTCCGCTCGCACCGAGTAACGCATCACGGCCACGGAGGGTCGCTGAAAAGAGACAAGCCGCACCGTACGCAGCCACACGTCGACGCCGGAGGGTGACGTCCACTCCACCTCGCGGGTCAGCGTGCCCGCCCGCAGGTCGAGGACCCGCTCGTGCCGCCGCAGCGTCCCCGTGCGCAGGTCGAACGGCTCGGCGCCGACGAACAACGCGACCGGTTTGCCGTTCGGGGCGTTGACGACGGTCTGCGTACGCTGCGGAAACGCGTACCCGGCCTCGGGGTAGGTCAGATCGCGTTCCTCGAAGAGCGAGTTGAGATACGTGCCCGGCATCCCGTCCGGATACGGCTCCTCGACGTTCCCGCGCAGCCCGATATGCCCGTTGGCCAGGGCGAACACCGACTCGGACTGCCGCGTGGCGGTAGCGCCGTCCGGCAGGCCGATCTCACGGACCACCCACGGCTCAGCGGACCCGATCACGCCGCTCAGCTGCTCGGGTACGGCTTGGCTTCCCACGTGCTGCTCCCGTTCCCCATGATCGCTTCCGGTCCCGCTGATACCCCGGGAGAGCCGATACATTCGCGGCGGCCGGTATTGTCGGCCCATGTCCGGCCCTGGAGACGTGCCCCCGGAGATCCTGGAACGGCTGCGCCCGATCTGCCGCGCACTGCCGGAGACGTACGAGGAACCCGCCTGGATCGGCATCCGCTGGCGCATCCGGGCCCGCACGGTCGCCCACGTCTACACGCCCGACCCTTCGCGCCAGCCGTTCTACGCCCAGTTCGCGGTCAACGGTGAGCCGCCGACCGTGATGACGTTCCGCGCGCCGGCCGGCGAGTTCCTCGGACTGACCGGCAGCGGCTTCCCGTTCTTCCGCGCCGCCTGGGGCAGCAACGTCGCCGGGGTCCTGCTCGGCGATCACACCGACTGGACCGAGATCGCCGAGATCCTGACCGACAGCTACGCCGAGATGGCCCCGAAGTTCCTCGTCGCCCGTCAGCGCGCGATGGGCCGGTAGACGAGCTCCTGGGTGCGGCCGTCGAGCGTCCGGCTCTCGAGCAGTTCGAGGTCGAAGTCGCCCGCCCCGCCGAGGATCGGGCTGGTCCCGCTCCGCCCGGAGATGACGGGGAAGATCGTCACCTGCACCCGGTCGGCAGCCATCAGAGCCCAGTTCAGCGACAGGCTGGCCTGCGACCGCAACGGAACGTCCGACTCCTTCTTGAGCCGCGTGACGATCTCGACGGCGTCCCCGCTCACGATCGTTGCGTCCGGCCACCCGAGGGTGTCCCGCAACGTCGACGAGATCACCGTCGCCGGCATCCGCATCGTCCGCACGTTCCACTCGTCGAGCGCGTCCGGGTCGAGGCCCGACGTCATGATCTCCGCGTTCTCCCGGAACGTCGTCGCCCCGAACACCATCCGCTGCTCGGTGGCGAACAGGCCGGCGCGGTGGTCGAGCAGCTCAGGGCCCTGCTTGTCCCAGTAGCCACCCCAGCCGGCGCCCTCACCGAACGACCCGTACCCGTCAAGGGTGGAGAACACGTCCCAGGTGTATTCAGCGGTCATGGCAGATCCTTCTCTCTCGCGGTCTCTCACCTCCTCAACGAACGGCCCGCCCCGGATCCGACATCCGGGGGCGGACGCACTTCGTTCGTAAGGGGGCCGGCTCACCCGGCGACGTGGAGCACCTCGACCAGATCCCGGGTGGCCTCGACGGTCCAGATCAGGGACGCGACGGCCGGGATGACCGGCAGGAGCAGGTAGCCGCGGCGGAGGCGGTGGGTGCGGGGCTGGAGGAGTTCGCGGACCCGGCGCGGGACCACACCCTGGCGGGCCGCGAGGTGCAGGCCGCTCCCCCGGCCGGCGCCGGCGAGCGCGGCGGCGCCGATCGCGAACGCCACCGAGTGCCGGTCGCCCACGTGGGCCGCGGCCCGTTCGTCGGCGGCCCGTTCGACCAGGTAGCCGACCCGGGCGGCGAGGACCCGCAGCAGTGGATGCGCCGCCGCGGCCAGCCCGGCCATGCGGACGAGACGGTGGTGCCGGCCCTGCAGGTGCTCGCGCTCGTGGGCGAGCAGCGCCTGGTACTGCCGCGGGTCAAGGAGGTCCCGCATGCCGGTGGTGACCACGATCCGCGCGGGCGGCCCCTCGATGCTATACGCCTCCGGCAGCGCGTCGTCGACCACCACGACCTGCCGATCGGCGGGCAGCACCGCGAACCCGGACGCCGTCGCGAGCGCCACCCGGTAACCACGGAACGCGCGCACCACGGCGACCACCGAGGCGGCGAGAAGGGCCACGGCCAGCCACGACACCGACGCGTCGAGCCGGGACTCCGTGGCGGGCGGCTGCGCGAACGCCTTGATCGTGAAGAGGGTGAGGTTGATCGTGCTCGCGACGGCGACGCCCACGGCGGACCAGCTCAGCACGGCGGCGGCCCGGGCCGGGGGCATCCGGTCGACGGCCGGCAGGGCGACCGCGACGATCAGCGCCGGCGCCAGGATCACCGACCACAGGAAATGATCGAGCATCGGACCCCCTTCCGTACCCCACGATCTCAGACTTGGACCGTGGCCGCCACGCGCCAGCGGTTCCCGGCGACGAGGGCGGCGACGGCGGCGAAGATCAGGTAGATCAGCCACGTCGCGGCGAACTCCATCACGTCGTCCAGGGCATCGAGGTGCCCGGCGTGGGCGTTGAGCAGTTCGAACGCGGCGAGCAGGGCGACCGGGACCAGCAGCTGCAGGACCGCCCGCAGGGACGCCGTGACCACCGAGCGGCCCTGGGCCGAGACCGCCGAGGCTGGCGGCGGGCACGATCGCGTACGACTTCTCCGGCACGGTCGCGCCGGCCTCGTGGTGCGGCACGCTACTCACGGCGACCGTCAACCTCACGCCCAGCGCGACGGCGCTCGAAATCGCCGTCCGGGTCGCGTACGCCATCGGGGTCCTGATCGTGTTCTTCCGCCCGGCGCGGGCCCGGGAGCTTGTCCAGCAGTAGGCCGGTCGCGGGGACCACGACCAGTACGAGCAGCCACGCCCCGAGCACGTCGGTGGGCCAGTGCACGACCAGCGCCACCCGGCTGACACCGACCGCGAGGGCCCACAGCCCCGCCATGATCACGAGCGCCGCCCGGCTCCACCGGTGCCGCAGCGAGGGCAGGCAGACGATCACCAGGATCAGCGCGGCCGCCGCGGACGCCGTGCTGTGCCCCGACGGGAACGAGTAGTTCGACGCGGGCGCGAGCCGGTCCACGGGCCGGGGCCGCGCGACGAGCCCGAGGATGCCGAGCCGGACGGTGAGCGTGACGACCATCGCGGTGGCGGCGAACAGGGCCTGCCGCCAGTGGCCGCGCATCAGCAGGAGCAGACAGCCGAACGCGACCAGCGGGCCGATCATCGGCGTCCCGCCGGTCAGCGTCACGGCGTCCATCACGGCACGCCACGCCGGATGCGCCAGCGCGGCCGTGTGAGCACCCGCGCTGATCCAGATGTCGAAGCGCGAGACGGCCAGCGTCAGCAGGACGAAGCCCGCCGCCGGAAACCAGAGCAGGCGTGAGGTCATTCGCCGACCCTAGCTCCTACATGCTGTAGGTTTCCTGAGACGGTATCGTGGCGGCGGAGGTCGGTGACTGTGACGACGAAGGACGGGCGCCGCGCGCCCGGCACCCTCGAGGCCGGGGTGATGGAGGTCCTGTGGGCCGCAGCCGAGCCCCTGACCGCGGCGGAGGTGCAGCGTGAGGTCGGTGGTGAGCTCGCCTACAACACCGTGCAGACGATCCTGATCCGCCTGCACGAGAAGAAGGTCGTCGAGCGGCGCAAGGCTGGGCGGGGCCACGCCTACTGGCCGGTCGAGGACGCTGCCACCGCGGCCGCGTCGCAGATGCGGGCCGCGCTCGCCGACCGGGCCGACCGGCACGCGGTGCTGCAGCAGTTCGCCGCCTCGCTCGACGATTCCGACGCGAAGGTGCTGCGGCAGCTGCTGGCCGACGCCGAGCGCAGGCGCCCCGCGTAACGGTCAGCGCACCCGGCTGCGGTTGCGGCTGCGCAGGAGCTCGATCGCGACCGGGATCACGGAGACCAGGACGATGCCGATCAGGATGAGCTCGATGTTGTTCTTCACGAACGCGATCTGGCCGAGGAAGTAGCCGAGGATCGTCACGCCGCAGCCCCACAATGTGCCGCCGACGATGTTGTAGATCAGGAACGTGCGGTAGTGCATGTGGCTGGCGCCGGCGACGATCGGGGTGAACGTACGCACGATCGGCACGAACCGGGCGAGGACGATCGAGCGGGCACCGTACCGCTGAAAGAAGTCCTTGGCTCTGGTCAGGTTTTCCTGCTTGAACAGCCGCGAGTCGGGACGGCGGAACAGGGCCGGGCCGAAGCGCCGCCCGAACAGGTAACCGAACTGGTCGCCGGCCACCGCCGCGACCGGGATCAGCAGGCACATCAGCCACAGCGGCTGGTGCAGGTAGGTGCCACCGGCGACCAGCAGGCCCGCGGTGAACAGCAGCGAGTCGCCGGGCAGGAAGAACCCGATCAGCAGGCCGGACTCCGCGAACACCAGCGCCAGGATGCCCACAAGGCCGAACGTGGAGATGAGCCATTCCGGATCCAGGAACGACGGCATGAGCGATCCTCTCGACAGCGAACTCGGTCAAACCTACACGCTGTAGGAGATGGTCCCCGCGAGCACCTCGCCGTCGATCCGCAGGCCAGGGCTACCCGCTCGCGTTCGGCGTACACCAGGTCGCCGGCGTCGGCCTCGTCACGTCCCAGCCGCCTGCTTTCAACCCGCCGGTTGACAAGTTTCGAACGGCGGCCTACCTTTACTTTCAACTGACGGGTTGAAAGGAGTGGGCGTGGACGAGCTGTCCCGCGTGTTCGCGGCTCTTGCTGATCCGACCAGGCGCGACATGGTGACCCGGCTGGCGGCGGGCGATGCGACGGCGAATCAGCTCGCCGAGCCGTACGAGATGTCCCTCCAGGCGGTTTACAAGCATCTGAAGGTGCTGGAGGACGCCGGCGTGGTGACCCGGCCGGCGGGCCCTCAGCCCCGGCCGGTCCGGCTGGAAGCGGAGGTCTTCGACCTGATGGACAAGTGGATCGAGCGCTACCGGCGTCAGGCGGAGCAGCGTTACCGCCGTCTGGACACGCTCCTGGCACAACTGAACGACACTGAGACCGGCACCGACGAGCAGAACGGAAGCGCGGCATGAGCACCGTCACCGAGACCACGATCGAAGCCGACCCGAACGTGCCCGCCATCCGCATGACCCGCGAGTTCGCGGGCACGCCCGAGCAGCTGTTCCGGGCGCACACCGACCCGGAGATGTTCGCCCAGTGGGTCGGCCCGAGCTCCCTGACGACCCGCATCGAGCAGTGGGACGCGCGCTCCGGCGGCAGCTGGCGTTTCGTGTCCACCCGCGGCGATGAGGAGTACGCGTTCCGGGGCTGCTTCCACGACGTCCGGCCGGACCGCATCGTGCAGACGTTCACGTTCGAGGGCGAGCCGGACGGCGTCGCCCTGGAAACGCTGTGGTTCGACGACCTCGGCAACGGCCGCACCCGCCTGCGCACCCAGTCCCTCGTGGACAGCTTCGAGAGCCGCGACGCGTGGCTGCGCAGCGGCATGGAGACCGGGGTCAACGAGGGCTACGCCACACTCGAGAGGATGCTCACCGATGGCACTGTCTGACCAGCCCGCCGAACGCCACCGCGAGATCGGCCGCGCCTTCACCGACCGGGTCCGGGGCACCCGGTCGTGGGACGTTCCCTCGCCGGTCGCCGAATGGACCGCCCGCGACGTCGTACGCCACCTCACGGACTGGTTCCCGCCGTTCCTGGCCGGCGGCAGCGGCATCAAGCTCCCGGCCGGCCCGAGCGTCGACGACGACCCGGCCGCCGCGTGGCAGACCCAGGTCGACGCCGTCCAGGCCCTGCTCGACGACCCGGCAACCGCCGGCCTCGTCCTGAGCAACCCCCACATCGGCGAGATCCCCCTCGACCGGGCGATCAACCAGTTCTACACGGCCGACGTCTTCATGCACACCTGGGACCTCGCCCGCGCCACCGGCCAGGACGACCACCTCGACCCCACCTTCTGCGCCGAGATGCTGGCCGGCATGGAACCGATCGAGGACATCATGCGCGGATCCGGGCAGTACGGTCCCCGCGTACCCGTGAAGGACGACGCCGACGCCCAGACCCGGCTGCTCGGCTTCATCGGCCGCGACCCTCACTGGAGAATGGCCGACGGGGCCTGAGAGCCTTGAGCGTCGCGCGGTTCGCGTCCCAGCCGGGGAAGTCAGTCGCCGACGTGGGCGGCGGCGGCCAGAATGGTGTCGATCGTGGTCCGCGGCTGCGACACCATCGACACGTGTGACCCGTCCACCTCGATGATCTTCGCGCCGGCACGCTCGGCCATCGAACGCTGCACCGCCGGCGGGATGACCTTGTCCTCGGTGCCGACCACGGCCCAGCTCGGCAGGGTCTTCCACGCGGCGGTGACCGACGGGGTGGTGTTGGCGCTCAGTGTGATCGGCCGCTGTCCCGCGGCGATCAGCCACCGGTCCGCCTCGGGCAGGTCCTGGGCGAAGGAGTTGTGCACGGTGCCGGGCTTCAGGAACGCCTCGGCGTCACCCTCCGGCGCGCCCGGATACCCGGCGATGTCGAGAACGGTCGTCGGGTCGGGCACATCGAGCGCCGACCCCGACCCGCCCAGGATCTGGAAGACGAACTCCCCCTCGTCCGGGATGAACGCGTCGACGTAGACCAGGGCCCGCACGTCACCGCCACCGGTCGCGGCATTGGTGATCACAAATCCCCCGTACGAATGCCCGGCCAGCACCACCGGCCCGCTGGTCCGCTGAGCCAGGAACGACGAAATGTACGCGGCATCCCCCGCCGGCCCCCGCAACAGGTTCGGCGGCGCGAGCACGGTGAACCCCTGCCCTCGCAGCTCAGCCGCGACAGCATTCCAGCTGGACGCATCAGCCCACGCCCCGTGCACAAGAACAATCGTCGGCTTCGCCACGTCGGTCTCCTCCCGTCGTAACCCGTCAGCCACTCCATACTGGACCCAGGCGGCCGGCTCTGGCCATGCCCACCTCGACTGGCAGAGCGACCGGGCACGTCTGCTCACCGCTCACTGGAAAGAGGGCCACCTTTCCCTCGATTTCAAGAAACACAATTCACTCCATCGTGTATCTATTTGTCGAATGTTGGCCCAGATGGCATAAATGGTTCGGCTTTGGGAGAGTCGACGCGAATAAGGCAACGTCCGCTCCAACTCCTGGTGGACCGTATGCAACGAGAAGTGCCACAGCAGAGCGGTACGGCCCTTGACGCCGCGATCGCCAGGGGCCACGCATGGCTCTGGAGTTCCTACATTCCGGAGCCGCGCGGCGGCGCAGGAGCCGGGTGGCCCCAGTTTCCGGGCACTACGGAATTGACTGTCTGGGGCGGGACCGTCGACGGCATTCGCGCTCAATACCTCGAGCACACGGGACGGCCGCTCAATGACCGCCTTCGAGATGCCCTCATATGGGTGCGCACACAGCAGGTGGAATCCGGCGGTTTCGACTCGTGCGAGGTCGAATACCCCTCTGCGGAGGCAACAGCGTGGGCGCTCGTCGCTTTTGGCGAGCTCGGTCTCGACGGGTCCGACCCCACTGTCAAGGGTGCACTCACCTATCTGCTCGATTGCGTCGCGCCCGGCGGCGGGGTCATGACCACGCCGGCGGACATCCAGGATCAGCGGACAATGCCGACGGCGCTCGCGCTCTGGGCGTTCGCAAAATACCGGGAGAGCCTGCGTCGTCGCGGCGAGGAAGGTGTCATCGAAAAGATCGTCGAGCATCTGAAGCTGGCACAGGATCCGGACAGCCGGGCGTGGGGCGTGTCGCACGGCGCCGTGCCCAATGTGGCCACCACCGCTCAGGTAGTGTTCGCGCTCTGTGAAGCGGGGGTCTCACCACGCGAGGACGTGGTCCGTGGGGCCACCGCCTTCATCATTTCGCGGCAGAGCGATAACGGCAGCTGGCCGAACAGTTACGACGAGTGGTTCACGGTCGGCAGCCCTCGAAGGCCGCAACGTTGCCTCAATTACTCGGCCTGGCGGGCACTGCTTGCCCTTATGCATTCCGCGGGCCATGACCCAGCTGCCCGCCGTGCGTGCCGCCAGGCGGTGCGCCATCTTGTCGACATGCAGTCAGCCGACGGTGCCTGGCGATTCGAGGACTACGAAAGCAACCGCCACGTATGGCTGACCGCTCAGATTGTGGTGGCGCTGCACTCGTGGAGGCGTACCTGGGCTCAGCATGATTCGCGGTCACCGGGCCGCCAACTCAGCGAGACGCTCGCGCACGGCTTCACCCTTTTTCGCCGGAACGCGGTCGTGATCGTGCTGGGGATCCTGGTCGCCAGGGAACTGCTGCCGGTCACGCTCAGATTCGTGGTACGTGCCGGCCGCGTGCTCGGCATCGATCGCGCGAGCATGTCCAACAACTTGCTCAGCACGGCGGTCTGGGCACTGCTCGCCGCCCTTGTGGCAGCCGCCATCACTCGTTTCCACCACCGCCGATGACCTCGCTCGCCAGGCGTTCCCCTGGCCGAAGGCCGGGCCTGAGATAACGGTACGCAGTACCCGTCACGACCCGCACGTCCGCAGCACCGATGAGCCCGGACATCGCCCGCCCTGCGGCGTCGTGCTCGTTGTGGTCGAACGCGACGATCAGCGGTGCGTCCCCGGCCGACTGCCGCAGCACGAAGTCCCGCTCGGCGGCGGTGGGCTCCCGGAACACCGCGTGATGAAACAAAGACGGGCACTGCACGAACCCCACGTCACTGACGATGACCTCAAGCCCATGGTGGTACGTGAGATCCGTGCTCGCGGCCAGCGTCAGCGTCCCCGCCGTCCACGTCATGATCTCCCAGTCCCACCACTGCCCCTCGGGCAATACCAGCGCCGTCACGGCAGCGAGTCTGTCAGGACGCGCCGGGTGCGGGCGCGCTGAATCGCGACCACGCAGGCGAGGACCAGCACCGCCGTGGCGATCGTGGCCGGGGTGACGGGTTCGGCGAGGAGCAATGCCGACCAGAGCAGGGTGAGGATCGGCTGGGCGAGTTGGAGCTGGCCGACGCGGGCGATGCCACCGAGGGCCAGGCCGGCGTACCAGGCGAAGAAGCCCAGGAACATCGAGACCGTCGTCAGGTACGCGAACGCCGACCACCCCGCGGCACCCGTGTGCGGCGGATGGGACACCGCGGCGACAACGGTGACGGGCAGTGTGACCGGGAGGGCGAGGAGCAGCGCCCAGCAGATCGTCCGGGCACCGCCGAGGTCACGGGCGAGGGCGCCACCCTCGGCGTACCCGAGTCCGCACAGGACGACCGCCGCCAGGAGGAAGAAATCCGCGGGGTTGAGGCCGCCGTGGACGGTGCCGGTGGCGATCAGGAACGTGAGCACCAGCAGGAGACCGCTCAGGCCGGCGACCCAGAAGAGCGGCGGCGGGCGTTCCCCGGCGCGCAGGACGGCGAAGACAGCGGTCATGGCGGGCAGGACGGTGACGACGACCGCGCCGTGGGCGGCGGTCTGGGTGGTCAGCGCGAGCGACGTGAACAGTGGGAACCCGATGATGACACCCAGCGCGACAATCGCCAGGCGCCTCCAGTGCCGAGGGAGCGGGGCGCGGGTGAGATACAGGTACGCCCCCGCGAGCACCGCCGCGCCGACAGCTCTGCCGAACGCCACGAACCAGGGGTCGAGGTCGTGCACGGCGACCCGGGTGGCGGGGAGCGTCAGGCTGAAAGCGAGCACTCCCAGCGCCCCGAGCGTTATCGCTTTCCGGCCTGTAGCGCTACTCTTACTTCTCATGAATGACGGTAACGCAGCCGATCGCGTTATCCAAGATCTGCGCAGGCTCGTGGCCGCGGCGGCTCCTGGTGCGCGGCTGCCCTCGGTGCGGGAGCTGACCGCCCGGCATCACGCCTCGCCGGTCACCGTCGCCGAGGCGATCCGGCAGCTCGTGGCGCAAGACCTGGTGGAGGCACGCCCGGGCAGAGGCACGTTCGTGGCGGATCGCCCCGCGACCGGTGACGCCCCCGATCTGTCGTGGCAGACCGTCGCGCTCGGCGCCCGCAAGCCGGGCGAGGACGAGATGCAGGCGTTACTGGCGTTACCGCGTCCGGGCGCAATTCCGCTGACCGGTGGCTACCTGGACGCCGACCTGCAGCCCACCGCCGCGCTCGGTGCCGCACTGGCCCGGGCCGCCCGGCAGCCGAGCGCCTGGCAGCGTGGGCCGGCTGAGGGCCGCGACGACCTGCGTGCCTGGTTCGCACGGGAGACCGGGTCCGGGCTGCGGGCCGATGACATGGTGATCTGCCCGGGTGGGCAGGCCGCGCTCTCCTCGGCGTTGCGGGCGCTCGCCTCCCCCGGTGACACGCTTCTCGTGGAGTCCCCGACCTATCTGGGGGCGCTGGCCACGGCACGGGCCGCCGGCCTGCGGGTCGTCCCGGTTCCCGCCGACCACGATGGGGTACGCCCGGATCAGCTCGCCGCCGCCTTCACTCGCACCGGAGCACGGCTCTTCTACTGCCAGCCGCTGCACGCCAACCCGACGGGCGCGACCCTGGCGGCTCACCGCCGGATTCAGATCGCGGATACCGTACGCGAAGCAGGCGCCTTTGTGATCGAAGACGACTACGCCCGTGACCTCACCATCGACGGCGCCGCCCCCGCCCCGCTGGCCGCCGCCGACCCGGACGGCCACGTCATCTACCTGCGATCGCTGACCAAGTCCGCGGCGCCCGGCCTGCGCATCGCGGCGATCGGCGCACGCGGCCCGGCGGGTGCCCGGCTCCGCTCCGCCCGGCTGCTCGACGACCTGTACGTCTCCGGCCCCCTGCAACAGGCCACCCTGGAACTCGTGACCGCTCCCGCCTGGGCACGTCACCTGCGTACCCTCCGGATTGCTCTGCGCGACCGCCGCGACGCCCTCCTCACCGCCCTGCACCGCCACCTGCCTGATCTGGTCCCGCAGCTGATCCCCCGCGGCGGCCTCCACCTGTGGGTTCAGCTCCCCGACGGCACGGACGACGTCGCCCTGGCCACAACCGCCGCCACCGAGGGCGTGTCGGTCTTCCCCGGCCGCCCCTGGTACGCCGCGGAGCCCCCGGCCCCGCACCTGCGCCTCACCTACGCGGCATCCCCACCCGACCGCATGGACGAAGCAGTCCGCCGCCTGGCCCGGAGCATCCGATGAGTTTTCGCGCCGTCGCCCGTCTTACCTGGGACGGGACACGACGAGACGCGAGGATGACGTGATGAGTGCGGACATGCTGCTGGAGGAACCCGCCTTCGCGGGGCTGGCGGAACGGCACCGGCGGGAGTTGCACGTGCACTGCTACCGGATGCTCGGATCGTTCGAGGACGCCGAGGACACCGTGCAGGAGACGTTCCTGCGGGCCTGGCGGCGGCGGGAGACGTACGAGGGCCGGTCGACGGTGCGGGCCTGGCTGTACCGGATCGCCACCAACGCCTGCCTGGACCTGCTCGCCAGATCGCGCCCGGAACCCGCGACCGGTGGCGAGGTGCTGTGGCTGCAGCCCTACCCGGACCGCCTGCTCGACGAGCTGCCCGCGGCGGACGCGGACGAGCCGGAGACCATGGCCGTCGCGCGGGAGACGATCGAGCTGGCGTACGTGGTCGCGGTCCAGCACCTCGCGCCGCGCCCCCGGGCCGTGCTGATCCTGCGTGACGTGCTCGGCTGGCCGGCGAAGGACGTCGCGGACCTGCTCGGCGACACCGTCAACTCCGTGAACAGCGCGCTGCAACGGGCCCGCGCCGGCATGCGCGAACACCTGCCCGCCGAGCGCCAGGACTGGACCGGCGGCGAGGACTCCGGTACGCGCGAGCTGGTGCGCCGCTTCACCGACGCCAGCGTGGCAACGGACATCGCCGGGCTCACCGCACTGCTGCGCGACGACGCCCGTTCCGCCATGCCACCGACGCCGGGCCTGCACCTCGGCCGCGATGCGGTGATCAGCGACTGGGTCGGGGACGGCTTCGAAGACCTCGGACGCCTGCGCGCCGTCGCCACGTCGGTGAACCGGCAACCCGCCGTCGCCTTCTACCTGTGGCAGGAAGAGTCGGGCGCTTTCCTGCCACTGACCATCGACGTCCTGCGCATCTCCGGCGGAGCGATCACCGAGGTTTTCATCTTCCACAACGACCGGTTCCCGGTCCTGGGCCTGCCGGACCGCCTGCCCGCGGACGGTACGAAGTGAGACTCGCCGTCACCGGACTCGTCGCCACGCTTGCCGCAGTGGCCGCCACCACCCTCGCCGCCGCGCTCACCGGGGCCGCCGGCGTCGACTTCGAGATCCCCGACGGAGGCGAGACGATCCCGCTGGGCGGGTTCGCCGTGGTGACCGCCTTCTTCTCACTCGTGGGCGTCGTCCTCGCCGCCGCGTTCCTCCGGTGGAGCGCGCGCCCCGCCTCGCGGTTCGTGTGGACGGCGGTGTCGCTGACCGTGATATCGCTGGTCCCACCCCTGATCTCCGGGGCGGCCGCCCCGACCGTCACCGCTCTGCTGGGGCTGCACCTCGTCCCCGCGGCGGTGATGATCCCCACCCTGGCCAGACGGCTTGACTCTCCCCTTAGGGGAGACGGCAAGGTGGAACCAGGCGCCGCGACGGCCGGCCCGCACGGGAGGAGAGCATGATGAGCGTCGAGGTCGGCGAGGATCTGGTTCGCGACGTTCTCCGGGAGCAGCATCCGGACCTGGCTGATCTGCCCCTCCGCGAGGTGGCGGGCGGCTGGGGAAACCAGATGTGGCGCCTCGGGGACGACCTGGCCGTCCGGATGCAGCGGATGGACACCAGCCCCGAGCCGCAGCTCAAGGAGCGCCGCTGGCTGCCTGTGCTGGCCCCACGCCTGCCGCTTCCGATCCCGGTTCCGGTGCGCAGTGGTGCGCCCTCCGAACGCTTCCCCAAGATGTGGACGGTGATGACCTGGGTCGAGGGCACACCCCTGGACCACGCCGCGATCGTGCGCGGTGACCATGCGGCTGACCTGCTGGCGGCGTTTCTCAGGGCGCTGCACGTGGAGGCTCCCGCCGGCGCGCCGGGCCCCTCGGACTTCGGCACCCATCCGAAGGACTCCCGGGGCGGGTTCGAGCATTTCCTGGGGGCCGTGGATCTCGACGGCTTCGCGGAGGACGACGTCCGGGCCGTGTGGGACGACGCAGCGGCGACCCCCGAGTGGCCGGGACCGCCGGTGTGGGTGCACGGTGACCTGCATCCCGCGAACGTCGTCGTCACTGGTGGCACGCTGGCGGGCATCGTCGACTTCGGCGCGCTCTTCGCCGGCGATCCCGCGTGGGATCTCGGGGCCGCCTGGCTGCTGCTGCCCGGGGGAGGCGCTTCACGGTTCTTCGACGGCTACGCCCACGCGGATGAGGCGACAATCCGGCGGGCGCGCGGGCTGGCCGTCATGAAGTGCCTGTTCCTGATGCTGATGGGCCAGAACGGCGACCGCGGCCTGCCCGGCGGCAAGCCGAACTGGGGGCCGGTCGGCCGGTCCGCACTCGCTCGTGTCCTGAACGGGCTCTGACACGAAAGATGCCGCAGCGGAGTGGTCTTCCCAGCACCGTTCCGGCCGAGCGCGCCGCGGCCGTGGGGAGCGCGATGCAACACTCCCCACGGCCAGCGGGCCAGCACGTCAGCGGGCCAGCACGTCAGCGGGCCAGCACGTCAGCCTTTCAGCGGGCCAGCCGGTCAGCGGGCCAGGTCGAGCGATGATGTGGCGGCTTCGGCCGTGACCGGGGCGGCGGTGCCGAGCTGGATCGCCCAGGGCAGGGACTCCCCCGATCTTTCGACGTGGACCGAGTCGTCCGTGACCGTCACCGTGAATTCGGTGGCGTCAGATCCCGGCACGCGTACGCGGTGAGTGCCGTTCTCGGGTTCGAAGAGGCGCAGGGTCACGCCGTCGCGGTAGTCGTAGTCGGGTTTGTCGGTGCGGGAGCCGACGGGCAGCACCGCGCCCGGGCGGACGAGGAGCGGCACGCTGTGGAAGTCGTGGGTCTCGTGGACCCAGCGGGGGCCCTCGATCACCTCGCCGGTGAGGTATTTCGTCCAGCGGCCGGACGGGACGTAGTAGCTCACGTCGCCCTCGGTGCTGAACACCGGCGCGACCAGCAGGTCACCGCCGAGCAGGTACTGCCGGTCCAGGTGGGTGGCGGCCGGGTCGTCCGGGAAGGCGAGGACCATCGGGCGCAGCACCGGCAGGCCTTCCTCGTGCGCCTGGTGGGCGGCGGCGAAGAGGTAGGGCATGAGGGTGAGCTTGAGGTGGGTGAATTCGCGCAGGACGTCGACCGACTGCTCGTCGAAGAGCCACGGCACCCGGTAGGAGTGGTTGCCGTGCAGGCGGGAGTGTGACGAGAGCAGGCCGAAGGGGATCCAGCGCTTGAAGACGGCCGGGTCGGGCAGGCCCTCGAAGCCGCCGATGTCGTGGCTCCAGAAGCCGAAACCGGATGCCGCCAGCGACAGGCCGCCGCGGAGGGTCTCGGCCATCGACTCGTACGTGGCGGAGTTGTCGCCACCCCAGTGGACCGGGAACTGCTGGCCGCCGACCGTGGCGGAGCGGGCGTAGAGGACCGCCTCGCCCTCGCCTCGATGCTCCTTGACCACATCGAAGACGCACTTGTTGTAGAGCTGCGTGTAGAAGTTGTGCATCCGCGAGGGGTCCGAACCGTCGTGCCAGACGACGTCCGTCGGGATGCGTTCGCCGAAGTCGGACTTGAACGCGTCGACGCCCATCTCGAGCAGGGTCCTGAGCTTGCCGGCGTACCAGGCTGCTGCTTCGGGGTTGGTGAAGTCGACCAGGGCCATGCCGGCCTGCCAGCGGTCCCACTGCCAGACGTCGCCGTCGGCGCGCTTGACCAGGTAGCCGTTGGCCATGCCCTCGGCGAACAGCGACGAGCGCTGGGCGATGTAGGGGTTGATCCAGACGCAGGTGCGCAGGCCTCGGTCGGCGAGGCGCTTGAGCATGCCCGGCGGGTCCGGGAAGATCCGCGGGTCCCACTCGAAGTCGCACCAGCTGAACTCGCGCATCCAGAACGTGTCGAAGTGGAAGACGCTCAGGGGCAGGTCGCGCTCGGCCATGCCGTCGACGAAGCCGGTGACCGTCTCCTCGTCGTAGGACGTGGTGAACGACGTGGTCAGCCAGAGACCGAAGGACCAGGACGGGGGCAGGGCGGGGCGGCCGGTGAGCGCGGTGTACTTGCGCAGGACGTCGGCCGGGGTCGGGCCATAGATGATCAGGTACGACAGGGACTGGCCCTCGACGCTGAACTGGGTGCGGGACACGACCTCGGAGGCGACCTCGAAGGAGACCCGGCCCGGGTTGTCGACCAGCACGCCGTACCCACGGTTGGTCAGGTAGAACGGGACGCTCTTGTAGGCCTGCTCGCTGCTGGTGCCGCCGTCCTCGTTCCAGATGTCGATGCTCTGGCCGTTCTTGACGAGCGGGCCGAACCGCTCGCCCAGCCCGTAGACCGCCTCACCGACGCCCAGGTCGAGCTGTTCGTGCACATAGTGCTCGCCGTCAGCGGTGTCGACGATGCCCATGCCCTTCCAGCCGGAGCCGGTGAGCCGCTTGCCGTCCGCGACGAAGTCCAGGCCCCACTTGTCACCCGGAGTGAACCGCGCGGTGAGGGCTCCCGAGGTGAACGAGCTCTCGTCGACGACGGGCGAGACGTCGATCGAGGCGATCTCGAAGTTGGGCAGCTTGGGGCGTTCGCCGGCGAAGTGGTTGATGGTCACGCGGATGACGTCCGGGGCGGGGGCGGTGCAGGTGATCGTGATGACCGGGGCGTCGAGGGTGTCGCTGCGGGTCTGCACCCGTCTGGCCGAGGCGAAAACGGTGAGGGACGAGCCGTCGGCCCGGGAGTCCTGCAGCTGGGCCGGGTGCAGGACGGTCAGCCCGTCCCGCTTACGCCAGTAACCATCGGTGAATTTCATCGAGGTGGGGGTCCTTTACTTGATGGCGCCGGCGGTGATGCCGCGGGTCAGCGTGCGCTGGAAGATCAGGAAGAACAGCAGGGCGGGCAGGATGCCGACCAGGGCGGACGCGCTCGTGGCGGTCGCGTCCATCAGCCTGTCGCCCTGCAGGACCCCGAGGGCCACGGGCACGGTCTGGTTCTCGTTGGACACCAGGAAGATCAGCGGCAGGAAGAACTCGTTCCACGTCCAGATGAAGAAGAACGTGAACAGCACGGCGAGCGTGGGACGGCTGACCGGGACGACGACACGCCACAGGGTGCGCCACCGGCCGGCGCCGTCGACCTCGGCGGCGTCGAGGAGCTCCCGGGGGAATTCCTCGTACACCGAGGTGAGCAGGTAGGTGCCGAACGCGCTCTGGATCACCGTGAAGATGATGATGACCGAGATCGGGCTGTCGTAGAGGTGCAGCTCCTTGGAGATGTAGTAGAGCGGGTAGACCAGCACCTCCTGCGGCAACAGGTTCGCCACCAGGAAGAACACCAGGAACCAGATCCGGCCGCGGACCCGCCCGATGCCCAGCGCGTAGGCATTGAGCACCGACAGCAGCACGCCGAGCACCGCGACCGACAGGCTCGTCACGAGGCTGTTGAGCAGTTTGCGGCTGAAGTCGATCCGGTTCCAGAAATCGATGATGCCCTGGAAGCTGATCGACTCGGGCAGCGCGAGGGGGCCGTTGCTCGCATAATCGGACGGCGTCTTGAACGCGTTCACCATGATGACGAGCATCGGCGCGACGACCAGCAGCAACAGCGCCAGCAACACGGCCAGCACCACCCACCGGCCGGGCCGGCGGTGCTTCTTCGCGGTGGCCGCCGGCGGTTCCACAGTGCTGTCGGTCTGCGAAGGAGCAGCGATGACACTCATACCCGGCTCCGGTTCTGCAGGCGCAGGAAGATGATCGCCAGGACGATGATCATGACGGTGAGGACCGTGGAGATCGCCGAGCCATAGCCGACCTGGGCCTTCTCGAAGAAGTTCTTGTAGGCGAAGTACGACGGGACGATGGTGGCGTTGCTCGGGCCGCCGCCGGTGAGGACGAAGACCTGGCCGAAGATCTTCAGCGCGGCGATCGTGGTGGTGACCAGGACGACGTAGAGCTCGGGGCGGATCATCTTCACGGTGATGTGCCGGAAGCGCTGCCACCAGCCGGCGCCGTCCAGGTCGGCGGCCTCGTAGAGCTCGGGGTCGACGCGCTGCAGGCCGGACATGAACATGACGATCGGGTAGCCGAACTGGAACCAGATCATCACGCCCATGACGCTGAACAGGGCGTACTTCGGGTCACCGAGCCAGTCGCGGCTCAGCGAGCCGAGGCCGACGGTGTCCAGGATCTGGTTGAGCGCCCCGAAACTGGGGTGCAGGATCCAGACCCAGATGATGCCGGTGACCGCGACCGGCAGCACCTGCGGCAGGTAGTAGGCCGAGCGGAACAGCTTGGCCCAGCGGTCGCCGAGGACCTTCGCGACGTAGTCGAACAACACCGCGGCGAGGACCAGGCCGACGAACGTCGGGATCACCGCCATCGCCACGATCAGCAGCAGGATGTGCCCGAACGACGCCCAGAACAGGTCGTCGTGGAACAGCCGGGTGTAGTTGTCGAAGCCGATCCACTTCGGGTCGCCGACGCCGTTCCATTTTGTGAAGCTGACGCCGACGGTCATGACCAGCGGCACCACGATCACCGCGAGGGAGGCCAGCACCCCCGGGATCAGATACAGCCCGTAGCCGGAGTTCCGGCCTCCCTTGCGTACGCTCATTTTCCGAGATCTGCCAGGTTCTCGTTGTACGGCTTGGCGACCTCGTCGAGGAACGCGGCCGGGGTCTTCGACCCGTTGATCAGGCCCTGGACGCCGGAGACCATGACGTCGTAGTAGCCGGGGGCGGGCCAGTCCGGGTAGAACGCGAGACCGTCGGCGGCCGACACCTTGTTGAAGTTGTCGATCAGTTCCTTGTTCTTCGGGTCGGTGATCGCCGCGGGGTCCGCCGCGACCGGGACGCCGCCGTTGTTGCCGAGCAGGTTCTGGACCTCGGGCTGCATCGTGATGTCGATGAAGTCGTACGCGAGCTTCTTGGCCTTGCTCTTCTCCGGGACGACCCAGAGGTTGCCGCTGGAACCGGGGTGCAGGGTGTTGCCCGGGAACAGGAACGTGCCCCAGTCGAAGTTCTTGATCTCGTCGTTGAAGCGGCCGTACCACCAGCTTCCGGAGTACAGGATCGGGAACTTGCCCTGTTCGAACGCGACGCCCATGTCCTCGGCCTTGATGCCGGCGGAGTTCTTGGCGATGTAGCCCTTGTTCACCCAGTCGGCGAACGTCTGCGCGCCATAGGTGAGCTGCGGGCCGTGGAAGTCGACCTTGTTCTTGTAGAGCTGGTAGTCGTCCACGAAGGCCCGGTCGCCCTTGGAGAGCGCGAGCTCGTAAAAGATCTGCTGCGCGGGGTACTCGGCGCCGCCCACGCTCAGCGGGGTGACCTTGTTCTTGACGAATGTGTCCATCGCGGCCGTGAACTCGGCGTACGTGGTCGGGACGGCGATGTTGTACTTCTTGAACAGGTCCTTGTTGTAGTAGACCATCACGTACTCGCCGTAGTTGGGCACGCCGTAGAACTTGCCGCTGCCCATGATGCCGTCTTCGTCGTACTTGGCGGTGGTCTGCAGGCTGGCGGAGAGCTTCTTGTCCCAGCCGCGCGACGTGGCCTCCTCGGTCAGGTCCGTGAGCAGCCCCTGCTTGGACAGCAGGCCCGCGGTCGCGTTGCCCTTGTTGTACTCGAGGATGTCGGGGGCGCTGTCCGAGTTGAGGATCATGCCGGCGTTCTGCTGGATCTGCTCGAAGCTCTTCTCCTCGAACTTCACCTCGACACCGGGGTGGCTCGCCTTGAACAGGTCGATGGCCTTGTTCCAGGCGACGCCCATGGCGCTGTTGGGACCCTCGTAATGCCAGAGGGTCAGGGTTTTCGCGTCGGCGCCCTCATCGCCCGATCCGTCGCTTCCGCAGGCGGTCAGGGCAAGGCTGGCGGTAAGGAGCAGCGCACCGGCGGCGCTGAGAAATCGTGGTCTGAACATGCCGTGTCTCCCAGGGGGTGGCGTCCGGGGTCGTCGGAGCGCTTCGCGAAGTGATCGTCGAAGCGCTTCGACGATTGGGGCTGGGGCAGACGCTAGGTTTCACGTCCCGTCGATGTCAACAGTGTGACGAAGACATTTCTCAGCCCGAAATGAAAGGTTTCTTTACGACAGCGGGCCGCAGCTGTCCCGTTCGATGATCGTCGGAGGCAGCAGCCGCGTCCCCGGTGCCTTGCGGCCCTCGAGCAGAGCCATCGCGGTCTCGACGGCCAGGGTGCCGACATCGTGCGCGGGGATGTCGGCGGAGGTGAGCTTCACGGGCAGCGACGTCGCGACGTCCCGCGGGCAGACCGCCACGATCGACAGGTCCCCCGGCACCGACCGGCCCCGCGCCCGCAGCTCGTCGAGCAGCGGGACCAGGGCATCCTCGTTGTGCACCAGCAGCGCGGTGGTGCCCGGCTGCTCGGAGTCGATCCAGGCCAGGCAGTCTCGTACGCCGTCCGCGCCCGGCTCGCACGAGTGCGCGACCGTCTCCAGGCCCAGCTCGGCCGACGCGTCCGTGAACCCGTCGAGGAAGCGCTGGGCGTACGTCGTGCCCCGCTCGTAGACCGACGGCGACGGCCCGACCAGCGCGACCCGGCGATGCCCGTGCCCGGCGAGGTGTGTCAGGCATTCCCGGGCGGTCGCGGCGAAGTCGAGGTCGACGCAGGCGATCCCGGCGGGGTCGTCGGGCAGCCCGATCAGCACCGAGGGCTGTTTGAGCCGGCCGAGCGCCGGGATCCGCACGTCGTCGCCCTCGACGTCCATGACGATCAGCGCGTCGACCATCGTGGCCCCGGCGACGCGTTCGAGCCCGGCCGTGCCCTCGTCCTTGGTCAGCAGCAGCACATCGTGGTGGTAGCGGCGGGCCGCGGTCACGACGGCGGTCACGAACTGCATGATGACCGGGACGTTGACGTCGGCCCGCAGCGGCACCACCAGGGCCAGGACGCTGGTCCGGCTGCTGGCCAGGGCCCGCGCCCCGGCGTGCGGGTGATAGCCCAGCTCGGCGATCGCGGCCCGCACCCGGGCGCTGGTCTCGGCGGAGATGGGCCGGCGGCCGCTGAGCACGTAGGAAACCGTGCTCATCGACACGCCGGCGGCGCGGGCGACGTCGCTGATCGTCGGCATCGTCCCTCCCCCGTAGCTCCATCCGTTCGTCCGCATCCTAACGACCGGTGACCGCCGCGACGGTGACTCCACCACGCTGCGTGCCCGCGGTCACCAGTTCCGGTGGGGCGATCGTCCCCGGCTGGTCGGCGACCACCGCGAGCGCGAGGGTGTTGGCGCCGTGTTCCAGCAGCACCCCGGCGGGGAGGACAAAATCGGTCTGCGGGCCGATACTGCCGCCGTAGTGCCCGAGGTTCCAGCCGTTGAGGAACAGCTGGATGCGCTGCCCGGCCGGTGGCGTGCCCGGGAAACGCAGCACGACCGAGGTGTCCTGCTTGCGGGGCAGGTCCAGCGTGAAGCCGGTCCGGAACCAGGTGACGCCCGGCTTGACCGCCGGGCCGGCCGCCGGGTTCGCCGCCGGCCAGTCGAGCCGGCCGGGCAGGGTCCAGCCGTGGCGCTCGCCGTAGAGGCCGCCGGTGTTGAGCGGGCCGCGGGCCGGGTCGACGAGGTCCTCGCCGCCCTGTGCGCCCTGGATCCGCCAGGTGACCGGCGTGTCGCCGACCGACGCCCGGATCAGGCCGCGGGGCTGGCGGAACCGGTTGTCGTCGACGGTCCAGTCGTCGTTGTTGCCCATGTTCTCCACGAGCACCGACACGACCGCCTTCGCGCCGGGTTTCAGCGCCCCGGCCGGGACGGCGAAGTGCCCGGGCCCGGGATCGGGGTTCTGCGGGGCCTCGGCGTCGGCCTCGACACCGCCGGCCGCCGAGCCGAGGAACCGGCCGTTGAGCCAGACGAGGTACGTGCCCCGGCGCCCCGTGATCGCGTTGGTGTCGATCGTGGTCTCGGTGCCGGTCGCGGTGAACCTGCCCCGGTACCAGACGGCGCCGCTGTGGAAGCCGTAGTCGTCGGACGCGAGCCCGGCGTCGGCGATCTTCCACGCCGAGTCGTCGAAGCCCGGCTGGGCCTCGTACCCCTCGGTGCGGCTCGTCCAGCCACGAAGCGCCGGCAGAGTGACCCTTTCCGGTCCCGAAAGCGAGCCGAGCAACGAACCCGACGAGGTCGGCCGCGCGGGAACCACCGTCCCATTGACCGCAAACCGGGCAAGTCCGGAAAATACCTCCACGGAGGATGCCGCAGCCGTATCAGCCCGCAGGGAAAGCAGGCCACGGGATACGGACGCCGACCGCAGCAGCGAGGTGCCGCGGACGAGGACCGGACCGGCGGAGGTGTCCGCCCGCCAGAACGTCGCCGCGGTCGCGTCGGTGCCGATGAGCAGCAACGCCGGTCGCCGGCCGCCCCCGGTGATCAGCACCCGGGCCAGTCCGCGGTGGGTGTAGCCGAGCGTCAGGTTCCCGTTGTCGAACGTGGACGACACCGAGCCGTCCAGCACGGTGACGCGCGGCTTCGAGGAGTAGCGCAGGGTGGTCGCCCCGGCCGTACCCTCCGTGCCGTAGAGAACGGCGACGTCACGGCCCGCGATCGCCTCGTGGGTCATGATCTCCGACGTGGACCACGCGAGCCGCTGCCCGCCCAGGTCGTACCCGGCGACCAGGACCTTGGCGTCGCGGCCGATGAGGCGTACGGGCACCGCGAACCGCCCGTCCGGCGTGGCCCAGTCGAGCGTGCCCGAGTCATCGGTCAGCGCCGCGCGGTCGGTGTGCCGGAGCAGCACGAACTGCGTACCCGTGTCGGGATTGGTCCTTGTCTTCGCGAGCAGCGCCGGGTTGCTGGACGCGGGCCCCGCGGCCGGATCGGTCTTGGTCAGCGGCGTGAGCGCGCGCAGGAAGTAGTTCTGCCGCTTGAACTCGTCGTACTTCGCGGTCAGCTGGCGGGCCTCGGTGATCGCCGCGCCATAGTCGTAGGAGGTGTAGACGTCGTTGGGCTGCGCGAGCCAGCCCCAGTTGGTGCCGCCGAAACCCATGTAGTAGTTGAAAGCCGTGGCACCGCTCTCGATCAGGTTGTTCTTGTGGAAGTACTTCATGTACGCGGGCCCGGTCAGCTCCCGGCACTTGTCGTACCCGGCGTCGTTCAGGTCGATCGCCCCGGACTGGTACTCCGCGGCGAAGACGGGTGCGTCCGCGCGGATCCGCTCCGTGACACCCTCGCCCCACGGCCCCCACACGGTGTCCGGGTTGGCGCAGTCGAACGACTGCGGGTAGTCGTCGACGCCCGGGATCTGCACGGCGCCCTGCCCGGATCCCCACGTCGACGCCCAGTCACCGGCGTCGCAGCAGACGTTCGTCGTGATCGGCACGGTGATGCCGTCCTCGCGCGCCTTCGTCTGCAGGTCCTCCATGTACTGCGCGTCGGTGTTCGCCTGGTACTCGTTCTCCACGTTGTAGAGCAGGACCGAGCCGGTGCCACGGGTCACCTGGTGCCGGGCGATGATCGGGTTGATGTGGTTCAGCCAGTCCCGGTAGGCCCGGGTGTAGCCGGGAGCACTCGTGCGCGCCCGCCCCGGCACCCGCTTCAGCCAGGCGGGAAAGCCACCCCCGGTGGTCTCGGCATTGATGTAGGGCCCCGGCCTGGCGATCACATAAAGGCCAACTTCTTCGGCGGTACGCAGTAAGCGCTCGACATCGCGCACGCCCGTGAAGTCGTACACGCCGTCCTTGGGCGAGTGGTACGCCCAGTTGAAGTAGATCGACACGGCGTTGAACCCCGCCGCCCGGTACTTCTCGAGCACGTCGCGCCACAGGTCGGGGCTGGGCAGCCGGAAGTAGTGGAACTCCGCGGCCTGCAGCAGCACCCGCTTCCCGTCGAGCGTGATCGAGTAGTTGTCATAGCTGACCCGGTGCTTGTCGGCGGCGTGCGCGGGGCTCGACAAGCCGGTGATGCCCAGGATCGCCACGAGCAGCATCGCGAAGAGTCTGCGCATGTCAGCGCCCCCGGAACTCGGCGACGCGGACCCCGGCGCTGAGCACGAGGTAGATGTCGCCACGTGCGCCGGTCACCTTTGCCGACGTGGTGGCGTACGTGTAGCGGTTGCCTGTGCTCGGGACCTGGACCGTGCCGAGCAGCTTGCCCGTCGCCGAGCCCTGCCGGATCTGGATCGTGCCGGTGCCCGCGGACTCCTTGGCGACCTTCGCGGTGAAGGTGGACCCGATCGTCGCGCGCTTGTAGGAGACCCAGTCGCCGTCGGTGTTCGCGCCGACGGCCGTGCCACGGGCCTTGGACTCGTCGACGAGCGTCGCGCCGCTGTAGTCGTCGAACGCTTCCGCCCTGGTGGTGCGGGTCAGGTCGCGGACGGGGATCGTCTCGCCGTTCACATGCAGCGTGCCGCGGGCGCGGATGTCCGCTGAGGACGAGCCGACGAGGACGTCGTGGGTGGCGTCCTCGACGACCCAGCGCTCCCGGGTCACGTCCCAGAGCGCGAGGTCAGCGCGATCGAAGTGCAAGGTGACCGTACGTTTCTGTCCGGGCTGGAGAGTGACCCGGTCGAAAGCGCGCAGCTGCTGGAGGGGTTGCTTGTCGCGGGAGGTGCGCTGGTGGGTGTAGAGCTGCACGACCTCGTCGCCGGCACGCTTGCCCGTGTTGGTCACCTCGACGGTGGCCGTGGTGCCGTTCACGCGCAGGTTCGAGTAGCGGAAATCGGTGTAGGAGAGCCCGAAGCCGAACGGGTAGAGCGGCTTGTCCTTGCTGTACAGGTACGTCTGCCCGGTCTTGATGATGTCGTACTGGTTGAGGTCGGCCGGGAGCGTCGAGTCGCTACGCGGCCAGGTCTGGGTGAGCCGTCCGGCCGGGTTGACCGAGCCGAACAGCACGTCGGCGATCGCGTGCCCGGTCTCGGCACCCGCGTGGGTCGTCCAGACGATCGCCGGGACGTGCTCCTGCTCCCACGTGATCGAGTCCGGGTAGCTGGTCTGCAGCACGACCACGGTGTTCGGGTTCGCCTTCAGCACCGCGCGTACGAGTGCCTCCTGGCCCTCGCCGAGCGCCGTCGTGCTCCGGTCGTGCGCCTCGCGGCCGTTGATGAACGGCATGCTGCCGACCACGACCACCGCGGTGTCCGCCTTCTTCGCCGCCGCGACCGCCTGGTCGATGCCGCTGGACAGGATCTCCTTGGTGAAGTGTGCGGCGCCCGCGGCGTCCGGTGAGCCCAGCGTGAGCGCGCCGTCGGCGCCGACCGTCACGTAGGTGTTCGCGCCGAACCAGCTCTCCTGCGTCTCGTACCCGGCGTAGTGGATGACGAACGTGCCGTCCGGCTGCGCCTCGAGCTTGAACTGCTGCTGGACGTACCAGCCGTTGGGCTGCTCGTCGCGGGTGATGAACGGTCCCCAGTTGTAGCCGAGGTAGCGGCCGGTCCCGACGTTGCGCAGGGTGTTCACGCCCTGTCCCCAGTCGACGGCGTCGAACTGCGCGGCGGCGTCGGCTGTGGTGCCGGTGACCGAGACGGGGGTCGTGTCGGTGCTGCCCGTGGACGTCACGTAGCGGCCGGTCGCGACGTCCTTGAGCGCGATCCGGTCGGACGCCTCGCTGGTCGTGACGCTCTTCGCGCGCTCCCGGATGCCGTCGGCGGCGGTCACCTGGTAGGGCAGGTGGGCGCCGTACCAGTCGCTGTAGAGCACATCGCCGAGCGGGCCGACCACGGCGACGTCCTTGCCGGTCGCGAGCGGGAGCGCCTTGCGGTCGTTCTTGAGCAGGACCATGGCGTCGGCGGCGGTCTCGCGTGCCAGGGCCTGGTGGGCGGGGGCGTTGATGACGTCGGCGCCGATCTTCGCGTACGGTCCGCCGTCGGGGTCGAACTCGCCGAGCCGGAAGCGGATGCTCAGAGCGTGCCCCGCCGCGGCGTCGATGTCCTTGACGGTCAGCAGGCCCTGCGCGAGCGCAGCCTTGATCGACGTCACGGTCGGGGTGCCGTTGCCGTCGTCGATCGTGAAGCTGTCCAGGCCCGCCTTGATCACGGCCGCGTTCGCCTCGGGCTGGGTCGCGTAGTACTTCTGCGAGCCGGTCAGGTTGTACGGCGCGTACGCGTCGCTGACGTTGAACAGCGGCTGATCGCTCCACGACCGGACCAGGGTGCCGAGATCGGGGTCCACGGTGGCGGGACGGCCGTTGATCAGGTTGTAGGACGCCATCACACCGGTCGCGGCGCCGGCCTCGAGGGCGGGCTTGAACGCCGCGCGGTCGTACTCGTTGAGCACCCGCTGCGGGACGTTCGACGACGTGACGTCGCGGCCCTTCTCGTTGTTGTAGGCAAGGTAGTGCTTCAGCGTCGGGGCGGTCTTCAGGTAGCGGGGATCGTCACCCTCGAGACCTTTTCCGTACGCCGTGGAGATCGCGCCCGTGAGCAGCGGGTCCTCGGAGTAACCCTCCTCGTTGCGGCCCCACCGCGGGTCGCGCAGCAGGTTGACGACCGGCGCCCAGAGGTTGAGCCCCCACACCCGGTCGTTCTGCGCGTGATAGCCGCGGGCCTCGTCGGCGACCACGTCCCCGACGCGTTCGAGCAGCGCCGGGTCCCAGGTGCTGGCGAGGCCGACCGGCTGCGGGAACGAGGTGCCGTTCGCCGTGACCACCGCGCCGTTGTTGTCGATGTCGTTCGACCACGCGACGCCGTGCAGCGCCTCGGTGCCGGCCTTGAACAGCTTGATGCCGAGCCGCGGGATCGCGGGCTGGTACTGGTGCAGCAGGGAGATCTTCTCGTCGAGGGTCAGCCGGCCGACCAGGTCGGCGGTGCGTCTCTCCATGCTGAGCCGCGGATTCTGGAACGGATATGCCGGGGCGGCCAATGCCTGCCCCGGGACGAACGGCAATGCCAGCAGGGCGGTGGCGAGAACGGCCAGGGTTTTTCGCATGATCTTTTCCTTCGCCAGGACATGCGGAATCACCCTTTCCCCGTGAATTATCGGGAAAGGGTGTGAACAGTAAGACCAGGTGGGGCGCCGTCGAAGCGCTTCGACAAGCGGACGGGTAGCAGGGCTCGGTAATGACGGTGGATGGTTGCCAACCATAGATGCCCTGCAATACCTCTGGCAATGGTTACCGGTACATCACCGAAATCTCCCGGTAATCATTACCAGTCGAAAGGGACACCCTCGGTGTGCCCGCCGTTGCCCCCGGCCCCGGCGCCGGTCAGGATCCTGCCGCCGCGGTAATGCCAGGACAGCGTGACGACGTAGCGGCCGCCGTGCGGCACGTCGAGCGTTGCCGGGCCGCAGTCCCGGCGCGGGTCGAGGCCGGTGAACGTCACGTCCTCGCAGGTGTGCGGGCCGGCCACCACCGCGCCGCCGGACGCTGCCTCCCGGACGCTGAGCTCCACATCGGCTCGTACGCCGGGTGGGGCGTCGAGGTGCGCGGCGACCCGCACGACCACACCGAGGGCGTGACACGGCTGGGCGATGAGCGGGTGGCCCAGCTCCCAGCTCGTGAACTTGTCGCCGCAGTGCCAGGTGGCCGGGGCATTCTCGGCGATCTTCTTCGCACGGGGCACCACTGCCGGCTGGGCCGTGGGTGGTGGCCCGGCGGCGTCCCTCCCACTCGGGGCGCGGGAGCCGATGACGCCCGCGGTGAGCAGGCCACAGGTCAGGATGAGCACCAGGAAACCGCGGCGGCCCCACGCCCAGTCGTGCGGGCGGTTCTGGGGGCGGCGCTTGGCCTGGTCCTTCGGATCCAGCGGCCGGACCGGTTCGCGCTTGCCCGGGGCGGGCATCGCCGGCACGCCCTCCATCTCGCGGGTCAGGCGCACGAGACTGTCGCGCAGGGCCGTCGCCTCGGGCCGCCGCGACGGATCCTTGTCCAGGCAGCGGGCGATCACCGCCCAGACGGCGTCGGCCATCCCCACCGGGCGCCGCGGCCGCTCGTCGAGGTGGCCGCGCAGCACGGCGAACGGCTCCCCCGCGTACGGGGTGCGGCCCGAGACCAGTTCGAACAGGACGATGCCGAGGGCGTACACGTCGGCGGCCGGGGCGGCCTCACCACCGCTGATCGCCTCCGGCGCCATGTAGTGCGGGGTGCCGACCACCGCGTGCGAGCTGGTCACGCCGGGGCTGTCCAGCACCCGGGCGATACCGAAATCGGTCAGCCGCACATCCTCGCGTTCCCCGTCGGTCTGCAACAGGATGTTGTCCGGTTTGACGTCGCGGTGCACCACCCCGAGCCCGTGCGCCACGGCGAGCGCGGCCGCGACCTGGGCCAGCAGCCGCGCCGCCTCGCCCGGTTCCAGGGTGCCCTCGCGCCGCAGCCGCTCCCGCAGGCTCCCCCCGGCGACGAAGTCCATGGCCAGGCCCAACGACTCCCCCACACTGAACAGGTCACGCACCCCCACCACGTGCTCATGACGCACCATCTTGAGGATGGAGCGTTCCTGCACGAACCGGCTGACCAGCCTCGGCTGCTGCAGCAGACCCTCGTGCAGCAGCTTCACCGCGACCTGATCACCGGTCGAGCTCTCCAGCCCCCGCCACACGGTGCCGGTGGCGCCCCGCCCGACCGGGCAGATCAGCACGTACGAGCTTCCGACACGCCGGCCACTGAGATCCGCCGTGGCGATCCCGTCGTCGTCGTCGGGCTCTGGGGTGGGCGGCACGTGGGTGTCGGGTCCTCTCGCTCACCGGAACTTCGCTTGCAGGGTGTCACGATGGTCACCCCTGGCACGGCGGACGAGCAATGGGCGTACGCCTGAATATCCGCAAAGCGCAAGCCTGTCCACCCACCCGTCACCCCGCCCCGGACCCTTCGTTGGGCAGGGTTGGCGGCCCCGCCACCTCGACGACCAGCCCGCTCGTCCCCGCCAGCGCCCGGCTCCCCGCCACCAGCGCACTGGGCAACGCGAGCACCGCCGCCGCGGGCAGATCCACCTCGAGCCCACCGTCGACGGTCCGTTGCACATCGAACGCCTCGGCACCACGCAGCAGCACCCGGACACCGTCCCCGTCGATGATCAGATCGCGCCCGTGATGCAGCCGGTCACGCACCGCCTGAGCCACCGTGCCGGCCGTGACAGCCTTGAAGGTCAACCGGACCACGTCCCCCTCATCGGACCACCCGAACCCGGCCACCAGCAACAGCCCGGTCGACGAACCGTCCCGCACCCGCCCGGCATCGATCGCGTCCCGCACCGCCGGGTCGTCCGTGATCGGCGCCCGGTCCAGATCGGTGACGAGCAGCGGCTGCCGCTCCGCGAGCAGATCCAGCACCCCGGTGGTGTCCCATTGCCGCGCCGCGGCGTACTCCTCGCCGGTCAGCCCCACCACCTGCAGGAACTGCACCCGCCCGCGCGGGGTGCCGATCGTCCCCAGCTCCGGGTCCTCGGCGAACGCCAGCGCCGTCATGGCCGTCGGGTGCTCCTGCCGGATGGGGCCGTTGGCGTTCATGTGGTGGCCCGGCTCGAACCAGTTACCGCTGGACACCACGTAGCGGGCCAGGTTCTGCAGCAGGTTCGCGGCCCAGATGGGCGGCTCGGCGTCGTCGGCCGCGCGGCTCACCCGGAAGGTGAACTCGAAACCCCACCCGGAGATGTCGGACTCCTCGGCCTCTGTGGAGTACAGCTCACTCATCCCGTACCCGACGATGTGCCAGTGCGGCACCGGCTCGTCCCTCGGATAGAAGCTGACGCCGTCGAGCGGGTCCGGGCCGCCCAGCGCAAACGGCTGCAACGTCCCGAAATGCTTCGGCGTAACCCCGGGATAGAACTCGGCAAGCCGGGCATCGATGGCGTCCCACCCAGGAGCGTCAGAGGTCATCGCAAGATCAAAACACGGGCCGGACACGCTGCTGCAGGCGCCTTACGTCCTGCGGACCGGCCCGGCGCCAATCAGCCGGAAAGCATCGTTCGGAACTGGGATGTAGATCGATTTCGTGCTGTGGAATCATATCTGGTCCACGGCAGGAATTGATCATGGAATGGAGTCGTGTTGATTCCCGGGACTGCGAAATGTCCGGACGCCGTGATCGTAATCCCCGGCATCATGGGAAGCGAATTGATCGAGGCGGCCACGAACAGGCCACTATGGGGTCTGGCCGACCCCCGATGGTATTTACGAGCGTGGACGAGCGGGTCTTCGCTGGAAGCGTTACGGGTGTCCGACGCGGAACGTGCAGGGCATACCGGGCGCATCATTCCCTCCCGTCTGCTGCGGTTTCCAGTGGTGGCACCCCTCCTGCGCGGCTTCGAGCCCTACACCGCTCTGCTCGGCAGTATTCGGCGCACCGTCGCCGCCCCGGAAGCGGTGCTCCCTTTCCCGTACGACTGGAGACTGTCCGTCGCTCACAATGCATCCCGGCTGGCCGAAGTTGCCGATGATCATCTCCGCCGCTGGCGACAATCGCCTCGGGGCAGCACCTCGGCGAAGTTGATTCTGGTGGCCCATTCGATGGGCGGTCTCATCGCAAGCTACTTCACCGCCCTCCTGGGCGGATCCTCCGAGGTGCGAATCATCCTCACACTTGGCACGCCGTTCCGGGGCAGCGTCAAGGCGGTCCAGATACTCAACAGCGGAGTGGGCACGCCGGCGCCCCTGCCGCACCGCAGGTTGCGGCAAATGACCGCGACAATGCCCGGTCTGCACGAGCTGCTGCCGTCCTACAGGTGCGTGGCCGACGGTGCGGGCGCTCGCCCCATCACCCCGGCCGAGGTGGCTGACATCGGAGGTGACGCAGGGCTTGCCGAGGAGTCGGCGAGACTGCATCAGAGACTGGCCGCCACAACGAACCCCACGCTGCAGTCGGTGGTCGGTCTGTGGCAGCCGACGGCCCAGACATTCACGTTGATCGGTGGGGTGGTAACCGCACAGCAATGGTCATACCCATCGGACAGCAGCGTCGCAGGCCCTGTTGACCGAGGAGGGGACGAGACCGTCGCACGAGACGCGGCGTCGAGCACTGCCGACCCGTTCTACGTAACGCAGACACACGGAGCATTGGCGAGGACGCCGGAGGTCATCGACCATGTTCGAGGCGTACTGACTGATCATCCACCGGGTGCGTGGCTCGGCGAATCCGCCGCTGTCTCCCTGCAGCTGCCCGACGTAGCGGTCGCCGGGGAAGAATTCCGCATCACTCTTGCCGGAGTTCCCGATCCCGCGTCGATCGCCTGCCGGATCACCGATGCCGTGGACGAGCGCTCAGTAGCTCATCCTCTGCTGGCTCCCGCTGACGGGAGCCTTGAGGCCCGGATCACGCTGACCGTTCCCGGTGTGTACCGGATCGCGGCCAAGGGCCAGTCCTTCTCACCGGTGACGCAGCTGCTGATGGCGATACCCCGTCGTGGTTCGGCTCGCGACGATGTCTGATCACATCGACGCGCCACAGTTCGACATCGTCCCTATCGTGGTCGACAACTATCTGCATCACGCCCCGCTCCATCAGGCAAAGAAAGTAGCTCACCACATCGCCGACCTGCTGGCGGTCAATCTCGACGGAGCGCTGACCGCGGGAGAGATCACGGGCGAGCGCACCGAGACAAATGTCCGCGGGCAGCTCGCGGACTGGGCGTCCCATCGCGAGGGCCGGAGCTCGCTGGTGTTCTGGCTCGGGCACGGCACGTCTGACGGGCTCGACGCCTGGCTGGCCACCTTCGAGACCCCCGCCGTCATCGCCGGCAGTGGCGTCAACCCGCAGTCCATCGCCGACCATCTCATGGTCCAGTGGCGGCGACGGCATCCCGGAACCGGCGTCTGGGCCATGATGGTCATCGAGGCATGCGGAGCGGCCACCTTCGTACGCAAGGTCGGGGCAGCCCTGATGGCCGCACCCAACGGGCCACAGCGGCTGGCCCTGCTCGGGGTCGGCGGCGACGACAGCGCCGGCAATCTCGGCCGGTTCGGCGAGATCCTGCAGGCCACGCTCGATTCCTACACCGACAACGACGGTGCCCGGATCCGGGTCGACGACTTCGTGTCCCAGCTTCGGGACCGCATCGAACCGGGCGAGGTCATAGACCGCGGACTCCATCAGGCGACGCCGTTGCGGCGGCATCGCCTCCTCACCACACCTGTGACCGCCCCGCTCGACATCTATGCAGATCTGCAAGGGTTCCTCGCCGGTCTGCCCGCCGACGAGCGCCGCCATTTCATCCCCAAGGCGCAGGGAGCCGAGGAGGGAGAGCTCGCCTGGTACTTCGTCGGCCGGCACGCCGAGCGTCATCAGGTGTCCGCCTGGTTGCACGAACAGCAGAACGGGATGCTCGTGGTGACAGGCCCGGCTGGCTCGGGCAAGTCCGCACTGCTGGGCAACGTGCTCATCTACACCAACCGGGCGCTGCGTGAACTCCTGATCGCCGCGCACCAGCTGGAAACGTTGCCGGAATGGGAGTTACCGCCGGAGGACCCGTTCGATCTCGTCGTCCATCTCACCGGCATGACCGCGGGTGCGCTCACGGCACGGCTCGCCGAGGCCGCCGGCCTTTCGCGTGAAGCGGACTCCTCGGCCTCCGGCAGCACGTGGCTCGTCCAAGCGCTGCGCGAGCGTGCCCGTCCGTTCGCCATTCTCGCCGACGCCCTGGACGAATCGCAGGAGCCTTACGAGATTGCCCGGCAGCTGCTCAACCCGATCGCGGCGCTACCGAACTGCCGGATCGTCATCGGGACGAGGGCATCGGCGCACGCCGACCCGGATAAGCTCGAGAACTCCGACGACCTGCTGGTCCTTCTCAGCCACGACCGGGCGCCGGACGTCGTCGTGGATCGTGACCCCGCAGCCATCGGCACCTATGTCCGGCGGCGCCTGCAGGCAGCGCGGAGAGTGCGCGTCATCGATGTGGGAGATGAGGGCATCACCACGGTTGCGGGGCTGATCCGGGACCAGCGGAGGCAGTTCCTGTTTGCCCGGCTGGCCGTTCACGAGCTGCTCGCCCGGCCGTACCTCATGCGCGCGGACCGCAGCGCCGAGCTGGCCGGCCTTCTCCGCCTCGACCACAGGAGCCTGTTCGCCGAGGCGATCACCCGGCTCCGATCCGAGGAACCCCGTACGTTCCCTCTGCTCGCCGCGCTGGCCTTCACCCGTGGCCGCGGTGTCCCGCGGGCCGACCGCGTCTGGGCCGTCATGGCTGCTTCGCTCTCCTCACACGACAGCATCGGCGAGGAAGACATCGACCGGCTGGTCCTGCGCGCCGCCCCGTACATCATGCTCGACGCCGAGAAGGGCCAGAGCGTGTACCGGCTGGCTCACCGCACCTTTCAGGAATATTTCCTGACGTTGGCGGATCCCGATACGCACCGGAGGATCGCCTCCGCGCTGATCGCCCATGCGCAGCGCCGCAACGGATCCGCACCGAACCCCTACGTGATCCGGCACTTGGCCGCGCACGTCGCCGAAGGCTCCCTCTGGCCGGAACTGGCCGCGGCTACCGCTCTGCTCGATCACATCGACCCCGATTCGGTGGCCACGGAGGTACTGGGGGTGGCCGACCCCGCGTCCTTACCACCGGCCATTCTCGCCACGTCGCGTTCCAGGCACGTGCTGGCCCCTGCCGGCCCCGAGGATCGGCGACTGATCCGCTCGGTCACGTCAGGCCGCTACGGCGGGCTCCCGTTGCCTGCCAGGAACGATTTCTGGAATCTGCTCTGGACGCGGATGGAACCTGACGCCCTGCATGTCCCGATCAGCTGCGGACAAGGCCCGGTCACCTCCATGGCGTTCGCATCGGCCGGCGGGCACCGGGTCGTGGCCACCGGCGGGGCGGACGGGTCGCTACGGTTGTGGAGTCCGGACACCGGCCTGCCGTACGGCCATCGGATCCAGGCTCACGAGGGTTCGGTACGGGCCCTCGTCCAAGCCGGCAACGTGCTCATCTCGGCGGGCGACGACGAGAGTATCCGCCTGTGGGACACCCGGACAGGGCGTGCCACGGGTGGGCCGCTCACCGGCCACGTCGACGCTGTCACCGCTCTGGCGCTCCTTCCCCGCGTTCGTGGTGCCCTTCTTGTCAGCACGGGCAGCGATGGGACCGTCCGGTTCTGGGACATCGAGCGCGAGCAGCCCTTCGGTTCGCCGTTCACCGGACATCACAGTGAGATCGCTGATGTCGCCGTTCTGCGTGGTGCCGACGGCACGGTGGGGATGTGCACCCGGGGGCGCGACGGCAGGCTGCTCACTTGGGATCTGGAATCCGGTGATTATCAGGAACACGTAGGCGACGGGCATGCGGATTTCCTGGTCGGAGCAACCGTCAACGGCTCATCCGCGTTCGTTTCCTCCTGGGCGGACTGTTTGAGCATCGCCTGGCTCCGGTACGACCGGCGTGAAAGCCGCCAGCGGTGGCTCGGCACATCCGATCCCATCACCGCCGCCGCTTCCTTCGGGGACCACGCCGATGTGGTAGCGGTCGCAGCGGGCCACAACGGGCAGATCCTGTTGATACACACCGCTACCGGTGCCCTTCTGGGTAAGCCTCTGGCGGGGCACACCGGACCCATCCTCGCGATGGAGTGGTCGAGACTTCCCGATGGCCGGCGGGTACTCGCCTCCAGCGGGGCAGACGGAACCTTGAGACTGTGGATGGATCCGAGCGTCACGCGAGAGGCGGCACGGGGCGGGGCGACTCGCCTGCCGGTGGACACCTTCGCGCGAAGGACCATGGTCCTGCCCTACGGCCCCGGCACAGGCCCCGCCCTGCTGTGCCAGGCCCCGGACGGCATGAAAATTCTCGACGCGGCCACCGGGCAGCAGACTCCCTCCACTGCTCCTCTGCGCGGGCGCTTGGTGGGAGTCGCGTCGTACCGGCGCCGTGATGTAGTCGCGGTGCATGACCCGGTGGCCGGTTCCATCGACTTGATCGACCCTTTCTCCGGGGACCATCTGACGAAGGTTCCGGGGTACTTCTACCGCGACAACGGCGTGGTGATCGGTGCAACGCTGAACGGAAGTGATGTCGTCGTAGCCGGTGACGGCGGCGGAGATGTGCTGCTGTGGGACGAGGAGGACGGCCCCGCAGCGGGCGCGGCAAGCATCCGGCGACTTTCCGGGCACACCTCAGCGGTGACCACGGCGGTCACCGCACGAGGACAGGACGGGATGCCGTTGCTCGTCACTGCGGCCGCTGACAACACCATCCGTTACTGGGATCTTCGCAGTGGTGTGCTCGCCGCTCCGCCGCTGGGGACGGCGTCGCCGGTGGCCGGCCTGTCAGTGCTGCGGCTCCCGGGTGCACAGGCCGATTGCCTCATCTCGATCGCCGGTTACGGGATGCACCTGCACGACCTGGGCAGCCTGGCGACACCGCCACGGCTGGTGAAGCTCGGCGGTACCCACGCCTACACAGGGCTCACGATCGTCGAAGCACCCGACAGGTCCACCCGGGTGGTTCTGTGCACGGCGGGGCGAAGGTTGATCGTCTGGGACCCCGCGACAGAGCGTCTCGTGAGATCAGTCCTCCTCGACGCGGAGCTCACAGGTCTCGCGGGTATCGGCACGCTCCTGGTGGTCGATACCGACTCGGGCGCGCTCGTCCTGTCGATGGGTCGCGCCCGATAGCGGAACCCGGTCGTCGCGCCGCGTTCTCCACCGCTCCACCGCGACAGCGAACCCGGTCACCACGAACGCACCCGCTCCTCCCAGCAGCAGCCCGAGCAGCGGCTGCCCGGCGAACACCGACCCACCGAGATACCCGAGCAACGCCGCCTCGCACGCCCACAGCGACACCGCAAGCGCTGTGTACCAGCGAAACCGGGCAACCGGATACCCGACCACTCCCGCGGCGAACGCGGTGGTGGAGCGCCCACCGGGGACGTATCGGGCGAAGACGATGACCAACCCGCCGCGGCTGTGGAGCAGGCGCCGGGCCCACTCGTGCAGCTGCTGGGAACGCCGGCGACGCCCCAGCCGGGTGGTCACGGCGGCGGTGCTACGGCGGCCGATCGCGTAGGCGCACCAGTCCCCCGCGTACGCACCGGCGGCCGCGGCGGCGATCAGCGCCGCCAGGTGGGGCCGGCCGGTTGCCGCTGCCATGACACCGGTCGCGACGACGGTCGACTCGCTGGGCATGAAGGGCAGGACGGCGTCCAGCCCCGACACGACGAGGACGAGGACGAGCACCCACGGGCTGCCCGCGACAGCCTCCAGAGACTCCGGCATACGGACCAATCTCGACGGCCGAGGTGTACGCAACGACACCGGCACGCAGCGCGATCACTAAACCCCGAGGTCGGGGAAGCTGCCGAACGGGCCGATGCGCCCGACCGCCGGGGTCAGCGTCAGCTCCCCCGCGGGGACCGTGGCCAGGTCCGGCAGGTGGAGCGCGCCCGAGACCATGCCGAGGGTGATGTGCGGCCGGAAGTCCGGGCCGACGTTGCCGAGCGGTGGGCCGGCCGGCAGGTCCAGGGCGCTGCTGTGCAGGGCGTCCAGGTCGGGCCGGCGGACGATCTCCAGCCCAAAATAGCTGCCACCGGTGGGCACGTAGTAGTCGCCCGCCGGGACATCGGCGAACAACAACCCGATGATCTTCACCGTGAGCGGGCCGGGGTGGGCGCGGACCCAGGCGTCGAGCGGGGCGCGGTCCTCGGTGTCGATGTGCAGGATCGAGACGTGCGGCGGGGCCTTCGGGCCGGCCAGGTTGAGCGGGCCCGCGGCGGCGCCGATCGTCCGGGCGAGGGCGGCGAGGGTCGCGCTGGTCGCGGGGTCGGGGAGCAGGACGATTCCGTACGGCATGACGGCTCCTCAGCGGGCGAGTTGCTGGGCTGTTTCGGACAGATGGTCCAGCACTGCGGCTACGGGCGGGGATGGTGTTCTCGTCGTGGCGGCGTACACCCGGCGTACTGATGCATCATCGCGGTGGATCCGCAGCAGTGAGATGTCGCCGGGACGGGCGCGCAGCGCCAGAGCGGGGACCAGAGCGACCCCCAGACCGGCGGCGACGCACCCTAGTTTGCCCGTCCATTCCGCGGCGACGATGCCGGTCCGGGGCCGGAAGCCGGCGGGCAGGGTCGCGCGCAGCAGTTCGTCCTCCGCGGTGGCCGAGCCGGCGATGAAGGCCTCGTCGCTCAGCTCCGCGAGCCGCACGGTCCTACGCCCGGCAAGCCGATGCCCGGCCGGGACCGCGACCAGAAGCTCCTCATCGAGCAGGTGGCGCAGGGTCAGGCGCGTGGAGGCCGGCGCCGGCCCGCTGATCACCACAACATCGGCGTCACCCGACTGCAACCGCTCCAGCAACGCGGGCGTCCGGCCTTCGATCAACTGCACCTCAACCTTCGGGTACGCCCGGAGCAGAGCCGCCAGAGCCCGGGGCACGAGCGCCGCCACCGCCGTGGGAAACGCCCCGACCCGCACCCGCCCACCACCCAGCCCCCGCAACGCGGCAAGATCGGCCCGCGCGGTCGCCAGCCGGTCCAGCACGGCGTTCGCATGCGGCAGCAGACTGTTTCCCGCATCGGTCAGCACCACCCCACGCGCCACCCGCTCGAACAACCGCTCCCCGACCTCGCCCTCCAGCACTGCGATCTGCCGCGACACCGCCGACTGCGTGAACCCGAGCGCCCGCGCAGCCGCGGTGATCGACCCCGTCCGAGCCACGGTCCGAAACACATCCAACGAGTCAGTCTGCACCGTACGCATGCTAGTCACGCATGTCATCCATGCAGAACATTCGCTGGTGGCATAGCAGCCGCGCTCGCTACCGTCGCCGCATGATCTCGGTAGCCGTACTCGGCGCGGGCCGGATGGGCACCGCCATCACCCGCCGCCTCACCACCCGCGGCCACGATGTGACGGTGTGGAACAGATCGGGGGTCCACAACGCCACGTCCCCGGCCGACGCGGTCCGCGATGCCCAGGTGGTCATCGTGATGGTGACGGACGCGGCCGCGGCCGACGAGGTCCTGCGTGACGCCGCACCGGGCCTGCGACCGGGCAGCGTCGTCCTGCAGATGTCCACGATCTCGCCGGACGAGGTGCGCGCACTGGCCGCCCGCTGCCCGGTCCCGCTGTGGGACGCCCCGGTCAAAGGCAGCGTCCCCGCCGCCGAGTCAGGCTCGCTCACCATCCTGCTCGGCGAGGACAGATCGGGCCTGGGCGGCGAGGACGGTCCCGGCCTGGGCGGCGAGGCTCAGGTGGTGCTGGCTGAGCTTGGGGAGGTTCGGCGTTGTGGCGGGGTGGGGGCAGGGTCGGCCGTGAAGCTTGTGCTCAATGCCGCACTGGTGACCGGGATAGCGGCTCTCGCCGACGTCATGGCGCTCGCGGCAGCCGTGGGAGTCGACCGGGAAACAGCCTGGGACGTCCTCGGCTCCAGCGCCCTAGCCGCCGCGGTCCCCCGAGCCCGGGCAACCGGCGCCGACTTCCCCCTCGCCCTGGCCGCCAAGGACACCGCACTCGCCCTCACGGCACTCCCCTCCGCCCCGCTCCTGGCCGCGACGGCCAACGCCCTGCGCTCAGCCCTGAACCCCGCAGCCGACATCGCAACCCTCACCACCGAGACCGGGGAGACCGAGTGAAAACCGATTTGGACAATCCGGCTGGCGTGGCCGCGCCGTTCGGGGATCGCTTCGCGCACGTGGCGCGCGTCGACATGCCCGGCGGCGGGGCACTGCTCATGCTCTCCGGTCAAGTAGCCGTCGACGACACCGGCGCGATCATCGCACCCGGGGACGCGGGAGCCCAGGCGGAGCAGATCTTTGACCTGATCGCACAACTACTAGCTGCGCACGGCACCGAGCTGCACGGCGTACTGCATATCCGGACGTTCATGACGGACCTTGACGACCTGCCGGCGTACGCAAAGGTTCGGAATCGGCTCTTCACCGCGACTCCCCCGCCGGCCAGTACCACCGTCGAGGTCGGGCGACTCTTCCTGACCGGGGCGGTGCTCGAGATCGAGGTGACCGCGGCGGTGCCGGCCCCCTGAAACCGGCGACGGGCCCTGTTCAGCGCATGCTGAACAGTGCCCGTCGAGGTACCCGGTGAAACGCTGCGCGTGTCATGCTTCGGGCAAAACTGTGGATCCGGCGGAGGTGCCGACCATGTTCATGCCACGTTTCCCCGAGCAGTACCCCCGGCCGGCCCTGCCCGCGCAAATGCCATCGGCTCTGCCCGGGCGGGTGCGACCGCCCACCTCGGGTCCGGGCCTCGTCGCACCTTTTCCCTTCCCACAGGACGTTGATCGCCCCCCGGAGGCGACGATGCCCACAGAGGCGACGCAGCCGCCGATTCGCGAGCAACTGTCCGTGCCGGAGCCGACGGCCCTGGAGACCGAGGCCCGCTACGCGCCGATGTGGCAGAACGCGATCAGCTCGGCCGGCCAGATCTGTGCGATCGCCGAGAAGGACCGGCTCGATCGAGTGCACGGGGCTGCGACCCGCCTGAGAGATCAACTGACCGAGTCCCGCACTGTGGCCCGTGGCGGTGAGCCTCAGCCGGTGCAGGCGGTCCGGCTGCTCACCGCCGGTCGCGCCCTGGCCCGGGAGCTGGACGTCCTCGAATCTCTGGGTGTGCTGCACGAGGGGCAGCACGAGCGGATGCAAGCCGGGCTCGACAGTATCGCGGGTCTCCTGGGAACCGACGTCGAGGATCTGACCGAGCGGGCACGCGGCCCGCGCTGGCTCGAGGTGGCGTCCCCATCGCACGGTGCAGTCGATGCGGAGCGCAAATGGGGCCGCTTCAACGCCAATTACGTAGATGCCCGCCGAGCCGGGACCGTGGTCATCGCCGACCACTGCGAGTTCGAGGCGACGGACCGCTATCGCATCGACCGGCTGTCGGTGGAGGCGTCAAGCATCTACGACGACCGAGGCGCGCTCGAGGCACTGGCGGAGGTGCTGGACAACCCCTCCGAGCAGTCGGTCAGAGCTCTCCGGAAGCACCTCAAGCGGATCACGGCGGCGAACATGCCCGAGCCGGGTCAACAGCGTTATCGGCAGAAGCTCTCGGAGCGGACCCGTACCGAGGTCGCCGAGTGCGATGTCGTGATCGCCGGTGACGGCACGGACCTGCACGGCACCACCCGTTATCACTTACGGCAGGTGAACGTGCCACTGGCCGAGTTGTTGCTGGAGCGCGAGGACCTGATCTGGGCTCTGGCCGGACGGGGTCCCGCGAGCAACGACCGGCGGGACCGCGAGGCCATGCAGCAGCCGATCCTGAAGGCCCTGCGCGAGATCGGGGACGACACCCTCCTGCGGCACACCGGCCGAACCGACGGGGACACCATGGTGCGACAGCAATTCCGCGGCACCAAGGTCGACCTCGCCGCCGCCGTGATGATCGGCGCCGGGAACCACTTGACCCGCATCAGCGAGGTCGATCGCGGCCGCACCCGGGACGGCAACCTCGCGCGTTTCCACCGTTGCCTGCGGGAGACGCGTGCGGCGCGAGCCACCGAACGGGCCGGACAGATCGACCAGGCGCGGCAGGCCGACCCGGCGCGGCGGGCCCAAGCGGCGGTGCAGACCCAGGTGGCGGAGCAGGCCCGCCTGGCCGAGCAGAAGCGGGCGACCGTGCGCGCACGGCTGGACGAGCTGGCTAGCCACACGCCCGGGGCCGCCCGGACCAGGCAATCACAGCCGGGATACCCGACGCGGGTCTTTCCTCAGGGAGGGACAGGCCGATGAAGTGGATCGCCGCCGTCGTTGCTGTGGCCCTGCTGGCCGGCTCGGGCGTCTTCTTCGCTCTGCAGGGCCTTGATCGCTCGGACAAATTCGCAAGCGTCGGTGGGTTCCTCCTGGCCCTCGCCGTCGCGATCGTCAGCGTCTTCCTGCACTTTCGTGGCCGGGACCGGGCAGGAGAGCAGAGTTCGGCGCACGTCAGAAATCACATTCACGACAACGATGTAGTCATCACCGATCCCGTGGGCCACATCAGTTTCACGATCGACAGACGCAAACGCCACTGGCTTTCCTAGTACTGCTTTGTCATGGCGTAACTGGTGGACACCGACCGGTTAGCGCCCGGTGAGCAGCCGCCCGCTCAGAACTCCTGCTTCAGTGGTCGCGGGCGATGACCGACGAGGCCAGCTCGGTCAGGGCCGCACGGGCCTCGTCGGTGAGCGGCGCCTCGGCCAGCGCAGCGGTCGACTCGGCGGCCCGGCGGCGGATGAGGTCCTCGATGTCCTCCCGGGCGCCCGTGACGGTGATGATGTCGCGGAGCTCCGCGGCGCCGGCGTCATCGAGGGACGCTGTGCCGAAGAGTTCGCGGATGCGGGCGGCCTGCGTACGCGAAGCTCGGTCCCGGGCCATGGCCACCATGACGGTGGGTTTGCCCTCGCGGAGGTCGTCGATGACCGGTTTGCCGGTCCGGGCGGGGTCGCCGAAGACGCCGAGGACGTCGTCGCGTAGCTGGAAGGCGTCGCCGAGGGGGTCGCCGAAGGCTTGGAGGGCGGTGTGCAGGGCCGGGCCGGCGTCCGCGAGGGCCGCGCCGATCTGCAGGGGGCGGGTGACGGTGTAGCGGGCGGCTTTCATGCGGATCACGGTGAGGGCGCCTGCCACCGAGCCGTCGCCGACGCCGGAGACCAGGTCGAGGTACTGGCCGGCGATGACTTCGGTGCGCATGACGGTGAAGAGTTTGTAGCCGCGGTGGATACCCTCGATGGGCAGGCCGGACTCGTGGAACAGGTGATCCGCCCACGCCGCGCAGAGGTCGCCGCAGAGCAGGGCGGCGCTGTTGCCGTAACGGACGGCTTCGCCTTTCCAGGAGTGGCGGGTGTGGACGTCGGCGAAGTGGCGGTGGACGGTCGGGTGGCCGCGGCGCAGGTTGCTGCCGTCCATGATGTCGTCGTGGATGAGGGCGAAGGCGTGGAAGAGTTCGAGGGCGGCCGCGGCGGTGACGATCTGCTGGCCGTCGGGGCGGCCCGCGCCGCGCCAGCCCCAGTAGCAGAACATCGGGCGCAGGCGTTTGCCGTCGGCGAGCACGAAGCGGCGCACGGCGTCCAGAACACCCCGCGGGGTGCCGTCAGGCCAGTGCGGTCGCTGTTTGTCCAGGTACGCGATGAGTGCCGCCTCGCATCTCCGCGCCAGCCCCGCCGCGTCGGTCTCCGGCGCGATCTCGACCGTCATGCTGTGCTCTCCCTACGCATGCCCTCATGGCCCTCACCCTCACGGCCGTCCGCCGCTGACGGGCGGCGTAGCTCGGTGCAATCGGTCATGCTGTGCTCTCCTTACGCATGCCCTCATGGCCCTCACCCTCACGGCCGTCCGCCGCTGACGGGCGGCGTAGCTCGGTGCAATCGGTCATGCGAGGTCCGCCAGCCGCAGGAGCAGGTCTTTCACGTCGGTCGCAGCGAACGAGTCGCGGGCGGCGGCCGCGTCGGTGCAGAGCAGGACGGGTGCGTCGAGGGGGTCGGCCGGGAGGCGGCCGTGCGAGCCACGGACCGCTGCGGCACCGGCGTCGAGGCCGACGACGTTCATCGTGTAGCGCAGGCCGATCTTCTTGCGGAGCAGGGCGAGACCGGCACGCCCCTTGGCCGCGCCGGGCCCGGCCGGGTCGAAGAAGAGTTCCGCGGGGTCGTAGCCCGGTTTGCGGTGGATCTCCACAAGGCGCGCGAAGTCGGGTGCGCGAGCGTCGTCGAGCCAGTAGTAGTACGTGAACCAGGCGTCCGGCTCGGCGATCAGGACGAGGTCCCCCGACCGCTCATGGCCGAGCCCGCCCTGGTCCGACTTGTCCAGGACGGATTCCACGCCGGGCAGGTCAGCGCACAGTTTGGCGATTTCCGGAATATCCGTTTTATCGCGAACGTAGACGTGTGCAATCTGGTGATCAGCCACGGCGAACGCCCGCGAGACCCACGGATCGAGGTACTCCATCCCCGCCTGCGTGTAGACCTCCAGATGACCCGACCGCCGCAGGGCACGGTTGATGTCCACCGGCCGGCTGACATCCGTGATCCCGTACTCCGACAGAACGACAACGGTCGCGTCACGAGCGGCGGCCGCGTCCAGCACCGGAGCGAGGACAACGTCCAGCGCCGTGGCGGCCGCCACGGCCTCGGGACCTGACGGGCCGTGGCGCTGCAGGTCGTAGTCGAGGTGGGGAACGTACACGAGGGTGAGATCGGGGTTGTGGTCCTGCATGATCTGCACGGCTGCCCGGCAGATCCACTCCGAGGACGGCATCCCCGCGTTCGCGCCCCAGTAACTGAACAGCGGGAACGGCCCGAGCCGGGAGACCAGTTCATCATGCAGAGACGGTGGGTACGTGTAGCAGTCCGGGTCCTTGCGCCCGTCCGCGTGGTAGATCGGCCGTGGGGTGACCGTCCAGTCGACGGCCGCGCCCATGGCGTACCACCAGCAGATGTTGGCCACCGTGTAGCCGGGCCGGACCGCCCGGGCCGCATCCCACAGTTTCTCCCCGCCGACCAGCGCGTTGTGCTGGCGCCAGAGAAAGACCTCCCCCAGCTCGCGGAAATACCAGCCGTTGCCGACGATCCCGTGCTCGGCGGGCAGCACCCCGGTCAGGAACGTGGACTGCACCGAGCACGTCACCGCGGGCAGCACCGTGCCCAGCGAGGCCCGGAACCCGCCGAGACGCGACAACCGCGGCATGTGCTGCAGCAGCCGCGGCGTCAGGCCGACGACGTCGAGCACCACCACCGGCTTCATGACGGCACCCCCTGCGTGACGGCGAGACCCAGCGCGGTGAGCTGCGCGCGGGCGAAGAACAGCTCGGACGCGATCCCGTTGGCAAGCTCAGCGGGTCCGTCCGGCCGCGAGGCGGGCGGCAGGACATTCCACGTGTACGTCTCCACGTCGAAGTGGTCGCACAGCGCCGTGTCACCGCCGGCGATTTCCCGTAACGCGTCGGCCAGGACCCCGACGGTGGTGCGCAGCGGGGGAACGGGTGGCTGGTGCAGCGGCACGTGGTAATGGATTCGCCACGGCTGTTCGTCCGCTCCGGGCGTACACAAGGCTTCGTCCAGATCGTCGGCCGACAGGCCGTGCGGCCCCCGGGTCTGATGCAGGAACCGGCGCTCGGCGTATTGGCTCAGCACCACCGCGTCGCGGTGCGGATCCTCGCTCACCAGCGCCGCGGAGATCTGGGTCTTCACGATCGGGATGCCGGCCTCGCGCAACCGGCCCACCGCCTCGGCGGGCTCCTCCCACGCGCAGGCGAGATGGGCCAGGTCGAGGCACACGCCCAGCACGTCGGTGTCGGCCTCACCGAGCAGCGCGACGGCCTCCGCGGTCGTCTCGACGATGCATCCCGGCTCCGGCTCGAACGCCACCCGCACCGGCCGCGGCAGCTGGTGCAACTGCCGGGCCAGCTCGTCGAGAGCCCGACGGCACGCCGACGCCCGCGCCGCGTCCCACGGATCACGCCAGGCCAGCGGCAGGGTCGACACCGATCCCCGCACGGCATCCGCAGGCAACAGATCAGTCAAAATCTTAGCCAGATCCATCGTGTACGCCAACCGCTGCGGCGTCGTCCAATCCGGCTGGTACACCGCGTACTTCACCACGGGCGCCTGGAAGGACTGATAGGGGAACCCGTTCAGGGTCACCACCTCGAGCCCCCGCGCCGTCAGCGCACTGCGCAACCGCTGCCGCGCGGCCCCGTCCGAGGCGAGCCCCGCGGCGACCGGAGCGGCCAGCCACAATCCCAGACCCAGAACATCGGCCCCGAGACGTTCCCTGATCGGTACGGCGTACGTGTCGAGCTGCTCGAGAATGCCCGCCAGATCCTCGGCGGCATGCACGTTCGTGCAGTAGGAAAGATGCACGACCTGACCATCCGGATGCCGCAACCGCATCAGCTACCACCCCGCTTGACCGAACTCCCCGCGAACGTGGCCTCCGGCTCCGGCAACTCGGACAGATCAAGGCGCCCCGACTGTGCGTAGAACTCGATCGGATTGCGCCACAACACCTTGTCGACGTCATCGGCGCTGAACCCGGCATCGAGCATCGCCTCCCCGGTCGCCACGGTCAGCAACGGATCGGAATGCCCCCAGTCCGCCGCGGAATTCACCAGCACCCGCTCGATGCCGTACTCCTGAAGAATCGCCACCATTCTCGGCGGCGACATCTTCGTCTCCGGATAGATGGAGAACCCCGTCCAGCACCCGCTGTCCTTCACCACCGCCACGGTCACCTCGTTGAGATGATCGACGGCAACCCGTCCGGGCTCGATCCCCGACGCCGCAACCACATCGAGCGTCCGCCGCGTCCCCGCAGCCTTGTCCCGGTGCGGCGTGTGGACCAGCGCCGGCAACCCGAACTCCCGCGCCAGGTCCAGCTGCGCGGCGAAAGCCTCGTCCTCCGCGGGTGTCATCGAGTCGTACCCGATCTCCCCGACCGCGACGACCCCGTCCTTCTCCAGGTAGCGCGGAAGCAGATCCAGCACACCCTTGCAGCGCGGATCGTTGGCCTCCTTGGGATTCAGCGCGAGCGTCGCATGATGCCGCACCCCGTACTGCGAAGCCCGGTACGGCTCCCACCCCAGCAGCGAATCGAAATAGTCACCGAACGACCCGGGATTCGTCCGCGGCTGCCCGAGCCAGAACGCCGGCTCCACCACCGAGCGCACCCCGGCAGCCGCCATCCGCCGATAATCATCGGTCGTACGAGAGGTCATGTGGATGTGCGGATCAAAAACGCGCATCAGCCCTCCTTGGCCTTCCATCCCTTTGCCAGCGACTGGCGATTGAGCAGGGCAAGTGCGTCACCCGGCATCCGCCGCCCCGCCGCGGCCCGCTCCCTGGCCAGACCGCCGAGCATCTCCGCGAGCGGTTGGTCGGCCCGTTCCCCGAGCCGGTCGACAACGCTCAGCGGCACTTCCATGAACACGCACTTCACCACTCCCTGCCGCCACACCGCATCGTCAAGAAGAGCGGCACAAGGCCCGAGAGCAGCGGCGACAAGGCGTTTGTCGTTGGTCCGCAGGGCGTCCTCGATGAGCGGAACGCCCGCTTCCCCGAGGCCCAGATGCTCCAGCGCGTGCAGCACCGCCAGCCGTTCAGCGGGGTCGCCCCGCCAATAGAGCTCAGCAACCCGCCCCCGCACGGTCACCGTCGACGCCGCCCCCTCAGGCGCCCGGCCTTCCAGCGGCTCACCTGTCAATGCCAGCAGCAGGAGAACCCGGCCGGCCTGGCCCGCGGTCCACGACGGATGATCCGGCAACGGCCGGCGCCCGAGCATCCGCCCGGCCCGGGCGAAAAGCTGTCCGATGGCATCCGGATCGGCGCGCACCCTGGCCTCGGCCTCGGCGAACCAGCCGTTCTCCGGCACGCCCCCGAGCAGAGTCCGCAGCGTTTCGGGAGTCATCACCAGCCCTCCTTCTCGGCGCCGCGCAGAAATGCCAGCGAATCGCGGGCAATCGTCGGAGCAGCGTGGGAATGCCGCGGCAACTCCACCGCGACCAGCCCCCGATAACCGCCGTCGCGCAACGCCCGCAGCACCGGCGGGAACTCGATCTCACCGGTCCCGAACTCCAGATGCTCGTGCACCCCGCGCCGCATATCGTCAATCTGCACGTTGACCAGATAAGGCGCGGCAGCAGCGACACAATCGGCCACCGGCTCCGGCTCGTTCGCCCGGCAATGCCCGATATCCAGCGTCAACCCGAATCCGTCCGGCGCCCCCATCGCCTCCCGCAACCTGCGCCACCCCGCCAGATCCGCAACGAGCATCCCCGGCTCAGGCTCAAACCCCACAGGTACGCCGGCAGCGCCCGCAACCGCCGTGATCTCCGCACATCCGTCGACCAGCCGCTCCCACGCCGTACGCTCATCAACCCCGCCCGGCACAATCCCGGACCAGAACGAAACAGCCTCGGCACCCAGATCCGCCCCGATCGCCACCGCCCGCCGCAGAAACTCCAGCCGGTGCTCACGATCGTCGTGCAGGAGAGTCGGTGCATGCTTACGCCAGGGATCCAGCAGGAACCGGGCCCCCGTCTCGATGACGACGCCGAGCTCCCGCTCCCGCAGGAAATCGGCGACCTGAGCGACCTCCCGGCCCAGCCCCGCCCGGTACGGATCCAGATGATCGTGGTCAAGCGTCACCGCCACTCCCGCGTACCCGAGGTCAGCGATCACCGCCAGCGCATCCCGCAGCCGATGATTGGCGAACCCATTCGTCCCGTACCCGAACCGCAGCCCGCCGCCCTCCCCAGGCGCCACTCCACTCTCCCGGACGACTGCGGCCGGCCCTTCTCCACCCGCGGTCATGTCGGGGAGATCTTGCGGGCGAGGAGCCGGCCGGCGGGGGCTGCGGCGGCTACGGCAAGGGCGGTGAAGGTCCGGCCCGAGCGGGCGATCAGGGCTCCCTGGAGCGCGGGCAACGCGGTGATGCCCGCCCCGACAGCCGCCCGGACCCGGGGCGCGGACGGATCGGTGAAGAGCCGGAGCTGAGCGCGACCGTAGGTGGTGGCGTACTCCCCCGCCAGCATCGCTGTCACAGCGCCACCCCTGGCCGTCGCCGCAACCGTGATCCCCGCCGTGGTGGCGAGCGTCGCCGCGGGCAGGGCGGCCGGAACGCTCCCCGACACCTCACGGCGGGACAAGCTCGTAACGGTGTACGTATGGACTGCTATCGCTGCGGCGGCGGGCAATGCGCGTACGGTGCGACCGGGGCTCGCCCCGAGCAGCACATCGAGTGCGCGGCACGCGGCCATGCCCACCGGCCCGGCCGCGGTATTCTTCAACCGCAGGTCATAGGCCCAGACCGCGGCAGCAAGCGGCCCCGCGACCGACAGTGCGCGCCCACCCCCGGCCCGTCCCGCAACTGCCAGCCCAGCCACGGTGAGCCCCACGGCAACCCCCAGCGCCGCACTCGAAGAGATCCGCCCGGAGGGAATCGGCCGCTCGGGACGTTCCACGGCGTCAAGCTCCCGGTCCGCCCAGTCGTTCGCCGCCATCCCGGCCCAGTAAAGAAGAACGGAAGCAGAAGCAAGCCCAGCACTACCCCGCCCCACCACCCCAGCCGCCGCCGCCCCAGCCACCACATCCCCCGGCACCGACAACGCCGCCGGCGCCCGAACCAACTCAGCCAGCGCCCGCAATCGCGCCTTCACGGCACTCATTCGCGCGGCCCGGAATCACTCAGCCGACCCTGGCCCCGGACTACCTCCCGCTCACCCGCTCTGGCTCTGGCCGCTTCATGTGGAGCCGCCTCGCTCACCGCCGTTCCATGCGGCGCTGCCTTACTCACCCGCGCTTCATGTGGAGCCGGCTTACTCACGGCTGCTCCGTGCAGGGCCGCCTCGCTTATCGCAGCTTTATGCGGGGCCGGCTCGCTCACAGCGGCTTCGGGCGCGGCCGTCTTACTCACGGCCGCTTCGTGGAGGGCCGCTACGAACGTCGCGAGGGCGGCGTACTGGTCGGAGAGGGCGGACGGCCCGTCACCGAGCGGGTCCTTGAAGAAGAACCCAAGTTCCGGCAGCGCCCCTGCGCGCCCGGCGTGATGGGCGGCGGCGGTGAGCCGGGCCAGGTCGAGCACGAGCGGGGCTGCCAGGGCGGAGTCACATCCGTGCCAGGTGAACTCCATCCGCATCGCGGTGCCCAGGAACCCGGAAAAGGTCACCAGATCCCACGCCGTCTTGAAGTCCCCGATCTCCGCGACGTAGTCGATCCGGCTGGTCCCCTCGGGTTCGTACCCGAGCGCGTCCCCGAGCACCCGCTGCTTGCTGGCCACCTTCGCCGCGTTCGCAGCCGGATCGGCAAGGTTCGCCCCGTCGCCCCCGCCGAGCAGGTTGATCCCCGACCAGCTCGTCACCCGCAGATGCCGCAGCGCGAACATCGGCGCGAGCACGGACTTGACCAGCGTCTCCCCGGTCTTCCCGTCATTACCCGCATAGGGAATCCCTTCCCGCCGCGCCAACTCGTCCAGCGCCGGTATCCGCGCCCCGGTCGACGGCGTAAAGTCCACAAAGGAACAACCGGCCCGAAACGCAGCGTACGCAGCCAGCGCACTCGCCGGGATCACGCACTCCGAGCCGCTCAGAGCCGCTTCCAGCGCCTCGAGCGTGGCGTGCGCGGGGTGCGGTTCAAGGATCGGCTCCGTCGTGGCGACATCAACCACCACCACACGGTCGAGTGAGTGCCGTTCACGAAAGCTCCGCAGATCAGCACCGATCAGCGCTGCGACGTCAGCCTGACTGGCACCACCCGGAAGCGGCCGCAGCTCCCGCTCGATCCCGGCCAGCTCCCCACCCAGCGCCGCAACGAGTCGTCCGGGCACCACCCCGGCGGCGGCAAGCGCGTCAGCCTTCTTGACCAGCGGCAACGTGACCACATCATGCCCGCCGATAACAACGTCGGACCACCCGGAGAACGCGGGCCCCCGCATCTGAGGAAGCTCGGTGACACACCCAGCCGGCTCCGCCAACCGAGCCCGCAACGCCGCCGCCCCCACCGTCGCGGTAACGGCAACAGACCCCCGAGCCCCGATGAACCAGATTCCGGTACGCATACAGCATCCTCCCGGGGTCCACAGTCACGTAACACTTTGTGTCCCCTGTGTTACGTGAAGCGACGCTAACCCAGCCCCCAGGAAAAAGAAAACCCTCGATCGATAGAAACTTTCCCCATCGCGAGAAGGAACTTTCCGCAACCCCCAACAAAAGTCCCCACGAGCAGCCCCGAGGCACCCCCACCCCGCCGCCTCCACCCGGCCACATTCGTTCAAGCAGCGGATCGGGTCGGCGTCAAACGCCTCCGTGGTGATCTCGCCGTCGGGCACCATGGCGCAGCCGACCGGGGCCGGCCACATTCGTTCAAGCAACGGACCCGGGCCGGCCAGATCCGTTCAAGCAGCCAACCGGGGCCGGCCAAATCCGTTCAAAGCAGCCGACCGGGTCCCAGCCAAATCCGTTCAAGCAACCGACCCGAGGGCCGGCCACATTCGTTCAACCAACCGACCGAAGGCCGGCCAATTTTGTTCAAGCAGCCGACCGAGGCTCCTGGACCCATGAGCTGGCGTCGCCCGCCCCGTCCACCCGCCCGGCACGACCTACCGACCCGAGCTCGCCCACCGTTCCACCCTGGCCACCCCCACCCACCGCCGCAGAACTCGCCAACGGCACAAACAAAAGCGCCGCAGCCAGCGCCAAACTCGCAGCAGCCGCACCCACAGCCACCCGCCGAACCGAACCCGCCCGCAACCGGCCCCCGCCACGCTCGTCCGAGCCGCCATGCCCACCCAGGCCGACATGCTGTCCCGAGCCGCCGCGCCCACCCAGGCCGGCGTGCTGTCGCAGGCCGCCGCGCCCGCCCAAGCCGACGTGCTGTCGCAGGCCGCCGCGGCCGGCGTGCCCACCCGGGCCGGCGTGCCCACCCGGGCCGGCGTGCCCACCCGGGCCGGCGTGCCCACCCAACCCGCGTCTCCAGCCCGACCCACCGTGTCGACCTGGGCCGCCCGGCCCGCCGCGGTCAACGGATGCCGCTTTCGCCGGAATCGCGGAAAGCTTCTGCTGGCCAGCTTCTATCAGCGCATGCGTCCCATACGAACCGGATGCCTCAGCATCGGGCAACACGCGCGTCCGGTGCGGACCCGAACCGTCCGGCTCCCTCAGAACGCGAGTGCCATCCAGCTCGTCGAGATGCCCCCTCTGTGATGGCGCGCATGCAGCGGCTGCAACGGGCATGACCGTGGTCGTCGATCCGGCGCCGCCGGTGGCCTCCACGGAGACCGCCTGGGTGGTGGATCTGGCATGCATCGCGTACGTGCTCCGGGGCATCGCGACCGCAGCGGAGGCGTCCTGAGACTTCCACCGGCGGAAGCGGGGCGGCGAGCCCTTGCGCGAGCCCCGGGGAGGCTGGCGTGGGACCCGCGGCAGAAGACCACATGCTTCGCCCAGAACCTGTGCGACCTCGTCAGCCGTGGGCCGGTCGTCGGGAAGCTTGGCGAGACAGCGGCGCAGCACATCGGTGACAACCCGGGGAAGGCCACTGATCGCGGGGAGGGGTGCGGGCTCTGCGTTGAGGTGGGCCCTGACCATCTCGGTCACGGTTGTGGCCTGCCACGGCATACGTCCGGCGAGGGCGCGGTAGAGCAGCAGTCCGAGCCCGTACACATCTGTGGCGGGGCGTACCGGGCCGCCGTCGAGCCGCTCGGGGGCCAGGTAGGCCGGTGTGCCCAGGAGCTCGCCCCCGGTCTCGTCCGCTGAGCCGACCGCGGCGGAGATTCCGAAATCGACGAGTTTGATGCCGTCGCTGGTCACCATGATGTTGCCGGGCTTGACGTCACGATGGACGACGTTGCTGGCGTGCGCGGCGGCGAGGGCCGCAGCGACCTGGGCACCGATCAGCACTGCCGCGTTCCAGGGCAGGGGTCCGTCCGCGAGGACCTCGGTGAGGGTCCGGCCCTCCACCAGCTCCATCACGACGTACGGAACCGGTAGCTCACCGGGCAGCCCCGGCACCTCGCCGTAGTCGTATATCTCCACGATGTGCGGATGCTGCAACCCGGCCGCCGCCCGGGCCTCGAGGCGGATCCGTTCGAGATGCGCCGGGTCGGGGGCAGCGACAGCGGAGAGCACCTTTACCGCTACGTCACGCGCCAGAATTTCGTCGTAGGCGCGCCAGACGACGGCGGTGCCGCCGACGCCGAGCCGCTCGCGCAGCTGGAACCGATCTTTCACGGAGCCGCCTTGCCCGTGAAACCGGTGCGGGAAACCCGATAGTGATCGAAATCCACGAGTTCGCCGGAATTCCCTCCCGGGGCGTCCCCCTGAGCAGGTAGGCCCGTCCGCCGACGACGACACCAGATCCGCGCGGACCGTGACGCTGCCCTTGCCGAGACCGGGGGCACGCACGAGCCTCCTGAATTCGAGCGACCTTACATTTATCGTCGCGCATGCCAACCGCCGCCTGCTGTTCAGAGAACGGTCGCCGGCGGCCCCTACCGTTGCCGCGTCATGGACACCCCCGCCGAGGTGAGCGTGGTCATTCCGACCCGCAACCGTCCGGACCTGCTGACCCGTGCCGTCCGCAGCGTCCTCGCCCAGACCGTTCCGGAGCTTGAGGTCGTCGTCGTCATCGACGGCCCTGATGAGGTCACCACCAAAGCGCTCGCCGAGATCGGCGACCCCCGCGTCCGCGCGGTCCCCCTGGCGGAGAAGGGGGGCGCGCCGAACGCCCGGAACATGGGTGTCCAGGCTGCCAGTGCACCCTGGGTCGCGTTGCTCGACGACGACGACGAGTGGCTGCCGCAGAAACTCGCCGTCCAGCTCGCGCTCGCGACCCACGCCGACGTGCCGCGCCCGATCGTGGCTACGCGCCTGCTCAACCGCACACCCCGGGCGGAGTTCGTCATGCCACGCCGGCTGCCGGCCGAGGGCGAGCACCTGAGCGAGTACTTCACCGTGCGTAAGGGGCTCTTCCACGGCGAGGGCTTCATCCAGACCTCGACCATCCTGGCGCCGACGGAGTTGCTGCGCGAGGTGCCCTTCACCGTGGGGCTGCGCCGCCAGCAGGAGCTCGACTGGACGCTGCGGGCCATTCGCGCCGACGGAACGGGCCTGGTCATGGCCGACGAGGCACTGGTCATCTGGCACCAGGACGAGGACCGCGAGCGCATCAGCCTGCAGATGCCCTACGAATCCCAGCTCGCCTGGTTGCGGGCCAGCAGGGAACTCTTCACGCCCCGGGCCTACGCGGCCTTCACGCTCAGTGTCCTGAGCTCGATGGCAGCGCCGACCCGCAGCATGACGGTCTTCCGGGAACTGCTCGCCGAAGCCAGGGGGCATGGCCGCCCCGGCGCCGTCGACTACCTCACCCACCTGCAGATCTGGGCACTCCCCCCGCACGTACGTCACGTGCTGCGGGACAAGGTGCTGGGCCGACGGTGACCGGAAAGGTGCAGAACCGAGCATGAGCAGGGTCGTCGTCTGGCGCAGCGCGATGCTGCCCGCCTCGGAGACGTTCGTACGCGCCCAGGCCGCGGCGCTCACACGCTGGGAGTCCCGCTTCCTCGGCGCGTTCCGCGTCTCCTCCGTGCTCGCGCGGGAGGACGACGTCATCGTGTTCCCGCCGGGCTTCCTGCGGCTGCGGCTGATCGGCCGGTCTCCCCGGCTGCTCCGGGCACTGCGTGACCTGGGCCCGGATCTCGTCCACGCCCATTTCGGCGGTGACGGGTGGCTGATCAGCGCGACGGCCGCTGCTCTGGGGGTGCCGTTGATCGTCACATTGCACGGGCACGACGTGACACGCCAGCCGTACGCGAAGGGGTTGAAGGGTATCCGGCACCGCCGCAACCTCCGGACTGTCCTGCGGCGCGCGGCGGCCGTCCTCGCTGTCTCGGGACCGGTCCGGGAGAGGGCGATCGAGCTGGGTGCGGATCCGGCGAAGATACGTGTGCACCACACCGGCGTCGCCATTCCTCCCTCGCCCGAGGCCGGGCCGAAACGCTGGGACATCGTCTTCGTCGGGCGCCTCGTCGAGAAGAAGGGGCTCGACGACCTGATCGCGGCGACGGCCACCCTCAAGGATCTGGCGCCCCGCCTGCTGATCGTGGGCGATGGTCCGTGCGAGGCGGCTCTGCGTGCACAGGTGGAGGCTTCAGGCGTCGACGTCACGTTCGCCGGCGCCCAGGACCATGCGACCGCATGCCTGAGCATGGCCGGTGCCAGGATCTTCGCCTCGCCGTCGCGCACCGCGGCGGACGGTGACGCCGAGGGGCTTCCGACGACGATCCTGGAGGCGCAGGCACTCGGCGTCCCCGTGGTGTCGACCCGCCACAGCGGCATCCCCGAAGCCGTATCGCACGGTGTAACCGGCCTGCTGAGCGCCGAAGGCGACCGGAACGCGCTCGCCGCCCACCTGCGCAGCCTGCTGACCGACGAGGAGCTGCGGGCGCGGATGGGCCGGCAGGCTCGCGCCCATGTCGAGGCCCATTTCGACCTCGCCGCCCAGACCGCGCGCCTCGAAACCCTGTACGACGACATCATCAGCCACGCCGGCGCAGCACCCGCCGGGCGGCGCGGACGCCACCCACGAACGCCTGCCCCGCCCGTGCCGGACCTTTCCCGCTGAGCAGTTCCACCATGCGCTGAGCGCCTCGCAGGTCAGCCTCCCGCGCGGTCAGCTCGGTCTCGAAGAACGCCGCCTGAGCTCGCACCTCGGAGAGCTCCCGGGTGAGGCGTTCCCGGTAGGCCACGAGCTCCGCGAACGGCAGGCGGCGCGGCTCCGGTGCGTCCAGGCCGCCGGGTAGGGATCCGGCACCAGATGCCGGGTAGGTGTCGCCGGGGGCGAATCCGGCACCAGATGCCGGGTCGATATCGCCGGGGGCAGATCCGGCGCCGGACGCAGGGTCAATGTCGCGTCCCGCCATCCCGGCGAGGGTCCGCGTCAGGTCGTCCACCCCGGTGACCGCGGGCCACGGGTGGGGAAATCCGCCCCGGAGCAGCCGGACGGCGAGAGCACGCAGCGCTTGCCCGGGATCGCCCGGCTCCACCAGCGGTGAGAGCGCCCCACCCAGCCCGCTGATGATCTGGTCCGCCGGGACTCCCGCGTTCTCGCCACTCTGCCAGTCTGCGAGCAGCGCCCGCAGCACCGGCAGGTCCTGCCTGGCCGCCGCGTGGACGAGGCACCGCTCAAGGGTCGGCCCGGAGACCGCCCGCTGCGGGCCGACCTTGATATCGGGCAGAGACTCCTCGTCACGGGCCGCCACCACGATCCATCCCGGGGCGAGCACCGGCCCGACCCCGCACCGCAGGCTCTCGATCGCCAGCTCCACCGGGTCGGCTGTCATGTCGTCCGTGCCCGTGAACGCCCGCGCCAGCGCCGACTCAGCGACGCCGCTCCGGTCGTTCCCGTCGAGGATCAGCTCCGGCGCTTCCAGCCCGGGGTAGACGGAGTAGACGCGGCCCACTGCCCCGGCTGCTGCCCGGAGGGCGTCCGGGTTCACCGGACGGGTCTCGTCAGGAACCGGGGTCCATTCGGCGTCGGTCCGGCGGCTGCGGGGCGCGGCCAGGCGGTGCACGCCCAATGGGTTCTCGACGCCGACGACGAGGACACCTCCGGGTTCGAGCACGTTCTTGAGCATGGCGAGTATCTCGGCCCAGGTGAGTCCGTCGGTCTCCGCGGTATCCAGCACCTCCAGCCCGGCGAGCGCGATGATCGTGTCGAAGGTCCCCTCGGCGCTCAGCGTCGCCGGGCTGCCGCAGAGCACCGTGCGGCCTTCCCTTCCTGCCAGAAGCTCGGCGTCCTTCACGCCTCGGACCAGCACCGTCACCTCCGGCAAGGCATCAAGAAGCTCAGCCGCGTGCGGGCCGGCGACCAGGGTGCGACCCCTGGCTGCGGCCAGGAACGGCGCCAGCACCGCGCCACGGGCCGGGCCTGGCCCGTGGGCGCCGTCGAGGTCCGACCAGACCAGCATCTCGTCGCCGACGAACCGGACGCCTGCGGTCTCCACTGATGTCTCCTTGTCGTCGTCTGCCTGCGATGTTCGTTGCATTGCTCTGCCGGTCACAGCGCGTGTTCCTTCGCCCTGGCCGCCGCCCGCGTCCACCGGAACAGCTGCCGCAGCTCAGCCGGGGGCGCCATGCGATCGGCGCCGAGCTCGTTCACCGCGGCGGTGTAGGCAATTGCGACGTCGATCTGCTCGCCGTGCAACCCGGACCACTGCCGGCGGATCCTGGCCTGTCCCCCGTGCGTAGGGTCCTCGTTCTCAAGAACCATCGGATCGCCGTAAACGGCCGGTTCACAGCCCGCAAGAATCCCGTACCAGACGGCGCTGCTGAGCCGGTTGGACGCAACGCGCCGGTGCTGCCGCAGCTCGGTGAGCTGACGGTCGAGGAAATCCGGGTCCCCCGCCTGGTGCGCGTTCCCACGGTAACCGTGACAGATCACCCGGAAACCGGCGCGTTCGTAGCGCCGACGCACGTCCGCCGTAAAGAACTCCTGCCAGTAGAGGCAGACCGTGACCGGACCGGGCTCGGTGTGCTTGATCCGGTCGATCAGCCGGGCATGATCGCCGCGCACGTGCTGGCCTTCCCAGCCGTGAAACGGATACCAGATGGTGCCCTCCCGCGCCGGGGCCGCCGGCGGCTCGGGCCGGAGCCGGAGCAGGTAGGCCCAGGGCGCCCCCACCACGTAGGTCTCGCGCCGGCCCATGGACCAGGCCCGGCGACGGACCCGCTCGGACCACAGGAACAGCGGGACCCCCGCGACATACTCGTGGTCGGCCGCCATCCCGTCCCCGATGTTCCAGCCGTGCTGCAGGTAGCCATGGATCCGGGGAGGCGGCTCGCCCGGCACGCCGCAGTAGCGTGCCAGGACGGCGGAATGGCCGTAATAGTCGTTGGCCCGATGCACCGGGGGATTCTCGCCTGTATCCGGCGGTGGCGGCCACGACCTCGCGGACTGTTCCGCCAAGCGTCGCCAGGGTGTCGCCTGAAAGTTCCTGGCCTGCCCGTGCCCGTTCCGGCCGCCCGATCGTGATCATTGCTGGCTCCTGTATCCGGTTCCGACTTCGATGGCGGAAGTCTTGCACCGGGCGGAGATCGAAAAAACGTTGTCCACAGGCGAGCCTCGTCACCTTGACCCGTACCCTGAGGTGCGGGTTTATGGTCGTCGGCATGCGGGTGGGAGAGCTGGCGCGACGGACCGGGACGACCGTGCGCGCATTGCGTTATTACGAGGCGGCGGGCCTGGTCGTGCCCCGGCGGCTGCACAACGGCTACCGGGAGTACGAACCGATCGCCGAGCGGATGGTCGCTCAGATCCGGGAGCTGACAGCACTCGGTCTCAGCGTCGAGGAGACACGTCCGTTCGTGGAGTCGCTGGCCGACGGCAACACCGAGCCCGACGTGTGCCCGGCGGCTCTGGCCACCTACCGCAGCGCGATCACCGAGCTGCAGAAGCGGATCGGGACCCTCACCGCCCAGCGGGATGCGCTCGACGCCCGCCTGGACGCCGCTGCCAGTCAGGTCGTCAAACTCGGCGACGCGGGCGTCAGCGACCCGGGGCAGCTCGTCGGCACCCGCATGCCGTCGCTGCACTTCTACGGCAGTGACGGCCGGCCACTGGATCTCGGCGCGCTGGGTAGTGGCCGCACCGTCATCTTCATCTACCCGCTGACCGGACGGCCCGGCGTCGACCTGCCGAACGGCCTGAGTGAGATCCCGGGTGCTCAGGGCAGCACCGAGCAGGCTTCCTGGTTCCGCGATCACCACAGCGAGCTGCTCCGGGCAGGCGCCGCCCGGGTCTACGGACTGTCCGCACAGTCGACCGGCTATCAGCGTGAGCTGGTGCATCGGCTGCGCCTGCCGTATCCACTGGTGCCGGACCCTCGCCTGAGCCTGGCCGCCGCCATCGGGTTGCCCACCTTCACCGCCGGAGACATGACGCTCTACCTGCGCCTCACCCTGATCGTGCTCGACGACGTCATCGAGCACGTCTTCCACCCGATCGCGGAGCCGGCATCGCACGCCCTCGAGGTGATGCGCTGGCTCGTCCGACGCAAGGAGACCAAGTGACCAGCACCCATACCCCCGTTCGCAGGCCTGTTCCCGGCGGCGATGTCGACTACGAGACCGGCGGCCACGGATATGCCACAAGGCGGCGGCCCGACCCTCGTGTCGCCGCACTGGTCCACACCGCGCTGGGCGACGCCCGCACCGTGCTCAACGTGGGCGCAGGGGCCGGCTCCTACGAGCCCGGCGACCGCTACGTGCTGGCCGTCGAACCGTCAGCGACGATGCGTGCGCAACGCCCGGCAGGCACGGCACCGGCCGTGGACGCGACAGCAGAGCAACTACCGTTCGACGACGACTCCTTCGATGCCGCGATGGCGACGGTGACCGTGCATCAGTGGTCCGACACCCTCCGAGGCCTCGCCGAGCTACGCCGGGTTGCCCGTGGCCGCGTCGTGGTGCTGACCTTCGACGGCGACGCCCTCGACCGTTTCTGGCTCGCGGAGTACGCACCCGAGCTGATCGCGGTGGAGCGCGGCCGCTATCCCGCGATCGCGGACATCGCCGACGCGATCGGGAGCCCCGCCGACGTCATCGAGGTTCCCATACCGCTCGACTGCGTGGACGGGTTCACCGAGGCGTACTACGGCCGCCCCGAGCAGCTCCTGGACCCCGCGGTCCGCGCCGCTCAGTCCGCGTGGGGATTTGTCGACGAAACGGCGATCGCCCGCGCGGTCGGTGATCTCCGGGCAGATCTCGCCTCCGGGGCGTGGGACGCGCGTCATGGAAACCTGCGGACCCAGCCGGAGTTCACCGGTTCGCTGCGCCTCATCGTCGGCGGGCGCTGAAATGAGATCGCCGGTGGGTTCTGAGGCGAGATCGCCGGTGGGTTCTGACATGAGCACGCGGGTCCTGTCCCACGTCACGGACCACCCGTGCGCGGGGACGCTCGTGAGACCGGCGGGGCATTCGGGGGCGCTCGGGCGCCTCGGCGGGAGCAGGCCCGCTCGGCGGCAGCGCCGCATGGATGTGACACTCGCGGAGATGTCTGCCAACCGTGTATCCGGAACCCCCTGGCGTGAGGCCGTCTCGATCGCCTTCGCAGCCGCGGCCCCACTGCCTCCTGAGACCGTCGCGCTCCGTGATGCGGCAGGCCGGGTGACTGCAGCGGCCATCACCGCGCGCATGGACCTGCCTGGATTCGACACGGCAGCCATGGACGGGTACGCGGTTGCCGGCCCCGGCCCGTGGAGCGTCGACGGCAGGGTCATGGCCGGTGGAGAAGCATGGGCCCCCGACCTGGTCCACGGGCACTGCGTGGAGATCATGACCGGAGCAGCCGTGCCGGCAGGAGCCGACGCGGTGATCCCTTACGAGCAGAGCATCGTCGACGGAGCCGCGCACCGGACAGTGTCGGGGCAGGTCAGCACACGCACGCACATCCGGCGCGCCGGCGAGGATTCCCGGCTGGGCGACCCGCTCGTCCCGGCCGGAAGGCTCCTGACGCCGGCGGCCTGTGGCCTTCTCGCCCAGGGTGGCGCCGACACGGTCCCGGTCTACCGGAAGCCCCGGGTGCGGTTACTCGTCACGGGCGATGAGGTGGTTCCGGCAGGCGTTCCGGGCGCCGGCGAGGTGCGGGACGTGTTCGGCCCGATGGTCACGGCCCTCGTCGCCGCGATGGGCGGAGACGTCACCGACCACCGGATCCTGCGCGACGATCCCGCCCTGCTCGCCGAGTCGCTCCTGGCCGCGGACGCCGAGGTCATAGCGGTCAGCGGCTCGTCCTCGGCGGGCCGGGCAGATCACCTGCGCCCGGTCCTCGACAAGATCGGTGCACGTCTGCTGGTCGACCAGGTGGCATGCCGCCCCGGGCACCCGCAGGTCCTCGCATCGCTGCCCGGCGGGCGATGGCTGGTCGGGCTCCCGGGCAACCCGTTCGCGGGCCTGGTCGCCGCCATGACCCTGCTCCGTCCGCTGTTACGCGCGATGACCGGCTGCGCCATCGAGCACGCGGGCTCACCCACCCGGCCGGCCACCACCGGTCACGCCGACGCCTCAGATCCGGTGCTGGGCAACCGGGGTTCCACCCTTCTCCGGCTGCCCGTGATCGGTGACGTCCCGATGACACCCGGCGTGACACGGCTCGTCCCGGTCGTGGCAGAAGGTGACCGCGTCATCGTGGTGCCCGGCGCACGCCCGGCCAGTCTTGCCGGTGCCGCTGCGGCTGACGCTCTCGCCATCCTCGAGTACGGCTGGACGACCGGCGCACCTGCCGACCTGCTGCCCCTGACCGGGCTCCTGTGACAACAAGCGAGGACACCGTGAAAGACATCAGACAGTTGCTACGAGGCATCCCGGTCTTCGGTGGAGATCTCCCTTCGTTCGAGGTGGACAGCGCGCCCGAGCGCCCCGGCGAACTGTTCGTCGAGTGGCTCGCGGCAGCGCTGGACGCCGGGGTCCGGGAGCCCCACGCGATGACCGTGTCGACCATCGGTTCGCACGGCATACCGGACGCCCGGATGCTGATCCTGAAGAACCTCGACGCGCGGGGCTGGCAGTTCGCCGCCCACGCGGACAGCCCCAAGGGCCGCGACCTGGCCGCGACCCCCACGGCGGCGCTGACCTTCTACTGGCCGCTGCAGGCCCGCCAGATCCGGGTACGAGGTCCGGTCACCCCCGAACCGGCCGAGCACAGCGCCGCCGATTTTCTGGCCCGGCCGGCGGGTTCCCGGGCAGAGGCCTCCCTCGGCAAGCAGAGCCAGACCCTCCCCGACCGTAACGACCTGGAGACAGCGACCAAACAGGCACTCGCCACCATCGAGGCGACACCCGGCTACGTGGTGCCGGAGTGGACCCTCTTCACACTCGACGCGAAGACGGTCGAGTTCTGGCAGGGCGACAAGGCCCGCAAACACACCCGCCTGCGCTACACCGCGACCGGCAACAACCTGTGGACCCGGGAGGAACTCTGGCCATAGCGCGGGTGCGACACGGGCGCACGACATGACCAAGCGGGATGAGGCCGCCCCAGGGCGAGGCGGCCCGGATATGCGGCGCTGTCAGGGTGAGGCGCCCGGGCGTGCGGCGCTGTCAGGGTGAGAAGCCCGGGCGTGCGGCGCGGCCTGGGTGAAGCGGCCCGGGTGAAGCGGCCCGGGCGAGGCGGCCCGGGCGAGGCGGCCCGGGCGAGGCGCACAGGGGGTTCGTTAGGCTTTCGTGGTGAAGGAGCGGCGGTGGCGAACGGGAAGTGCACTTACCGCTGTGCTGGCTGTCGGGGTGGCCGGTGTGCTGTGGCTGCACCGGCTGGTGCCGGGGTGGCTGGGTACGGCCATCGACAGTGGACTTCCGTGGGTCGGGGTGGCGGTTCCGGTGCTGATCGCGGTGTCGGCGGTTCGGAGGTCGGTGCGGACGCTCGCGGTGTGCCTCGTTCCTTGTGTGGTGTGGGTGGTCATGTTCGGGCCGGTGCTCCTGCCAAGGTCGGGGGCCGATCACCACGATCTGCGTGTCGCGACGCTGAACCTCGGGGCGGGTAACGTCGAGCCGGAGGAGACTCTGCTGGCCGTTACGGCGACGGATCCTGACGTCCTCGTGCTGCAGGAGCTGACCGGGGTCAACGAGCTTGCGGCTACGAAGGCGCTCAAGCATGTGTGGCCTCATTACACCGTGTCCGGCACGGTCGGCGTGTGGAGCAAGGTGCCGCTGTCCGATGCCGCGCCCGTCGACATCGGGATCGGGTGGACGCGGGCGTTGCGGGTCACGGTGCCGACTGCGGACGGGCCCGTGCGGATCTATGCCGCACACCTTGCCTCGGCCCGGCCGGCGGCGACGAGCGCGCGGGACCGGACGCTCGTCGCGCTCGCCAAGGTCGTGGCTGCCGATGACAGTCCGCGGTTGCTGCTCGCCGGGGATCTGAACACGACGACCACCGACCGGGAGTTCCGCGAGCTCGCGCCGCTGAAGGACACGCAGGAAGAGGCGGGTTCAGGCTTCGGCTTCACGTGGCCGTCCAGGATCCCTCTCATCCGGCCGGACCACATCCTGCAGCGCGGCATGGCCACCGAACGTTCATGGGTGGTCCGCGCCCCCGGCAGCGACCACCGCGCCGCGATCGCCGAACTCGACACCGCCTGACAACGCGCTCACCACCACCGCGCCCGCCCGCCCGAAACGCAAGCGCCCACCCGAAACGAAAGCGCCATCCAAAACGCGAGCCCTCAGCTCAGCTCAGCTCAGCCCAGCCCAGCCCAGCCCAGCCCAGCCCAGCCCAGCCC